>JAKLJY010000062.1 GCA_023150895.1 Myxococcota bacterium | reverse complement strand
AAGGTGATGAAGATGCCGAACGACGCGCCGCCGGTGCTGCCGGCCGTGCCCGAGGTGCCCTGGCACCCGCCGCTGCCGCCGCCGCCGCCCGTCGCGCCGACGTCCCACCAGACCGCGGTCGTGTCGCGCACGCCGGCCGCGCCACCGCCACCGCCACCGCCGCCGCCGGGCCGCGAGCTGCCACCGGCCGCGCCGAGCGCGCCGCGCCACTCGTTGTCCGCGCCGACGCTGCCGTTGTTGGCCGCCGCCCCGGCGCCACCCGTGGCATCCGTCCCGGCCGTCCCGGGGCTGCCGACGTAGGCGTCCTGGTGGGCGGCCGCGTTGTCGGAGACGTTGCAGGTGCGGCTGATGGGGAAGCCGGCGAAGAACTCGGTGACGCCCTGCATGCCCCAGGCGCCGTCGCCGCCGGGACCGGCGTTGCTGCCCGCCGCGAGGCCATTGCCGCCGGTCGCGCCGTCGCCTTCGGGGCGCTCCTTGTCGGGGCAGACCGTGCCGCCACCGTTGCCGCCGTTGACGGTCACCGCGCCGCACACCCGCGCGCCGCCGGCGCCGCCGTTGCTGATGATGACGTTGGCACCGCTCGCACACGCCCCGACGCCGTAGGAAGCGCGCCCGACCGTCCCGTTCACGCCGAGCTGACCGGCGCCGCCGTTGGTGCCGGGCACGCCGCGCCCGCCGTCACCGGCGAAGACGCGATTGTTGCGGATGGTCAGCGTGTTGTTCGAGTCGCGGACGTAGATGCCGTAGCTATTGCCCTCCTGCAGCGGGGACTCGCCGTTGACGACGAAGCCCTCGAAGACCGTGGCGAGCGTGATGCTCTGCGCGATGACGGCTTTGCGGTGAATGCCCGCGAGCGTGCGGCCGTTGATGATCGTCACGTTCAATGCCGGATTCTGAATCCACGTCGTCCGGTGATGCCCGCCGAGGACGCTGATGCCATTGGTGAGCGTCACGCTCTCGCGATAGACGCCGTCGGAGACGCGAACCCGCGCCCGTCCCTGCGCCGACGCGCGGCCGATGCCGAAGGTGATTGTCGCGCACGGTGCCTGGACCGAACCGCAGTTGGCGTTGTCCACCCCGCCGTTGGCCGGGGTGCTCACGTAGACGCATCCGTTGTCGATTTCGAGCTCGCACCCGTTGTTCGCCACGCGGTCGGCGTCGAGGCGCCCGGGCAGGCAGCTGAAGGCGCACTGCGCACGGTTGGCGGCGACGTCGCAGCGCGGCGCGACACCGAAAGACGCGGGGTCGTTGTTCCAGAGTGCGTTGCAGTCGTTGCCGCAGTACCCGCAATGGGTCAGACCGTTGTAGATGCCGCTCAGGTCGCGGAACCCGTCGTCGACGTCGCCGTCGCAGTCGTCGTCCTGATTGTCGCAGGTCTCCGCCCCATTCGAGGGTCCGGCGACGGCATCGCAGACCGGCGCGCCCTGGCGGTCGTTGGCATTGCAGATCAGCACGCCGTTTCGCCGGCAGATACCGAAACCACTGGTGCAGGCCGTTCCGAGCCCGGCGAACCCGTCGTCGACGGTGCGATCGCAGTCGTTGTCGATGCCATCGCACAGCTCGGCCGCCGCCGGCCCCGGCGTCGCGTTGCACTCCGTGCCGGCGCCGTTCGCGCGGCAGCGCCGCACGCCGGCCCGCATGCAGGCCCCGTCGCCCGCCTGGCAGGCCGTATTGAGATCGGGGAACGTCTCGTCCGTCTGACCATTGCAGTCGTCGTCGAGGCCATTGCAGAGCTCGCCGCCGGGCGCCGGCTGACCGGGGACGGCGTTGCAGGCGACACCCGCCCCATCGGCCGAACAGACGGTGACGCCGGCGCGCTGACAGACGCCCCGTCCGTCGACGCAGGCCTGGCCGAGCCCCGCGAAGCCTTCGTCCGTACTGTCGTCACAGTCGTCGTCCACGCCGTTGCAGGTCTCGGCCCCCGGGGCGCCCGCCTGCACGTTGCACACGACGCCGTTCCCGGCGGGGTCACAGATGTTCACGCCCGTGCGCAGACACGCACCGCGCCCCTGCGTGCAAATCTCGCCGAGGCCGGCAATCCCCTCGTCGACCCGGCCGTCACAGGTATCGTCGAGGCCGTTGCAGAGCTCGGCCCCGAGCGCGGGCCCGACCTCGGCGTCGCACACCACGCCATTGCCGCCCGCGTTGCAGACGAGCACGCCGGCGCGGGCGCAGATGCCTCGCCCGACGCTGCAGGCCCGCCCGAGGTTGTCGAACCCCTCGTCGACCGTGCCGTCGCAGTCGTCATCGGCGCTGTTGCAGACCTCGGCCTGCGGCTGCCCCGGCGCGACGTTGCAGACCACCGCCGCCCCGTCGCCGGCGCAGACCTGGACGCCCGTTCGTGCACAGACGCCGCTCCCGACGTTGCAGACCTCGCCGATGCCGGCAAAGCCGTCGTCGACCGTGCCATCACAGTCGTTGTCTCGCCCGTCGCAGCGTTCGGCGTCGGGGGCTCCGGCGACGGCGTTGCAGGCGACCGCCGCGCCATCGGCGCTGCAGACGCGCACGCCGGGCCGCGCACACTCGCCGACGCCGGTCTGACACGCCGTGTTCAGGCCCGCGAAGTCCTCGTCGATGGCACCGTCGCAGTCGTTGTCCCGGCTGTCGCACGTCTCGGCCTGGGGCAGGCCCTCTTCGGCGCTGCAGGTGGTGCCCGCCCCGTCCGGCGCGCAGATGCGCAAACCGACCTGGCGACACTCCCCGCGGCCGGTCTCGCAGCGCCGTCCGAGATCGGCGAAGACCTCGTCCGTGCGGTCGTTGCAGTCGTCGTCGCGGCCATTGCAGGTCTCCGCGACCGGCGCCCCCGCCGCGGCGTTGCACACGACCCCCGCGCCGTCGTCGCCGCAGACGTAGATGCCGGCGCGGGCGCAGGCGCCGACGCCACTGTTGCACGGGGTGTCGAGATTTTCGAAGTCCTCGTCGGTGTCGCCGTCGCAGTCGTCGTCGACACTGTTGCACAACTCGTCACCCGGCTCGCCCGGCGCCGCGTCGCAGACCGTCGCCGCGCCGTCCGGCGCGCAGCGGTACACGCCGAAGCGCAGGCAGGCCCCGTCGCCGGCCGAGCAGGGCCGGGCGACGTCGGGGAAAGGCTCGTCGATCTGCCCGTTGCAGTCGTCGTCGAGGCCGTTGCAGACCTCGGGCTGCGGCGGGGCGGCGACGGCGCTGCAGGTCGCGCCGAGCCCGTCCGGGGTACACACGACGATGCCGACGCGCTGACAGGCGCCCTCACCCGCCTGACAGATCTCGTCGAGGCCGGCGAAATCTTCGTCGATCTCACCATCGCAGTCGTTGTCGAGGCCATCGCACCGCTCGCCCTGCGGCTCGCTGTTCGGGGCGTTGCAGATCGTGGCCGCGCCATCCGGCGAGCAGACGTTGACGCCCGCGCGCTGACAAAGGCCGAGGCCGCGGCTGCACGGTGTGTTCAGGTCGGGGAAGAGCTCGTCGACCTGTCCGTTGCAGTCGTCGTCGACGCCGTTGCAGCGCTCGGGCACCGGATCCGTGGGGATGGCGGTGCACTCCACCCGACGGCCATCCTCGGTGCAGTACAGGAAGCCCTGGCGCCGGCAGCCGCCGACGCCCGCCTCGCAGGGCTCGAACAGGCCGTCGAAGCCCTCGTCGTCCGCACCGTCGCAGTTGTTGTCGACGCCGTCGCAAATCTCTTCCGACGGCTGACCGGGGACGGCCGGGCACTCGACGCCCGCGCCGTCGGCCGAGCAGCGCAGCGCCCCGGCCCGCCGGCAGGCGCCGACGCCGTTGAAACAGGGCTCGTTGAGGCCTTCGAAACCTTCGTCGGTCTCGCCGTCGCAGTCGTTGTCGAGGCCGTCACAGCGCTCGGGTCCGGGCGCGCCCTCCACCACGTTGCAGCGCGTCCCGGTGCCGTCGTCCGTGCACTCGGTCACGCCGACCCGCCGACAGACGCCGATGCCGATCTCGCAGATGGCGCCGCGCTCGGGGAACGTCTCGTCCGTGTCGCCGTCGCAGTCGTCGTCGAGGTAGTTGCACGCCTCGGCCATGGGTTCGGCCGCCGTGCAGATGGGGTCTTCGGACTCGCGCGAACACACGAGGCGCCCACGGCAGGTCGACTCGGCGCCGTCGACCTCGACGGTGCGCTCACACTCCCCGCCGAGGCCGGCGATGTCGTCCGTCAGGCCGTTGCAGTCGTCGTCGGCGAGGTTGCAGACCTCGGGGCGGGGTTCGGGGGCGTCGCAGCCCGTCCACCCCTGCTCGGGGTCACACGTCTCGCGCCCGTAACAGGTGCCGGTATCGCTCGACTTCTCGCAGACGCGCACGTTGCCCGCCGTTTCGGCGTCGCAGGTGCACGACTGGGTGCGGGGGACGCACTGTTTCGGGGCGTCGGCCGCCTCGAAGACCTTCTGGCACGCGTACTCCTGCGGGCACGACTCGTCGGTCTCGCAGTCGAGGCCACAGACGTTGAGGCCGTCGAGGCCGTAACACCGGCCCCCCGGGCAGTCCGCGTCCTGAACGCAGCCGCCGCAGAGGCGGTTGCCGGGCGGGAAACAGATGAAGACGACGTCCGGGTTGGTATTGGCGACGGCGTGGCAGTTCCAGCCGTCCGGACAGCCCTCGTCGAGGCAGGTCTGCGTGCAGACGTTGTGGTCCTCGAAGGGCACGCACCAGCGGCTTGCGCAGTCGAGGTTGTCGTTGCAGGCGTCCCGGAAGCCCGCGAGGCCCCCGTCACCCGTGCCGAAGTCGCGCGGGGGACGCCCGGAGTTCGCGTCGAGAATGGAGGGCAAGCCGCCGGGACCGCCGTCGGTCGCGCCCCCGAGCGCACCGCCGCCGCCCCCGCCCGTCCCCCCGGTATTCCCACCGCTGCCGCTCCCGCCATCGCCGCAGGCCGCGAGGACCCAGGCGAGGCCGGCCACGAACCCGCTGGAGCGGCTCCACTGTCGACGTTGAACCACCGCGCGCATGTCCGCCTCCCCAGGCTTGTTCGTGTTGGGAGATTCTGCGCCGGACCCGGACGCGGGGTCAATGGGATATTTGCCTACATCAAACCACCCGCGAAGCAAGGCATCCGCCCGCCCGGAGGCCTACGGCGTGGACCCGCCGTCCGGCTCGGCCGGATCCCGCGGCTCGTCCGGCGTCTGGGCCTCGAAGTGGCCCTCGAAGCGGCCCCGCGGCCGGCGCACGCCGGCGTCGACCACCTCCTGAGCCCAGGCCGCAAACGCCTCGCCGAGTAGCGGTCGCAGCGCGTCGCGCACGGCACGGGACAAGGCGGACGAACGCCCGCCCGTGCTGATCGCCAGGCGCACGGGCCCGCTCTCGAGGATCGCCGGGAGCGTGACGTCGCTCGCCTCGGGATGATCCTCGACCCACAGCAGCGCCCCCGCGGCGTCGCAGGCCATGCGGAGGTGCGCGGCAAGCGCGAGGTCGACCGGCGCGGTGAGCATGACCAGGCGGGCGCCCACCAGGCGGTCCGCGCCGACATCCACACGGGCCCCCGCGGCTTCCAGCGCGGCGCGACGCGTCTCGGCCTTCTCGCCAAGAACCACGACGCGCCGGCCATCGAGCCGCAGTTCGACGGGATAGCCCGGTTTGCGCCCCGGGTTCACGCGGCCCCCGGGGGGTAGCCCATGGCCCGGCGCACGGCGCGGAAGGCGTCGGTCCGGGTGTCATCGGCGGCACGCAGCATCAGCGGTGGCTCCGACATCCCCTCGAGACCCGGCATGGTACGGCGCGGGTCGACCCGGTCGACCGGGTCGATCCGGTCGCCGGGACTCCCGAGCCGCAGTGCGAAGAGGTCGATCATCGGCGGGCGGCCCTCCTTGAAGACCACCGGGCGCCACGCTTCGAGCACGAGCCCGGCAGCCGCCGCGCCGGACACGACGCGCGCCCGGCCCGCGCTGGCCATGACGAGCACCACTCGACCCCCGGGGCGGACGGCCCGGGCCGCGGCGGTGCAGTAGTCCTCCACCCCGCCCCGCAGCTCGAACCGGCAGGGACCCTTCTGCGGGCCGTCGCTGACCACGCCGGCAGCCGGGTCGAAGTAGGGGGGGCTGCCGGTCACGAGGTCGAAGTCACCGGTGGCGGGCGCGGCCTCGCGGAGGTCCCCGGCGAGCAGGGTGTAGCGGTCGCCGACGCCGTTCCAGGCCACGGAGCGCGCCGCCAGCGCCCGACTCTGCGCCTGCGCCTCGACCGTGGTCAGGTGGGCGTCGGGGAACTGCCAGGCCACCATCAGAGCGACGGAGCCGATGCCGCTGCCGAGGTCGAGCGCGCGGTCGACGGTCAGCCCGGCGCGCCGTGCGGTCTCACCCGCGTACCACGCCACGAGCAGGTCGTCGGCGCTGTAACGATGGCCGCGGCGCAGCTGAAAAATGCGCCAGGCACCGCACAGGGCGTCGAGCGTCTCGTCGGGCCCCGGTTCGAGCCCCGGGGGCGCGGCGGCCGGGGGGCCGGGGGGGTGGAACCCGACCTGAAGGCGGGCGCGGCGGGCTTCGGCGTCTCGCATCCCGCGATGATGCCAAAGGTTGACCCGACACGCCCGGGTCTGCGGACGACCGGCAACGAAATCGACGTTTGACACGACCCGGATCGCCCCCGATGCTGCGCCCCCATGTCGACCCGCCGCCCGAACGGCCCGCGCCCCCCGTCGAACCGCCCGCCGCCGCCGCCGGCCGCCCGCACGCAGCGCCCGCCCCGGCCGTCCCCGGACCGTCCGCACGCACCGCACGGGCCGCACGGGCCGCCCGTGCCAGCCGCCCCGCCGGTGAGCGACGAGAGCGTCGTCTACGGCCTCAATGCGGCGCTCGCGCTCGCGCGGCACCGGCCCTCGGCCATTCAGCGGGTGCTGTACCAGCGCGAGGTCCGCGATCGCCTCGGCCCGTTGCTGAAGACCACGGCGGCGGCGCGCCGGCCCTACCGCGAGGTCACCGCCGACGATCTCGAGAAGGTCGCCCGCACGACGCACCACGAGGGCGTCGTCGTCGTGGCGGCTCCGCTGCCGTTGACCGACTTCGAGACGCTGCTGTCCCGAACGCCACCCGATGCGCTGCTCGTCGCGCTCGACGACGTCGGCAACCCGCACAACCTCGGCGCCATCCTGCGCAGCGCCGCGTACTTCGGGGCCGCGGGCCTGCTCGTCCCGCACACCGAGCGACAGGCGATGCTCTCGCCGGCGGCCGTCCGCATTGCGCAGGGCGGGGCTGAGGTCGTGCCGGTCTGTGGCGTCCCCGATCTCGGTGATGCACTGCGTCGCCTCGCCGCCCGCGGCATCGTCGCCGTCGCCGCGGACACCCGCGGCGGGCAGAGCGCGACCCGGTTTGCCTGGCCCGCCGGGGTCTGCATCGTCATGGGCAACGAGGGGGTCGGGCTCGCCGCAAGGGCCCGCGCCGCCTGCGCGCAGCGGGTCACCATCCCCGGCACGGGGGACGTCGAGTCTTTGAACGTCGCCGTCGCCGCGGGGGTGTTGCTCGCCCTCGCCGCTGCCCGGCGCGAGCGATAGTTCGCCCGAGCGTCAGGCCGCGTACACGAGGGCCCGGAGCTCCGTCGATTCCGTCCCGCCGGCGTCGATGACGAGCGGCTCGCCGAGGGCGAGGGACTCGATCGCGCGGCCGATCGCACTGTCGAAGGGATGCCCGGCCATCACCGCCCGAAAGACGTCGCCGTGGGAGCGGACGGCGGGCAGTGCGAGGGCGGGGTCCGAGGAACGGACCACGGTACGAAGGGCGTAGGGCTCGGCGGCGATGGCGGCGCCCCGCAGCGCATCGTCGTCGACGAGGAAGGCGCCGGGATCGTCGACACCGTCGTCGAGCAGGACCCGGCCCGTCGCGAGGGCAAAGTACGCGACGGCCAGGCGGTCGAGCGCGCCGGCCCCGGCGAAGCGGACCCGCGCCTGACCGGGCAGCCCCGCCCGCGCGAACGCCCCGGCGAGCCGGACGGCCCGGTGCTCGACGGCCGCCCGGATCCACACGCGGTCGCGCGCACCCGGCCGCACGAGGATCAACGCCGGGGCCATCGGCTCGGCCTCGAGCAGCGTCTCGAATCGTCGCGGGACGGTGGTGATCATCGGCAGGATTCCGGGCGTCGGGCGGTGCGTCATCGGGTCCTCTCCGGCGTTCACATCCGGTTCGACCCCCGACGACCGGCGAATGTTGCCGGATTTCGCGTCGCGAGTTGCGGCATATTCTCGGCCGATGAATCCCGCAAGCCCGATGTCGCCCCACTTGATCCCGATCGCCGCGAGCGTGCTGATCTGCCGGCCCGGCGCGGAGCCGGACGCGCCCCCCGCCGTCCTCGCCGTGCGCCGCAGCCCGAGCGCCCCGTTCATGAGCGGCTTCTGGGCGTTCCCGGGCGGGCGTCACGATGCGGCCGATGGCCCCCGCGAGGCCCCGGACGCCGCCGTCCGGACGGTCGTCCGCGAGACGTGGGAGGAGGTCGGCCTGGCGCTCGACCCGACGCGCCTCGTGCCGCTGGGCTACTGGCGCACGCCCGACTACCTCGTCGCGCCGATGCACACGCACTTCTTCCTGTACGCCTCGCCCGAGGGGACACCCCTCGACCCGCGGGTCGACGGGGTGGAGCTCGTCGAGTGCGCCTGGCGCACGGCGGACGACCTGCTGGCCGACTGGGCCCTCGGGCGCCTCCTGCTGGCCCCGCCGACGCAGTTCTTGCTCGGGGCGCTCGCCCGCGGATTCGAGACGCTGCCCGCGCGGGCGCTGGCGGGTCCGTGGTCCCATGGCGTGCCGCCCCGGTTCGCGCGGGTGCGGCCCGACGTGACGCTGTTTCCGCTCCGCACGCCGACGCTGCCCCCGGCGACGCACACCAACGCCTACGTCGTGGGCCGCGAGCGCCTGGTGGTGGTCGATCCCGCGTCGCCCGACCCGGGGGAGCAGGCCGCGCTGCTGGAGTATCTGGACGCGCGCTGTGCAGGCGGCGCCCGGGTCGAGGCCGTGGTGCTGACGCATGCGCATCACGATCACATCGCCGCCGCCCCCGCCGTCTCGGCCCGGTTCGACGCCCGCATTCTCGCCCACCCGGACGCGGCGGCGCGCCTGCCGTTCCCGGCGGAGGGGGTCCTTCTGGACGGCGAGCGGGTTCCGGCGGGCGACACTGCCCTGACCGTGGTCGCGACCCCCGGGCACGCCCCCGGGCATGTGGTTCTCCTCGAGCCCGGCACCCGGACGGCCCTCGTCGGGGACCTCGTCGCCGGCATCGGCACCATTCTGGTCGATCCGGACGAGGGGTCGATGGCCGACTACCTCGCCGCGCTCGCACGGGTGCGGGCGCTCGATTGCACCGCCCTGCTCCCGGCGCATGGCGGTGTCATCGGGGGCGCGCGCGAGAAGCTGACCGAGTACATCCAGCACCGCCTGTGGCGCGAGGGGCGCATCGTCGAGGCTCTTTCGGTCGGTCCCGCGGACCTCGAGGCGCTGCTGCCGCGGGTGTATTCGGACGTCGCGCCGGGGGTCATGCCCATCGCGCGGATGTCCCTGCGGGCGCACCTCGTGAAACTACAGGCCGAAGGGCGCGTCTCGGTCGACCACGCGGCGACGTGGTCGGCGGTCGTCGACGGCGTCAGCGCGGGCGTCGCCACCCGTTGAGGGCCTGCCACAGCGGCGGCGCGTCCGCGAACGCATCGGGTCGGGCCGCCGGAGGCGGGGCGAACGTGCCATCGGGTCCGAAGAGATACTTCGGCCGGCCGAGCGCCCGCGCCTGCTGCACGCTGAGGTGCTGGGGCCCGGCCTTGATCATGCCCTCGACCGTCTCCTGACGCTGCTTCAGCGTCTCCGGGCCGGCCGGGCGGGCCGTCGGTGGGGCGGCGACCGAGCCCGGCGCCGGCGGGTCCGCGGCGTGGGCAGAGACACCGAGCGAAGTCAGGCAAGCAGTCGCGGCGAGGGTCTGCAGAGCGAAACGCATGACGTCGATGCTACGTCACGGCCGCGTTCGGGGCAACCGGCGGACCGCCCGACGGCCCGACCGCCCGACCGCCCGACGGGACGCATCGACGGGAATCCGTGGTACGTTCGCCCCGTGTCCGGTCCCCCGCCCTTTGCCCCGAGTCTGCGCCCCGGCGCCCCGCTGACGGCCCTCGCCGCGGCCACGGCATTCCTGTGTGCCCCCGGGCTCGCCGACGCCTCCGGCCCGCCACCGAGCCCCTACGGCGTCTTCTGGGGCGACGGGCGGACGTATCTCGTCGACACCGCCGCCGGGACGCTCTACGACGCCCCGGGCCTCGTGACGGTGACGCCCGAGGGGGCACTCGTGCGCCTGCGCTCCCGAGCCGAGGCGTTCCGGCCCGGGGCCCGCGCCGCCGGCCTGCCCGCCCCGGCCAGCCGCCGGACGGTCTGGGAGCAGGTGCGCAGCCCCGACCGGCGGTGGCAACCGGCCGGCCCCGCACCCGACCCCTGGCCCGCCCCCGGCGAGGCCCTCGTCGACGAACACGCGCTGCTGCAATTCGATGGGGATCGCCTGACGACGCTGCACCTGCAACGCTTGCTCGCACGCGACGGCGGCCGCCGTACCGTGGTCGAAGGCCGCGCCTTCTCGGTGACCGGCGCGCCGCAGCCAGGGACGCCGCCGGGCGCGGGCGCCGCGCTGTCCTGGGTGGCGGCCCACGTCCCGTTCGTGTTCGATCCCTGCCTGACCCGCCCCGCCGGCCGACTGCCGCTGCACGGCCCCGGGGGCGCCGAACGCGGGTATCTTCTGGCCGCCGGCGCCGAGCCCGCGTGCGCCGACCGGGTGCAGGCGCTGCCCCTGCGCGCGACGCCGACGAGCGGCGCCGCCGGTCCCGCCGAACTGCCCCCCGGTGTCATCGACCGTCGGCCGCTGCCCGGTGGCATGGGCACGCTCGAGCTCGTCGGTGAGGCCGCCCCCCAGCCGCGGGCCACGGAGGATCCCCTCGCGCTGGCCGACCCCTGTGTGGCGTTTCCCGTGCGTCTGGCCCGCAACGGCCTGCCACCGACGGAGATCGGCGCCGCGCCCGCCCTCGACGGATTGACCTGGCTCGACGAGCGTTCGCCGTGGCTGCCCTGGCTCGGGCTCGTCTTCGCGCCAACGACCGCCTGCGGCCTGCCCCTCGACCTGCTGCCCGCCGGACAGATCCCCGTCCGCGCCGACGGCGACGTCGCCGAGTGGCCGCACGACGCGCTCGAACCGGGCACCGCGTTGTGTCGCCTCGTCGAGGCCGGTCGGGCGTGGGCGGGCCCGACGGATCTCTCGGCGGCGGCGGCGGCCAGTCGCGCGGGTGGCGATCTGGTCATCGCGGTGCTCGTGCGCGACGTCGAGCCCTCCCCCCGGGACGTCGTGCGCGTGTTGACGGAGACGGGCGACCTCTTCGTGGACCGCGACGGCCGGCTCGAAACGAACGACCTGCCCGGCGCCCGCGCCTTCGCGCAACAGCGCGCGAGCGGGTGGGCCGTCGAGATCCGGCTGCCCGGCGCGACGGCCGGTCGCAGCGCGCTGCCGGCGGTGGCCGTCGCCGTCGACGACGCGGACCCGGCCGATCCGGCGGGCGCGGGCCTGCGCTTGTGGGTCGCGGGCGAACCGGCCGGCCCCGGTGGCGGGCGCCCGCTGCCCCTGCACGACGTCTCCGGTGTCCTGCCATGAGACACCTCTTTCTGCTCGTCGCCGCCTGCGTGACCCTCTGTTTGCCGGTGCCGGCCCGAACGCAAACCGCGGGCACCCCGATCGAGGGCGCCCCGGCGCTTTCGCGGTTCTTCTCGGCCCTCGCCCGCCGGGACGCGAGACCGGCGAGCGGGCGCGTCCGGGTGACGCATCTCGGTGACTCGCACATCGCCGCGGACATGTGGTCCGGCCGCATGCGCACGCTGATGCAGTCACGGTTCGGGGACGGCGGTCGCGGGTTCGTCCTCGCCGGCCGGCCCTGGCGCGGCTCCGGTCAGAACCACGTGCGAACGGACATGAGCGGCCCGTGGCGCGTGGATCTCAAGTCCGAAGGCTTCGACGACGGTCGCCTCGGACCGTCGACCTGCGGCGTCGCGAGCGCGGATCCGTCGGCGAGCGTCACCGTCGGGACACCGGGTAAGGGCGACTTCGGGCGCACCTTCAGCGTGCTCGACGTCTTCTTCGTGCGGCAGGCCAACGGCGGCTGTTTCGAGGTGCGCGCCGACGACGCGGGCGAAGGTGTGTTGCTCGGCCGCGTCGGCACCCGGGGGCCGTGGCCCGAGCCGGACGCTCGCCGCTTCGAGCTCTCCGACGGGCCGCATCAGGTCACGGTGCGCCCCCTCGTCGGCCCGCCCGACCGCGAGGTCCGTCTCATCGGGTTTTCGCTCGAACGCAGCGAAGGGGCCATCTGGGACGCCCTCGGTGTCAACGGGGCGCAGGCCCGCGCATTGCTCAGACAGGACCCGGACGCGCTCGGCCGCGTGCTCGGCCGGCTCGCGAGCGACCTCATCGTCGTCAGTTATGGCACGAACGAACTCTACGACCGCAATCTGTCCCTCGAGGCCTATACCGCGCAGCTCGTCGCCGTGCTTCGGACACTGAAGGGCGCCGCCCCCGGCGCCGACTGCCTGGTCACCGGCCCGTTCGACCTGCTCAAGGGCCGGCGTGCGCCCGCCCTGACGGACGCGGTCATCGACGTGCAGCGAGCGCAGGCGGCGGCGCACGGCTGCGCGTTCTTCGACGCCCGCGCGGCCATGGGCGGCCCGGGCAGCATCCGCACGTGGAAACGGCAGGCGCTGGCACAGAAAGACGGCGTGCACCTGACGCGCGGGGGGTACGAACGCATCGCGGAGTTGCTCCACGCGGCCGTGCTCGACGCCTACGACACCTGGCGAACCGCACCGCGCGGTCCGTGATGCCGGGCGAACGGCGTGATAGCGTCGCGCCCATGCGATGCACGCCCGCCACCCGAAAGCTCTTCCGTCCGGGTCTCCTCTCGGCGCTTCTCGCGCCCTTCGCCGTCGCCTGCGACGACGCGGGCTCTTCGACCGCCCCGGTGGTCGGGCCCGACGCCGACGCGACGCGCCCGGCGGGTGAACCGGGCGCCGACGCGACGCGCCCGGCCGTCGAACCGGACGCGGCCGTGCCAGCCGAAAAGGACGCCACGGCCGAGGGCGATCCCGATGCCGACGCCGACGCCGGTGCCCCCGGGGTGGTCGGCGCGCTGACCGCCGGTCGCTACCGCCTCGACGTCCTCGCGCCGATGGGCCTCGTGCTCACCCGGGACGACGTACCGCTCGCGCGCGTCCGCGGCCTCGAAACGGGGCACGCCGCGAGCGCCGCCGAAGCGGCCGACCGCACGCGCTTCTTCGACCCGGCGAATCCCCGCGTCGCGCGGGTCGAGTGGCATGCCCTCGACGTCGCGGGCGCCCCCGATGCGGCGGGCCGCATCCCGCTGACGGGCGCCGACGGGCTCACGGCCACCCTGACGGCGACGACCGACGCGGAGGGGCGCTTCACGTTCGAGCTGACCCCCGAGGGGTCGGGCACGGAGACACTCGTGCAACTGCGCCTCTCGCTCGACGCCCCGGCCGGCGAGGCGTACTACGGCCTCGGCGAACTCTTCGACACACCGGAGCACCGCGGCCGCTCGCGCCCCATGCACATCGGACCGACGCTGGACAGCGAGGGTCTCTACACCGAGTATCACGTCGCGATTCCGCTACTTCTGGGCACCGGCGGCTGGGGTCTGTTCGTCGAGGACCGCCACGCCGGTCTGTTCGACGTCGCCGACACGGACCCCGAGCGCATTCAGGTCACCTTCGAGGCCCGGCGGCTGCGGTTTCATCTGTATGGGTCCGACACGCCCGTCGACGTGCTGCAGCACTACGTGGAACAGACCGGTCGCCCGGCGCGCCCCGCCGAGTGGGCCTTCGGCGGGTGGATCTGGCGCAACGAGAACCGGGATCAGGCGCAGGTGTACGACGACTTGCGGGCGCTGCGCGAACACGACCTGCCGATGTCCGGGATGTGGCTCGACCGCCCCTGGGCGACGGGCATCAATACATTCGTGATGGACCCCGAGAAGTTCCCCGATCCGGAGGGTCTGGTGGCGGCGGTCCATGCCGCCGGCCTGCGATTCGCCGTCTGGGCCTCGCCCTACCTCGAGCCGGCGACGGGCGAGCTCTGGCAGACGGCGGCGGACAACGGCTGGTTCGTGCGCATGCCCGAGGGCTGGCCGAAGCCGTTCAACGAGGCGGACTTCGTGGATCTGACCAACCCCGCCGCGACGGCCTTTTTCACCGATGTCATTCGTCGTATCACCGATCTCGGGGCCGAGGGCTTCAAGCTCGACTTCGGCGAGGACATTCAGATTGGCGCGGGCAGCACGGCGCTGTCCTTCGACTTCCACAACGGCGAGACGGAACGCACGATGCACCATGGCATCGCGCCCTACTACCACCGGCCCTTCGCCGAGCTGACGGGCGGCGACGGCCGCAACTTCATTCTCTCCCGCGCGGGCACCTACGGCGATCAGACGCTGACGACGACCATCTGGCCCGGGGACTTGTGTAATGGCTTCGAGGCGCACCTCGAGGGGCGACACGTCGGCGGATTGCCCGCCGCCATCGCCGGTGGTCTTTCGCTCTCGGCCTCGGGGTATCCGTTCTACGCCTCGGACACGGGCGGGTACCGTCACGGCCGCGCCCCAAAGGACGTCTTCTTGCGCTGGACGGCCTACGCCGCCCTGGGCAGCGTCATGCAGACCGGCGGGAGCGAGCATCACAACCCCTGGGATTTCGAGCCCTATGACACCGGCCGCGACGACCCGGTGGAGAGCCGGTTCGACGCCGAGACGCTCGCGATCTATCGGCAGTTCGCCCGCCTCTACGTCCGCCTGCATGCCTATCGTCACCCGTTCAACGAGGCGGCGCATGAGACGGGACACCCGGTCACGACGCCGCTCGGGCTCGCGCACCCCGAGCTCGGTGTCCACCCGGCGACGCAGTACCGTCTCGGCGACGCGCTGTACGTCGCCCCCGCGACGGATGCCGGCGGGCACGTCGCGCACGTCCTGCCCGCGGGGCGCTTCTTCGACTGGTTCACCGGCGAGACCGTCGAGGGGCCGACCGTCGTCGAGCGCGACGTTCCGTTCGACCGCATCTCGCTCTACGTCCGCGCGGGGGCCGTGATTCCGCTGCTGCGCGAGACGGTGGACACCCTCGCGACCGCGACGGACCCGGACGTCGACAGCTACGCCGACGATCCCGGTGTGTTGACCGTGCGCGTGTACCCCGGAGAGGGCACGGTGCGCTTCGAGACGCTCGGGGGCACGGTGATCACCGTGGACCACGATGCCGGGCAGATCACGCTCGAGGGCGATCACTTCACGGGGTATGTTTTCGAGGCCCACGGCGGCGAGGGGGCCGGCGGCCGTCTCGAGCGGGGCCCCGGCGCGCAGCAGTTCGACTGGCCCCCGCGTTGACGCGCCCCCGGCGCACCGGGGCGCCTCAGAAGAACGTCTTGACGCCCTCGAAGGTGCGGATGATGCGATAGGTGCGCACGACGTCGTCGGGCACCTGCACCTGAAGCTGCATCTGCACGCTGACGTACTTGCCACCGCCGCTGACGCGCTGTTTGGGGGGCTCCGTGAAGCTCAGGCCCGTCTCGGCGAGCAGGCGGTCGGCGAGCCACGCCGCCGTCTCGGTCACGCAGATGACCCGGACGTCGTAGACCATGGGGAAACGGTGGACCTCGTTGAGGAGGGCGAGGAGCTTCTCTTCGTCGTTGAGGGGCGGCGTCGACATGCGCCGCAGGGTACACCGCCCGCCCCCGACCCCGCGCGGAGAATGCGAAACGCCCCCGTGTCGATTGACGCGGCGCAAGGACGAGCCCGACGGCGTGCGGGGGTCAGCACCCCGGATCGATCACCGCGACCGCCGCCTGCGCGGGCGTCAAGCGGTCGGCCGCCCCCGCACAGAGTCGCGCGCCGTCGAAGCGTGCCTCGTCGCCGATCAACGCCGCCGGCGGAAGCGTCGCCCCGCGGAGGTCGGCGCCGCTGAAGTCCGAGCCGAAAAGCGTCGCGTCGCTCAGATCCGCCCCGGCGAGATGGGCGCCCGCAAAGTCCGAGTTCCGCAGGCGGCAGGCCGTGCAGGTGAGATTCCGCAGGTCGGCGCGGACGAAGAGCACGCCCTCCGCGTCGAGATCCGTCAGGGTCGCACCGGAGAGGTCGGCCTCGACGAGAACGACGTCCGCCCAGGACGCATCGCGGATCTGCGCGCCGACCAGGGACGCCCCGCGCAGGTCGCGCCCCTGCCATTCGACGCCGGCGAGCGTCGCGCCGTCGAAGGTCATGCCGCGCAGGACCCGCGGCAGTTCGACGCCCTCGAGGCGCACGTCCGACAGGCGGGTATCCGCGTCCATGATCGTGCCCGACAGATCGACGTTGCCGAAGGCCGCGCCGTTGAGATTGACCCCCGTGAGGTCACTGCCGCGAAGGTTCAGCGGTCCGGGATGCCACCGTTCGACGGGCAGGCCCTCGAGCCGGGCCTCGGCGAACTGTGCGCCGGACAGATCGGCGCCGGAGAGATCGAGGTCGGCGAGGTAAACCGCCGACGTGAAGTTCGTGTTCGCCAGATCCGCGTCCCGCAGGACGGACTCGGAGATCGACGACCCCGTCAACGCAGCGCCGGCCAGCCGCGCCCCGACCAGGCTCGTGCGCGAGATGTTCGCGTTGGGCAGGATGCGCCCGGCCCAATCCGCACCGTCGACCAGGACGTCCACGACGGTCGGCCAGGTCCCGGCGAGGGCCGCGAGCGTCGCCGAGCCGGGGGTGAAGCGCCCCCTGCGCACGTTCACGATCGTGCCCGCCGGTGGTCCGGTGATCCGCCCGGCCGTGAAGTCCGAGAAGTCGACGTCCGCGAAGCCCGCGTTCGCCGGGATGGTCAACGAACCGACGGAGGCGCCGTGCAGGCTCCAGTTCGAAAGACTCGTGGCGCCGCCCCCGGGGCCACGACCCGCGAGCGTCGCGGTGTCGAGCCGGGCGGCGGCCAGCGTGCCGGCCATCGCCGCCTCGAATTCGAGCGGACTGTTCGCGTCCACGCTCGACAGGAACGAGTCGATGCCCGGTGTGTTCGGCCCGTCCCGATGCACGAGCTCGATGGCATTGATGCCGCGGCCGGACCGAAAGAGTTCCCGGATGTGCGGTGTGTTCTCGCCCGCATACCGCGTCGCGTTCGTGAACGAATACATGCGCTCGCGGCCCGCATCGCCGTCGTCACCGTTCCAGCGCGACCAGCACGAGACCCCCGGCCAACCGACGCCCTCGTAACACGACGTCGGACCGGCGGCGCGCACGTTGCGCCAGGCGTTCGTCTGCGGGTCGAGGACGCCCTGCTCGTCGTTCGAACCGCA
Organism: Myxococcota bacterium; assembly: GCA_023150895.1. GTDB lineage: Bacteria > Myxococcota_A > Bradymonadia > UBA7976 > UBA1532 > CAINDO01. The sequence goes on along the minus strand of JAKLJY010000062.1, from coordinate 25,643 downwards.
GAACGGCGGTGTCCCGCTGACGCCCTCGACGATGCCCGGCCCGTTCGGAAACAGGGCCGCGATGCGGTCCGCGGGGAAGCTCTCGCACGTCCGGCTGACGCTGGTGGTCGTCCCGTCGAGCGCGACCCCGCGCAGGTCGAGCTGCCGCAGCGTCACGTTGTTCAGCCGCGCCCGCGCCCACGAAGCGCCCGCGTTCTGCGTCTTGTCCAGGCAACTGCCGGTGACCGTCGCGCCGGACAGGTCGACGTCGCGCAGATCACTCGTTCGCCACAGAAGGCCCGTCAGCGAGCGATTCGCGAAGTCGGCCCCGCGCAGATCGGTCTGGTAGAAACGAACGCTCTGCATCAGGCGCGGGGCGACGAAACCGGTGGCATCGACGCGGCGGAACGAAGCGTCGTCGAGCGTGCGAACCGCGGCCAGATCGAGGCCGACCGCGGAGCTCTCGGAGAGGTCCCATCGCCGCACGGCGACGCCCCCCTGCCCGTCCACGGCCTGCTCGTCGATGATGGCGCCGTCGAGTCGACTGTGGCGCGCCTTCAGGCCGTGCAGGGGCCCGAACCAGCGCAGCCCGCTCAGATCCGAGCCCTCGACGGCGAGGCTGAAGTTCTCGGGTTCGGCATCGTTGTCCACGTCGACGGCGCCGCACGACCACCCGGTCAGATTGGCCGTCACGCGAGCGCCCTGCGCCGCCCGCCGGTACTCCATGCGCGTCCGCACGGTGAGGCCCGCCGCCCGCACCCGCTGCAGGTCGAGCCCGTCGGGGAACTCGATGGTCAGGTCCGCCCCGGACAGATCGACGGCGTTGAACCGGACCCGCTCGCCGTCCGTGGCCCGCACCACGACGGCCGGTTGCGCATCGCCCGAGAAGACCGCCCCCCGCAAGCTGACTCCGATGAGACCGACGGGCGGAACGGTCAAGGATGCGCCCCCGCCGATCACGGCCCCGTCGAGGTTCGACCCCGGGTGCCGAGCGATGAACCCGACGTCCCATCGGCCGGAAAGGTCGGCGCCCGGCAGGTGCAACGCCGGCCCGTACGGCTCTCCGGCCGGGGGCGAGACGTCGGCCGTCGAGTCGAGGTCCGTGTTCAGAAGTCGCACGCCGGACAGATCCGCGCCCGACAGGAACGCGCCGGTGACATTCGTCCCGACGAGCCGCGCGCCCACGAGGCTCGCCCCCCGGAGGTCCGCCCCGGAGAGGACGGCGAACCCGAGGTCCGCCCCGTCGAGCGTGATCGCCCGCAGGCGTGCGCCGACGGCGCTCGCGGCGCTCAGATCGGCAAAGGCCAGGGACGCGCCGGTCAGGTCCGTCTCGGGAGCCACCCGGGCACCCGCCAGGCGGACCCCGTCGAGACGGGCACGACGAAAGCGTGTGTCGCCGAGGTCGACCCCGGCGAGCAAGGCGCCGCTCAGATCCGCGTCGGTCATGTTCGTGCCCGCGAGCACCGCCCCGAGCAGCGACGCGCCCGGCAGGGCCGCCCCGGAGAAGTCGGCGCCGAGCAGGGCCGCGCCGTCGAGGCTCGCCGCCGACAGGGCCGCCCGACAGGCCGCCCCCGGGCGCCGGGGAGGTGCCCCTGCGACGACCTCGCCGCCATCGTCCCGGCTCGGGGCGGGCGGACACGCGCAGGTGTCGGCCGCCGTCCGGTCGCGGCAGACGAGCACCGCGTCCTCGAGGACCGCCCCGGCGAACCGAGCGCCGTGGAGGTCCGCCCCGATGAACGACGCGCCGACGGCGACCGCGTTGGTGAACCCCGCCCCGCGGGCATCGGCCCCGTCGAGCAGCGCGCCGCTGAGGTCCGTGAGCGCGAACGCCGCGCGGGTCAGGCACGTGAACCGCAGGTCGGTTCCGTTGAGCAGCGCGCCGCCGAAGTCGACCCCCGCGAGGGCGGCCCCCCGCAGATGGGCCTCGCGCAGATCGGCACCCGAGAACAACACACCGCCGAGGCGCACGTCGGGTCGATCGCCCGACGGATCGCAGGGTGGATCAGCGACCGGGCCGTCGTCCGGGGCGAACCGGGCGCGGACGAGCACCGCGCCGCTCAGGTTCGCGGCCGTCAGATCGGCCCCGCTGAGATCGGCGTCGGTGAGATCGGCCCCGACGAGCTGTGCACCGACGAGCCGGGCGTCGATGAGTGTCGCGCCCGACAGATCCGCACCGAAGAGACGCGCGCCGTCGAGCGTCGCGCCCGTGAGATCGGCCCGTGAGAGCACCGCCCCGGCGAGATTCGCCCCGTCGAGCCGCGCGTCGGCGAGCTGCGCGCCGTTCAGCGTAGCCTGCGACAGGTTGGCGCCGTCGAGCCGGGCGCCGGTGAGGTCGAGACCATCGAGCTGCGCCCCCGCGAGGTTGGCCCCCCGGAGGTCGCGGCCGGCGAGCGAGCCGGTGAGCTGCACGCCCGAGAGATCGGCGCCGGCGAGGGCGATGCCGTCGAAGTCGGCCCCGGTGCGCGCCTGACCGGAGAGCGAGAGGCCCGCGGCCCCGAGGTCGACGAGCCGAACGGTGCCGGCGAGCGCGACGGTCTCCGCGCCGAATCGCAACGCCGCCGTGGCCTCGAAGCCCTCGAATCCCGGGCGCGCCGCCCGCAGGCCGTAGTCACCCGCCGCGAGACCGTCGAAGACCACGGCCGGGTCTCCGGGCACGCCCGGTCGCGGCCAGCTCGCCTGCCCGGAGCGGAGCGTCACGTCGGCGACCCGTGCCTCGGCCGGGAGCCAGGCGGGCTCGACGTCGAAAGAGACCTCGATGCGGCCGTTCACGGCGACCGGCGCCAGCGTCAGCTCGAGCGGGGCACCCTCGGGATCGGCCCATGTTCCGTCGAGTCGGCGGGTGTATGGGCCGATGCCCTCGAATCCCGTGAAGCCTGCCCGCTCGACGGTGATCACGTAGGCATCCGCCGCGGCCGCGGGCACCTCGAACCGACCGTCGGGCGCGGTGAAGGCCACGCCCAGGGCCACGTCGCGATCGGCGAATCGCACGCGAACGCGCGTGCCGGCGAGCGGCTCGTCCGCCGCGAGCAGGATGCGTCCCGCGAACGACACGGCCTCGTTCGTCTCCGAAGCGTGTGGCAGGGAGACGTCCCCGAGCGAGACGGTTTCACCGGGTCCCACGGCCAGACCGCGCCGTGCCGTGACGTACCCCGGATGCGCGACCTCGACGGCGTACGCCCCCACCGTGACGTCGGGCAAGACGAACCGACCGTCTTCCCCCGGGGACGTCTGTCCGACGAGGCGGTCCTCGGCGTCGAGCAGACGCACCGTGACGGCGACCACCGTCGCCGGCGTACCGAAGCGGCTCAACGTCACCGTCCCGGTCACGGCGCCCGGTCGGCCGGTCAACACGATCTCCGATGGGAGCACCGTGGTCGTCTCCGGCTCGGGACGCGGCACGTCGAGCGTCATCGTCCCGTACCCCGGCGCGCTGAAGCGCAGCGTCAGGGCCTCGGGGGGCACCTCGAGCACGAACCGCCCCGCCCCGGTCGTCACGGTGGCATGGGGCGTCCGCAACGCCTCGACGAGAATCCCGCCGTGTCCGTCGGCGTCGAGCACGTCCCCCCGCCGGACGACGCCCTCGAGCCGCGTCGGCGGCCGCGCCCCGCCCTCCGGGTCGAGCGCCGGCGCCGGCATGGCCAGCACGCCGGCTTCGGCTTCGTCGCCCGGTTCGACCCGCACGACCGCTTCGTCCCCCGCGTCCCAATCCGGAAGTCGCGCCTGAACCGCATACCGACCCGGCGTGACCCCGTCGAAGAGGAACCCCCCGTCGGCGGCGGGGTTGATCGTCGGCAGCTCGAGCGCGGCGGGCGCGTCGACGTCGGCAAGCGGCACGGCCGTCACTTCGACCCGGGCGAGGCGGTCTGCGTCGGCATAGGCGGCCGGCAGGGTGACCCGCCCGCGGATGCGCCCCGGCAGCGCGGGCAGCACCACCGGCTCGGAGAGGGCGGTCGTCTCGCCGGCGACGACCCCGACGGTGTCGACCGAGGCCGCACCGTAGCCGCGGGCGCTGAACGTCACCTGGAACGTCCCGGCCGGTGCGGCGAGGCGGAACGTGCCATCGCCTTCGGTGGTCGTCGCCCATGGGGCGCCCGCCGTGCGGACCACGATGCCCTCGTGCCCGGTCGGGGCCGCCCCCTGGCGCCGTGCGCTCCCCGAGATTTCGCCGAAGTCCGCCGGGGCGCTCGGCGCTGCGAGCGCGATCTCCCCCAGGTCGAGGTCCCCCCCGCGCACCATGACCAAGGGGCGATCGACGATCGGCATCAGGCCCTCGACGACGACCGTGAGCCGGTACGGCCCCGCCACGAGCCCGCCCGCCTCGAGCAGCAGCCGGGGGACACCGCCCGCCTCGACCCGACGGAGATCCTCCGTCCGCTCGGACCCCGCGCCGTCCTGCCGGGAGAGGGTCGCTCGCGCCACGCCCCGCAACGCGAAACCGAGCGGTCCCGTGAACGTGGCCCGCAGCGTGCCCTGCGCCTGCTGCGCTTCGGGCGTCGCCGGGTCGTAGGGGTTCGTGGCGGCAATGTCGCCACAGGCGGCGAACAGGGTCGCGACGAGGAAGACGAAGGACCAGACAGGGCGCTGTGACATGGGATCTGTGCTCGTTCGGGTCGGGGGCGCGGTGGGCGGGGGCGGCAGGTGGCAGGCTTCGGCGTCCTCGGCGCAGGCGAGCGAAGGCGGTCCGCCGAAGCGCGGCCGTCCATGACGGTATCCGCGGAGGCGAAACGACGCCACACGATCACGCGCGGCCCACGCGAACCCTCCCCGGGCGCCCGGCGGCCCGCTATGCTGCGCGCGTGACCTGCGCCCACCCCCGAGCCGACTCGAACACACGTTTCACCCGCACCGCCCGCCGGGTCGCGCGCATCGGCGCGATGGCCGTGCTGCTCGTCGCCTGTGGCGAAGACCCCGGGGCGACGGCCGCGCTCGAGCGTCAGGCGCTCCCTCTCGAAGCGATCTGCGAAGCGGAGGTCGACGGCAGCGGCCGGGTCGACGTCGAGACCGACTACCTGCCGCACGTCGTCGCCTGCGAGAACGGCGGGGCGGACTTCGCCGCCCTCCAGGCGCAGGCCGTCGCCGCGCGCACGTACCTGTATTACAAGATCGGGCGGCAGGGACACATCGGCGACGGGCAGGGCGACCAGGTGTATTCGTGCGGTCGCGCGCCCGGGCCAGAACACATCGAAGCGGCCGCATCGACGGCCGGCCGCGTGCTCCGCTACCACGGAGATGTCATCGCCGCGTTCTACGTCGCCGGCGCCATTCCCTCCACGGGCGACTGCCGCCCGGCCCCCGGGGACCGCGACCCCACTGGCACCGAGCACTTCGTGACGTACAACGAGGGCCGGGCCGGGGAGGGCATCGAGCAGACGACCCTCGGCTGGGTCAATCCGCAGAACTGGGCGAACCGCGGCTGCAAGTCGCAGAACGGCGCCGATTGCCTCGCAGAGCATGGCTACGCCTGGGAGGACATCGTCCGCTTCTACTACGGCGATGACATCGAGATCATCGGCACGGACGGGCCGTGCGTCGCGCCGCCGCCGCCGCTCCCCCCCGATGCCGCGCCGCCGCCTCCCCCCCCCGATGCGGCCCCGCCCCCGCCGCCGCTCCCCCCCGACGCCGCTGCGTTCGACGCGGAAGCGCAAACGCCCCCCGAGCCGCCCGACGCGGCGGGGTCCCCGGACGCATCGCCGGTCCCGGACGCCGCCGCTGCACCGGCGGACGCCACCGGACTCGGGGTCGACGGGGAGCCCCTTGCCGCGCCCTCCGCCGCCTCCGGGGTGCCGGCCCGCACGAAGACGGCACACCTCTCCGGCGGGTGCGGCGCGGTCCCGGCCCGCTTGCCGGCCCGAGACGCCGCCCTCGCCCTCGCCACCCTCGCCGCCCTCGCCGCCGCCCTCGAACGGAGATCATGGAGACGCCGCCGAGACTGACCGCCCACGAGGCGCCCGCGTCCGGGTTCGAGCTGCCCATCGAAGGCATGAGCTGCGCCGCCTGCGCCGCTCGCCTGACCCGCACCCTGGGTCGCCAGCCGGAGGTCGAGCACTGTGCCGTCTCGTTCGCGAGCGGTCGCGCCACGCTGACCTGGGCGCCGGGGGCCGGCACGGGGGCCACGGCCCGGCTCGCGGCGGCGGTCGGCGCCGCGGGCTTCAGCGTCCCGACGACGACGACGCGCTGGCGATGTCGCGCCGCTGCCCCCGATCTCGAGCGCCTGCGGTCCCGTCCCGGGGTGATCTCCGTCGACACCGAGGCCGGCGAGCCGGGCGTCGTGACGGTCACCGTGGCCGCCGGCACCCTTCGGCTCCAGGAGCTCCGTTCGGCCCTCGCCCGGGCGGACGCGCCGGCGACCTTGGTGGACGACGCGGGCGGCGACCCGCGGGCGGCGGCCCGCGCCCGGGAGACCCGATACCACCGGCTTCAACTGGCCCGCCTGGCCGTGGCGGCCCCGGTGAGCGCTCTCCTGATGATTCTGGCGATGCCCCACATGCTGCACGGGCTCGGCCTGCCGGCACCGGACGAGGCCACGAGTCGCGTCTGGCAGCTGGTGCTGGCCACGCCCGTGCAGTTCTTCGCCGGCTGGCCGTTCCTGCGGGGTGCGTTCGCCTCGGCGCGCCATCGTGCCGGCGACATGAACACGCTCGTCGCGCTCGGCACCCTCTCCGCGTACTTCTACAGCCTCGCGCTGACGATCGCGCCCGCGCTCGGTCCGCACGTCTACTACGATTCCGGCGCGATGATCCTGGCCTTCGTGCTGCTCGGCCGGGTCCTGGAGGGTCGGGCGCGCCGCTCGGCCGGCGCTGCGCTCGACGCATTGCTCGCGATGGCACCGCCTCGGGCGACGCGCCTCGACGACGCGGGGGGCGAGGCGAGCGTTCTGCTCCACGAGATCGAACCCGGGGATCGCCTGCGGGTGCGCACGGGCGACACCGTGCCGGTCGACCTGCTCGTCCTCGAAGGCGAGGTCGCCGTGGACGAGTCCATGCTCACGGGCGAGCCGCTCCCCGTCGTCCACGGCCCCGGTGAGATGCTCTCGGCGGGGACACGCGTCACGCAGGGCACGGTGGTGGCCGAGACGCGACGCGTCGGGCGCGAAACGGCGCTCGCCCGCATCGTGGAGGCCGTCTCCCGGGCGCAGGCTTCCCAAGCCCCGATTCAGGCGCTGGTGGACCGCATCTCGGCGGTGTTCGTGCCCATCGTCATCGCGCTCGCGGTGCTGACGTTCGGTCTCTGGTGGGCGCTCGGGCCCGACGTCGGCACGGCGTTGACCCGCGCCGTCGCCGTCCTGATCGTCGCGTGCCCGTGCGCCCTGGGGCTGGCGACGCCCACGGCGCTCATGGTGGCGAGCGGCGCGGCGGCACGCGCAGGCCTGCTCGTCCGGGACGGTGCGGCGCTCGAGCGGGCCGCGCGACTCGACGTGCTCCTCCTCGACAAGACGGGCACGCTGACGAGCGGACAGCCGGTGCTCGACATCGCCGCCGGTCATCGGCCACCGAGCGCCGTGACGACGGACGATCGGCTCCTGACGCTCGTCGCCGCCGCGGAGCAGGGGTCGACCCACCCCCTCGCGGTGGCCGTGCGTCGGGCGGCCTTCGCACGCGGACTCGTCGCCCCCGCGGCGACCGACGTCCGGGAAGCCGTCGGCGGGGGCGTCACGGCCGGCGTCGAAGGTCACGAGGTCCGCGTCGGGGCCCAGGATTTCGCCGGGCCACCGGGCGCCCCGGGACACGAAAGCGCCGCGCGGATCGCCACCGCGGGGGGAACGCCCCTCTTCGTCGTGGTCGACGGTCGGCTCGAGGCCGTCTGGGCCCTGTTCGACGCGCCCCGGGCCGAAGCCCGCGAAGCCCTCGACGCCTTGAGCGCGCTCGGCGTCTCCGTGCGCCTCGCGACGGGGGACCGCGCGGAGAGCGCGGCGGCCGTCGCCCGCGCGCATGGCCTCGAGGTGCAGGTCGCGCGCGCACGGCCGGAGGACAAGCAGGCGGCCATCGAGACGTTGCGCGCGGCCGGTCGGGTCGTCGGCATGGTCGGCGACGGCATCAACGACGCGCCCGCCCTCGCCGCCGCCGACGTCGGCTTCGCGATGGGCGAGGGCGCACACGTCGCCGTCGAGTCCGCGGACGTCACCCTCCTCCGGCCCGACCTGCGCCTCGTCCCCCGGGCCATCCGCCTCGGGCGCCGGACCGGCCGGATCGTTCGCCAGAATCTCTTCTGGGCGTTCGGCTACAACGTGGCCGCCCTGCCCGTCGCGGCGGGCGCCCTGCTCCCCCTCGGCGGACCCGCGCTCTCGCCCGGTCTGGCGGCCGCGGCCATGGCGTTGTCGAGCGTCACGGTGGTCGTCAACGCGCTTCGGGTCCGGCGGGACTCCCCCTGAGTCTCCCGCGCCCCGAGTCCGGATAGACACCTGTAGGAATGCACCGTAGCGCCGAAGGTAGCCGATCTTCTGGAGGGCACCATGGCGCTCAGCACCCCACCCGCCGGCCCCGCGGAACACGCGTCGCAAACGCATGCCGAGTTCGACGACGACGACGGCGGCGGTCGTCTCGGCCCGTTGACCGGCGCCCGCCGGATCTCCGCAACGCTGCCCCTCTTTCAACGCGGCGACGCCCGCCTGCTGTGCGACGGGATGCGCAAGCCCATCGTCGTCGAGGTGCGCGGCTCGCAGGCGACGATGCCCCAGACCGGGCGGGCCACCGAAATCCTGATCGTCCGCCCGACCGAGGGGGAGCTGACCATCTCACCCTGGGTCGGGGGTGGCTTCGCGAGCCTCTGGGCGAGCGACGAGCTCGGGCTGATCGCGTTCCGGGTGCCCTGCCTCGGGGCCGCCTCCGGCGCGCTCGTGCTGGCGATGCCGGAGTATGCCGTGCGCTGGTCGCGGCGAGCCGAGCCCCGGTACCTCGCCCCCGCCGACGGCGCCGGCCTCGTCGCGGTCCACATCATGAGCGGCGGCGCCTGGACGCCCGCGCGCCTGGTGAACCTCTCGGTTTCCGGTGTGCAGATCGAGGTCCCGTCGAGCGTCCCGGCGGAGGTCGGGACGGCCGTCACGTTGTCCCTGCAGGTCGGGTCGCCGCGCGCCCTCGAAGTGAGCGCCGAGGTTCGCCACGGGGACCCGCTGGCCAACGGGCAACGTCGCTTGGGCCTGGTATTCGTGGACATCGGTCGCCTCGACCGCCTCGTGCTCGAACGGTTTCTGAGCCGTCACGCGGCCGAGACCGTCGTCGACCGCCATGTCGCCCAGACCTTGCCCCGACCGGTCGCGACTGCCCTCGCGCAGCCCCAGGCCGAGGTCCACTATCCGCTCCCGTCCCCCGAGACCCTCCCCCTGACCGTCCTGCTCCAGGCGCGTCCGACCCGCCCGGGTCATTGAGAACCCTCGAAAGAAATAGAAGCGATTTTCTGCCGTAGTCCGGTTCAAGTGCAGTCGCGAACCGGGAGACGCCGAGATGGACACCGCCAACGCCCTGACCCAAAACACGGTCCTCGTTGCCCCGCAGATGGTCCCCGAACGGCGCCTCGTCGACGAACACGGCGGGGACCCCAATACCCGCGGCATGTCCTGGATCACCGGCCGGGCGCGCATCATCGAAATCCTCCGCGACGCCATTCACGCCCGGAACACGCAGCTCCAGATCGACGGCTCGAAGCACACGATCCGCATCCACCTCGACGCGGTCCGCATCGGCGCGACGCGCTCGCTGTCCGGAGCCATCGCCCTCGAGTGCCGCCCGGAGATCGGGGACTTCGTCAATGAGCCCTGGGCGGTCGGGGGCGGCGCGAACGTCTGGTTCGCCGACGCGACCGGCATCTACAGTTTCCGGGTGAAGATCGTCGGCGGGACGAAGACATCGCTGATGATCAACCAGCCCGCCAGCGTCGTGCGGTACTGCCGACGCACGGAGCGTCGTTTCAGTGTCCCGACCGGCGAGCTGCCTCGCGTGGCGCTGCCCCTGACCGACGGGACCTGGTGGGAGGGCACCGGTGTCCGCGACCTCTCCACCGGCGGGCTGCGCCTCGCGCTGCCGCCGAACGTGCAGCTCCCCCTCGGGCGGGCGACCCGCCTCGGACTCGGTCTGCACCCGCAGCGATTCCTCGAGCTGACGGCGGTCGCCCGGCACATGCAGTCCGACGAAAACAACGGGCTCGTGCTCTACGGGCTCGAGTTCGTCGAGCCTTCGAGCGTAGCCCGGATGGCCATCGCCCGCTTCACGGGCCGGCTGACGGAGGACCCGATGCCGAACGACGAACTCGGCCTGCCGGGATTGCCCCCGCCGGTCGCGCTGCAGCTGAAGACGGCGCGGCACGACGGGTTGACCGGCGGCGTCGCCGTGAGCCCCGCGCCGACCCGCACCGCCGTTCAGGCGCCGCGCCAACTCCCGACCCACATCGTCATGCATCGCTGAGGCATCGCCGCGCGAACAGCCGACGAGACCATCACTCGACTCCCTGGAGCGACCGATGAACCCGCAGCCTTCCTTCACCCAAAGCGCCAGCCCGAGCTGGGAGATGTCCACCGACGGCGGTGGCGGCCGCAACTCCTGGATCTCCAGCCGGATTCGCGTCGCCGAGCTCGTCTTCGACGCCACCCGGGCCGCCTCGCTCCAGATGCAGTTCGACGGCTCGTTGCGGGCCTTGCCCATCCAGATGCAGCAGGTCCAGAGCGCCGGCAACTACACGCAGACCCTGATGGTCCGGGCCCGCAGCGCCAACATCTACGAGGAGCCGTGGATCGTCGGGAACGCCGTGACCCTCTGGTTCGCCAAGCGGGACGGCTTCTACGCTTTCCGGGCCGAGATCATCTCGGAGGGCCGTGACGCCCTCGTCCTCGCGATGCCCGACGGCGTGCTGCGGCATTGCCGTCGCGGGCAGCAGCGCTTCCGGCTTCCGGGCAACGTGACGCCGAAGCTCATGGTGGCCCTGGCGGACGGCACCTGGCGCGAGACCCCCGGGCTCAACGAGCTCTCGGCCTCGGGCCTCTCGGCCGTGCTGCCGGGCGGGTTGGCCATCGAGGCGGGGAGCGTCGTCCGGTTCGGGCTGCGCCTGCTGCCGGACCGGCTGCTCGAGGTCAACGGATTGGTGCGGCACGCGCGCGGCGAGCCGGACGGGACGGTCGCCGTCGGCGTCGAGTTCGTCGGGACGAGCAATACGACGCGCCTCGCGCTCGAGCGCTACCTGATGAAGACGAAGGCCGCCCCGCTGCCCGACGTGGTCACACAGGCCTTCCCACCGCTGCCCGAGAGCGTGCGCACGCAGCTGTGTCAGGCGACGCCCGCCTCGGTGGCCAACGGCGTCCCGGCCCGACGCGTGGCGCCTTCCGCGGGGCGTCCGATGCGCTGAAGCGCCGGGCCGCGATTTACGGCGCGCACTGGCACTCGATGGCGTGGTAGGTCACCCCCTCCGAGCACGAGCCGCCGATGCAGTTGACCAGGTTGCCACCCGCACAGTCCTCGGGGCTCGCCTGAAGGGTTCGCCGGACGCCGAAGTCGTACCAGACGTCGCAGTTGGCCCGGCCGTACTGTCCGTCGTTTTGTGCGTCGCACCCTTCCGTCGGGCCGCTGCCCCCCAGGTTGCAGATGAAACGCACGCCGACCGCCCGCAGGCCGCGTGAGGCGCAGGTCAGCCCGCAGCTCACCGTCCCGTTGTACTGCGTTCCGCGGTTGAAGACCGTCGGGACCCCGTCGTAGTGCCCGAAGACCCACTGCTCCCGGGGGCAGGAGAACCCGCGCGCCGGCTCGTCCTCGTCCGTCTGCCCGTCGCAATCGTCGTCCTGCCCGTTGCACCGTTCCGGCACCGGCGCCGTCTCGCCGCCGCAGACGAGCGCCCCGCCGACACAGGCCGTCCGGCCCGCGACGCAGGCCCCGACGTCCGTTCCACAGGCACCGCCGAGCCCCGGATCCGCCTCGTCCGTCTGTCCGTCGCAGTCGTCGTCCTGCCCGTTGCAGCGTTCGTCGACGGGGCCGACCCCGCCGGCGCAGACGATGGCACCGGCGTCACAGGCGAGGCCGCCGGGCTCGCACGCGCCTTCGCTCGGGCCGCAGGCCTGCCCCATCGTCGGGAACGCCTCGTCGACGAGACCGTCGCAGTCGTTGTCGATGAGGTCGCAGTACTCGACGCCGTCGCGGGTCGGGAGGCAGCGGTATTCGCAGCCGTTCTCCGGGTCGCCATCGGCGTCCCAGAAGGTCTCTTCGCAGGCGCCCACGCGACACGCGGGGCGCTCGCCGTCGCAGATCATCGTGGCGTGGGCGCCGTCGCACCGAACGCCGCAGGCGCCGCAGTTCTCGATGTCCGATGAGAGGTCGAAGCCCTCGTCGACGAGCTGATCGCAGTCGTCGTCCTCGCCGTTGCAGACCTCGCGCCCGTCATCGCGCGGGACGCACGCGAACTCGCAGCCGTCGTCCGGGTTGCGGTTGAGGTCGAAGTGCCCGGGCGTGCAGCCCGCCAGCACGCACTCGCCGGCGCGACAGGCCGCGAGCCCGTCGGGGTACCCGCACCGGCGCCCGCATTGACCGCAGTTCGTCGGATCCGTCTGCACGTCCGAGTCCTCGTCGACCGCCCCGTCGCAGTCGTTGTCGATGCGGTCGCAGACTTCACGGCCGTCGAGCGTCGGCAGACAGGAGTACTCGCAGCCGTTCTCCGGGTCACCGTCGACGTCGTACCAGGCGAAGTCGCACTCCGAGACGACGCAGGCGTCGTCGATGCACCCCGCCTGCGCCGCCGGCAGGTGACAGACCCGCCCGCACGCGCCGCAGTTGTCCGGATCGGCCCCCGTCACGGCGTCCTCGTCGACGCGTCCATCACAGTCGTCGTCGATCGCGTTGCACCGCTCGATGCCGTCGTCGGCAGGTGTGCAGCGGTACTCGCACCCATTCGCCGGATCGCCGTCGATGTCCCAGGTGCCGACCGCGCACATCGTCGGCACGCACTCGCCCTCGACGCAGATCATCGGGATGGGGCGGCCGAGGCAACTGATACCGCACCCGCCGCAGTTCACGACGTTCGACGTGAAGTCATAGTCGTCGTCGGGGACGCCGTCGCAGTCGTTGTCGAGGCCGTCGCAGACCTCGGGCGCGCCGGGATAGACCTCGGTGCTCTGGTCGTCGCAGTCGGCGACCGTACACCCCCCGATGGAGTACCCGTCGAGGTCGTCGTCCGTGCAGTTGGGCGGCGGCGGTCCGCGATCGGGCCGTGGCTCGGCATCGGGCAGGGGCGGTTCACCGTCGGGGACGGGCGGGCGGGCATCGGTGGGCGGGGGGCCGGCATCTCGATCGCCCCCGCTGTCCGCCGACGCGGCCGCATCGACCGTGGCGCCGCCACTCGACCCGCCCGTCGGATCACCGCCAGTGCTCGACCCGCCCGTCGGGTCGCCGCCGGACCCGCCGCCCTGACCGCCGCCGGGGACGCCCACGCCGCCCGCGGCCCCGCCCCCCCCGGTCACGCCTCCAGCGGGGCCCTGGTCCACGCCGCCCGTCGCGGGGTCCCCGCCGGCCGCCGACCCCGCGGGATCAGCGCTGCAGGCCAGCATCAGCGCAGCCGCTGCGACGGCGGCGACCGGAACGAAGCGGGTGAAAGACGGAGAGTGCGGGCGCGTCATGGGCGAACCTCGGGGCGTGGCATCTCCGCATGAACGCCCGGCCCCGGGCATCCTGTCAATTCGGCGAGGCGGCGACCGCTCAGCCGAACGCGCGGTGGAAGACGCCGAACCGGGTGCCGCGGTCGTTGATGCGCAGCGCCCGCGCCCCGAGGCGCAGCGCCGTCTGCTCGAGGACGACCGTGCCCGCCAGAATGACGTCGGCGCGGGTGCGATCCATGCCCGGCAGTGCCCGGCGTCCCTCGAGGTCGAGCACGGCGAGCTGTGACGCCCGCGCGACGAGCGCCTCGGTGGGGATCTCATGCCCGTGAATGCGATCGCGGTCGTGGCGGTCGAGCGCGAGATCGAGCCGCGCGAGCACCGCACAGGTCGCGCTGCTGCCGATGAGCATCTCGCTGCGGGCCGGCAGCGCGAGGCGATCGAGGCGGGCCCGGACCACCGCGCGCAAGGCCTCGAGGACCTCTGCCCCGGCGGGATCGCGTGGGATGTGGCGCTCCGTGAGGCGCACCACGCCGAGCTCGGTGCTCTCGCGGCCCGTCGCCCAGGACAGCTCGCTCGACCCGCCGCCGATGTCGATGACGACCGCGTCGTCGGGGGTGCCGGGCAGCTCCCGCAGCGCCGCGAGCCGGACGACGTAGGCCTCCGTGTCCCCGTCGATGACCTCGATGTCGAACCCGAGGGCCCGCGCCTGCGCCCGGAAAGCGTCGGCGTCGCGGGCGTCGCGCAGGACGGCCGTGCCGACCGCCGCCGTGCGCGAGACGCCGAATGTCCGGCAGGCTTCGGCGTAGCGGGCGAGCACCGCGAGCGTGCGCGCGCTCGCCGCGGGCAGCAGGGTGCCGCGCGCGTCGACGCCCTCGCTGAGCTTCGTGACGACGACCTCTTCGTGCCGCACGTCGACGCGCCCGTCGGGCCCCAGGGAGCCGATCAGCAGCTTGACGGAGTTGCTGCCGACGTCGAGCGCGGCGCAGACCTCGCCCGGGGCGGCACTCACTCCGCCGGCCCCCGCACCACGAACTCGGCCCGGCGGTTGCGCGCCATGCCCTGCTCGGCCTCACCGTAGTCGAGGGGCTTCTCCTCGCCGTAGCTGATGACCGCCATGCGATCCGGGTTCACGCCCAGGGACTTCAGGTAGTTGCGCACGATCATGGCCCGGCGCTCACCGAGGGCCAAGTTGTACTCCGTGCTGCCGCGTTTGTCGCAGTGGCCCTCGATCGTGACCTTGACGGCCTTCGATTTGAGCCACGCGGCGTTGGCGGAGAGTGTCTGGCGTGCTTCGGGGGTGAGATCCGAGCTGTTGTAGTCGAAGTAGACCGTCTTGAGGCCGTCGCTCGAGCCTTCGCCCATGGACCCCGGCCCCGACTTGTCGATGAACTCGTCGGGGTTGACGGCGGCCACCGGCGGCGGGGCGTTCTCCCGTTCGCACTCGTCCTTGCGCAGCAACGCCTTGTTGCGGGCGTTGATCGCCAGCTTCTTCGCGGCGATCGCCTGATTCTTCGCCTCTTCGTTCTCCCCCTTGTCGGCGAGCTCGTTGGCCTTCTTCAGGGCCTTGAGGGCGGCCTGGTACTCTTCCGGGGCACATTTTTCGGCAATCTTCGCGTCCGCGAGGGCGGCCTCGGCCTCCGTGAGGGTTTGCGTCGGACGCGCGCCACAGGCGGCGAGCAGGAGCCCGAGGGCAACGGTCAGCGCCAACGGCAGGCGAAGATTCAGGCGGCGGATCATGGGTTCGAAGCTCCTTTGGGGCCGCCCGGCGCCGAGGGCGCGGCGAGCGGCGCGGGTCGCACCTCGAGCGCGAAGCCCTCGGTGGTGACCTGTCGTTGACGATTCGGTTCGACGGGCACGGGCAACCGACCGAGCGAGCCCGGGACCTGGCCTTGAAAACGGGAGAGGACGTCGAGCACGGCGGCGTCGAAGGCCGGTACGCCCGACGCACGCTCGATGGTCGCCAGCGAGACGAGGCCTTCGGGCGTGAGCAGCACGCGGACGGTGGCCGAGACGGGGCCGCCGGGGCCGACGGGGCCGCCGGCTGCGGTCGGCTGGGACGGCAGGTGCGGCTGCAAACGGGCGAGCAGCGCGCCGGCGTACACGTCGATCGTCGGCCGCAGGGCGCGCACCTCGCGGGGCGACGGGACACGCGCCGACGGGGCCGCGGCGGGCTGCGCGGCGGCGAAACCGACCGCGGCGAGGCCCGACACGAGACCGCCGACGAGCGCGCGCCCGAAGCGCATCAGCGGCCCCAGGTGGGGGTCAGGTACTCCCCCTTGCCCGTGCTGATCTGGTTCTGGATGCGGCCGTCCTCGGTGCAGATGTAGAGCTTCGCCTCGCCCGTCCGGGTGCTGCTGAAGACGACGTAGCGCCCGTTCGGCGACCAGTCGGGCTCTTCGTTGTTGCCCTGATTCTGCGTCAGGCGCGTGATCGTCCCGGTGGCCACCTCGACGGTGAAGATGTCGAAGATCAGGCGCTCGTCCCGGGCGGTGAAGAGGATCTTGTCGCCGTTGGGGCTCCACTCGGGCGTCTGATTGTATTCGCCCTGGAAGGTCAGCCGGCGCTGATTGCTGCCGTCGCGGTTCATGAGCCAGATCTGCGGCGAGCCGTGGCGGTCGCTGACGAACGCGAGCTGACTGCCGTCCGGCGACCACGTGGGGCTGGTGTCGATGCCGTCGGCGTCGGTGAGTTTGGTCACGACGCTGCCGTCGCCCGGGTTGAGCAGGAAGATGTCCGGGCTGCCGTCCTTGCTGAGCGTGGCCGCGATGACGCTGCCGTCCGGGCTGAGCTGACCGCCGGTGTTCAGACCGGGGCGGTTCGAGAGGGGCCGCGCGGCGCCCTTCTCGAGCACGAAGAGGTCCGGGTTGCCGTTCTTGAAGCTGGTGAACACGATCCGCCCGCCGCGGAACGACGGCAGCATGTTGATCGAGCCGTTGTTGGTGAGCTGCGTCTCCTCGGAGCCGTCGGGCGAGACCATGAAGAGGTCCTTGGTGCCCTTGCCCGTGCGCTTCGTGAAAACGATGCGCGTCAGGAAGAAGCCCTCCTCGCCGGTGTAGTACTTGACGAGCGCGTTGGCGAAGGCGTGGGCATGCGTGCGCAGCTTGTCCACGTCGAGCGGCACCTTGACGGGCTTGTCGAAGGGCGGCGGCAGGGGCACCCGCTGCGCGCGGTCGACGCCGTAGAGCCGCGCGTCGACGGTGACCTCGGTGCCCGAGATCTCGAAGGCGATCTTGACGAGCCCCTGTGCGCCGACGTTGAACCAGGCCTTGAAGTTGGGGTCGAGGCCCTCCTTCGCCGGGTCGACGAGGTAGGCCGCGCGATCGACGAGCTCGAAGTAGGCGGCGATCTTGAGATCGCGCGCCACCGTGCCGGACAACGCCTCGGTGACACCGCGGGTATCGGGCACGCCGCCCCGGTTGAGCGCGTCGGGCACGGCGAGCTTCACGAGCGTGTACCCACTCGATTTGACCACGATCTGCGTGCTCGACGGGGGGGCAGAGGGCGCACCCTGAGCGAGCGCGGGTCGCGCGGCCGCGGCGAAGAGCAGCGTCGTCGTCACCGCCAGCAGCAGGGCGACGCGGAGCACGGAGCGAAGGTTCATGTGGGGTCCTCGGCGGTTCGAAACGGGGCGCGGACTTGGCACGGGGCCGGCCCCCGGGTCAACGGAGATCACTGGGCGCATTCGAGGCGCACCGGCACGCCCTCGCGCATGACTTTTTTGCGCAGCGGGCCCAAGCGGTCGGCCCGGGGCAAGGGCAGGGTGCCCCGCCCCTCGTCGGTGAACTGACGCACGGCGCGCACGGCCGCATCGTCGAAGAAGCCGTTGCCGCTCGTCTCGGCAATCTTCACGGCGTTGGTGACCTTGCCCTCGGCGCTGAGCACGATGGGGATGACCGACGCGAGGCGGCGACATTCGCCGGGGGAGATGCCGGCGGGCGGCTGCAGATACTCGCGGATGCGGGCCCCGACCTGCGCCGCCCACAGCGACTCCTCGCGCAGCGTCGCGGCCTGGGTGCTCGTGCCCTCTTTGAAGCCGTCGCGCAGGCCCTCGGGCGAGTCCTCGTCGGCGCGTTCGTCGAACTGCGCCATCGCCTGCGCGATCTCCTTCTGGCGGCGCTTGCGCTCCTCCTCGGCCTTCTTCTTTTCGGCGTCGGGATCGGGCACGTCGACGGGCTTCTCCTGCTCGTCGGGCTTCTTCTCCTGCGGGGGCTCCGGCTCTTCTTCGCGCTTCTGGTTCAGGTTCACCGGCGCCGTAGCGGCCTCGGGTTGCGGGGCCTGCACGATGCGCTGCAGCAGCTTGGGATCGCGCTCTTCGCCGAGCTTGGGGAGCTCGACGAAGGGGTCGACCATGATCGGCGGGTCGACGACCACGGCCGGGGCCTCCCCGGCCGAGCCCCAGAGCACGCCGACGGCCACCCCGACGTGCAGGGCGAGCGTCGTCCCCAGGGCCAGGGCCCGGGAGGCGGTGTCGTCGGGGCGGGTCTTGGGGCGGGTGCCGGTCATGGGGGTCCGAACGAACGAGGCGGGGTGGGGATCTACGCTCAGGGGGCCGATGCGGCGGCCGGGACGGGCGCCGCCGCCCCGCCGGGCGGGTTGGTCACCATGCCGAGGCCGGTGATGCCGGCGTTGCGGGCGTGCGCCATCACGTCGACGATGAACCCGTAGGGCAGCCGGCGATCGGCCTGCAGAAAGAGCTTCTTCTCCGCCTGCACCTTCGGGTTGGCCTTGAGCTTGTCCTCGAGCGGTTGCAGACAGGTCGCGAAGTCGCCGCTCGACGCCGCCGTGCCGCAGTCCGCCAGGACGATGGGCTCTTTGCCCTCGTCGCCCTCCATCGTGAGCTTGTAGTCGAGCCCCGCCGTCGCCACGAGCTGCTTCAGATCGGTCGGCTTCAGCGGCGTGTTCGACGACGTCTGCGGCAGGTCGACCTCGACCTTCCGGGGTTTCATGTCCTCGACGATGATGGGCGTCGTCACCATGAAGACCACGAGCAACACCAACATGACGTCCACCAGCGGCGTCACGTTGATCTCGCTCAGGGCGCCGCGCCCGCCGCCGCCTCCGCTGCTCATGGCCATCGCGTAGTCCCCCGCACCGTCACTTGAAGAAGTGCCGTTTGACGATGTTCAGGAAGTCGTTGCTGAAGTTCTCCATGTCGGACTCCAGCACGCGCGTCTTGGCCACGAAGTGATTGTAGAAAATGACCGCGGGGATGGCCGCCACCAGGCCGATGGCCGTCGCCACCAGGGCCTCGGCGATGCCCGGCGCGACCGTCAGCAGCGAGGCGTCGCCCTTGGCGGCGATGTTGATGAAGCTGGCCATGATGCCCCACACCGTGCCGAAGAGGCCCACGAACGGCGCGGCGCTGGCCGTCGTCGCCAGCCAGGGCACCATCGACTCGAGGTGGACGCGCTCGCTGTTCTGCGCGCGGCTGAGCGCCCGCTCGATGTTCTCGAGATCCCCGAGCTGACCGTGCATCGTCTCGCCGGCCCGCGCCCCCGTGCGCAGTTTGGTCAGCTCGATGTAACCGGCCCGGAAAACCTGGCTGATGGGGCTGCGCTTGAGCTTCTCGCTCGTCTGGTAGATCTGGTCGAGCTGCTTGCTCTGCCAGAAGGCCTCGAGGAACAGCTCGCTCTCGCGGTTGGCCCGCTTCAGCGCGATGAACTTGAAGGCGATGATGTACCAGCTCACCACGCTCATCAGGACGAGCAGCAGGAGCACCGCCTTCACCACGGGCGAGGCGTCCGCGATCAGCTTCATGATGCTGATCTCCGTGCCACCGGCCGGCGCGGCCAGGGTCACGAGCGAGACGAACGAATAGGTCATGGAGTCCACGCAACCCCCTGCGGGCTTCGGGTTCAGGTCCGCTACGGACGAAATCTCAGGTGGGGCAATGTAAGATACGGACGTGCGACTTTGTCAACACCGGCGCGACGTCGTGGATTCCCGACCGGTGGATTTCTGCCGGCGACGGCGTGAAAGGCGGGCGATCACCGCCAGCGCGACGCCGAAGATCGCCGCGACGCCCGTCTGAACGTCCGCCCGTGCGCCGGGGGCGAGCGCCGCGGCCGCGAGGTTGCATCCCGTCGCAGGGCGCGTCGTCTCGGTCTTCGTCGCGCCTTCGGGCGGGTCGCCGGACGCGAGCGGCCCCGACCCCGCGCCGCCGTCGCGCTCACCCGGACCGGGGCCCCCGGGCGCGTCGAACGCATCTGCGCGTGCGGGGGCGTCGTCGGCTTTGCGGGCATCCCGGGCCGTCACGACGCGTGCGTCCTCGGCCTCGGAGGCGTCCGGGTCCGGGCCCGCCCCCGCGTCGAACCCGGGACCGACCGCGGCGTCCGGCACGGGTCCCGGCCCCGGCGGCGGCCCGGCGACCGTCAGCGTGCCGAGCGTCAGCGTATTGTCCGCGAGCAGGGGCTCGCCATTCAGCGGCGGGACGTGGATTTCCAGCGCGTGCGCGCCTCCGGGCAACGCCGGAAGAACGACCCACGCGTCGTCGAGCAGGGGGCAGTCCCCGTAGGCCGGGAGGTCGCAGGTCAGTGACCCCGCCGTCACGCCGCCGACGCGGATCTCCGTGACCACGCCGGGGAGCGCGCGCGGGCCCCGGTTCGTCACGGTGAACCCGGTGACGCGCACGCGGTCGACGCGGGGGCGCAGCGGGGCCGGCGCGTCGGCCCCGAAGGACACGCCGAAGAAGGTGCCCTCCCCTGCGGCAAAACCGACCACGGCGAGGTCGTTCACGTCCGTCGCCTGCCCCGGCGCCGCGGACCGCACGGTGCGCGCGTCGTCGGCCATGATCGTCACGCCGGGGAACTCCAGGTGAAACGGGTTCATCAGCGCGGCCACGCGGTCCTCGTGGCGCAGGCCGTGCGCGTGGCCGAGCTCGTGCTCGAGGACTTGCGCGACGTCCCAGGTGCGCGCCGCGTCGCCGCGCAGGTGCGAGGCCCAGGCGACGAGGGGGTCGGTGGTGAAGCGCCGCTCGGCGACGAGCACCACGTCGACGTCGTGCGCCGGTGCGTCGCCGTAGACGGGACACGTCACCCCGGCGGGCAGCGGGCAGGTGGCGTTGCCGTCGATCAGGCCTGCGACGGGCGGGGCGAAAGTGACGCCGAGGACCCAGGGCGCGACGTCCACGCCGTATCGCGCGCGGATGTCCGCACTCGCGAGCAGACCCACGTCGTTGCGGCCGTCCCCGGGGTGGGGTCCGGGGCCCGGCTCGGCCTCGGCCTCGGCGCCGGCATCGGCATAGAGCAGCCCGAACGCCCGCCATCGGGCGAGCGCGTCATCGGCGGCCGACGTCAGCACGGCGTCGCACTCGCCGGCCCGGTGCGAGAGACAGGCATTCAGCAGGGCCGGCGGCGAAGCGACCTCGCCGCAGACGCAGCCGGCCCGGGCGGGCATCGGGGCGGTCGCGGCGACGGCCGCCGTCAGACCGGCGCCGAGGGCGACGAGCCGTCGCGGCACGTGGACGAGTCGGGCGGGTGTGTTCACCGGCTCACCGGGACCCGGAGACGAGCGAACGCCACGCGGCCGCGACGTCGGTCGACGGGACCCCCGCGACCGCGCCCGAGAGGCTGCGCGGACGAAGTTCGACCCCGCCGCCCGCGCGGGGACGCGCTGAAGGCCCACCGGCGGCCGTCCCGCCGGGGCGAGGTCCGAGGCGAACGGCGTGGGCGTCGACGCCGAGTACGGGCCGCCCGTCGAGGTCGAAGAACGACCATCCGGCCGCCCCCCGAACCGCCCGGAACAGACCGCGCGCGCCCCCGACCGTCGCCGGCAGCAGGGGCGCCGCGCCCGGCGAGCGGGCGGGCAGGAAGACGAGATACACTTCGCCGTCCCGAACGCGCGGCACGTCCGCAGGCCCCACCCACCAGTCGACGGTCACCGGACCCGTTTCGCGGGCGGGCCACGACGCGCCCTTCCAACGCTCGAGCACGTCGAGGCGCAGATGCTCGACCTGTGCGCCGCCCACGCCCGGGGCCACGCCGGTTCGCACGACCCGGGCGATGACGACGTCGGCGGACAGCGCCGCGACCTCGGCCGGCCGCAGGGGCACGACGCTGAGGGCGAGCGCGGGTGAGGTCGCGCGGGCGAGACACGAGGCCAGGACGACGGTCGCGATGGCGGGGCGCATCGAGCCTCGCCCTACGCCCATCGACCGGCGCGGCGCAATGGGATTCGGTCCGCGACCCCGGTTTCGGGCATACTCGGCCCATGGTCGTGGCCCTGCTCGCGCTCGCCGGCCTCGCGGCCCCCCCCGTCGGGACGTTCACGCACCGGACCGCCGCCGGGTCGCTCACCCTCACGTTCGGGGCGGACGGGGCATTCACCCTGGCGCAGAGCGGCGCGCCGACCCGGACGGGCACCGCGCGCTTCGAGGGCCCTCCCGACGGTCCATGGCGCCTCGTTCTCGTGGAACCCGACGGTCGGGCGGGCCCCGAGCACGGGCTCCGCATGCTCCCGGGCGGCCGATTGGGGCTCTCCGGCGGGTCCCTGGCCTTCGAGGTCGTCCTCGACCCCTGACCCGGTGTAGAGTTTCGCCCCATGAATCGACCCATCGATCCGTCTGTCCGTCGTGTCGGCGCGGCCCTCGGCCGAACCGCGCTGTCTCTCGGCCTTTGCCTCTCTTTCGCGGCCGCGCTCTCGGTGACGGCCTGCGCAGCCGGGGACGCGGCAGACGCGACGGACGCCGCGCCGGGCGCGGGCGACGCCGCGGACTCCGGTTCCGGCGGCGGCGCGGGCGGCGGCAGCGGGTTTCAGCCCGTCGGCGGCGCCGCGACCCCGCCGGGGGGCAACCAGCGCCCGGTCCTCGACCGCATCGGTGACCGCGAGGCCGAGGTCGGCGTCCCGCTCGAGATTCAGCTCACCGGAAGCGATCCCGACGGCGACGCGGTCAGCTTCAACGTCCGGTCGAGCCTGCCCGAGGGGGCCAAGTTCGAAAAAGAGACCGGCCGCTTCTCGTGGACGCCCTTGCCCGCCCAGCAGGACACGCTGGTCCTGCTGACGTTCGAGGTCGCCGATCCCGCCAAGCTGCGCGATCAGGAGACCATCCAGATCAGCGTCGTCGGGGCCGGCATGGGCAGCGGCGGGGCGCCGCGCCTCGACCCCATCGGCGACGTCGCCCCGGTCGCCGGTCGGCCATACACGCTGCAGCTCGAGGCCACGGATCCCAACGGCGATCCGCTCACCTACACGATGCGCGGGGCCGAAGCCCTCGTGGGCGCGACCCTCGACGCCCAGTCGGGCCTCTTCGCGTGGACGCCGGACGTCGGACTCGCCGGCCAGACCTTCCCGCTGACGTTCGTCGTCTCGGATGGCGCCCTCGAAGCCAAAGAGGACGTCAACGTCGTCGTTCGCAGTGGGGATCCCTCCACGGAGCAGGATCTGCCGCCGCGCATCACCCCCATCGAGGACCGCGAGATCCCGGTCGGCCAGACGTTCGATCTCGTCGTACAGGCCACGGACGAGCACCCCGAGCGGCTGACCTACGAGCTCGTCACGCCCGTGCCCGCCGGCGCGAGCTTCGACGCCGCGCACGCGCACTTCGTCTTCACGCCGACGGCCGACCAGGCGAACATCGCGTTTCGTCTCGTCTTCCGGGTGTCCGATGGCACGTACCGGGCCATCGAGAACGTCACGCTGACGGTCGTCGACGCGGGCGGCGGCGGCGGCGGCGGTGGGGGCGCGTGTACACCCGATCCGGGCGAGCCCAACCTCGACGAGCGCACCCCCCTGACCCCGGGGACGCCGGCCTCCGGCTCCATCTGCCTCGCCGGTGACGTCGACACCTACACACTCGAGCTCGCCGCCGGGGACGCGTTTGCCATCGACGTCCGGTTCGCGCACGCCGACGGCGACATCGACATCGGCCTCTTCGGGCCGGCGGGCAGCAACTTCGAGCAGATTTCGGACAGCTCGGACGACGACGAGGCCCTCGTCGGCAGCGCCCCCGTGGCAGGCACCTACGATCTGGTCGTCGCCGGCTATCAGGACGCCGTGAACCCCGCCTACACGGTCAGCGCCGAAGTGACGGCCGGCGGCGGCGGTGGTGACTGCGGCCCCGACAACGACCCGGCCGAGGGCGCCGCGGGCAACGACGACCTCGCCCGCGCCGCCTCGCTGCGCGAGCACCTCGGCACCGAACTGCGCATCTGCCCGGGCGACACCGACTTCTTCTACGTCGAGTTGACGGCCGGGCAGCGCGTGACGCTCGACGTGCGCTTCAGCCACGCCGAGGGTGATCTCGACAGCGAACTGAGCGGACCCGCCGGGTATCGGGTCGCGTCGGGCTCGGCGGACGACGACGAGCAGCACCTGCTCGATCCGGTCCCGGAGACGGGTCGCTACGTGCTCGAGGTCTTCGGTTACAACGGCGCCGCCAACGCCTACACGCTCGCGCTCACGGAGGTCGCGGGCGCCCCGTGCATGCCCGATCGCGTCGAACCCAATGACACGCGCGAGAATGCCGAGCCCTTTGCGCCAGAACTCTACCGCGACCTGACGTACTGCGGCGAACCCGACTGGTACAAGACGCAGACGGCGGCGGGCGAGGCGCTGCAGGTCTACATCAGCTACGACGCGCCCACGCCCCCGGACATGGCGGCCTTCACGGCCAACGGCGCCGTCATCGCCGATACCACGTTCGAGGTCGTCGCCGGCGACGGCTGTCAGGGCGGCCGGGCCGCCTGCCGACGCTTCACGGCCCGCCCCCCGGCCGCGGGCTGGGTGCACTACCAGGTTCGCAACGGGACGCGAGGCATGCCCTACGACCTCACCGTTCGCGTCGTCCCCGGCGCCGCTGCGGGCATGTGTTCGGTCGGCAATCAGACGTGCTCCGAGTTCGAAATCTGCGACTACGGCGCCAGCACGTGCGAGGCCTCTTACTGCGACGACGGTGCGTTCCGTTGCCCGTCGGACTATCTCTGCCACGAAAACTGGTGCGTCGAACTCTGCAACGACGATCTCACCTGCGCACGCGCCGGCTTCACCTGCAAGGTCCTCGACGGCCTCGAGACCTGCGGCCTCGCCGGGCAGGGCGCCGTCGGTGATGGGTGTTTCGACTTCACGGACTGTGCGGGCAGCCTCGACTGTCTGATCGACGCCGGTGTCCCCGGCGGCTACTGCTCGCGCACCTGCCGCGCGGATGCCGACTGCGCCGGCGGTGCGTGCGCCGACTTCGGCGGCGGCAACTTCTGCGGCAAGCGGTGCACGGGCAACGCCGACTGCCGCGCCGGATATGTCTGTTCGCGGCTCAACGCCGCGGCGGGTGGCACGGTTCAGGTCTGTGAGCCGGCCCCGTGAGACCCTCCCGGGCGTCGGAGCGGCCCGGCGCACTGTTTGCCGTTTGCCCGCCCGGCGTCGAGGCTGTCGTCGCGAATGAGATCTCGACCTGCGGGTTCGAGGGGACGCGCCCCGTGGAGGGGGGCGTCCTGTTCCAGGGCGACCCGCTCCGCGCCAATCGCCTGCTCGCCACCCCCACCCGCATCCTGCAACGGCTCGCCACGTTCGAGGCGCACGACTTCGCGGCCCTGCAACGCGGGACGGCCGCCGTCGACTGGGCGCGTTCGTTCCCCGGCGTCGGTTTCACCCCCGAGGTGACGTGTCATCGCTCGCGGCTGTATCACACCGGCGCCGTGGCCGAACGGGTTGCAGCGCTCGTGCCGCCCGGGCCGATCGGCCTTTTCATTCGTATCGTCGACGATCTGTGTACGCTGAGCGTCGACACGAGCGGCGAGCGCCTGCACCGTCGGGGCTGGCGCGTCGAGACCGGCCCGGCGCCCCTGCGAGAGACACTCGCCGCCACCCTTCTGCGGCTCGCCGGCTGGCAACCCGGCGAGACACTCTACGACCCGATGTGTGGTGCCGGCACGCTCCTGATCGAAGCGGCGACGTGGGCTGCGGGTCTCGCCCCCGGCCGCCTGCGCACGTTCGCCTGCGAAGCCTGGCTGCCCCCCGCCCCGGTGCCTCGCGCCGCGGAGGCCGTGCCGACGAGCATCGCCGGGAGCGACCGCGCGAAGCCCGCCGTCGAGGCCGCCCGCCGCAACGCCGAGCGCGCCGGGGTCCCGATGCCGCTCTCGGTCGTCGAAGCGGCCCATGCCCGGCCGACCGA
>JAKLJY010000061.1 GCA_023150895.1 Myxococcota bacterium | reverse complement strand
GGCGGCGGACGCCTACAGCCCCGAGCGCCGCAGTGGCGGGTATTCGAGCCGACCCGCCCCGCGCCCGCGCCAGAACAACCTGGGGACGCAGTACGGCGAGGGGCGCTACAGCCCGGTCTCCGAGGTGCCGTTCCGCCGCGCCCGCAACGCCCCGGACCAGATCCTCGGTCTGTACTACGACGACGCCCGCGGCCTCTCCGCCCGCGGCATTGCGGTCTACCCGGCGACGCCGATCGACGGCCCGCAGCCCTTCCCGGTCAACCGCAGCTTCGCCCCGCCCCCTCCCTGATCCCGCGCCGTCCGGACCCACCGCGGCCCGTGCTTCACAAGGCCGCCTTGCCCCGCCGACCCGCCCTGGCGCATGCTCCCTGGCCGTATCCAGTTCGGGAGCCCGCCGCCTTGGAAGAGATCCTGCGCCGTTACCCCATCGGGCCCGTCACCGAAGTTCGTCGGGCGTCGTCCGGCCTGATGCACGGGACGTGGCTCGTCGCCGCCGAGGGCGGCCGCTTCGTGCTGCAGCGCCTTCACCACAAGCTCGCGACGCCCGAAATCCTGCACGACTTTCGCGCGGTGACGGAGCACCTCTCGGCCCGCGGGCTGACGGCCCCGCGCCTGGTGCAGACGGCCGATGGCGAGGGCGTGGCCCACGACGACGAGGGTCGATGGTGGCGTTTGTCGACCTATGTCGAGGGCGAGACGCACGACGCGGTGCGGTCGCCGGTGCAGGCCGAGCAGGGCGCCCGGATGCTGGCCCGGTTCCACAAGGCCATGCAGGACATCGACCACCGCTTCGAGAGCGCGCACCCCCTCCACGACACCGAGGGCCACCTGCGCCGCCTGCGCGCGGCCGCAGCGAACCCGGAATACGCCGACGCGCTGGCCACCGTGGCGCAGGAGGTCGCGGAGGTGGACGCGCAGCTCCAACCGCTGCTCTTGCCGGCTTCGCTGCCTCGCCGCGTCGTCCATGGCGACCCGAAGATCAGCAACGTGCTCTTCCAGGGCGACACCGCCGTCGCGCTGCTCGATCTGGACACCTGCACGCGCCATACGGTGCTCGTCGACCTCGGCGACGCCATGCGCTCCTGGTGTCGGGACGGCCACGAGGACGAGCGACAGCACTTCCTGCTCGACCGCTTCGAGGCGATTCTGCGGGGCTACGCGGCCGAGGGCCCGCCCCTGACGCCGGACGAGCGCGCCCACCTGGGCATGGCCGGGCGCCTGATCACCCTCGAACTGGCCAGCCGCTTCCTCCGCGACGTGCTGGAGGACGAGTATTTCGCCTGGGACGATCGGCGTTTCCCCGATCGCCGCAGCCACAACCGCGCCCGGGGCCGGGCGATGCTCTACCTCGCCAACGACATGGCCCGCTGGCAGCGAGACATCGACGCCCTCGTCGCGCAGTATTTCGGAGCCGACCGATGACCACCCCGACGCTGGAGTCCCTGCGCGCGCGCGCCCTGGCCTGGGCCGCCGAGGATCCCGATCCCGAAACGGCCGCCGCCTGCCGGGCGCTGGCCGAGACGGCCGACCTCGCCACGCTGACCGAGCACTTCGGCACCCGGCTCGAGTTCGGCACGGCGGGTCTGCGCGGCGCCCTCGGCCCGGGCCCGAACCGCATGAATCAAGCGCTGGTGCGTCGGGTCACCGCCGGTCTGGCCGATTATCTGCTGACCCACGTCCCCACGGCCCGCAGCGCCGGGGTCGCCATCGGTTTCGACGGCCGCATCGGCTCGCGCGAGTTCGCCGCGGAAGCCGCTTGCGTACTCGCCGGGCGCGGCATCCCCAGCTTCCTGTACGACGACGTCTGCCCGACGCCTCAGCTCGCGCACGCGGTCGTCTTCACGGGGGCGGTGGCCGGCATCATGGTCACGGCCAGCCACAACCCGCCCCAGGACAACGGCTACAAGGTCTATTGGGGCAACGGCGCACAGATCGTGCCACCCCACGACCACGGCATCAGCGCGGCCGTCGACGCGGTCGCGGGGCTCGAGACACTGCGGCTGCCGTCGCTGGCCGTCGCGCGTGCGGAGGGACTGGTCCGGGCCGTCCCCCAAGCCGCGCTCGCCGACTATCTGCACCAGGTCGCGGGCCTGCGGGTCCACCGCGAGACCGGCCTGCGCATCGTCTACACCGCCATGCACGGCGTCGGGCGCCGGCTCATCGAGCAGGTGCTCGTCCCGGCGGGGCACACGGATCTCCACCTCGTGGCCGAGCAGGCCGATCCCGACGGTCGTTTTCCGACGGTCAGGTTCCCCAACCCGGAGGAGCCCGGCGCGCTCGACCTCGCCCTGGCCCTGGCAGCAAAGGTGGGCGCCGATCTCGTCGTCGCCAACGATCCGGACGCCGATCGGCTGGCGGTCGCCGTGCCCCGCGGGGACGGCACCTGGCGGCCGCTCTCGGGCAACGAGGTCGGCTGCCTGCTGGCCGAGGATCTCCTGACGCACGGCGGGCAGGAAGCCCATCGCCTGGTGGCCACGACGGTCGTGTCGTCGGCCCTGCTCTCGCGCATCGCCGCCACCCACGGGGCCGACTACGCCGAGACGCTGACGGGCTTCAAGTGGATCGCCAACGCCGCGCTGCGGCACGAAGCCACCGGCGGGCGGTTCGTGGTCGGGTACGAAGAGGCGCTCGGGTACAGCGCCGGTCCGGTGGTGCGCGACAAGGACGGCGTGAGCGCGGCGCTGCTGCTCTGCGACCTCGCGGCCTTTGAAAAGGCCCGGGGCCGGACGCTGCTCGACGCCGTGGAGAGCCTGGCCCGCAAATATGGCCTCTACGTCAGCGGGCAGAAGAGCCTGACCCTGCCCGGGGCCGACGGCGCGCGCCAGATCCGCGAGATGATGGCCGATCTGCGCCGAGCGCCCCCGACCGCATTCGCCGACACGCCGGTCGTCGCCGTGCGCGACCTCGCCGTGCCGACCCGCCCGGATCTGCCCGCGGCGGACGTGCTGGCCTGGGATCTCGAGGGCGCGGGGCGGGTGTTGGCCCGCCCGTCGGGCACGGAGCCCAAGATCAAGTTCTACTTCGAGGCCCGCGAGCCCGTGGCGCCCGAGGAGGCGCTCGGAGCGGCGGACGCCCGCGCCCGCACCCGGCTCGGGGCCTGGATGGGCGCGCTGATGACCCGGCTGGGGAGGTGACATGCGCGGTTTCGGTTCGATGGGTCTCGTGATCTGGCTCTGGGCCGCGCTGCTCGCCGCCGGCTGCGACGACGCCCTGCCGTTGAACGCCGCCGGCGAGATTCCGGAGAGCGGCGGTGAGACGAGCCCCGATGCCGAGGTCGGCGGCGGGGGCGCGTCGGGGGGGGCCGGGGGCTCCGGGGGCTCCGGGGGCACGATCATCCGCGGTGACGAGCCCATTCCCCCGGGCGGCATCTGCGGGCCCGGCAACTCGCGCTGCGTCGACGGTCGGCTGCAGACGTGCCAGCCCGACGCCGTCAGCTACCTCGTCGAAAACTGCCCCGACGGCAGCGTCTGCGAGGCCGGGGCGTGTGTCGTCAAGGTCTGCACCCCGGGCGCCGTCCGGTGCGGCGAGGGGGGCGTGCAGCGCTGCGCCGCCGACGGCACCGCGTGGGCGGACTCGACGCCCTGCGCCGCCGAGCTCACCTGCGTCGAGGGCGCGTGCGTGACCCCCACCTGCAGGCCGGGCGAGACGGCCTGCGCCGCCAAGGTGCTGTTGACCTGTGAAGAAGACGGCGTCCACTGGGCGCGTTCGCCCTGCCCGGAAGCCACCCGCTGCATCGACGGCGAGTGTCGGGCGGACATCGGGGGGGGCGATTGCCCGCCGGGCGAGATTCTGTGCGGCCCCGGCGGCATGCGCGTCTGCACGGAGAGCGGCGACGGCTGGGAGGAGCGCCCCTGCGCCGAGGGGCAAGCCTGCTACGAGGGCCGCTGCGTCGACTGCGTCCGCGACGAGAACTGCGCGGAGAACGAGGTCTGCGAGGACGGCACCTGCGTCGCGGCGCCCGTCCGGCTCACGACCGAGGTCCTGCCGGTCGGTCAAGTCGGCGTGCCGTACGACGCGGCGCTCGAGGCCAGCGGCGGCACCCCGCCGTACACGTTCCGGCTGGAGGTCGGGCGTCTCCCGGCCGGGCTCGAGGTCGACCCGGAGGGCCGCCTGACGGGGACGCCACAGGACATCATCGAGACCGACCTCACCCTCGCGGTCGAGGACGCCGACGGCGGCAGCGACGCGCGGCAGTTGCGCCTGCGCGTCGTCGGTGCGGGCGCGAGCCTCGAAATCACGACGGCCTCGCCCCTCCCGGAGACCGAGGAAGGCAGCCCCTACGACGTGCAGTTCGAGGCCATCGGCGGCACCGCCCCCTACGGCTTCTTCCTGGTGAGCGGCGCGCTGCCGGCGGGCCTCACGCTCGACGCGACCGGCCGCCTGACCGGGTCCGCCACCGAGGTCGGGCGCTTCGAGTTCCGGCTGCGCGCGGTCGACGCGGCCATTCCGCCGGGGTTCACCGAAAAGGACTTCGCCCTGCAGGTCGCCGTCGCCCCGCTGGAGATCTACGGCGATCAGGAGCTCAACCTCTTCGTCACGAAGCTGATCACGCTGCCCCTCATCACCGTGATCGAGAACGTGCCCATCCCCTACGACACGCGGCTGACGGCCCGCGGCGGCCTGCGCCCCTACACGTTCGCCGAAGAAGACCTGCCCGCCGCCGTCGCCGGTTTCGTGCCCAACAGCGGCATTCCCGACGGCCTGACGCTGGAAGCCGACGGCCGCCTGCACGGCGCCGTCGTCGATCCCGCCCAGATCATCGACGTCACGATTCCGTTCACGATGATTCGCCTGACGGGCTTCTTCTTCGCCGCCGGCGTCTCCGACAGCCAGAACCCCGCGGCCACGTCCAGCGCCATCTTCATCCTGCCCACGATCCCGCTCGGCGGCTGAAATCCGCTGTATTTTCATACACTTTGAACGATCGTTCAAAAAAGTGCGGAAAAACGACGAGCCCTCGAATAAACCTAGCGCGGGACTGCGTTGTACGCAGTGAACCGGCCGCGCAATCGTCCTCCCCCTCCCGGACCGCGCGGTCGATCAGGTCGCCCACTCCAACCGCAGGGGTACACGCTGACCCCCCAGCGTCCTGCGGCGGACGACCAGCCCGGATCCAGCCTCATCCCCCTCCCCGGCTGGATCCGGGCATTATTTTTAGTGGCCGTTGCCGCCAAAGGCGGCTTACGGCCACTTATCCAGCCCGCCCCGAAGGGGTGCGGTGGATTGTCCAGCCCGCCCCGAAGGGGCTTACGGCCACTTATCCAGCCCGCCCCGAAGGGGTGCGGTGGATTGTCCAGCCCGCCCCGAAGGGGTGCGGTGGATATCCCGACCCACCCCGCCAAAGGCGGCTTACGGCCACTTATCCAGCCCGCCCCGAAGGCGCGCGGTGGATGGCCCCCCGCCCGACTTTCCCCCTCCCCAGCGGCCTTCGGCGGGCGCATGCTCCCGACTTCGACGAGCCCCTGGAGCCAAACGATGGTCGATTTTCGCCCCTTCCCCGGCTGGCGCCCGCCGCCGGCCCTCGCCGCACAGGTCGCGGCCCTGCCCTACGACGTGATGAACCGCGACGAGGCCCGACAGATGGCCGCGGGCAACCCGCTGAGCCTCCTGCACGTGACCCGCCCCGACATCGACCTCCCCGACGATGCGGACGTCCACGGCGAGGTGGCCTACACGCAGGCCCGCAAAGCCCTGCACGCCCTGCTCGCGCAGGGCGGCCTCAAGCAGGACCCGACGGCCTGTTACTACGTCTACGCACAGACGATGAACGGCCGCCGGCAGGTCGGTCTGATGGGCGTCGCGAGCGCCGCCGAGTACTGGAGCGGTCGCATCAAACGCCACGAGCTCACCCGCGCCGACAAGGAGGAGGACCGGGTCCGCCACGTCCGCACGCTGGCCGCCCACATGGGGCCGGTCTTTCTGACCTACCGCGCCCGACCGGCCATCGACGCGCACGCCGCCGCCATCACCGCGACCGAGCCGACGGTGGACTTCGTCGCGCCGGACGGCATCCGGCATCAGCTCTGGCCCGTGCGCGA
The DNA here is from genome assembly GCA_023150895.1 of Myxococcota bacterium. Lineage (GTDB taxonomy): Bacteria > Myxococcota_A > Bradymonadia > UBA7976 > UBA1532 > CAINDO01. The sequence goes on along the minus strand of JAKLJY010000061.1, from coordinate 36,943 downwards.
GGCCGACCGGCTCGACGCCCTGCGCGCCCTGTTCGCCGACGTCGACGCCCTCTACATCGCCGACGGGCACCACCGCGCCGCGGCGGCGGCACGGGTCGGTCGGGACGCCGGCCCGGACGATCCGGCGGGGTTCTTCCTGGCGTGCGCCTTCCCCCATGACCAGCTGCGCATCCTGCCGTACTTCCGGGCGCTGCACGACCTGAACGGCCATACGCCCGCCACCCTGCGCGCGGCGCTCGAACGCGACTTCGTGCTGACGCCGCTCGCCGGTCCCGAAGACGCCACCGAGCGCCACACTTTCTGCCTGGGCCTGCGCGACGACGGCTGGTACCGGCTCACGCTGCGGGAGCCGGGCAGCGTGGACGAGCGCGACCCGGTGGCCCGGCTCGACGTGAGCATTCTGCAGGGCCGGGTCCTCGGGCCGCTGTTCGGCATCGACGATCCACGGACGAGCAAGCGCATCGACTTCGTCGGCGGCATCCGCGGCGTCGCCGAACTCGAGCGGCGCCTTGCGGCGGATGCCGTGGCCGTCTTCGCCCTGGCGGCGACGACCCTCGACGACCTGATGGACATCTCGGACGCCGGTCAGATCATGCCGCCGAAGTCGACCTGGTTCGAGCCGAAGCTGCGTTCAGGGATGGTGGTCAGTCGCTTTCGCGTCTGAACCGCCGGCGCCGCGCGCCTTGCCGGGTGCCGTGCGCTCGAAGATGGCGAGCAGCTCGTCCACGGAGCGCGCGCCGACATAGGCGAGGCCGTTGACGAACCAGCTCGGCGTGCCCTTGAGCTTCAGGCTCTCCGCGCGGGCGAGATCCCGTTCGAGCCGGGCGGCCGTCTCGGGGGCCTCGAGGCAGCGCGCGAAGGCCGCCGTGTCGAGGCCGGCGGTGCGCGCGTGCTCGGACAGCTCGGCGGGCGACAGGGCCCGCTGGTTCTCGAACATGACGTCGTGCATCGCCCAGAACCGACCCTGTGCCTCGGCGCAGAGCGCGGCCTTGGCGGCCCCGCAGGCGAACTCGTGGAACTTGCCCTCCACGGCGCGGTTGCACGAGGCGTCCATGGGGTAGTGGCGGAAGACGATGCGGACGTTGCCGTGCTGGTCCGCCGCGGCCTTCAGCGCGTCGGCGAGCTTGCGGCAGTACGGGCACTGGAAGTCGCTGAACTCGACCACGGTGAGCGCGGCGTCCGGCGGGCCGTGCGCCGTCGCCTCGTCGAGATCGAGCGCGATGGGCGGGCCGGCGTTGGGCAACAGCGCCCGGCTGGCCTGTCGCGTGGCCCGGGCCTGCTGCGCATACAGGTTCTGGAAGCCGAACACGGCCCCCGCCACCAGCACCACGGCCAGCCACGTCTCGAACCGCCGCCACAGGGCGGGCAAGGCCCCGAAGGCGCCCCGGCGTCCCTCCGGGTGCGAGAGCCAGGCCGTCAGAAACAGGCCGATGTTGATCACATACAGCCCCATGCACAGCGGACACAGCTTGCCCACGGCGATGAGGCTGACGCCCAGGAGGAACATGGAGTACACGACTGAGCCGATGCTGGCGCCGAACATGACGTCCGGCACGCGGCCGAAGCCTCGGTGGGCGGCGAACCGGCCGAGAGGCAACAGCACGAGCAGGGCGGCGTAGAAGGCCGCACCGAGCACCGCAATCGGCAACCCGGCGATGACGCTGAAATCACTCTTCGCCGCGGAGTCGCAGGAGAAGATGGCCAGCGCGGTGCACAGGCCGGTGTCACCCCCCTTGCCGTAGTGGCTCTCGATGTGGTGGCGAATGAGCTCGAGCGAGACGCCGAGCCCGCCGCCCGCCAGGGCGAGTTGGGTGGGAAACAGGAGCCGACGCACGTTCAACGGGCTGACCGCCGGGGGAGAGGAAGAACCGAAGGCGCGAGATCGACGGACCGGGGGCGCGCCGGCCCGTGCGCGGGGCCCCGGGCGGCCACCGTGCGCTTGACCGGCGCGCGGGACCAACAACCGCGGGTGATGCACATTTCATTCACCGGACCGCGCAGACCGGGCAGCGGCGCCTCGAGGCCGGCGCTGCGGCGGTCCATGAAGCTGATGTGGAAGTGGTGGTGGTGGAAGTAGAACCACCCGCGCCCCTCGTTCTCGACCTCGAAGGTGACGGCGCGCTGCCGGGCGTCGCAGGCCGGTCCGTCGAGGTATCCCTCGGCACACAGGCCGTCGAGGGCCCGCATGATGGACGGGCCGACGCGACCGTCGACCCCGATCACGCGCAACTGCGGATTGTGATGGAGCAGCCCGATGAACAGCGCCGAGCGCCACACGTCCAGCGTCTGGGGATCGCTGATGCAGTGGTACTGGTCTTCACCACCGCTGATGTGATTGCAGACCGGCCGAAGCTGATTGTCCCGGGTATTGATCTGGTAATACGCGAGGTCCATGTCGTGCCCGTCGACGTGCGTGCCCTCCGGGTGGCCCGGCTGTCCGATCGACGTCCCGGGGATGTCGCCGTTGCGCTCGCTCATGTCGCCGAGGCCGAGGGGCGGGCCGTTGCCGAACGCCCAACCGGCCGTCAGGCACTCCACCGCCGCGGAGGCGTACTTGACCATCAGCATGACGTCCCGCCGGATGAAACTGCGGTACTCGTCGTGATTGCAGAAGTACCCGTCGCCCTCGCGCGGGTCGAAGGCCACGACCGCGCCGCACAGCGCCTCGTTGCCGTCGCACGTCCACGAGGGCAGGTTCGCGCAGCGCGGGGCGGGCCCCGGCGGCGGTTCGCCGACGTCGAGCTGACAGTAGCCGTCGTCCCCGCAGAGGGTGCCCTCGGGGCAGGAGTTCGGGGTACACGGCGGCTCGCGGCAGAGGCCGGCGTCGCCGCAGATTTCGCCTTCGGGGCAACTGTCGTCCGTGCAGGCGGGCAGGCACGCGCCGACGGGGTCGCAGGCATATCCGTCGCGACAGTCGGCGTTGCCGCTGCAGTCCGCGAGGCAGGCCGTCCGGTCGCTGCCGATGTCGTAACAGGTCGACCCCGCCGGGCAGGGGCTCGCGTCCGAGCACCCGAGCTGAATGCAGTAGCCGTCGGCGAACCCGGTGGGTCCGTCCGCGTCCGACGCCGGAATGCAGCTGCCGTCGGCGCCGCAGTCCTCGTCCGCGGCGCAGGGCCCGCCGACCTCGCCCGCGCCGGCGGGACCGCCGCCGCCACCGGGGAAGCAGGTGTCGTCGGCGTCGCAGACGTAGCCCTCGCCCGCGCGGCAGGCGCCGTCGTCCGCGCAGTTCAGCAGGCAGCGGAACGCCGTCTCGCCGAGCTGCCAGCAGCTCCCGCCCTCGGGGCAGTCGGTATTCTCACAATCGCTCGAACAGTAGCCCCCGGGCAGATCGGTGATGCAGACCCCGCCGTCGCAGTCGGCGTCGCGTTCGCACGGCGCCCCGAGGCTGCCGGCCGCGGGGGGCGCGCTCTCGCCCCCCCCACCGGACATGCCCCCCTGCGGCGGCGCGTCGCCCCCTTGCGGCGGGCGCTCCCCGCCCTGCGGCGGCGCCTCCCCCCCGACGGGCGGCCGGTCATTGCCACCGGCCGGCGGCGGGTCGTCCCCTCCGACCGGCGGGGCGACGGAGCCCCCGGACGGCGTCGCCGAACCGCCAGACGGGCCGGTCCCACCGATCGGGAGCGAGGCGGTGCCCCCCGCGCCCGCGTCGGACACCTGACCGACGACCGGCTCCGGGCCGACGTTGCCGTCGTCCGACTCGTTGTTGAAGAGGCACCCGGTGACGAGCACCAGGGGGGACGTCCAGGAGAGGACGACGCGAAGGGGTCGGCCCATGTCAGGCTCCTGCAACGGGCGTGAGGCCCGATAGCCGCGAAAAGCGACGCGCCCATATAGTCGACCCGAAAGGCTCGCGCAATGCTCCGCGGGTCCGGCAGGCGCACCGCGGCAGCGCACGGCGCGCAACCAGATTGCGCAGCGCGCCCGCTGCCCCCTATATTCGGCCGTTCTACGGTGAGTCGTGTGATTTTCTTGAGTTTTCGGCGAGCGGACCGCTTTGTGCTTCTGCGATCGGTGACCATCCCATGAGGGAGTGCGCACAATGCGGCCTGGCCAACCAGAGCGACGCCCGCTTCTGCGCGCGGTGTGGCGCCGGTCTCGACGTCGTCATCGAGAGTGACCGCTCGGCCTACAACACCCCGGTCGCGCCGGGCACGATCTTCGAGGGCAAGTACCAGGTCCTCGAGGAGATCGGCCGCGGCGGCATGGGCGTCGTCTACAAGGGGCAGGATCTCTCGCTCGGCCGCATGGTGGCCATCAAGGTCCTGCCCGAACAATTCAACACCGACGACGAGGTCATCCAGCGCTTCAAGAAGGAAGCGCGCGCAATGGCCTCGCTCGACCACCCGAACATCGTTCCCGTCTACGCCATCGGTCAGTTCCGGAACTTCCACTATTTCGTGATGAAGTTCCTCGACGGCCGCACCGTGGCCGACATCCTCGAGCACAAGCGGCGCATGGGGCAAGAGCGCTTCGAGCCGCGCGAAGTGCAGCGCACCATGATCGAGGTGTGCCGCGGCCTCGGTCACGCCCACCAGCGCGGCCTGGTCCACCGCGACATCAAGCCCGGCAACATCATGATCGCCCCGGACGGCACCGTCACGATCATGGACTTCGGCATCGTCAAGGAGCAGCAGGGGGGCGAGAACCTGACGCGCACCGGGCTCGTCTTCGGTACGCCGGAGTACATGGCGCCCGAGCAGGCGCAGGGGCACGCGATGCCGGGCCCGACGACGGATCTCTACTCGCTCGGCGTGGTCGCCTACGAGATGCTGAGCGGCCTGCCGCCTTTTCGGGGCGACACGCCGTTCTCCGTGGTCATCAAGCACATCAAAGAGCCGCCGCCGCCCCTGGCCGACCGCGTCGAGGGCGTGAACCGGGCGCTGCAGGACGTCGTCTTCCGCTGCCTGGAGAAGCGCCCGGAGAACCGGTGGCCGACGGCGGATACGCTGCGGGACGCGCTGCAGGCGGTCGATCCGGATCTGCTCGACATGGCGGACGACGATCCGGCGTTCGTCCTCGAGGATGCCCCGCCGACGAACTCGAGACGCTCGGGCTCCCTGCCACCGCCGGCCCCGCTGCCGCGCAACGTCCCGCCCCCGCCCGCGTCGCGAGCCCCCGCGCCGCCGCCGCCCGCCGCCGAGATCACCTCCCTGCCGGCCCCGGGTCAGATTCCCGGGCGCGCCCGTCCCCCGGAGCCGGCGCCGTCGATGGGGGGCCGCCCGTTGTTGCCCGTCGCCGCCCCGACGACGCGTGCGCCGTTCCCGGAGCCCTTGCCGGAGCCCGCCCTCGTCGACGATCGGCCGGGCCATTACCGCACGCTGACGACGGCCCGACCGGGCGGCGCGCGGCGCCCGCCGTCGAACCGCAACACGATCCTGGCCGTGCTCGTCGCCGTCGTCGCGCTGGCGGGGGTCGTCCTCATCGCATTCGCACTCTCCCGTGGCCCCGCCGATCCCGCGGGCCTCGCACCGCCGCCGGCCGATCCGACGACGCCGCCGCTCCCGACGGCGCCCCCGACGGCCAGCCCGACGGTGGGCGGTGCGGCGCCCCACGGTGAGGAAGAGGTCCGCATTACGATCACGACCGAGCCCGCGGGGGCGACGGTCTACGCACAAGACGGCGTCACGGTCCTGGGGGTGACGCCGCACTTCATCCGAAGGCGTCGCGGCACCGAAGCGCTGGCGGTGACGCTGCGCAAGCCGGGTTTCCGGACCGAGGCGCTCAGCGTCAGCTTCACCGGCGACTCCGTCTACACCCTCGCCCTCAAGCCAGACGCGCCGGCGTCGGCCCCACCGTGACCCGCGGGATGTCCTCGTGAAGAAGATCCTCTACATCGAAGACACGGCGGACAACCGGGATCTCGTCACGCAGATCCTCGAGGGGATGTACGACGTGCGCACGGCCGCCAACGGGGAGCAGGGCCTCGAGCTCGCCCGGCAGTTCCTCCCCGACGTCATCCTGATGGACATCAGCCTGCCGGTGATGGACGGCCTGACCTGCACACGCCTCATTCGCGAGGACACGATGCTCTCCGACGTCCCGGTCGTCGCGCTCACGGCGCACTGCATGGTGGGGGACCGCGAAAAGGCGCTGGCGGCGGGCTGCGACGACTTCCTGTCCAAGCCGTTCCGGTTTGCCCAACTGCGGGGGGTGGTCGCCGCGATGCTCGAGAAACCCCGCGCCCGTTGACGCGCCCCGAGCCGGGTGATACACGCCGACCGTCATCTCTCGATCGAGGTTCCCGGCGGGTCACGCCGCCGGGCCAAGAGGGAAGTCCGGTGAGGCTGCACGGGGTCCGTTCGGGATCACGCGCGGCCGATTCCGGCGCGGTCCCGCCACTGTAAGGGGTGAGCGAACGTCGTCTCGTGCCACTCGGTGCCCCCGGGGAAGGTTACGACGCTCGCGCCAGAGCCCCGAAGCCAGGAGACCTGCCTCGGTTCGTCGGTGACCCACGCTCTTCGCGGAAAGACGGGGTCGCGCACCTTGGCATGCTGGAGACATCACCCGATTCGGGGTCCCCTCGCGCTTTGCGTACTGATGGGCCCCGGAGGGGCGGCTGCGCAGTCGCCCCCGCCGCCGCCCGTGCAGGCGCCGCCCGTGCGCGTCGAGGGCGACGCTCCGGAGTCGGCCACCCCCGCGCGCGACGCGACCCCGTTCCGGACGGTGATCGACCCGGCGACCCACGCCGGTGGCGGGCTCGGGCGCGCCCTCGAGACCGTGCCCGGGGCCACCGTCCGCCGCAGCGGAGGCCACCGGGAGGAGCTCCTGTTGCGCGGCGCGTCCGGCGGGCAGGTGGCGGTCTTCCTCGACGACGTCCCGCTGACCGGCGCGCGGGGCGGCAGCTTCGACCTGAGCCTCGTGCCCCCGGAGCTGCTCGGCTCGGCGGAGGTGCTGCGCGGGCCGAACGCGGCGACCTACGGGGGGGGCGCGCTCGGCGGGGTCCTGCACCTGCACACCCCCCCGGTGGGGCCGGGCCGACGACGCGCGGCGGCGTTCGCGGTCGGCTCTTTCGGAGAGCGCGGTCTGCGCCTGGCCGAGGCCTTCGGCGACGAAGACTTCGACGTCATCGGCCTCATCAGCGCCGCCCATACCGACGGGGACTTCGTCTACCACGACGTCCGCGGCGACGCGCGCCGCCGGCGAAACAACGCCCGCGACGCGTTGAGCGGCCTGGCCCGCGGGCGGGTGCGGCTCGGCAACGACACGACCCTGACGCTGCTGCTCGTCGGCCTCGACGACACGCGCGGCGAGCCCGGGGTCGAGCAGTTCGAACGACCGGAAGCCGAGTCGACCCGGGGGCGCCTGCTCCTGGCGGCCGCGGCGGACGACCCTTCGCTGCTCGACGGGCGCGTCGTCGGCGGGGTCAGCGTGCACGTGGCCCGGCAGACCGACGCGTACCGCGATCCCGTTCCGACGCTGTGGGGCGCCCCCCGCTCCGCCGGCCTGGAGGACGACAGCCTCGGCGCCCGCGCGCATGCGACGTGGGCGTCCTCCGCCCTCCACTTGCCCCGACTCGCCGTCGAGGCGCGTCGGGAGGTCGCCCGGACCCGCGTCGATGGCGCCGAGACCCGCGAAAATCGCCGGCTGGGGCTCGCAGCGGTGCTCAGCGACGAAGTGGCGCTGCTCGGTGAGCGGCTCGTCGTCGGCGCCGCCCTTCGCGTGGACGACACGGACGCCCGCGGCCCCCTGCTCGTGCCACAGGGCGGACTCACGGTGCAGCCCTTCGATGCGGTGCCCGGCTTGCGCTTGCGCGCCAACGTCGGCCGCGTGTTTCGGGATCCGAGCGTGGACGAGCTGTATTGGCGCGCGCCCGGACTGCGCGGCAACCCGGCGCTTTCCCCGGAGGACGGCCTCGCCTGGGATGCGGGCCTCGAGCTCGCGCTGCGAGACACGGCGACCTTCGGGGCCGCCGCCTTCGGCCAGCGGTACGACCACCTGATCCTGTGGATGCCCGTCCAGGCCCACCTCGTCGAGGCGCAGGGGCACCACGGGGCCACGGTGACCGGCCAGGAGCTGACCCTTGCGGCGCGCGGTGGCCCCTTCGGCCTCAACGCCGCGTACACCCACCTCGACGCCCGGTTCGACGCCGCCCCGCGCACGCCCTTGCCGCACCGGCCGGCGCACCGGGTGTCCGCCCGCGTCGACGCCGCCATCGGGCAGGCCCGGCTCTTCGTCGGCCTCGAGCGACGCTCCGAGGTCCGCGCCGATCGCTTCGGGTATCGGCGCGTCCCCGGTCACGGCCTCTGGGACGCGGGCCTGTCGGGCCCCGTCGGCGGCGGCTTCGAGGTCGATCTCACGTTTCGCAACCTGACCCACGAACTCTCCGCCCGGGACGCCGTGCAACAACCGCTGCCCGGACGGACCTGGCTTTTCACCTTGCGCTACCTGCCCCCGGCGGCAGGCGAGGAGACCTGATGAAGATGGAAGTGCACCCGCTGTTTCGCGTCGGTCGGCTGCCGACGGCGCTCCTGATCGTCGTCGCGATGACCGCCTGCGTCGAGGAGGAAGACGATGCCGAGGGCGCCTCGGGCAGTGACGCCGGTGCCGGCGGCCTGTCCGGCGAGGGCGGCGCCGGCGGCCTTGCCGGCGAGGGCGGCGCCGGAGGACGGGCCATTTGCAACCCGGTGACCACGGCGCCGTGGACGGGGGCCGGTCCTGCCTTCGCCGCGCCACAGGACCTCGTCTTCGCCGGGGACCGTCTGGTCGTGGCCAATACCGGGGCCGCGTGGGATGCCGACGCGATGGCCCTCGTCTTCGGCGAGGGCTTCCTGACCGTGATCGACCCGGCCACGGGTGCCGTCGTCAACCGCATCCCCACCCGCGCGCCCAATCCCCAGAAGGTGGCCGTGCACGGCGACCGGCTCTACGTCGTCAACACGGGCCCGACCGCCTACGACGGGGAGAGCGGCGAGGTCCACGCCACCGGCGACGGCAGCCTCGACACGCTGCCGGTCGCAGCGCTCGACACGGCGACGGAATTCGCACAGAGCGTGGCCATCCCGGCGGTGCCGGCTGCGCCCCGTCTCGGCGCCCCGCTCGACCTCGCCTTCGCAGGCGACCGCGGGTACCTGACGTCGAGCACCGCGAACGCGATCTACGTCTACGACGCGACGAACGGCACTCTCGACCGCGGTCCCGGTGATCCCCTCTGGCTCGGCGCGCCCGATGGCGTCGGCCTCGGGACGATCGCCACGCACGGCGAGCATCTCTACGTGGTCGACTTCAACACCGACACCCTGTGGCGCGTACGGGCCGCGGACGGCACGGTCTCGCCCTGCGGCGTCTCTGTCGGACAGGCGGCGGATCTCGAGGGCGCGCAGAGCCCGCGCATCGTCGGCGAGGACCTGTATGTCATGCTGGTAATCGCAGGCAGCATCGAACGCCGGTCCATCGCAACCATCGACGCGGCCTTCGAGAACGGGTGCCCGGCGGTTCCCGCCGAGGCCACGATCGCCCCGCTCGGGCAGTTCCCCAACGACTTCGAGATGCAGGACGGCGTGCCCTACGTCGTGAACTCCGGCGACAATCAGGTCGTCGCCTACGCGGCCGACGGCGACCCGACCGAGTCGTTCGACCTCGCCGTCGGGGCGAACCCCTGGGCGGTCGCGTTCAGCGCCGACGGGCGCTACATGGCCGTTTCGGAGCAGGGCGGGCAGGGCGTGACCGTGTTCGACCGCACCTGCGACGCCACCTGGCGGCAGGGCCTGGCACCGTGAACCGCCGAGGCGCGCTGGCGCTCGTCGCGAGCCTGCTGCTACTCGCCGTGTCCGGATGTCGCGGGGGGGCCGCGCCCGATCCCGCCGCGCCCGCAACACCGACCGGGTCCGCCGCGCGAACGCCCACCCGCATCGTCAGTCTGGCGCCGTCTCTGACGAGCCTGCTGTTCCGCCTCGGGCTCGGGGCACAGGTGGTCGGTGTCACGCGCTTCTGCGACGATCCGCCGGCGGCGGCGGCGCTGCCGAAGATCGGCGGGTTCGCGGACCCCAACCTGGAGGCCATCCTGGCGCTGAAGCCCGACCTCGTCGTCGCCGTCGAGAGCCCCCCGTCGGCCCAGGTGCTCGCGCGGGCCGCGGCGCTCGGGGTGGCCACGCTCGCCGTGCGGCAGGACAGCCTGCAGACGACCTTCGAGGCGGCGACCCGGCTCGGCGCGGCGACGGGCAAGACGGCCGAGGCCGCCGCCTTCGTCGCCTCTGCCAAGGCCGCCCTGCCCGGTCTCGCTCCGACGGCGAATGGCCTGCGTGGCCGACGGGCGGTGTTCGTCTATGGGCGCGGTCCCCTCGTGGTCGCCGGGCCGGGGAGCTACGGAGACGAAGTGCTCACCCTCTTCGGCGCGATCAACGTCGCCCGGGGCTCACCGCATGCGTGGCCGAAGTACACGGCGGAGGAGCTCGTCCAGGCGGCACCGGAGGTCATCCTCGACGCGTCGGCGGCCATGGGATCGGCCGAGCCCGACTTCTTCACGCGGCTGCCCGGTCTCGGCGCCGTCCGCGTCGAAGCCATCACACACCCGGGGCTGCTTCAGCCCGGCCCCCGGTCGGTGGAGGGGCTGCGCGATCTGGCCGCCCGTTTCGCCCGGTGAGCGGTCCTCTGACCCGGCGGCGCCTGTACCTGAGCCTGGCGCCCTTCGTCCTGGTGACGCTGGCCATTTCGGCCGGGGCGCTGTTCGTCGGCACCGCCCCCCTCGATGTGGCACGGGCATTCTCCCTCGGTCCGGGCAGCGAAGACCTGGAAGCCGCCGTCTTCTGGCGCCTGCGGGTCCCCCGGATCCTGATGGGCCTCATCCTGGGGGGCGGCCTGGCCGGGGTCGGCGTCGTCTTCCAGGCGCTGCTGCGCAACCCCCTGGCGGACCCCTACGTTCTGGGCGTGAGCGGCGGCGCGGCCCTGGGTGGGGCCCTGGGACTCGTCTTCGCACCGCTGACGGTGCTCGGCGGCGCCGGGGCCGTTCAGGCCTGCGCGTTCTCCGGGGCGCTCCTGGCGACGCTTTTTCTCTGGCGGCTCGCTCGGGGGGCGTCGGGCGCCTCGGCCCTGGTCATCCTGCTCGGTGGCACCGTCTTCAACGCCTTCGCGGCCGCGGCGGTTCTTCTGCTGCAGACGTTGGTGCCCCCGGACCGCGCGCAGGCGGTGCTCTTCTGGCTGATGGGCTCCTTACGGGTCGAGCTGTTGCCCCCGGTGGCGCTCGCGCCGGCGGCCCTCGCCGTCCTGGGCAGTGTCGCCTATCTGCTGCTGCGCACGGCGCCGCTCAACGCGCTGGCGCTGGGTGATCTGGAGGCCACCGCGGTCGGCGTGGACGTCCTGAAACTCCGGCGGGGCCTGCTGGTGGCTGCGTGTCTGGTCGTCGGCGCCGCGGTGAGCGTGGGGGGCCTCATCGGGTTCGTCGGGCTGATCGTGCCGCACTTCCTGAGGCTGCTGACCGGCCCGGACCACCGCCGCCTCGCGCCCGCGGCCGTGCTGACCGGCGGCGCCTTCCTGGTCGCGTGCGACGCCGTGACCCGGGCGCTGTTCCCCGCACTCGGGACGGACCTGCCGGTCGGCGTCGTGACCGCCGGGCTCGGCGGACCGGTGTTCCTGTACCTGCTCTGGCGCGAACGGGAGCGGCTCGCATGACGCTGGCGGCACGAAAGCTCGGCCACGCGGTCCGGGGACGGACCGTGCTCGACGACGTCACCCTGCAAGCCGAGCCCGGCGCGTTGCTCGGCATCGTCGGCCCGAACGGGGGCGGCAAGTCGACCCTGCTGCGCCTGCTCGCCGGGCTCGAGCGCCCGCAGCGCGGCCAGGTGAGCTTCGCCGACCGGGCGGTGTCCGCCCTCGCGCCCGCGGAGCGTGCCCGGTCGATCTCCTGGCTGCCGCAGGCGCCGACCGTCGCGTTCGGCTTCACGGCGCGCGAAGTCGTGCTCGCCGGGCGGCTGGCGCACCACGCCGGGGCCTACGAGACGGCGGCCGACCGGGACGCCGCGGACGCGGCGCTCGACGAAATGGGCGTTTCGGCGCTCGCCGATCGCGCGGTGGACACGCTCTCGGGGGGTGAACGCCAACGCATCTTCTTGGCGATGGTGCTCGCGCGGCAGACGCCCGTGCTGCTCGTGGACGAGCCCACCGGCCACCTCGATCCCGGTCATCAGATGGCCGTGTGTGAAGGCCTGGCCGCCCGGGCACGGGCCGGTCGGGTCGTCGTCGCCGTGATGCACGACCTGAACCTCGCCGGGCAGTTCTGCGATGCCCTCGTCGTGCTCGCCGGTGGCCGCGTGGTGGCCTCCGGGACCCCGCGGGCGGTCCTCGCGGACCCACAGGCCGCCGCCGCGCACGGGGTCGCCCATGCGCGCATCGATCCCCTCGCGGACGGCCGGAGGGCGGCATTCACGCCCCTGCGCCGAACCGGCCCCCTGCCCGAAATCTGAAACACATCCGACGCGGAATCGACACATTCGCGAGACGCAGGCTTTTCAGCGGGGTGCCGGAAGCCCCATCATGGCGCGCCTTCTCCCGAAGGCCCCGCCGGTTGCCGCTCGAGGTTTTCCATGCCCATCCAGTCCATCGTCCGTTTCCTCGTGCCCAACGAGGGTCGTTTCTATGACTTCCTCGAACAGCAAGGCCAGCTCGCCCTCGAAGGGGCGCAGGCGCTGTCCCGCTTCGCCCGCGAGAAGGTCCCGCCCGAGGAGGTCCGCGAGGCCGTGCAGGCGGTCGAGCACCGGGGCGACGCCGTCGTCCACGAAATGGAAGAGACGCTCGCCCGCACGTTCGTGACCCCGATTGACCGCGAGGACCTCAAGAAGCTCTCCGACGAGCTCGACGACGTGCTCGACCTGACCAACGGGGCGGCGCGCGTGTGCGTCCTCATGGGCATCGACACACCGACGCAGCCCATGCTCGACCTGATCTCCCAGCTCGTCGCCTCGACGGAGGTGCTCGCCCGCGCGGTGCCTCATCTGCGCAAGCACGAGTACCAGGAGCTCGTCGAAGCGAGCCGCACGCTGCGCAAGATCGAGAAGGAGTCCGACCGCATCTACCGCGACGCGATCCGGCGCCTCTTCCACGATCCGGCGGTCGACGCCAAGACGCTCCTGCGCGAGAAGGAGATGCTCGACGACCTCGAGACGGCCATCGATCGCTGCGAACACGCCGGCGAAACGATGGCCCACCTGGCCATCAAACACGGCTGAGGCCGGTCATGTTGACGCTTTTGGCCATCGTCGTCGTCGCCGCGCTCATCTTCGACTTCATCAACGGCTTCCACGACGCGGCAAACGCCATCGCCACGGTGGTCTCGACGGGGGTGCTGCACGTCCGCACGGCCGTCATCATCGCGGGCCTCTTCAACTTCATCGGGGCAATCATGGGCACGGCGGTCGCCAAGACGATCGCCGGCGACTTCACCGACGCCGCGATGGTGACGCAGACGGTCGTGCTGTCGACGTTGATCGGCGCCATCGTCTGGAACCTGATCACGTGGTGGTACGGCATCCCGTCGTCGAGCTCGCATGCGCTCATCGGCGGCTTGTGCGGGGCGGTCGTGGCCCACGCCGGGATCGACGCCTTCCGCTGGCAGAAGCTCACGGAAAAGGTCCTCATCCCCCTGGTGGTCTCACCGATCTTCGGCTTCTTCCTGGCGTTCTCCCTGATGATCCTGCTGCTGTGGATGGTCCGCCGCGTCCGTCCCCCGGTGGTGCACCGCGCCTCGCGCCGGATGCAGCTCGTCTCCGCCTGTTTCATGGCCCTTTCGCACGGCTCGAACGACGCGCAGAAATCCATGGGCATCATCACGCTGGCGCTGGTCACCTTCGCTGCCAACGGCGGCACCGGGCTGCCGGCCTGGGTCATGCCGCACGCCCCGGGCGAGGTCCCCTACTGGGTCGTCGTCGCCTGCGCCCTGGCCATCGGCTTCGGCACCATGGGCGGGGGCAAGCGCATCATCAAGACGATGGGCTCGAAGATCATCCGCATCACGCCGCTGCAGGGCTTCGCGGCGGAGACGGCCGGCGCCGGGACGATTCTCGCGGCGAGCCACTTCGGCATCCCGCTGTCGACGACCCACTGCATCAACGCCTGCATCATGGGTGTCGGGGCGAGCAAGCGCCTTTCCGCCGTGCGTTGGGGCGTGGCCGCCAACATGATCATCGCGTGGGTGTTGACGATTCCGGCGACGGCGCTCGTCTCGGGTCTGACGCAGCTCGGGCTCCACGCACTCTTCGGGGGCTGAGCCGAAACGCGACGCGGCGGACGGGTTACGCGATCGTAGCGTTGCCACGGGCCCTGGGCGCCCGCGGTCTGGCATCCCCGATGCAGCACGTGACCGATGCACCGCCGCCCGGGCGGATGCACCGGAGGACGCCCCATGCGCAGACGCATCGTGATCCTGGGGTCGAGCTTCGCCGGCATGACGGCCGCGCTCGAGTTGAAACACCACATCGGCGACCGCCATGACGTGATCGTCCTCTCCCGGTCCGACGAGTTCGTCTTCCTGCCCTCGCTCATCTGGGTCCCGTTCGGCCTGCGCACCCGCGAAGAGATCACGTTTCTGCTGCCGCCGGTCCTCGAGCGGCGGGGCGTCGTCTTCCATCGGGCGGAGGTCACCTCGATCGACCTGGCCGGGCGGGGCGTCGTCACCACCGAGGGGCGCTTCGAGTACGACTACCTCGTGCTCGCGACGGGCCCGCGCGGGCACTACGACGGAGTCCCCGGACTCGGGCCGCACCGGGGCCATACCTGCTCGTTTCTGACCCTGGACGAGGCGCTCGCCGCGCAGGAGGACTTCTTCGCCCTCATCGAGTCTCCGGGGCCCGCCGTGGTGGGGATCGCCCCCGGTTCTTCCTGCTTCCCGTTCGCGTGCGAGTTCGTGCTCAACCTGGCGCATCAGCTCGAGCGCCGGCACCTCACGGACGCCGTGCCGCTGACCTACGTCACGCCCGAACCGTACCTGGGTCACTTCGGCATCGGGGGCTTCGGCCGGGCGGGCGAGCGCGTCGCCGAGATGTTCGCGCGGCTGAAGATCCGGGCGCTCGTCGACACCGCGATCACCCAGGTCACGCCCGACGGCGTGCACCTCGACGACGGCCAGACGCTCCCGTTCCGGTTCGGCGCCGTCCTGCCGCCCCTGCGGGGTGCGCGCCCGGTTCAGGCCCTCGACGCCATCGCCACGCCGTCCGGGTTCGTGCGGGTCGACCCCCTCTACCGGGCGAACGGGTACCCGGAGGTCTACGCATGCGGCGCGGCGGTCTACCTCGACCCGCCGGACGCCCCGCGCCTGCCCTGCGCCGTGCCGCGTACGGGGTACGTTTCCGAAGAGATGGCCCGCGTCGTCGCCTACAACATCGCCGCGGACATCGAGGGGCGCCGTCCGGTGGCGTTGCCGGCGGCGAGCATCGACGCGAAGTACGTCCTCGACGCGGGCAATACCGGGATGATCATGACCTCGGACCACTTCCTCGAACCACGCGACCACGCATGGCTCATCCCCGGGCCCGAGGCCCACTGGGCCAAGGTCGCGCACGAGAAGTACTTCCTGGCCACGCGCCGCCACGGCATGGTCTGACGGAAAATTGGCGCTGCGCCCGATTTGACCTAGAGTCGCGCACATGGTGCGACCAGGTACGCCTCCGGAACCCCTGCTGTCCGCGCTGGCGGACGGGCGCGCGGTGCTGTTCGTGGGCGCCGGCTTCTCGCACGGCGTCACGCAGCTCGACTGGGTGGCGCTGCTCGAGGCGCTTCGACCCCACGTGGGGGATCCCAGCGGCTGGGACGCGCTCGATCCGCGGGACCGGGCGCAGCTCTACGTCGAGACGCACGGCCGAGAGCGGCTCGAGGCCGAACTCGCCGCGCTGCTGCCCTCGGCCGAGGCGCTGCACGGCCAGGTCACCGAGTTTCACAAACAGCTGCTCTCGCTGCCCTGCCCGGTCATCGTGACGAGCAACTACGACGGGCTCGTCGAGGCCACGCTCGAGAGCATGGACGAGCCGTACCGGTTGGTCATCGAGGACGACGACGTCGAGCGCGCACTGGCCGTCCACGACGGCACGCGGCTGGTCGTCAAGATGCACGGCGACATCATACTGGGCGACCAGATCGTGCTCACGCGGGACGACTACCTCGCCTACACGCGCAGCCGCCCGGCCATCGCGGCGCTGCTCCGCAGCCTGCTACTCGACCACGCGTTCTTGTTCTACGGTTTCGGTCTGTCCGATCCCAACTTCGCACTGCTGTACGACGAGGTCCTGGCCGCCGGCGCCCGCAGTCGGCCGGCCTACGCGTTGATGAAAGAGCCCAACGCGCTCTTGGTGCAGTATTGGGCCCGGCGCAAGGTGGAGATCGTCTCCGGCAACACCTTCGGTGAGCTCGAGAAGTGGATCGAGGGCCTCGCCCGGGACGTCGAGCGGCGCCGTCAGTCGCGGTACGACCTCGAGACGATCCTGGACGACGGGTTCCCCGAAGAGAAGGCCGGCATCCAGGCGCTCGTGCAGGAGCTGCAGGCCGCGTTCACCCGCCGTCTCTCCGGCTACGAGGACTTCCGGTGGGTGCGGCTGACCCCCGCCCAGGCCGAGGGGTACGCCGACGAAGGCGACGAGATTCAGGCGACGTTTCGCGTCTTGCGGGCGCTCTCACAGGCGTCGATGCCCGTGCCCCCGGCCACCTTCGCCAACGCCGCCGAGCTGTTGCTGCGCTTCGGTCACCCCGAAGACGCCCGCAGCGCCGTCGACCTCTGCCTGCGGACGGCCCGCGGTCTGCGCCGACCGCTGACGCCCGAGCTTCGCGGGGCGCTCGGCCGCACGTTGTGCCGCCTCGGCGAGCTCGATCGCGCGCGTCCCTTGCTCGAAAAGGCCCTCGTCGAGGGCGACGGGGAGGACGTGGAGTCCCGCACGGCCGAGCTGGCGTGGTTGTGCCGAGCCGTGCTCGAGCGCATCGACGACCTGCGGGACCGGCAGCGCGAGCGCGCCGCCCGTGAGGTTCTCGTCCGATTCCTGGCCACCTACGCCGCGCACTTCACCCTGGCCGACCCGACCGCCGAGCCCGCCGCGGATCCGACCCAGGAGGCCTATCGGTGGTCGCTCTACTACGTCGGCTTCCGCCTCGGTCGTCTGTTCGCGATCGCGAGCGAGATGGCCGGCCAGAGCGGGTCGGTCTATGCGCAGAAGGCCATCGACCACCTGGTGAAGGCCGTGGAGCGGGTGCCGAGCAAGCCCGAGCCGTACCGGGTCCTGCGCCCGCTGCTGCTCGCCCCGCGCGGCTCGCGGCCCGACAAGGCCCGCTGGGAGCGGCTCGTGACCCAGGCCCCGCCGGAGGTGCGTCGCAAGCTCGAGGAGCTCGAGTCGAGCATCGCGGCCCGCGCACGCGGGGGCCCGCTCCCGTCGCCGCGTCCCCCGAAGCCGGTCTGAGGGTCAGCGCGCCGCGTCCGCCGCGGCCCGGACGATTGCGTCGGCGAGACGCTGGAGGGCCGGCGGGTGCTGCGCCAGAAACAGCGAGGGCTCGAGGAGTTCGAGCTCCATGACCATGGGCACGCCGTGGGCGTCGCGCACCATGTCCACGCGGCCGTACAAGAGCCGGTCGCGGTAGGGCCGCAGGGCGAGCTCGGCCAGGGCCCGTTCGTCGTCCGCGATGGCCAACGCCTCCGAAACGGCTTCGTCATCCCCCGCAAGCCGCCGTGACTTGCGCACGGCGTGGGTCAGCATGCCGTCGATGAACACGACCGCGCGCTCGCCCCGCCCCTCCACGTCGGGTACGTACCCTTGCACCATCACCTCGCGCGTCGCCGTCAGGTCGTGCAGAAAGGCCTGTCCGTCGTCGAACTCGGGGGCCCGGAATCGCCGGGTGCCGAAGCTGCCCCCGGAGACCACCGGCTTCACGACCACGTCGTCCCAGCCACAGGTGCGCGCAATCGCCGACAGCGCCTCGTCGCCCCCGCCCCGCGGGACGAACGCGGTGGGTACGACGGGTACGCCACGCTGCTTCAGATCACGCAGGTACGTCTTGCGCGCGTTCCAGCGGACGATGTGCAGCGGGTTGAGGAGCGTGCGCCGGGCGGCGACGCGGGCGGCGAACGCCAGGAACGCGTCGAGGTGGTGGTGGTAGTTCCAGGGCGAGCGCAGCACCCAGAGGGTGTAGGCCTCGGGCGGGGGGGCGGGCGCGGCGTCCCAGGGCACGACGTCGGCGACGAGCCCGCGGGCGCGGACGGCGTCTTGCAACAACACCTCGTCGGCGTCGGGCTCGGGCATTTCGGAGCAGGTGACCAGGGCGACGTTCATGACGCGGCATGATACGGGGCCGGCGTTGCGCCGCGAAACGACGACGGTGTATGACCGCGGCCCCATGGCCGGCGATTCCCAGTCCCCCGCGACGCCTCCGGAGCCCCCGCCCGCGGACGCGTCGGCCCCCCCGCGCAGACCGCCGTCGCGGTCACCTTGTACGCGGGCGCGGTCGGCCTGATCGTCACGGCGTTCGCGGCGCCGCCGGGCCTGTGGGCATTCCCCGTGAAAGCGCTGCCCGCGTGGGTGTTTCCGGCGGGCCTGACCGCGGTGCTCGCCCTCGCAGCGGTCTGGACCCGCTTCGGGCCGCCGGCTGCGCGAGGTTGGCCGGCCGACGCTGCCCGCCCGGCCGACAGCGCGGGTTTCCGGCATCGGGTCGTCGTTGGGGTCGCGCTGCTCGGCGCGTTCGCTCTCCTCTGGGCGCTGCGCTGCCAGAAGCCCTACGGCGACGCCGGGGCCATCGCGGGTTTCATCGACCGGGGCGTGGTCTTCCACAAACGTGAGCCCCTCTCCCCGGCCCTCTTTCTGGGCGTCCACGAGGCCGTCGGGCGGGCCGTCGGTTGGCCCCCGGCGGAGACGATCCGCGTCGTGAACACCGTCGTCGGGGCCCTCGGCCTCGTCGTGATCGCCGGCCTCGCGCGACGCCTTCTCCCCGCGAGCCGGGGCGCGCGTCTCGCCGGCACGGTGGCCATCGCCGGGGGTGGGGCCCTGCAACTGCTGGCCGGGTACGTCGAGAACTACACCGTCCCCGCGGTTCTGATGCTCGCGAGCCTCGCGGCGGGCCTCGACGCGCTCTCGGGTCGCCGCAGCCCGCTGTGGGCCTACGGGCTCTGGACGCTGTCGTGCATGTTCCACCTTTCGGGGCTGCTCTTCGGTCCGGCCATGCTCTGGTTGGCCTGGCACACGACCCTGGCCCGCGACCCCCGGCGGCTCGTCTCCCGCGCGTCGGTGCACGCCGCGCTCGTGACGGTCGTCCCGGCGGCGGTGCTGCTCGCGACGATGCACGCCGTGGGCTTCCTGCGGGCCGAGGAAAAGGGCTTCGGGGGCGGCGACGGTCTCATGTTCGTGCCGCTGTTCGAGAAGTCGGGCATGTCGCAATACCTGTTCTTCCGCCCGGCGCACCTGCTCGCCGTCGCCAATCAGCAGCTCCTCGTCGCGCCACTCGGGCTGCTGACGACGCTCGTCGGCGCCGCGCTGCTGTTCGGCCGCCGTCGGGCGCGCGCCACGCTGCGCGACCCGGAGCGTGCGGGCCTGGTCCACCTCCTGCTCGTCGCGTTGGCGTTCTGCACGCTGACGATCATCTGGAACCCGGATCTGGGCGCCCTGCGGGACTGGGACCTCTTCGGCCCGTTGGGCTTCTACCTGAACGCCGCCGCGGTCGCGGTCCTCGCCACGGCGCTGCGCGGCGATCCAAGGCGGCTGACCGCGGCGCTGTGCGTGCTGGCCGCCGCCAATCTCAGCCGCGGCCTGCCCTTCGTTCTGCACAACGCCGGGCTGTGATCAGCCGCGCCGCCTCCGGTGCAGGGCGACGACGGCCGCGCTGAGCAGCGCCCAGGCGCCGAGCTGATGGGCCACCGCGAGGGTGAGGTCGACCGCGGTCATCACCGTCGCGACGCCGAGCGCGAACTGAACGACGACGAGCGCTCCGAGCCAGCGCCCCGAGGCCCAGGCGCGCAGGCGAAAGGCCAGCGCGAGGCCGGCGAAACCGACCGCCCAGCCGAGGGCGCGGTGGACGAAGTGGATGCCCACCGGGTCGTTCAGAAACCGGGCCGCGTCGCCCGTGACGACGTAGAGGCCGTTCATGTCCGGGAACGTCTGGAAGAGGTAGCCCGCCCGGCTGCCGGCCATGAACGCGCCATAGACGATCTGCACGGCCAGCAGCGCCAGAAAGGCGACGAAGGCGCCCATCCCCGGCGGGGCGCTGGCGGCCTCGGCCCGTTCGGGCCCGGGGGGAGTCGCGGAGCCCCGCAGATCGAGCCAGAGCCAAAGAAGATACATGCCGACGAAAAACGCCAGCGAGAGGTGCGCCGCGAGCCGGTAGTGGCTGACCTGCGGCACGTCGACGAGCCCGCTCGCCACCATGAACCACCCCAGCGCGCCCTGCAGCCCGCCGAGGACGAAGGCGACGGCCGTCCGTCGGGCCCACGCCCCCCGCAGGTGTCCGCGCACGAGGAAGACGAGCCACGGGACGAAAAACGCCACGCCGATGAAGCGCCCGAGCAGGCGGTGGAACCACTCCCAGAAGTAGATGCCCTTGAAGTCGGACAGCGACATCCAGTGGTTGATCTGCTGAAACTGGGGCGAGGCCTGGTACAGGTCGAACGCCCGCTGCCAGTCGGCCTCGTTCAGCGGTGGCAGCGCGCCGACCACTGGCTTCCACTCCGTGATGGACAAGCCGGAGCCCGTCAGCCGGGTGATGCCGCCGACGGCGACCATCAGGCCGACGAGGGCATACAGGGCCAAGAGCCAGTGGGCGACGGCGCGGGGCGGTGGGGACTCGGGAGGGGCGGTCTCGGGCGGGGTCATGACGAAAGGCGCTCGCAGTCGACGAGATGCAACGAGATGCGCGGCGGACCCTAACCGATTTCCCCGGGATTATCCGGTCTCCCGCAATCGGGCGAGCGCGGCGGCCGCATCGGGCCAGCGACCCACGAGCTCGGGCCTCGGCCGGTGGGGGTGGCGCGGATCGTGGGCCGCAGCGCCGGCAGTCTCGACGAGCAGCCGCCGCATCGCCGGACCGTCGAGGGGGGGTGTCGACGCGGGACGCGCGCTCAGGAGCACGGCAATCAGCGCCGCCACCTGCGCGGCGGCGGCCGAAGTGCCTCCGAAGGCGTCGAAGCGCCCGCGAGCGTCGCGGCGGCCGGGTCCGCCCCCGAGTGTCGGCACGCCCTCGCCCGCCGCATGAAGATCGACACGGGCACCGGTGGCGAACGGCCCGGCGCCCGAGGCCATCCGGACCGATCGACTGCCCCCGGGGCCCGGACGTGCCGCCGCCGCCCCCACCCGAATCGCCGCGGAGTCCCCGAGGGGCGACGCCGGCAACACGTCGAGGTCGAGGGGGGCGTTTCCGGCCGCCTCGACGACGATGGCGCCCCGCGCCGTCAGCGCGGCGACCGCCGACGAGACCCCCGGCTCGAGCTCTACGGGCCCGCCCGGGGATTGAAGCTCGAGGAGCACGACATCGCCCCGGCGCAGGGGGCCCCCGTGGGGCGGGCCGAGATCCTCGACCGTCAGGAGCGAAGTGAGCGTCAGCGACACATCGCACTGCACGATCCCGCGATGGGCGCCGGCACGCGCGACCACCCGCGATACGAATCGGGCGCATCGGTCCGCGCACCGAGGGCAGACCGAGCCGCAGCGGCATCCGCGCCGGCGCCAGCGTGCGGCCATCGCCGGCTCGAGGTGCCAGGGCGAAGCGAACGAGACGGACGCCGCCGGGCAAAGGCCCCGCGGCCCGACGAGCACGCCCGCAACGGCAACGCCGTGCCCCGGCTCGGGGCCGGTGGGGACCCCGACCACACAGGGGATGCGGGGCAGGTCCCGGTGAGCGTGCACGCCACCGCCATCGACGATGACCACCCGGACCCCCGCCCCCCGGAACCCGAAGGCCGACACCGCGCCGAGGCCGAGCCCGTCCGGTGCCGGGTGGCGGGCCGCAACCGCACCGCGCGGGGGCAACGTCAGACGCTGCCCCAGGCCACGTTGCTCTTCACCGCAGGCAGGGCGGAGCCGCTGGTGTTGGGATTGCCGTCCACGAGGAACGCGTAGAGCGTCGACCCCGTGACGACGGGGATCGATTGCGTCTTGCTGGTCAGACCGCCCACCGAGACGGCGACCCCCTGATCGGCATACGCGTGGCTCGCGCTCAGCGTGTTGGGCAGCACGACGAGGTAATACCCGCTCGGGACCGTCGAACTGAAGCTCACCGAGATCGACGCCCCGGTGCCCGTATCGGTGATCGACGTGACCGTGACGACCGGCGACGAGGTGATCACGGACGCCGGCGAGTTGAGCGGCGCGTAGCTGTAGGTGCTGTCGACGGCGCTCTTCTCGCGGTAGATGGCGTAGGGCTCGGAGCCATCCGGTGACGAGCGCAGGACCGAGTAGCCCTGGGTGTAGGTGCCGTAGGAGCCGATGGTCCGCGTCCCGAAGAAGTACGTCGACACGAGCCACGGCGCGGTCAGCGAGTCGGTCGCGTTGTTCACCGCGACCTTGTTGTTCCAGTACTGCGGCTGGTGTGTCTTGACCGACGCGTTCTTGCTGAGGACGCGCATGGCCAGGTACGTCACCGTCGCCCCGCCGGCCGACGTCCGATACGGCTGCGGCGTGTCCCGCGTCGTGGGGACGCTCGCGAAGTACGCCTCGGGATCGTCCGGATCCGTCGGACCATTGGGACCCCAGGGCGATCCCACCGCGCCCGCCCAAGGACCCTCGACCATCACCAACCCTGCCCTCGTTTTCATCGCTCACTCCCTTTGCCCGCCTGATCGCAGCGAGCTTGCGGGGGCCCGACCATCGGGCCCGGTCTGGTCAACGTCTCGCGTCGCCGGGCCGAATCCGGCCCGGTTTCACCCGAAGTGACGGAGGGTCGGGCCATGGGGCGGGCGCGTTCAGCGGATTGCCCCCATCAGCTTGAACCCGCTCCAATAGTAGGGGTGGGCGCGCAGCGTGCCGGGTCCGCCGGGAACGGCGCGCAACCCTCGGGTACCGCGCTGCGCCAGCGGGCCCGCGGTCCCCTCGTCGTCCTTTGCGTCGCGCAGCGCCTTCTGCGCGGTGATCAACGCGCGCAGGGGCCCCTGGGACGGCAGGGCCTCGTAGTAGGCGAACGCCAGCGTCCGCGTGGCGTCGTCGTCGATGGCCCACTTCGTCGAGACGACCGCCCGAGCGCCGGCGATCAGAAAGGCCCGGTCGAGGACAGTCAGGTAGTCGTCCGCCAGGGACTGTTCGCCCAACGCCGTTTCACACGCGCTCAGGAAGACCTCGGCACCGCGGAGGTCGAGACCGAGCACCGTCAGGGCGTCGAGGCGGCCGTCGGCACGGGTGGCGGCATCCGGGGCGAGCTGCAGGTATCCGGGCTGCCCGTCCCGGGCGCGGAACCCGTGAACGGCGAGGTGAACGCGCCCGGCCTCGGGCAGCGCGCTGAGGAACGCGGGGACCGTCGCGGCGTCCGCCTCGAGCACCCGCGCGGGCAGCGACGCACCGAGCGCCGCGGCTTCCAGGCGCGCGCCGGGCAGCGGGCCGTTCGCCTTGTCCCCTGCGGCGACGATCAGCATCGGGCCCGGACGAACGGCGGGGGCCTCGAGGGCCGCACGGGCGAGGTGGACGCTCGGCGCCTCGAACGTAGCGACCAGATCGAGGAGCGGCGTGGCGTCCAGGCGCGTCGCCGCGAAGGGGACGGCGTGCAGGAACCCGTGCGGCACGATGGCCAGCGTCCCACCGGCGGCCCGGAGCGCGGTCAGCTCGGCCTTGAACGGCCCGAAGAGCGCCGCCCCGAGGCGGTCGGCCGGGCCCGTCCAACCCGAAGCGAGGCGCTGCATGCTCGCGGTCAACTGCGCCGAGACCTGCCGCAACCGGACGACGTCCAGCGGAGACACCGCGTGCCGGACGTTTGGCCCTTCGACCCAGAAGAGGTGCACCTGCGCACCGGACTCGTACATCACGAGCGCGGCCGTGCCGGGCGGCATGTGCAGCGTGGGCGGTTCGACCGCAGGGCCCGTGCGGCGGGCCTCCACCCGGGACATCAGGTGCCCGAGTCGCGCCAGATGCGCGGCGCCGGCCGAGGCGGCGGACGTGGACTCGGGCGTGACCGTCGTGACGCGACGGGTCAGCTCGGCGACCGCGATCGAGGTGGCGCGCGCACGGACCTGCTCGACCAGAGCCAGCGCCGCGGCGCTCTGCCCGTCGGCCAGATAGAGTTCCACGAGTCGCCGCGCCGGCGTCTGCACCTCGGCGATGTCGTTGAAGTGGGCGAGGATCCCCATCGAGGCCTCGCGCCAGGCGGCGCCGTGCATGGCCAGCGCCGCCGCGTAGGCCGCCCGCGCAGGCCCGCGGGCCCCGAGCGCATCATGCACCCGGGCCATCAACAGGTGACGGCGCTGGCGATCACTCGGGGCGACGGGCTCCGGCAACGGGTCGAGGAGCCGCCGGGCCTCGCGGTAACGCCCGAGCTCGACCGTGGCCTCGACGAGCAGGAGCCCAATCTCCGTCTTCGCTCCGCCGGCTTCGGCCAGCCGGGGGTCGTTCCAGGCGGCGCGGGCAATCTGAAGAGCCGCCGCCGGCGCCCGCTGATCGAGCTCGACGCGGGCCCGCTGTGCCGTGACCTGAAGCCACTCGTTCAGACCGAGATCGACCCCGGCGGCCAGCGCCGCTTTGAGCTCGCGTCGGGCGTCGGCCGCCCGCCCCAGGCGCGAGAGCACGCCGGCGAGGCGCGCGCGCGCGTGGATGAGCGCCACCGGCGACGGCAGTGCCTCGAGCAGCGAGACGGCCTGTTCGAGGAGGCCGAGGGCGAGATCGGGCCGCCCGGCCGACACGAGACAGCGCCCCATCGCCGAGAGGGTCCGGGCTTCGAGTTCGGTGTCTTTGCGGGCCGAGGCGGCCTCGAGAACGGCGGCGTAAGCGGCATACCCGCCGAGGACGTCATCGGTTCGCCAGAGCAATCCCGCCAGCGTGAAGCGCGCCGCATCGCGTCCGGCGGCGTCCCGACCGGAGGCCTCCGAGACGGCGATGGCCTTCTTCAGGAGCCCGGAGGCGGCAGCGTCGTCCGTGGTGTCGTCGTTCTCGATGGCGACGCGCGCCCGGACGCGGAGCGCCCGAGCGTAGGTCACGGCGGCCGCCGGACCGCCCCCCGCCAGCGCGGGCAAGAGCGCATCGAGGGCGGCCGCCGCCTCGCCCATCCGGCCCCGACGCCGGAGCAGGTTCGCTCGCTCGACGCCGAGCTCTTGGGCAACGAGCCCCTTTGCCTCCGGGAGCGACGCGGCGATCAAGGCCTCGGCCGCCTCGAAGCGACCGGCGGTGACCTCGGCATCGACGCGATCCACCAGGGATTCAGCCGTGGCTCCCGCGGGCGTCAGCATGCAGGCGAGCACGGCGCCGAGCGCGTGCCCCACGAATCTCCGGGGTTTTTGCCAGGTGAGCATCGGGATCTCCAGGACGAAGGCCACGCTTACCGTTTGCGCGAAATCGTCCGACGGCGCCTTCAGGGCGTGGCGCGAGACAAGATGAAGACGCACGGCGTGCCGAGCGCCGCGCAGGTGAGCGGGGCCGCGGCCCCTTCGATGCGAACATCGGGTCCGGGAGAAACGACGAGCGGAGGCTCCGCCAGGGCCTCGCCGAGGGAGACCGCGAACCGGGCCGGACCCGGGGCGCTGTAGGTCGAAAGGACCGCCACCGAGACGTGGTTGCCCTGCGCGTCGAGTTGAACGGCGACGGTCCGTTCCGTCGGACGGACGGGCCGGCCGTCGAGCGCGACGACCAGATCGTGATCGGGCCGGTCGCCCAGCGCCGCCTCGGCCAGCGCCGTCTCGAGCGCGTCGAACCGCCCGTCGTGGTTCAGGTCGAGCTGCGCGATCGCCAGCATCGACGGGGTCCGTGCGAGCGAGAGCGCGACGAGGACGTCGAGGGCGAGGCGTCCGTCCGCCGCGACGCGTGCCGATGCGCGCAGGACCCGTTGCGTTTCTCCCTCGTGTGCGCGCGCGGTCGCCGCGGCCGACCAAAGCGCCGCCGCGATCCAGATCTTCGCTCTCATCGGTCGCCCCGCATGCGGCGCAGGGTACGGCGCCGGGGGGCGGGTTTCAACCGGCGCTCAGGGGGTGGCCGTCCCCTCGAAGTGCGCCCGGGCCAACACCGCCGCGGCTTCACCGACGCCGCGCCCGAGCACGCGCCCCTGACCGTCGTCCGGCCAGATGTGGATGCCCCCCCAGAGACGCGACTGACCGGCCTGATCGGCGGCGTCCTGGTAGGTGGCCCACTGGAGACGCACGTCGACGCTCGGGCCGTCCTCGAAGACGAGGTACTTGCCCGCAAGGGCGACGAACTCGCCCAGGCCGCCGGGGAAGTAGGGGGTGCCCGTGAACGCCGTCAACACGGCGGCGCCGGCGCTGCTGAACGTGCTGTGTCCGGAGATGAGTCCGGGGAAAGCCGGCGTCACGAACGTCCGGCGCTGGTACGGGACCCAGTCCCGGGCGCGAATCCAACCGACCCCGCCGATTTCGCCGGCGCGGTCGCCCGGCTCGCCGAGCCAGCTGCGGACGGCGACCTCGCCCGGCCAGAAACGCAGGTGGTGGTGGCGTTCGCCCGGGGCCGACGATTCGGCGGTGACGAGCTCGACGAGCCCGTCTTCGAGCGGTAGTCCCAGGGGGTCGTAGCTCGGCAGCGCGGGGTCCGACGACTGCCCGAGGCCCGCCTTGAAGCGGATCAGCGTGATGGGCCGCGACGCGAGGTACTTGCGCTTGATGCCCCAGGCCGTGATCGCGGCGTCGTGCACCGCACCATTCAGGGCCAGGTAGAGCTGAACGTCCCAATCCAGGCGGGGGACCGCCGTCTCCTCGCCCCAGGGCGCGTGCCGGTCGAGCGCGTCCGAGACGGTGTTCGCCAGGGTGTTCCAGTGCCCCGGCGGCGTCTCGGACTTCGGACCGTCCGCCCAGAACTCCGCCAGGACCCGGGTGAAGTCGCCCCGGGGGACCACGTTCGGGGCGTACGGGCGCCCGGTGACCGGGTTCTCGGGGTGACCCGCGCCGTCGTTCGTCCCGATGGGGTTGTTGCCGTACGCCCCCGGCGAGATGTCGATGTCGACCCCCGACGCCGGGTCGAGGTCCGCCGTCTTGCGGATCACCTCGAGCACCCAGTCGTTCATTTCCGGGATGTCCAGGCGCGGCACGGTCTCCACGTCGGCGTGGACCCCGTCGCCGTCCGCGTCCGGCGGTAGCGCGAAAGGCCGGACGAAGCCCCAGTTCGGGCCGATGTACTGTTGTTTGCCCTCGACGATGATGCCGTTCTGCGTCTCGCCCTGCGCGAGGTTGAGCTCCTGCCAGACGTTGGGGTCTTCACACTCCGCGCCCGGCCGGTCGACGATCAGGGGCTGGTTCACGGAGGCGTACTCGGTGGTGTCGGCGTAGGCGTCGGCTTCGTTGGCGCCGTCGTCGTGGAACGCGTCGACGACGGCCCGGCCGATCCGGTTCCCGAGGGCGACCGCGTCCGTCCCATCGGTTCGCTCGTCCGCCGGGTCGAGACCGAGCTTCGTCAGGAGCGCGTCGAAGCACTCGAGCGAGGTCGGGCCGTCTGCCGACGCGGCGTACCGGTGACGTAGCACCTGGACCGCGGCGTAGGACAGGGCCGTGTCACGCTCGGCGTCGAGCTCGGCCGGGTCGACCGTGACCTTCTCCCGGAAGACGACCCCGTCGGCGACCGGATCGAATGCCGCCCACGCGTCGTACATCGCCACCGAGCCGTGAAGGAGATTGCGGGCGTGGACGCCGGGCTTGGGGATGTCCCGCCGGATGGCGTCGAGCAGTTGCTCGTTCCAGCGCCGGGCGATGGACCCCTCGGGCACGGGATCGATGCGGTCGGCGGGGCACGTCGGTTCGGGCTTCGGCGGCGGAACGGTCGCCTCGAGCGGCGCGACGGCCTCTTCGCCGAGTCGGACGAGCACCCCGGCGTCGAGGGCCGGCGTGAGCACACCGCCCCCCACCGCCCAGACCGTCCCCGCGGCATCGGCGAAGACCGCGTGCAACGAGGCCGGCGTGACCGACAGCCCCGTGAAGACGCGCTCGAACCGCCCGCCGGCGTCGCGACGCCAGACCGCACCGTTCGCGCCCGTCAACCAGGCTTCGCCGGACGGGGTGACGTGAACCCCCTGCAGCAGCGGCGTCCCGGCGGGTCCGACCCGTTGTCCCGCCCCGTCGAAGACGCCGCCGCCGGCGCCGACGACCAGGGTCTCGTTCGCGTTGCCGTGAACCGTGAAGAGCGTCTCGGTCGTGTCCGTGGGCACGACGGCCCAGGTGCGCCCGTCGAAGTGAAGCATGAGGCCGTTGCCGCCGACCGCGTAGACGTCGTCCGCGGCCCGGCCCCAGACCTTGAAGAGGGCCGGGAGCTCGCCGCGGGCGTCGAGCGGGGTGTCGTCCGGCAAGGGGACGTCTCGCCAGGTCGCTCCGTCGTAGTGCCACAGGAAGCCGGCGCGGCCGGCCCGACCGCCGACGGCCCACGCGTCGTCCGGTGCCGCCGCCCAGACCCCGAAGACGGTATCGGCCCCGCGACCGGGCACGCGCTGCCGCGTGAAGGTGCGGCCGTCGCCGATGAGAATCGTCGCGTTGGCGCCGGCGATGAAGACGCGGTCGGAGTCGAGGGCGTGCACCCACCAGAGGTCGGCGCGCTGACCGGTGGCGACGCGCGTCCAGGCCGAGCCGTCCCAGTGAGCGACGAGCCCCTCCGCCGCCGGCCCGGGCGCCGCACCGACGACCCAGACGTCCTGTGCCGAGGTCCCCGACACGGACAGCAACGCCGCTTCGAGGGCCTCGCCGGGGGTCGTCCAGGTTCCCGACGGGGTCGGCGGTCCGGCCGAGGTCGAGCCCTCGTCGCCACACCCGGCGCCGGACAGCACCATCCCCGCCATCCACGCCGCCCGCAGGCGATTCGAGAGGCGCATCGGCTTCCCACCTCGGCTTGATCTGTATCAAGCCAGCGTCCCACCCGGGCAGCGTCCGGGTCAACCCGAACCGGCCGCTCGGACCGGATTATCCGGTGAGTGCGCGCACCCGCACGGCAGGCGGTCGATCGAAACTTTTGACGACTGCGGGGCCGACCGAGATATTGGCCCACGTGAAACATGTGACCCCCCTCCGGAACCCGAAGCGCTCTCCGCCCGCGACGTGGGCGCTCGCGCTTCTGCTGTGGGCTGGCGGTATCGGGCTCGCCGTCGCCGCTCCGACGCGAACGCCGCAGGAAGCGGCCGTCCCCGGCCTCGTCGCCTCGGCGCAGGCCGATTCGGGCCTCGCCCGGGCCGAGCTGAATCGCTTCACCGCGCTCTACAAGGCGCGGCGTTTCGCCGAGGCGTTCGAGGCCGCCGCGACGGCCTTTTCGGCCGGCGGCGGGAGCGAAGCGCTCGAATGCGTCGGGGTCGCGGCCCTCAACCTCGGCCGGATCGAGCTTGCCCATCAGGCCTACGGGGCGATTCTCCTCGACGCGGCGGCAGACGCCGGTCTGCGAACCCGCGCCGGCAATCAGGTCGCCGCCCTGAACCTGCAGACGGGTCTGATTCACCTGCCGGAGAGCCCGGCGGAGACGAACGTCTTCCTGGACGGCGCCTTCGTCACGACCCTGCCGGCGAGCCGTCCGCTCCGCGCCCTGCCGGGCCGCCACGTCGTGCGGTTCGAGCGCGAGGGCGAGCCGGACCGCGAGGTCGCCGTGCGGACCGCCGCCGGTCGATCGGTGCGGGTCGAGGCGATCCCGGGACGAGCCGGTGAGACGCCCGTCGCCGCGCTGAGCCCCCCGCCCGCGCCCGTCGCCGCGCCGGCCACGCCCCCTGTGGCCCCGGCGGCCGCGCCCGCCACCGCAAACGCGCTCGTGCGTTTCGCCCGCGCGTTCAAGGCCGGCCGCATGAGCGACGCGTATTCGGCGGCCGAAGAGGCCGTCCTTGCCGGGGGTGGCGCCGACGCACTCGAGGCCAAGGGCGCGGCCGCCCTGCGCCTCGGCCGCATCGAGACGGCCCACCAGGCGTATGGCGCGGTCGTCGCCGATGCCGCCGCCCCGGCCGACGTCCGGGGGCGCGCCGAAAATCAGTTGCGCGCCCTCGAGTGGCAGACGGGGGAGATCGCCCTGAGTGGCGGCCCGGCCGGTGCCCCGGTCGAGCTCGACGGATTTCAGGTCGGTCGGCTCCCGACGGGCCGAACGCTGCGGGCACTGCCCGGTGAGCACCGGATCCGCGTCCGGCTGCCGGAGGGCGCGCCGTTCGCCACCCGGCTCCGCATCGCGGCTCAGCGGACGGTGCGCGTCGTCGTACCCGAGCCGCCCGCCGCTGCCCCGCCCCCCGCCGCACCGCCGCCCGTGGTCCAGCGCCCGGAGCACCCCCCCGCCGTCGCGGAGCGTCCCGCCGCCCCCGCGGCCGCGCCGGGTGGGACCGGGCGCCCGACCTTCTCACCGAGTCAGCGCGTCGTCGCGGGTCCCCCCGCACAGCCCTGGCGGCCGGCGGCGCGCCGCGCGCCGGGGCCCGACGCCCGCCCCGCCTTCTCCGAACGCGCCATCGCCAGCGCCGTCCGGCAGGTCGTCGGCGACTGGAGCCGCCCCACCTCGGGCAACCCGTGGTACGTCAAGAACGAAGCGCTCTGCCGCTGGCGTTGCCCGGAGGGGGCCATCTGCCCGGAGAACCTGCTGAACCTCATCGCGGTGGCCTGCCGACGCGAAGACGCGCGCCTGGGTCTCGACGGCCCCGATCGCGACTACTTCTGGGATCACGGTAAACGTTTCGGCGGCGCCATGATGCGCATCCCCGAGGACCTCATTCAGGCGAGCCTCGCCCATCCGGTGGTGAACGACTTCAAGGTCGCGCTCGACCGCCTCGGGTACCGTTACGTCGAGTTCAAGTCGACGTCCGTGCCCAACCTGCCCGCGGGCTTCTGGCGCATTCTCATTCTCATCGAGACCCCCGACTACGACCAGTGGATGCAGATCGCCGAGTACGACGGCCCGCCGCGGACGCTCGCCCGCAACATCGACTTCTCGGTCGTCCAGAAGCGCGACGAGCAGGGCAACGTGCTCGCGCAGCCTCGCTTCTTCTTCAGCGGCTACAGCCGCCTCCCGGGCAACGACGGCCGCTGGGAGCACGAGGGCGTCGGCTCGAAGTTCCCCCTCAACCGCTGCGTGATGTGTCACCCGAGCGGCCTGCGCGGCATCACGCCCGTGCCGGGGAGCGTCGCCGAGGGTGAGCTCGCTTCGCTGAAGTACGTGCAGGACAAGATGGAGAAGGCCCCCCTCTCCAGCTTCGACGGGTTCTACGACACCGCGAGGCGCGGCCCCATCATGGGCCTCGTCGATCCGCCGGGGCGGGCGTCGGTGCTCGAGCGGTGTGCTTCGCAGCTCTCGGCCGAGTCGCGCAAGCGCGTCGGCGGCGCGATGAACTGCGCGAGCTGCCACGACGGCAAGGACCGCGGCGTCATCAACGCGCTGACCGAGGGGCACACCATCTGGCACAAGATCGTCAATGCGCCGGCCGAAGCCCGGATGCCGCCCGAGGAGCCCCTGTCGGCCGAGGAACGCCTCGCCGTCGCCCACTGCCTCAAGGCCGAGTACGGCGAACAACTGCGCGGCTGGCTCTTGCAGGTTCACCCCACCCCGGCCGGCAGCGGCAAGTCGGCATCGAACGACGCGGCCGAGCCCGCCGGCCCGCGGACCGCCGCCCGCTGAGCGCGTTCAGAACCGCGGGCGTCCGCGGAGCGTCACGACGCAGGACTCGGTGGACAGGTGACCCGCCGGGTCCCCCTCGGCGAGGGCCGTGAGCGCCGCGAGACCGCGGTCGAAGGCCGCGTCGTCGAGCGCGACGAGGTGGGTCTGATCGCGGACGCGGGCCTGACGCAGGGCCTCGGAGAGCACAATCGTGCCCGCGGTGTATCGCATCGAGACGGTGGCCTCGAGCCCCGCCGACCGCAGTTCGCTCAGCAGCGTGCCGTCGTCCGGGTAGCGGGCGTCGAGGGCCCGCGCTTCCGGGAAACGCTGGAAGATCCAGTGACCGGGCATCCGCACCGGGTCGATGTTCTCGATGACGAAGACCCCGCCCGGAGAGAGCACACGAGCGAGTTCGGCCCACGCGCTGCGGCGGTCGGCGAAGTGATGGTGGCAGAAGCGCAGGGCCACGACGTCGAAGTCCGCATCGGGGAATGGCAGCCGCTCCGCCAGTGCGACGCGCAGGTCGGCGTCCGGCAGACGCGCGAGCGCCCGGGCGAGCATCTCGGCGCTCGGATCGACCCCGGCGAGCCGGGGTGCACAGGGCAGCGCGGCCTGCCGGGCGAGCCACAGCCCCGTGCCGCAGCCGATGTCGAGCACCCGGGGGCTCGCCGGACCCGACCAGTCGACGAGCGCCGGCTCAGGCCCGAGGGCGTGCCGCACCGGCAGGTCGTCGTAGGTCGAAGCGATGCGCGCGTAGGCGGCCGACGCCAACGCCTCAGTGCCCGTGGCGGAAGTGCTGGAACAGCGTGCGGACGTCCTGATAGTCGCCATGCACGCGGGGAATCTCTCCGAAGACCGCCGGCTTGAACGTGCGCTTCAGTGCGCGCTTGCGGGCCTGCGCCGGGTTGAGGCGGGCCGACTTCTCCATCGCGGCGGGGTCGACCTCCTCGAGGCCGAGGCCCTTGCACTGCCGGGGCACGACGCCGGGCGCCTCGAAGCCCGCCGCACCGACGTCCACCCAGACCGGGTTGGTGAGCGCGAAGGGCGTCCAGCGCTGCACCGGACCGGGTTCGAGGTCGCCGAACGGGCTCGCCCCGAAGCCGAACGCACCGCCGATGGAGCTCAGCGCGTCGTCGATCTGTACCGGGGGGATGTCCAGCGGGGGGGCAACGGGGAAGAGGTTCCCGTCGCCCTCGACCTCGGCCACGAACCAGGTGTCCTTCTCGACGGGGATCTCGAAGGTCGACTCCCAGCGGCGCGTCTCCGGGTTCATCGCGACGTCGAAGCGCGAGACGGCGCGGCCGTTGGCCCACAGGGCGCCGCGCTTGACGTCCACCCAGGGGGCGGCCTGCACGACCAGCTTCACCGAGACGGTGCCGGCGGCCCGGACGACGTCGCTCCCGATGGGCTTGCCGTCGACGAACATCTCCAGGAACGGCCCGTTGGTGAGGGTGATGGCCCGGCGCTGGAAGGCGTCGACGACCTGCGCGGGCCCGACCTTGCGGGGATCGTCGGTGTCGACGCGCATGTAGGTCCGCGGGATGCCGACGTCGTGGGCGTCGTGGCTGTCGGAGTTGCCCGTGCCGACGTAGCGGTAGCCCAGGTTCAGCATGTTGAACCAGTCGTCGATGGCGCCGGGGAAAGCGACCTCCCCGTCGTCGTCACAGAGCACGGTGCCCGGCGTGGCCGGCAGGTTGGGGAGCGTCTCGGGGGGGATGGTCAGCCCGTCGAGGCTGGCCGGGCGCGTCGCGCTGTGCGTCTGGCCGATGACGCCGCCGTTGAGGATCTCCATCGCGTCGAAGGCGAAACTGAACGTGCTCTGGCCCATCTCGTCGAAGAAGGGCCGGCCGGAAGGGTGCACCAGGTTGCCGAAGTCGGCCCGCCCCAGGGCGTCGACCGTCGCCGTCAGTGCGTTGAAGTCATACTGCTCGAAGTAGCCGAGCAGCGAGTCGCGCGGGTGGTTGACCTGCACGATGGTCTTCTCCGGCCCGAGCTCGCCCTGCTCCCGGATGGCGGCGAAGATCTCGTCCGGCGTCTTCAGCGACCACTCCATCGCGCCCTTGGTGACGCGGCCGACCTGCCGTTTCAGGGGGAAACCGTTGAAGTGACCGCTCTCGAGCGTGGTCATCTCCAGACCGACGAGCGACGTCATGTAGTCACGCAGCCCGAGGCGGTCGATCGTCGGGCCGTAGTCCGTGATGAAGTTGTGGTCCGTCGCGACGAGGACCTCGAGACCGGCGGCCGCCGAGGCGGCGACGCGTGTCTCGAGCGACAGGTCCGAGTCGAGCGAGGGGTCCGCGTGCATGTGGAAGTCACCCGACACGTATCCCTTGGTGTCCACGACGCGTTTCAGCGAGGCCGCGAGGTCCGCCGGGCGCGTGACCGAGGGCCGGATGCGCAGCTTCTCGACGTCGTACTCCAGGCCGCGGGAGATCCAGACCTCGTAGTCGCGGTCGGGCGGCACCTCGAGCACGGCGTCGCCCTCGATGTCCGTGAACTCGAAGGCCTCGAGGTATTCGAGCGTGCCGGGATCGTTCGCGTCGTCGCGATCGAGGTCGACGTGCCGCCAGCGCTCGCCCGCGGCGAGGTCGTAGAGGAACTTGCGGGGTTCCTGCCCGGCGAACTTCGCGTCGTAGCGGGCGACGACCGAGATCTTGGCGGGCAAGGGGTTGCCGCCCTCGTCGGTGACGTGCACGGCGATGCGCGCCGGCGAGGGCACCGACAGCCGCACGACGTTGCCACCGTCCTTCAGCTCGAACTTCACCTTCTGCGACACCATGGGGTCGTGCAGCACTCGGGCTTCGTAGACGCCCGCGGGCATGCGCCCCCGGAACCGGCCCGAGGCGTCGGTGAAGAACTGATTGACCGGCCGCCCGCCGGCGTAGACGAGCACGCTGGCCTTCTCCACCGGCGTGCCGAGCGCCTCGTCGACGACCTCGCCCTGAAGCTCCTCCGTCTCGAGCCCCTGCAGCGCGTAGACCGTGTTCATCACGCTCGCCGCGTCGCCGTCACCGACCACGAAGTAGTTGGTGATCGTGAACGACTCGCCCGCAGGCAACGGGTTGGGGGCCTGTCCGTAGAAGACCGCGGTGAAGGCCGAGGCCAGGAACGGAATGAGCATGGAGTCTTCGCCCACCTCGACCCCGTAGGCGTCGGTGTAGCGGTTGACGGCCGGGCCCTCGGGGTTGTCCGCCGGGGGGGCGTTCTGCGCGGCGACGTAGCTCTGCACCTGCGGATCGGGCAGCGCGAAGAAGCCGTACGAGATGCCGGTCTCGCTCGTCGAGATGAGCCCCGGCGTCACGAGGCCGGGCAGGGCGGGGAAACCGAGGCCCTTCTCCGTGGCGGTGGCGTAGTTGTCGTCGAGGAGCCAGCGCACGCCGTACCCGCTGCCGGGCACGAAGACGTCGTTGCCCGCGCCGAAGAGCAGCACGAAGCCCATGGGCACCTGGAACGAGTCCCCCAGCTTGAGCAGGCTGTTCAGCAGGGCCTTGATCTTCGGCCAGGGCATCTCGAGATCGGTCTCGGTCTCGTTGATGATCGTCGAGCGCAGGCGGACGTAACGCTCACCCGGCGGCAGCTCGTAGCGGATCTCGTAGCCGATCTGCGGCGGGCCATCGTCGCGGTTCGGGTTGAGCAGCGTGGGCAGACCGCCGTCCGGCTGCCCGTGCGAGTTCGTGATCGCCTGATTCAGCGTGCGGGTCATCGACAGGAAGTCCCCGCCGTGCCCCTTCACGAGAATCGAGGCCGTCTCGCCGTTCTTGCCGTCGTTCTCGACCGCGACGGACTCGGGCACGAGGGCCTGCACGAAAAAGACCGGGAACATCTCGCCGAAGAGATCGAGCCCCTTGCCGCCCAAGGCGTCGCCGGGCGTCTTCGGACGCACGAGATCGGCGTCGATGAGGCTGCCGCCATACACACCGAACCCGCGGGAGAAGCCGGGACCCTGAATGACGACGCGGATCTGGTCGTTCTCGAGCAGGTAGTCCCCGACCTCACCGAGGGCGTTGGGGCCGCCGACGAGCTCCTCGCGCAGGGCGACCTGCCGGGCGTTCGACGACACCGCGCTCTCGTTCTGACAGGAGTAGGCCGAGGCGAGCGCGGCGCCGGTCAGGGCGAGCGCGACGCCGGTGGAGAGGCGCCGCATGGCTCAGAACTCTCCCTGCACGAGGAAGTCGACGCGGTCGTTGGCCAGCTTGCGCGACTCGTCCTCGAGCATCAGGTGGTAGTTGACCTTGAGCGTGAGGGGCTCCTCGGGCACGCGCCAGCTCAGGCCGAAGGTGTGGACCTTGATCTCGTCCTGATCGTAGTTGGCCGCGGTGACGGCGTCCTCGACCTGCACCTCGGCGGTGGGGTCGTACTGCGCATACCGGTAGCCCGGCGTCAGGCCGAATGGTGCGTCGTAGGCGCCCTGGATGTGGAAGCCCTGCGCGATGACCTCCGGCTCGGCGGCGACGTCCTTCGAGGTGCTCGTGCGCCGCATGAACTGACCGAGGACGTGCGCGCCCATGAAATCGACGCGAACGTCCGCGGCGAGGCCGAAACGGTCGTCGGTGACCTGATCGGGCGGCACGTTGGTGCTGACCGAGTTGACGTTGGCGGCGACGCCGGCGCGGACGATGTCGCTCCAGAGAAACTCGAGGCGCCCCGTGTAGGCGAGGGACTCGTTGTCGTTGACGGGGTGTTTGGCGCTGCTGCCGTTGGTGAGAGCGAAGGCTGCGCTCATGCCCGGCCCTTCGTCGTCCATGAAATAGACGTCGCCGGTCGACACCAACAGACCGACCTCGCGCTCGAGACTCAGACCCTGGAGGTTCCAGCCCTCGACGCCCTTCACACCCCGGCTCTCGACCGCCTGATCGACGAAGACGAGCTCGGTGTTCGACGTGAGCTCTTCCGCGTCGTAGGGGGGCTCGAACTGCCCGGCGGCCACCTTGAAACCGGAACAGACGGTGTATTCGGCGAAGGCATCGCGCAGGCGGACCTCGACATCGCCCTGAGACGAGTTCAGCTCATCCCGGCGATCCACCGCGCCGTCCGCGCTGACGACGGCCCGGGTGCGTCCGCGCGTGACCTCGACGCCGAGGCGCGCGTTGGCCATCTGGAAGCCATCGTTCTTGCCGACGTAGTCCGGCCCCTTGCCGTCCTCCATGATGGCCGAGAAGACCGTGCGCAGGTAACCGAAGGGGCGCCAGGTGGCCTCCGGCAGGGCGGGGGCCTCGTCCGTGTCGGCGCCCGGCGGGGTCGTCGCGATGGCCAATGGAGCGCTCGGGGGCGGGGCCTCGGCGCTCTCGGCGGGCGCGGCGACCGGGGCGGCCAAGGCGGGCGCAGCGGCCGGGGCAGCGGCCGGG
>JAKLJY010000060.1:39526-43083 GCA_023150895.1 Myxococcota bacterium | reverse complement strand
TCCCACCCGCGCTCCCGCCGCCGTCGCCGCAGGCGGCGGCGAGCAGGGCCACGGAGAGGATTCCCCGGAATGTGCCGTACTTCACCATGATGTTCTCCCTTGACTTCCCGAAACGAAAGATGAGTCCTGCCCGGGCGTCTCAGGCCCGGGGCGACTCGCTCGGGTGCGGGCCGGTGAACGGCCCGACACCCCCTCGACCAACCGTTGTGATGCGCCCCCGGCTCAGCCGGCGAGCAAGCCCGAGATCATCTCGCGCTCTTCGAGCAGCTCGTTGACGCTGGCCTGAACCTTGGCCTTCGAGGCCGCGTCGAGCTCGACGCCCTGGACGATGTGGTACTGCCCGTTGGCGTCCACCGTGCACGGGAACGAGCAGATCAGCCCTTCGGGGATGCCGTAGCTGCCGTCGCTCGGCACCGCCATGCTGACCCAGCGGCCGTTGGTGCCGTGGTGCCAGTCGCGCATGTGGTCGATGGCCGCCCAGGCGGCCGACGGGGCCGACGACACGCCCTGCGCGTCGATGATGGCCTTGCCGCGCTGCGCGACGGTCTTCAGGAAGGCCGTGTTGAGCCACTCGTGGTCGGTGATGACCTCGGAGACCTTGCGGCCGTTGATGTAGGCGTGCGTGTAGTCGGCGTACATCGTCGGGCTGTGATTGCCCCAGACGGCCAGGTTGCCGATGGCGCCGACCTCGACGCCCGCCTTGCCGGCGAGCTGAGCCGCCGCGCGGTTCTGGTCGAGGCGCGTCATGGCCGTGAAGTTGGCCTTCGGGACGCGGCGGGCCATCTGGCTCGCGATGTAGGCGTTGGTGTTGCAGGGGTTGCCGACCACGATGACGCGGGCGTTGTCGGCGGCGACGGCGTCGATCGCCTTGCCCTGGCCGATGAAGATCTTGCCGTTGTCCTTCAGGAGATCCGCGCGCTCCATGCCGGGGCCGCGGGGCTTGCTGCCGACGAGGAACAGGGCGTCGGCGTCCTTGAAGGCGACGTTGGGGTCATCGCTGACCACGACGTCCCGCAGCAGGTTGTACGCGCAGTCCCGCAGCTCCATCTCGACACCACGGAGCTTGCCGAGGGCGTCGGGCAGCTCGAGGAGTTGCAGGATGACCGGGGTGTCCTTGCCGAAGACGTCGCCCGCGGCGATCGGGAAGATGATGCTGGTACCGATGCGGCCGGCGGCGCCGGTGACTGCAACGCGAACGGGCTTTTTCGTCGACATGTGACTTCTCCTGTGGTTCCGACCCGGCTCCCCCGGGCTAAAAACGCGGAGAGTCTACGAATTTGCAGGCATGTGTCCAGCGGTCAACCGCAAGAACCGCCACACGAGCCCCGCCGAGACCAGCGTCAGGCCCAATGTCAACGCCCACCACATTCCGTGGGGGCCGTACCCGAGCAGCACGCCGAGCCCGAGCACGAGCGGGGCGGTGACGAGCCAGTGGACGCCGAGGTTGATCCACATGGCGGCGCGTGTGTCGCCGGCCCCCCGCAGCGCCCCCCCGCCGATGACCTGCGCCCCGTCGAAGAGCTGAAACCCCGCGGCGATGACCAGCAGTCCGGCGGCCGCCTCGACGACCTCCGGGGGTTCTGCGAGCGCACCGGCGAGCCAGCCCGGCGCCACCAGGAAGACCATCGCCGACAACGACATGACGCCGGTCCCGAAGACGAGCGCGACGAGTCCGGCCCGGCGGGCGGCCTGCCAGTCACCGCGGCCGACCTCGTGGCCGACGCGCACGCTCGCGGCCTGACTGACCCCCAGACAGACGCAGAAGGTGAACGACGCGAGCTGGATGGCGACGTTGTGCGCCGCCGTCCAGACGGCGCCGAAGCGGCCCATCAGCATCTGCGTCGTGCCGAAGACCCCCATCTCGGCCAGAAACTGAAAGCCGACCGGCAGGCCGAGCCCGATCAAGGTGCGGACGCCCGCCAGCGTTGCCCGGCCGGCATCGGGCGGGGCCGGCTCGCCGCGCACCGCCAGCGCGAGGACGCCGAGCTGGACGACGTGCCCCAGCGTGCACGCGAGACCTGCGCCCAGCACACCGAGCCCCGCGCCGAACCCGACGGGGGGCAATCCGACGGCGAGGAGACCTTCGTCGCCGTGCACGAGCACCCAGGCCAGGGGCAGGTTGACCACATTGCCGATGATCATCGCGACGAGGGACGGACGGGTGCGGCCGAGCGCCTGCAGGTAGCTGCGCAGCACGATGAAGAGCAGAAAGGGCACCATCGAGGGCGCCCGCGCCCAAAGGTACGCCAACGTCGCATCGCGCACCGCCGCCTCGACACCAATGGCCGGCAATGCGGCGTGCAGGGCGAAGCACAGGGCGCCGAACGGGACGGACAACATGAGCGCGAGCCAGACCGCCTCCCGGAAATGGCGGCGCGCCTCTCCAGGGCGTCCGGCGCCGACCGCCTGCGCCGCCAGCGGATCGAGCCCGAGGACCGTGCCGAGCGCGAGGATCGAGGTCAGGAAGAAGATCGTCGTCCCCATGCCGTTGGCCGCGATCTCCACCGGGCCGAGCCGACCGACGACCGCCGTATCGACGAGCGACATGAGCTGCGTGCCGGCCGAGGCCCCGACGAGCGGGACGGACAGGCGGAACATGCGCCCGAGCTCGGCGCGGAGCTCGGCATAGGGGACGGGTACGGGCGCGGTCATGGGGCGCGGACTGTGCCGGCCCTCGCCGAGCCCTGTCAATCGCACTCCGGGCCGCGGAGGTCCGTCACCACGCGCCCACCGTGCAGGGCGCCCGCGCCGCGGAAGGCGACACACGTGGCGATCTTGATCGTCCCGCCGTTCTGTTCCCCGAGGGATCCCCGAGCATCAATCACGCCCGCGTGGACGACCGTCGGCGCGCTCAGGAGGACACCGCCCCCCCCACCGCCGCCGCCCCGGCCGCCGCTCGGCGGCGCCTGATACTCGGGCTCGGCCGCACACTCGACCTCGGGCCGCTCGCTGCGTCCACCGATGCCCGCGCCGAACGCGCCGGCGTTGCCGCCGTCGCCGCCCTGCAGCATGCCGGGCTGACCGTTCTCGGCCCGCGGCGGACCGGCATCGGCGAGGATCTCCGCGTCGGGCAGGACCTCGATGCGCGTGCGGGCCCGCAGGACGATACGGCCGCCGCCGGGGCTCCCGGCCCCGCCCCCGCCACCCCCGAACGTCCCGCAGCACGCGTCGAGTGCGAGGCCGGCCGCGCCGCCCCCGCCCCCACCGCCGCTGCCGAGGCGAACGTCGAGCGTCCGCGAGTCGTCACCGTTCCCGGCCTCGCCCGCATACCCCCCGTCGTCGCCCGGGCCGGGTGAGGCCGCGGGCGCCGTCTCGACGCGAAGCGCACCGCCGCGCCCTCCCCCGCCGCCGAAGGGCCCGCCACCCCGCCCGCCGGGACCGCCGGCTCCGCTGAGATCGGCGCGATCGAAGCAGTTCGTGCTCTGGCCCTGCTCGCCGTCCTGACCGGGTTGCCCGGCTGCGTCACCGGCCCCCCCGGCACCGGCCCGGATGGCCGAGACCGCGCCGTCGCAGGTCGGCTCGCCACAGCGTTCCGACCCGCCGCCCGCCCCCCCACC
>JAKLJY010000060.1:0-39516 GCA_023150895.1 Myxococcota bacterium | reverse complement strand
TCCGCCGCCGCCACCGTACCCCCGCCCCCGGGCGTCGACGCGCCCGGCAACGATGATCACGTCGGCCGTCAGCTCCAGGCTGCCGGTCTCCGGCGACCCTTGATGCGCGCAGATCTCGACGTCTTCGAGCCGCACCGTCCCGACGAGCGTGCGGGCACCGCAGAGGACCCCCCGCAGCACCTGCGCTTCACACCCGTTGCGCGGATCGCCATCGGCGTCCTCATAGCCGGGCGGACAGGTCGACTGGCACCGGCCGGCGACACAGCGGGTCACGCCCGCCTCCTGCCGGCACGGCCGCCCGCAGGCGCCGCAATGGAAAACGTTCGATTCGATGGCGAAGAGGGCAGCGTCGTCGACCGACTGACAGGCCCCGCGGGCCCCGTCGCAGTCGGCCGTCGCGGTGAACGCGGGCGCCCCGACGGGCCGAGCCGGATCGCCGGGGCCGGCGGCGGACAGCGAGACGCGGCCGTCGGCTACGAGGCCCTCGACCTCGAGGCTCAGGGCGTGCATCCCCGGCGTGAGCGGCACCTCGACCGTGCGGACGCCGGTCCCCTCGAGGACGGCCACCTGGTCGATGTGCAAACGCGCCACACCGCTGGTGTCGAGCGTGAACGTCTCGGTCAGCGGATTCGGGACGAGAAAGCGGGCGTCCCACACGGCGGAGAAACGACCCGCCGGGAGGAAACCCAGGTCGTCCTCGCCGAAGCCAGTGTGCTCGATCGCCTCTTCGAGCCGGCGACTCGTCCCCGCCGCGAACGCGTAGGTCGCGAGAACGCCGGCGACGTTCGTCGCGTCGCAGGGGTCCTGCCCCGGGAGCCCGTCCGTCGTCTGGCCGCCCGCCTCGGGCATGGCCGGGACGTCGACGAACCCGCTGCCGCTGGCGTCGAGCGGCTCGAGCCGGACGCAAGCGCCCCCCCGGCACGTCGCGCCGGACCCGCACTGATCGTCGGTGGTGCAGTGGTCGACGTCGATCAGGAGAGAGCAGCCCGGACCCGCGCCGAGGGCGGCCAGCCACGCGGCGGCGCGCCGGGCGAGTCGGACGAGTCGGGACGGAGGGGGCATGCGCAGCGAGTGTGCCGGAACCCGCCACCCCGCGGAAGCCCGGCCTTGGCCTTCAGCGGCAGTAGTACCCCACGGACTGGTTCACATAGCCGCAGCGCTGCCCGAAGCTCGCACAGTTGCGCTCGACGAGTCGCCCGCCGTCGCACCACTGCGCGACGCGGCCGTCACATCGACCGAGGTAGTCGACATCGCCGCACCCGTCGGGTGCTGCCGCCGGCGGCTCCTGCTGGATCGGCGCGGGCGCGCTGGCGGTGCAGTAGTAGCCGATCTGGTCGTCGACGTACCCGCAGGTCTGCTGCGAACCGGCGCAGTCGTTCTGGCGGATCTGACCGTTCTCGCACCAGCGGGCCACCGTCCCCTGACAGGCCCCGAGGTAGGTCAGCCCGCCGCAGGGGTCGGCGGCCCCCGGCGGCTCCGGCTGCGGCGCGGGGCTGCCGGCGCCGATGATCGGATCGATCCAGTTCCGGTAGACATCCACGCGGGTGTCGACCCCGTACTGCCGACAACTGGCGTCTCCGTAGGAGGTGACGCCGGCGACGACGGATACGCCGTTCTGGTCGACGAAGGCCGGCCCCCCGGAGTCGCCGCTGCAGGTGTTCCGACCGCGCACGGTGTACATGAACGTCTTCGCGTCGAGCTCGGCGAGCGGGATCACCACGGATCGTTTGGTCCCCGAATCATCCGTCCGACCGGACGTCACACCGAACCCGACGAACGTCAGGTTCGCGCCCTCCGTCCCCGCCAGGTTGGTGGCCATGGGCAGGGGCGAGACGGGCGCGTCGCTCGCGAGGCGGACGAGCGCGATGTCGTTCACGATGCGATCGGGATCGTACTGGGGATGCGCCTGTCCGCCGTTGACGTCGATGACCCGGGTCGGCGCGTCGACCGAGTTGCCGAACGCGAAGACGGCGCCGCCGAGGCCACCCTCGACGCAGTGTGCGGCCGTGAGGACCCAGCGCTTCGCGACGACCGTGCCCGTGCAGAGACCACCGTCGGCCGTCAGGAGCGCGCCAACGGCCGGATAGCCGGTCTCGACGCGTCCACCGACGATCTTCTCGGCGACCTTGAAGCCTTCGACCGCCTCCGCACCCACCTCGCCGGTCCCGGCGCCCGTGTCGAGCGAGCCCTCACAGCCGGGCAGCCCGACGCCGACGACGGCGAGGCCGGCGGCCAGGGCGAGCGGGAGAGTGGAGGCGGCGGCGGCGGCGGGGCGGGCGGACTGGGGCATTGATGGGCTCCGTGCGAGGTGAGTTCGCTGTCCATCGGCACTGCAATCCCCGTGCTGAAGCCCCACCGACCATGGCAAGCGGGTTTGCCAGTCGAAAGCGAGACCACCGTGTCTCACTTGAGACAAGAAGGTCTCACGTCCAGAGCACACAGTTCCCGCGGGGCATCGCTCAAACCCGCAGGATAACTCGACAATTTCGGACACCACCGACGGTGGGTCGAGAACCGGCGTCGATCGTCACGACGCCCACATGCCGGTGGAAACGTAGCGTTCCCCCGTGTCATTGAGGACCGTGACGACCACACGATGCGCCCCCAGGGCGGCAACGCGCAGCGCGAGGTGGACGTAGGCGCCGGACGACGGCCCGACGTAGTAGCCGGCCCGGGCGAGGCGCCGGCAGGTGGCCACCGCGTCCTCGATGGGCACGATCTGCCGGTGATCGATCAGCGCCTCGTCGAGGATGTCCGGCACGATGTCACCCTCCGTCCCGAGCGGCTTGAGGCCTTCGAGCCCGGGGAAGATGTCCGGGATGACCGACGCGATGTGGACCTGCGGTGCGGCCTCGCGCAGCCGTCGCCCCACACCGGTCAGCGTGCCGCCCGTACCGACACCGGCCACGAAGGCGTCCGGCAAGCCCCCGGTCGCGCTGCGCACCTGCTCCAGAATCTCCACGCCGGTGGTCTCGTAGTGGGCGCGCCAGTTGTTCTCGTTGGCGTACTGGTTGCTGTACCAGTAGCGCTCCGGCTGGGTCGCGGCGAGGTGTTTGGCATGCCGAAGGGCGAAGTCGTACCCCTCGACCGGATCGGTGAGGATGAGTTCGGCCCCGTGAGCGGCGATGCGATCGAGGCGCTCGCGAGAGGCGTTCCCCGGGACGACGATGGAAATGGGCACGCCGAGCGCCGCGCCGAGCATGGCATAGGCGATCCCGGCGTTGCCGGAGGACGAGTCGAGCAGACGTCGGCCGCCGGCCAGCCGCCCCTCGGCCAGCGCCCGCGTGATCATCCGCGACACGGGGCGGTCCTTGATCGAGCCCCCCGGGTTGACGCTCTCGAGCTTCGCGAAGAGGCGGGTGCCCGGCGGCAGTTCGGGAAACGCCGGCGTCAGCTCGACGAGCGGCGTTTGCCCGACCGCGGCGAGGATGGGATGCGACGCGGTCGCACCGGTGCTCATGGCCCCTGCCCCGCCGACGAACAGAAGACATCGTAGTCGACATATCCCGGGAACACCGCGCCTTCGCGGCAGTACCGGCACTCCGGATCCGCGTCGAGCGTGAGCTCCGAGATGCGCGCGGGCAGGGCGTCGTAGTGCAGGAGGCGACCGACGAGCGGATCCCCGATCCCGAGGATGACCTTGACCGTTTCGACGGCCTCGAGCAGCCCGATGACCCCGGGCAGGACGCCGAGGACACCGGCCTCCGCGCATGACGGGGCGAGCTCGGGCGGCGGCGGCTCCGGGTAGACGCAGCGGTAGCAGGGCCCGCGGCGCTTCGCGTACGCCGGCCAGAAGACCGAGACCTGACCCTCGAACCGGAAGATCGACCCGTGGACGTTCGGGATGCGCAACTTCACGCAGGCGTCGTTCACGAGGTAGCGGGTGGCGAAGTTGTCCGACCCGTCGACGACCACATGGTAGCCGTCGAAGATGGACTCGACGTTGGTCGAGTCGAGCCGGGTCTCGTGCGCGACGACCTTGATGGCCGGGTTCAGCCCGAGCAGCGTCTTCCGGGCCGACTCGACCTTGGGGGTGCCGACCCGGTCGTCGGTGTGCACAATCTGCCGCTGCAGATTACTGCGGTCGACGACGTCGAAATCGATGAGCCCGATGGTGCCGACGCCCGCCGCCGCCAGGTAAAGCGCGACGGGCGAACCGAGGCCACCGGCGCCGACGA
The DNA here is from genome assembly GCA_023150895.1 of Myxococcota bacterium. GTDB lineage: Bacteria > Myxococcota_A > Bradymonadia > UBA7976 > UBA1532 > CAINDO01. The sequence goes on along the minus strand of JAKLJY010000060.1, from coordinate 35,338 downwards.
GGAGCACCCGGGCGTCGAGGAGCCTGAGCTGCCCCTTCTCGCCGACCTCGGGCATCAGCAGGTGGCGCCCGTAGCGCTCGCGCTCCTGCGCCGTCAGCGTCCGCGGCACCTCGACGGGGAGCCCGCCGTTCTTCCACTTGTTGAATCCGCCCCGGATCGAGCGAACGTCGCGATACCCGAGAGACGCGAGGGACTCGGCGGCGAAGAGCGACCGGACGCCGCCTGCGCACGTCACGACGACCGTCCGGTTCTTGTCCGGGACGGCCTCCTCGACGCGCAGCTCCAGGAAACCGCGGCCGAGGCGCAGGGCCCCGGGCGGGCTGCCCTGCGCGATCTCGTCGGCCTCGCGCACGTCAATCAATGCCGCCCCGGCCGACTGCAGCTTCAGCGCCTCCGCCGGTTCGATCTCGGGGATGCGTGCGCGCAGCTCGGCCAGACGCCGGTCCTTGGCGGAGGGCTCGGACATCAGCGTCCCCCGGCGACGGCGGGCACGATCGAGACCACTGCGCCGTCGGCGAGCGGGGTGTCGAGTCCCCCGGACGTCTTGATGTTCTTCCCGTCGACGAAGAGGTTGACGAACGGGCGGACCCGGCCCTCCGCGTCGCAGACCCGCTCGATCAGCCCGCGGTGACGGTCCGCGAGGACCGAGATGACCCGCCCGACGGTCTCTGCTTCGAGGCCGATCTCGTCGGCGCCGCCGACGAACGAACGCAGGGCGGTGGGAATCCGGACGGTGACTTTGCTCACGCGTACTCCTGGCATCGGGGCCCCGAAGGGCATTTCCGAGCTTTTCTATCGGAATATGCGAAATATCGCAAGGCGTCGGCGTCGCGCCACCGCAAGGCCCCCGAGCACGAGCAGATACGGCAGCCAGGCGACGAGTCGCGCGATGACCGGGCTGCGCCGCCGGGGAGCGGGGGACGCTGCAGCGCCGACGTGTGCCGTCCCGACGACCGCCGCCGAGGCGTCGCCGTCACAGCTATCGCCGGCGGCATCGTCGTCGCTGGTGCTCCCGGACTCCAGATCGTCCCCCTCGCAACCGCTTTCGCCGCCGTCGTCGGTCGACGACGAGCCCGTCTCGCCGTCGCAGCCGCCGCTGTCTTCGCTGCTGCCCTGCCACGCGCCGTCGTTGGCGTCACTGCTTTCGTACCCGTCGTCTTCGCACCCGCCGTTGGAGGCCCGGGCGCCGACGCCCACACCGGCCGGTTGGGCCGGCGCGCCCTCCTCGACGGGGGGGAGCGCATCGGGCACGAGAGTGACGCTGAAGTCGGAGAGGTGAACGAACGTGCCGGCCTCCGGGTCCTCGAAGCGCAAGTCGAGGCGCAGGCCGACATAGCCGCCCGCTCGGAGGGCGTGTTCGAACGTGCCGTCGATCCGGCGGGCGTGAAAGAGGCGCGCGCCCCCGGCATCGAACTCTTCGTAGACGGCCGTCACCAGGGGGTTCGGGAGGTCGAGCGCCAGGCCGCCGTCGCTGTCCACCACGAGTGAAAGAACGGCGTCCCGCGTGCCGTGGAGCGACCACAGCAGCACGTAGTGGCTGCGACCGGCCTCGATGCGACCGACGACCTCGGCCCCGGCGGCCTCGCCGGCGGTCCCGGAGGCGGGCGCCGGCGCGGAGAGGTCGCCTCGCCGGACGACCCCGTGACTCGTGCCGCTGCCCTGCCAGGCGACGAGCCACGGCGCCAGGAGAAGCGGCACGAACGAGGCCGCGAAGGAGCGGGCGCGAGCGGGGACGGGGGCGGGGCTCAAACAGCCTCCTGGCACTAGAAATGGGCCGTGGCCGTGACGACGAACCGAAGCCGACCGCGCGTTTCGTCGCCGGCGGGCAGGCCGGCGGCCGTCGCGCCGAGGTCGCGCGTCTCGCTGCCCGTCAGGTACCAGCCGAGATCGGCGGCTCCCCCGAGCGCGAGTGTATCGGTCAATCGGTACTGCAAGCCGAGGAGCGCGATGAGCACCGACGGCGAGGCTTCGAGCTGCAGCGTCGGGTGCTGCGCGCGGGCCACCGTCGACGTCTCCCAGACCTGCCCGTAGGCGACCTCCGTGACGAGCCGCAGGCGCGAAACGAGGGGCAGATACATGCGCCCGCCGAGGGCGAGCTCCCACGCCGAACGCTCCAGCGTCGCGCCGCCGAACCGGGCCGGGCCGTGCGCCGTCGCGTCGGCGTATCCGAGTCGACCGACCAGATACCAGGCGGGCGTCAACCCCTTGAGGCGCCCGCCGACGCCGAGCGTCAGCCCGAGCCCGGGGCCGAAGTCGGTCTCTTCGCCGGCGTCGAGCGGCGACGCGAGCCCGCCGCCGAGCTCCGCCAGGAAGTGGTTCTCGGCGCGCGCCGCAGGGGCACCGAGGCAGACGCCGGCCAGCGCGAGGGGGACGAGCGGGCGCATCGGCTCAGTACACGCGCTGTCCCAGGACGTTGCCCTGCGGGTCGTACCGGCAGACGACGATCGTCTGGTTGCCCTGGTTCCCCGAGCACGTCACCTTGCCGCAGCCGACCTTCTTCGTCGCCCCCCAGATGATCTGCGTGTAGTGCCCGGCCCCATCCGCCGGCCCCTGATAGGCTGCGCCTGCGCCCGTGTACTTCGGCTTCTCGCTCCCCCAGAGCGTGACCGCCGTGGTGAGCGGCCCCGCTCCGCTGAAGCTCGCCAGATTCTCGCCGTATCCGCTCGCGGCGTGGGCGAGCGTGCAGGGGCCGGAGAGCGTGACCGCGTGCGCGCCTGCCGAGCGGGCGACGACGGCGTCCCAGACGAGGGGCGGCACGCCGACCTCTGCCCGCAGGGCGTTGTGTGCCGCGAGCAGAGCGGTCGAGTCCGCCGCCGAGACCTCGCCGGTCTGTGCGGGCGAAGCGCTCGCCGAGCCCGCCGCAGGCACGGAGGCGCCGGCCGCCTGTACGGCCGCAGCAGCGGCGGCGGCGGCCGGCCGTTTCAGTGCCTTGCGCTCGACCGTCTTCGGAGCATCGGCCGCGGACGCCGCGCCGGCAGCGAGGCCGAGCCCGAGGCCGAGCCCGAGGGACGACCGACCGAGTCGACGGGCCATCGCGAGGAACGACGAAACACGCACACCGGACATCGTGGCACTCCTGAAGGACAGGTGCCTCGCAGCATGGCCGTTCGGGGTCGTTCGGGTAAAGGCCCACGTCACGCGCTGGCACGGCTCTCAAGACGCGCGTAGTCTGCGCGCGATTCACCCGCCCAGGACGCACCATGCAAACCCGCCTTCGTGCCATCGCCTTCTCCGGTCTCTGCGCCGTCGCCGCCGGCGCGCCCCTCGCCGGATGCTACGGCAGCTTCTCCCTGACCAAGCGCCTGCACCGCTGGAACGGCAGCCTCGGGAACAAGTTCGCCGAGTCCGCCGTGATGTGGGCTCTGGTCATCATCCCCGTCTACGAGCTCTCGCTCCTCGGTGACTTCGTGCTCTTCAACCTGATCGAGTTCTGGTCCGGCAAGAACCCGGTGGCCAAAGGACCGGTGCCCACCGAGCTCGAGCGGGTGGCCGAGGGCGTCTATGAGATCCGGCAAGGCGACACCGTCTGGCGCCTGACGGCGACGGGACCGGAGACGTTCGAGCTTCATCAGGGCGAGCGCCTCTGCGGGCGCGGCCGCTTGACGTCAGACGGCGACCTGCTGCTTTCCCGCACGGGTGACGCGGAGACGGTCCGCCTGCCACGGGCCGTTCTGGAGTCGTTTACCGGACCCGCGCGGGCCGGTGTCACCGTCGCCGCGCACTGATTCGGGCCGACCGTCCACCGGGCCGGTGTGTCCGCGAAGGGTGACTTCGGTCGCGCCCTCGGTTACACCCCCCCCATGGACTACACCGCCCCCCTGGCCGTCGCAACCGCGGCGGCCCTCGAAGCCGGGCGCCACCTGCGCGCCGAGTTCCACCGCCCGGGCGGCCCCCGTGGTCGCTCTGGCCACGCGCCCATCGACGAGGAGGTCGAGCGGCTGATCCGGGACCAGCTCTCCGCCGCCTTCCCGGCCTTCGGGCTCCGGGGCGAGGAGCTCGGTGCCGAAGATCGTCCGCCGGTCCCCGGCGAGAGCCACTTCTGGCTCGTCGACCCCAACGACGGGACATCCGCGATGCAAGCGGGTTTCCGGGGGGCCGCCGTCTCCATCGGGCTCGTCCGCGGTGACGTGCCGGTCCTCGGGGTGATCTACGCCTACGCGGCCCCGGACGACGATGGCGACCTCTTCACCTGGGCCGTCGGGTGTGGCCCCCTGCGCCGCAACGGGGTGGCCGTGGCGCGACCGGCCTTTCCCGAGACGCTGTCGACCGACGACACGATCCTCGTCTCTCAACACGGCGACCAGAAAGGGCCGGCGAATGCGCGATGCGTGGCCCCGGCCCGCTTTCGCCCCGTCCCCGGCATCGCTTACCGACTCGCCCTCGTCGCCGCGGGCGAAGGGGCCGCCGCCGTCTCGCTCTTCGTCCCACGCGACTACGACTATGCCGCAGGCCATGCCTTGTTGCTCGGCGTCGGCGGCGAGCTGTTCGACGGCGGCGGCGTGCCCGTTCGCTATCGCACCGACCGCGTGACGAGCACGGCGTTCTGTTTCGGCGGGGGCCCCGCCGTCTGCGCCACCCTCGCGGGCCGGGACTGGGACACCGTGCTGCGCAGCCCGCGCGCGCCCGATGAGCCCTACGATCTGGTCTGGCCCGCCCCGGAGAGCCACGATCCCGATCCCGGTCGGGTCTCTCGGGCCCAGGGCGCCTGGCTCGGCCAACTCACCGGCGACGCCCTCGGGAGCCTCGTCGAGTTTCGCGGGCCGGCGGACATCGCCGGTGCGTATCCCGACGGGCCCCGGCGGCTGGCGGACGGCGGCACGCACGCCACGCTGGCAGGGCAACCCACGGATGACTCCGAGATGGCGCTGCTCCTCGGACGCGGGTTGATCGCCCAGAGCCGGTTCGACGCCGATGACGTCGCGGCGGCGTATGTCTACTGGCTGGCGTCCGGGCCGTTCGACGTCGGCGGGACGATCGGGCAGGCGCTGCGGGCCGGTCGGGACATCGGGCCGGGCACACGCGGCGTCGCGGCCGCACTCCGGGGCGCCGCCAACCCCGACAGCCAGGCCAACGGCGCGTTGATGCGCATCGCACCGCTGGGCATCTTCGGCACTCGCCTGACGGCGGAGCGGCTGGCCGAGTTCGCGCGAGCCGATGCGGCGCTGACGCACCCCCACCCGGTCTGCGGCGATTGCAGCGCGATCTTCACGGTCTCCATCGCCCGGGCCATCGCGACCGGCGCGCGGGGGCGGACACTCTACGACGAGGCCGTCGCATTCGCGGCGCGGGAGGCGCAGACGGAGGACGTCCGGCGATGGCTCGACGAAGCCATCGCCGGTCCACCGGCGGATCTGACTCGGCAGATGGGCTGGGTCCGTTGGGCCTTTACGCTGGCCTACCACCACGCTTTCAACGAGACGCCGTTCGAGTCCGCGCTGGTCGACACGGTCCGTCGGGGGGGCGACACCGATACGAATGCGGCGATCGTCGGCGCACTGCTCGGCGCGCTCCAGGGCCGCGACGCCATTCCCGACCAATGGCGCGAGCGTGTCCTGACCTGCCGGGCCATCGAAGGTCTCCCGGGGGTGCGGCGTCCGCGACCGCGCACCTTCTGGCCCGTCGACGCCCTGGTCCTCGCCGAGCGGCTCCTGGTGCGGGGTCCCGCATCCTGAGGGCCCGGGGTGGCGATCCGGGACCGGCGCCCCGGCCGGGGCCCGCTCGTCAATAGAAAGCGAGCGGCACGAACGCGACCACCGCCAGTGCCACGCCCATGATGGCGCAGGGCACGATGACCGACTCATTGCGCGCCCAGAACCCCTGCCCCTCGGCGCGCGCCGCCTCCCACTCGTCCTCGCCGACGACCTGTCGGGCCAGGAGCTGATTCAACGCGACCGGCGGCGTGAGGTAACCGAGTTCGAAAGCGACGAGCACCGTCATCCAGAAGTGTGCGGGATGGATGCCGTTGCGGTAGGCGACCGAGGCGAACGACGCCGAGACGAGGATCACGGCACCGTACGGGTCCATCGTCATGCCGACGATGACCAGAATGCCGACCAGCAAGGCCATGGTGGCGAACGGTGACCCGAGGCTCTCGGGGACGAGGTGCATGACCTCGGACCGCTCGACCATGCCGCCGATCGCCACCGAGCATGCCATCATGATGAGCAAGGCGCCGATGTGTCCGCTCGTCTCACACGTGGCATCGAGGGAAGCGTGGACGAACCCCTTGGGGCCGTCCGCCGGCATGAGTTTCCGGGCGCGCCACCGGTCGTAGGCGAGCAGCGCGAGCAGCAGCACCGGCAGGACCGTCGGCGCCGTGTGTTCGTCGACCGTGGTGCCGAGGCCGAAACCGTAGAACCCGAGGACCGCCGCGGCGAGCAGCACGTACCCCAGCAGTGGCCGCAGGTTCTCCATCATGCCCGCGAAGCCCTCGGCGAACGGCGCAATCCCGAAGGGCACGCCCGGTCCCACCTTCAGGCGCCGCACCACCAGCGCGGCGATCAGAAACATCGTCGCCGTGAAGAGATAGACCCAGAAGCCCCAGCGGTAGAGTTCGTCCGTCGTCACCTCGCGGTTGAGCGAGGCCACGATGACCACCAGCAGACACGGCCGCAAGACCACGCCCAGGCTGCCGGACATGGCCGTCGCAGCGAGCGCCAGCTGCCGCCGCGCCCCCGCCCGACGCAGCTCCGTGTAGATGAGGCCGCCGACGGCCATCACGAAGATGCCCGAGGCGCCGCTGTACGCCGTCGGCCACGCGGCGAACGCCACGACCACGAACGCCAGCAGCTCGGCGGGCAGCTTCCACGGGCGCAGGAGGTCGAACCCCATCGGGCCGAGGTTCGTCTGTTTCAGCAGCATGCCGATGAAGACATACAGACCCACCGGGATGTAGAGCAGCGGGTGTTCGGCCATCTGCTGCGTATAGATGGCCAGGCCCGGCGCGTGGTTCTCGACGACCAGAAAGTACGACCCGGCGACAATCGTCATGAACGCGTACAGGGGAACGGCGAGCGAGGCGTGGTGCAACGAGCCACCGGGTTTCAACCCCGGCGGCGGTCGCACGAGATTGTACAGGTGCGTGGAGAGCATGAGGCCGAAGCCGCCCATCCAGATGTAGAAGAGAACGCTGTGCGTGGCCATCGAGCCCGCATTCGCGTCGATCCTCCACTGGGCGAAGACCGAATAGAAGAGCATCCCCGTCGCCACGGCCTGCGCCGCCTCCGAGACCTGATGATCCCGCTGCGAGGCCGCCGTCCGCAGACCGATGTGCGCGCCGAGCGACGATGCCGTCGCCGCGGCGATGAGCAGGAGACAGATGAGGAGCGGCTTGACGAGACCGTTGCCCCACACGACGAACGCTTCGACGGCGTCGTGGACGGCGTCGAATCGGCGCAGCCCCGGGGTGAGACGAGAGACCGTCGCCTCGAAGGTCGCGTGTTGTTCCTCGCACTTCTGTTTCGCGGCGAGGACGGCCTCCGCGGACACCGCGTCCTTGACCGGCGCATCGCCCTTGTCGTCGAGTCCGGCGAGGAGATCGTCGTCCCCCTCCGCGGCCGCGCTCGAGGGCGCCGACGGCGGCACCTGGAAACTCTGCGGATCGCACGCCGGCCGCTCGGGATCGGCGCGCAGCAACGCATAGCCGTCCCAGAAGGACTGACCGGCCTCCATCATGCGGGCGTTCACCCGGCCGGCGAGATCGAAGGCCAGGGCACCGATCAGGAAGACGAGGACCGGGATCGTCGAGAGTGCGGTGCGCAGCCGCGTCGGCGGGGCGTGCACTGCAGCCTACTCCTTCTGCTCGGCGCACTCCGCGCGGGCGGGCTCGGCCTGGCAGCGCACGCGCCGCATGAGGGTCAACATGTTCTTGTCATAAACCTTGAGCTCGTCGCGGATGCGGATGCGGACCTCCTGGAACATCGTGTCGTACTTGACCTTGTCCGCCGGCGCGATGTCGATCCACTTGTCCGCCGGGAGGTCCTTGTCGCCCTTTTCGACGATGGCGCGATAGCGCGCGAAGTTGTCTGCGCCCCACTTGCGACTGGCATTTGCGAAGTCGTCGGTGAACGTGGACGCCCGACTCACGATCTGGAACGTCAGCTGGCTGAGGATGTAGCGCGCGACGCCGCCCTTGCTGCCGAGCCCCTTGTAGAGTTCGAGCGCTTTGAAGGCGACGGCGGGGGCGTAACACGCGTCGACGTTGCCGTTGTTGAACATGCCCGCGAAGTTGCCCAGATCGGCGGGCACGAGCGAGGCGCCCACGTGGCGGACCATCGTCTTGGCCGCCTCGTCGTAGTCGAGCGTCGCGAGGCGCTTGCCGGCGAGCTCCGGCACCGTGTCGATGGAGCGGTCGCGCACGAAGAGCCACACTGCCCCGCCCGGGAACAGACCGAGGATGTTGTACTCGGGTGTCTTGAGCAGCGCCCCGCCCTTCGGCGTCGCGAACTGGGTGACGATTTTTGCGAGCTGATCGTAACTCGTCAGGCCGCCCATGGCCTCGAGCGTCCCGGCGAACTTGTGGAACAGACGCACCCGCGTGCTCGTGAGCACCACGGCGTCACACTTGCTCGCCTTGAAGTCCTCCGCCGCGGTCTTCTCGTCGGTATAGGGCTTCATGGCGAAGTCCACGCCCCAGGCGTCGGCCGCGTTTTTGTAGTCCTTCATCAGGTTGAAGATGTCACCGTTGCCGCCGCTGGGATCGTAGATGCACAGCGTCTTCTTCTCGGCGGCCTGTGCGGCGCCGGCGCCGAGGACGAGCGCGAGCGCGCAGACCAGAAACGAACGGATGCCGAACGTCATGGATGGAGCCTTCTGCCCTCAGGGGGCGGTGGGGGGTGCGGAGGGCGCCTGCGGGACCGCCGGAGCGGCCGGCGGCGGCGCGTCGTCGAGACCGTCGAAAAGCCCGGGATCTTCTGCCGGCGTGCCCGCCGGCGCGGGAAAAGTGCCCAACGCATTGGCGGGGGTGCGATGACCGACCTCCCGCGTCCAGATGCGATCGGACATCTGCTGGATGATGAGCTGGGCGTTGGTGTCCAGGAGGCGATACTCCGGATTGACGGGATGGGCGACGACGGCGCCGGCGTAGGCGATGATGGCCGCCTTCACGTCGTCCTGACGCCCCGCGGCGGCCAGGGATTCAATCTGAATCGCCCGGGCGATGCGGACCCCGCCCAGATCGCTGAGCGCCGCGGCGTCCGTCAGGACCTGCCACGGATCCGTCCCCTCGGGGGCGGCGCCGGGCACACCGAGCCAGATACCCGCCCGGAGCGCAGCCGGCGCACCGAACCAGAGATCATTGCGCAGACACTCCGAGCCGCGCGCCGCCTGGCGGGGCACGTCGAGCGGCACGCCCACCTCGCCCTCGGCGGCGCGATCGTGCAGCACGGACTGGGCCCCGGCGATCAGGCCCATCAGATAGAGCGCCTTCTCCGGCCGGGTCTCCAGCTCGGGACAGTCCCCGCCGGGCGTGCCCCAAGCCGCGACGAGGCGTTGCCACGCGGCGTGGTACCGGCGGGCCGCCCGGGCGTGGAGTCGCTTCTCGCGGAGCCGCGCGTCCTGAGCGTCGTCCGCCCGGCCCGCGCGGCTCGCCCGGATGGACTCGAGCTCGGCCTCCCAGGCCTGTCCTTCGGCGCAGATCGCGGCCGAAACCAGCGCGGAGAGCGCGGCCAGGTCCGGTCGGTCCGTCACCCGCTCGAACGCCATCGTGAAATTGCCGAGGGCGACGCCGGTCATGCAGGCGGCGTCGGCGTCGTCCGTGGCGAGGACATAGGGTGTCATGTGCTCGACCGCGAAGTTCGCCGTGACGTCCCCCGTCTGGGAGTACAGCATGCTGCGGCAGCCCGTGCCGACCAGCATCGCCGCGAGGGCGGCGGCCACGAGGGTGGATGAACCGGCGGAGGGGCGGACGGCCATGGGGGCTCCTGCGGGGGGCGAGGCGACGAAACACCGGGCGACCGACCGCCACGGTGGCGGCCGACGGGCGACGCTATTGCAGGCCGCCCGCAACCGCAATCGGCAAGTCAGCGCCCGTAGAGCGCAGTGAGGGCGGCGAGACGACCGGCGACGTCGTCGCGGAGCATCTCGGGCCGCATCCGCCATCCCCAGTTGCCCGTGGCCACCGAGGGCACGTTCATGCGGGCCTCGTTTCCGAGGGCCAGGAGGTCCTGGAACGGCACGATCGCAAAGACGGACACCGAGGCGAGCGCCGCGCGGATGAGGTCCCAGACGACGTCGTGGCCGCTGACGCCGAAGTAACGACGAACGTGGTCGCGCACGTGGTCCCCGGTCGACTGCCAGAAGCCCATCGTCGTCTCGTTGTCGTGCGTGCCCGTGTAGACCACGGAGGCGGGCGTGTGATTGTGCGGCAGGTAGTGGTTCTCGGGCTTTTCGCCGAACGCGAACTGCAGGACCTTCATCCCCGGCAGCCCGGCATCCCGCAGCAGGTGCCGGACCGCGTCGTCGATGATGCCGAGGTCCTCGGCCAGAATGGGCAGTGTCCCCAGGGCGCCCCGCAGGGCGTCGAAGAGCGCGCGACCGGGCCCCGGCCGCCACTTGCCCATCCGGGCGTCCGGGGCGCCCGCGGGGACGGCCCAGTATGCCGAAAATGCCCGGAAGTGGTCGATGCGCACGAGGTCGGTCTGCTCCATGATCCGGCGCACGCGCGAGACCCACCAGGCGTAGTCGTCCTCGGCCATGCGGTCCCAGCGATACAGGGGGTTGCCCCAGAGCTGCCCCGTCTCGCTGAACGCGTCGGGGGGCACGCCGGAGACGTCGAGCCGGCGACCGTCCGCGTCGAGCTCGAACATCGACTGCGCCGCCCAGACGTCGGCCGAATCGGCGTCGACGTAGATGGGCATGTCGCCCACGAACCGGACGCCACGCTCCGCGGCGTACGCCCGCAGCGCGTTCCACTGTCGTTCGAAGAGGAGCTGCAGCGCGACCTCGCGATCGACGGCGGCCGCGAGTTCCACCCGGGCGGCGGCCAGGGCCGTCGGCTCGCGACGCCGAAGCGCGGTGGGCCACTCCCAGTACGGCGCACCGTCGAACCGCGCACGCAGCGCGAAAAAGAGCGCGGCGTCGTCCACCCACGGGGCGCGAAGTCGAAACGCCGCCAGGTCCTCCGACGGCACGCGGCCGGCCGCCCAGGCCAGACGGGGCCCCTTGAACGCCGTCATCGCGGCCCAGTCCACCCGGTCGGAGGCTTCGGGCCCGCCGGTCACCTCCTGGGGGGCGAGCAGACCGGCCGCCACGAGCTCGTCGAGGTCGATCATCCAGGGGTTGCCGGCGAACGCGGACCCGCTCGAGTAGGGTGAGTGACCGGCCCCGGGGGGGACGAGCGGCAAGACCTGCCACAGCGTGACCCGGGCGCGCGCGAGCCAGTCGACGAAGGCCCGGGCGTGCGCGCCGAGGGCGCCGACGCCATGCGGCCCCGGCAGCGACGTCGGGTGGAGCAGGACGCCGGCGGACCGGACGAAAAGCGGATGCATGCCCGGCAGGGCAAGCCGCGCGGGGGCTTGCGCGGCGGCGGTCGAGGTCTGATCAGGCGTTGGGCTCATGGGCCGCGGAATCTACACCACCCGGGGGCCCCGGGCTACCAGCGCTCGCCCCGATGGTTCTCCCCGTGGCACGTCCCCGTGCAGCGGCCGCCGACATAGGAGAACCCGGCGGCCAGGAACGAGACCTGGACGCTCCCGTCGACGTGCAGCGCGGGTGCGACGATGCCGTTGACCCCGTTGACCACGGTGCGGTGGCACTCCTGGCAGGTGAATCGCTCACCGAGGACGTGATCGTCGTGGGCCCCCCGCAGGGTGTTGGATGCCCGCGGGACGGTCTGATCGTCGTGGCAGCTCGAGCACCCGTACGGCCCGCCCACTGTCCAGCGGATGACCGGCGAGGGTGTCACGCCGTCCCCATGGCAGTAGGTCGAGGTGCAGCTCGCCACGCCCCGGTCGTACACCGCGGCGGCGTTGCGTCCGTCCATCCGGACCTCGGCCCGCCCGTCTCCGTCGATGTGCCCCGCCGAGAGGGCGTCGAGGGGCTTCAGGTGGCAACGCGCGCAGTCGTAGGCGCCGTGCAGCGCCGTCTGGGCGACGTGCCGGCTGTGCGAGCCGACACCGAAGACCGCCCGGGCGACCGCGCCGTCGATGGCCTCCGGCGGCGCGCCGGTCAGGTTGTCGGTGCCGCCGTGGCAGAACGTGCAGTTCGACCGCCAGCCGGGATGACAGCGGTCGCACGAAACGTCGACGTCCCCACCGGCCAGATCGGCCCCATGGCAGCCGCCGCAGGCCCCCGCCCCCCCGTCGTTGAACGCGGCGCCGTGCTGGTCGGGGTTCGTCCACCCGTCCGGGTGGCCCGCGACGGCCTCGACCACGCCGTTGACGTGCAGGCCGCCGGCGAGGTCGATCTCCCCGTTGCCGAGCACCGTGCCGGGATGACACCGGAAACACTGGTCCGAGGCAGAGTGCGGGGGCGGCGGCGGCGCCCCGTGGCAGGTCCCGCACGCGGCCTGCGTCCCATCGACGACGTTCCAGATCGGCCGGATCAGCGTACCGCCCGTCAGCCCGGCGCCGTGGCAATAGACCGAGTCACACCGGCCGGTCGCCGGGGTGTATCGCGCCGGGAGCGCCCCGGTCGTCGCGAGGCGACCGAAGGTCACCTCGGCGCCCGCGACCGCGTCGAGGTGCCCCGCCGCCGCGGCGTTCGCCGGGACGACGTGACACTCGGTACACCCGATGGGACCGGAGAAGAGCCCCCCGGCCAGGTGGGTTTCGTGGGCACCGACGGCCGGATCCGAAGGGTCCATCGCCCCGTCGACGGCGGGCGGCGGTGACGGATCGGCGGGGGTTCCATGGCACCCGCCGCAGGCCGGCACGGCCACCTCGACCTGCCCGTTGATGTGGGCGTTGCCGGCGAGGTTGATCGTACCGTCGGCCGACACCGTCCGGGGGTGACAGAGTGCACAGTCGTTCGACGCGACGTGGGGGGCGGGCGGCGGGGTCCCGTGGCAGGCGCCGCAGGTCACCTGACTGCCATCGACGCGGGTCCAGACGGGCGTCGTGTCACGTCCGCCCGGTCGTGTCGCGCCATGGCAATACACACCCGTGCACGTCGCCGTCGCGCGGTCCCATCGGGGGGCGGCGCCATCGGCACGGGCGAGCCCGTTGAAACGAACCTCGGGGGCCGGGGACGCGTCGAGGTGCTCGGCCGCGACGACGCTCGCGGGCACGAGGTGGCACGACCCGCACGGAATCGGGCCGCGCAGGGACGAACCGGTCAGGTGCGCCCGGTGCGCCCCCACGCCGAGGGACGCCGTGTCCTCGCGTCCGTCGAGCGCACGGGGTGGCGCGGCCTGACCGTCGGCGCCGTGGCATCCGTCACACCCCGGGATGAGGACGTCCACCTGGCCGTCGACATGTCGCCCGCCGGCGACGTCGAGGGTGCCGTCCGGGCGGACCGTGGCCGGGTGGCAGGCCGAGCATTCGCCGTAGGCCGGGTGGGGCGCCGGGGGCGGTGCGCCGTGACATGCATCACAGGTCGAGACGCCGTCCGGCTCCGTCCAGGTCGGACCGGGGCCGACGCGCCCGCTCAGCGTCGCCCCGTGGCAGTAGACCTCACTGCAGGACCACGACGCCCGATCGTAGGTCGCCGCGGCCCCGTCGGCGAGGGCGAGTCCGGTGAATTCGACCTCGGCGCCGGGTGTGGCATCGAGGTGGTCGGGGTCGAGCTGCGAGACGGGAACGACGTGGCAGGTCTCGCAGGTCACCGGCAACCCGACGGCGCCGCCTCGGAGATGGGCGTCGTGGGCCCCGACACCCGGCGAGGACGGGTCCATGGTCCCATCGAGCGCCCGGGGCGGGGCGGGATCACCCTCGCCGCCGTGGCACGCGTCGCAGCCGAGCGCCGCGACGTCGACGACGCCGTCGATGTGATGGCCGCCGGCGATGTCGAGTTCCCCGTCCGGCCGGACGGTGCCGGGGTGGCAGGTGGCACAGTCGGGCCGCGCAGGATGGGGCGCGGGCGGTGGCGCCCCGTGGCAGGCATCGCAGGCGCGCGCCGAGCCATCCACCCGGTTCCAGATCGGCGGCGCCCGCAGGCCGCCCGCCAGCGTCGCGCCGTGGCAGTACACCTCGGCGCAGGTGCGGGTGCCGGGGTCGTACGTCGGTCGCACTCCGGCCGTCGTGGCGAGCGCGCCGAAGCGCATCGTTGCGCCGGCGACCGCGTCGAGGTGGGTCGCCGCGTCGACCGTCGCGGGCACGGGGTGACACTCGCCGCAGGCGATGGCCGGGCGCAGGTGACGACCCTCGAGATGTGCACGATGGGCCCCGACGCCGGGGGCGTCCGTGCCGACGGCCCCGGAGAGGTCGCGCGGCGGAGCCGCCTGTCCCGCCTGCCCGTGGCAACCGTCGCATCCCTGGAGGCGCGTCTGCACCTGACCGTCGATGTGTCGGCCGCCATCGAGATCGATGTCGCCGCCGGGCAGAACCGTCTCGGGGTGGCAGGTCTCGCAGGCGCCGGCCACCGGGTGCGGCGCGGGCGGTGGCGCGCCGTGACAGGCGTCGCACGCGAGCTGCGAGCCGTCGACCCGCGTCCAGTCCGGGATCGTCGCGCCCCCCCCGGAGAGGCGACCGCCATGACACCACGTGTCGGCGCAGGTCCGTGTCGCGGAATCGTAAACGGGTTGCGCGCCCGCAGTCGAGGCCAACCCGCTGAAGCGGACCTCCGCGCCGGCCTCGCCCTCGAGGTGGTCCGGGGCGCCGAGTTCGCCGGGGACCGAATGGCATGATTCGCAGTCCACCGGGTGTCGCACCGTGCCGGCCTCGAGGTGTGCGCGATGCGCGCCGACGCCCGGATCGGAGGTGTCCGTCGCCCCGTCCAGCGCCCGCGGCGGCGCAGGCTGCCCCGGCTCGCCGTGACACCCGTCGCAGCCGGCGATCGAGAGGTCGACCCGACCGTTCATGCCGGCGGCGGTGCGCCGTGGCATGTATCGCAGGACAGCAGTGCGACGTCGAGGTGCCCGTCGAGGTGCCGACCGCCCGCGAGGTCGAGCGTCCCATCGGGCCGCACGGTCTCGGGGTGGCAGGTCGCACAGTCCGCGCGGGCCGGATGCGGTCCCGGGGGCGGCGCGCCGTGACACGCCCCGCAGGCCAACGCGGCCCCACCGACGTCCGTCCAGCGCGGGGTCGTCAGGTTCCCACCGGTCAGGGTCCCGCCGTGACAATAGGTACCGGCACAGGTCGCGTCCGCCGGCCGCCACTGCGGCACCGCGCCGTCCCGTCCGGCGAGCCCTGCGAACGTGAGTTCGGCCGGCAGGCCGTCGATGTGGCCCGGCGCGAAGATCTCATCGGGCACGAGATGGCAGCTCTCGCAGGGCATCCCGGCCCGCAGCGTCCCACCGACGAGATGTCGCTGATGAGCACCGACGCCGATGGCCCCGGGGTCGACTGCCCCCGAGATCGCGCGCGGCGGCGCAGGTCCGTCGGGACCGCCGTGACAGTCCGTGCAGGGATCGGCGGGGACCGGACCGGCGTCGGGCGGTGGCGGGCTCTCGGCGTCGATCGGCGGCGGCAGCGCAGCGTCGACCAGCGGCGGAACGAACCCATCCGGGCTCGGTGCCGGTGCGCCGTCCGGGCCCGGGGGCGATCCGGCGTCTGGGGGCGGCGGCACGAGGCCGTCCCGCATCGGCGGGCCCCCGACGTCCGCGCCCGGCGCGGCCCCGTCCGGCTGGTTCACGGTGGCGTCTTCGGGGCCGATGGGCCCCACGTCCCGGGGCGGCGGCGCCGCGGTATCGGGCGTCGGCGGGCCGACGTCCGCCGGCGGAACCGTCTGCCCGTCCGGCAGGGGGCTGCCGCCGTCCCGCGGGCCGGCATCACCGACGGAGCCCGAGTCCCGGCGACCCGGACCCGCCTCCGGTCGGCGCCCGCCATCGGGGCCTCCCAGGTCGGCGACCCCCTGGTCCGGGTCCACCGCGGCCGCATCCCCGGCGACCCCCGGTCCCGTCGAGCCCTCACCGCACGCGGCCAGCACGAGGCCCCCCCGGACCCAAATCGTCCACGACCGTCGCGACCAGACGCCAGGCATGCGTATCCCCCACCGGTTTCGGCTGCTCCCCGGTGTCACGGTCCCACCGGCATCCCGCGTCCGGCAATCCCGTTCGCCCGCGCTCTGATCTACGTCACGGTCGCTGTAAATCGACGCACGCCACGATCCCGAGGGGCGGGTTCATCCGTACGAGAGGCCGCCGTCCCCGGTTGGTGCCGCGAGTGACCGGTCCCCCCGCACGGAGAAGCCGCCGCGGATCCGGGGACCGAGGCGCTGCGTGATGGCGACGACGTCCCAGCCTTCGAGGCTGCGCAGCGGCGCGCCGGGCGGAGCACCGATGAGCGCAGCGGCGAAATCCGGACCGGTCACGGGACCCGGCGCGGCGGCGCGGCCGGAGGCGTTGAGCCGCAGCTCGAGGCGCAGCGGACGCCCGGGATCGAAGGCCGCGCAGGTCTCGGTCGCCGACAGTTCGTCGAACGCGAAGCGCCCGGTCGCGCTCAGCCGCATCCATGTGAAGAAGTCCACGTCGCCCTGCAGCCGCACCTCGGGCGCGGCCCCGCCTTCCGCGCCCGCCCGGCGCTCGACCGAGAGCGTGGCATCCCCGAGGGCGGCGGGCTCACCGGCGAGCCGCAGGTCCAGGACGGCGCACAAGGGGTGATGATCGAACATGGGTGCATCATGGCCCCGGCGCGCCGGCGCCGGCAAGTGGACCTGCCGGGGGCGTGGCCTCCACGCCGCACCGTCGACCCCGCTTGACCCGCGGGCCGGACAGCGTCACGGCAACTTGGCACCTCCCGCCCCGATTTCGAACGCGGACCCCACGGCCCGCGCCCGATCGAGTGCAAACCTCGCGCGGCCCGCCCGTCCCCACGGCGTCGGTGGCAGTGGATCGTTTCGCCGCGCGACTCGTTGAGAGTGATCGAGCGCCGGTGTGCGGCTCCGAACGGCGACACCCGGCACGTATATTGCTTAGAGAACATTTCGCCCGTCGATTCGCGGTCCGCTTTCGGAACCGCCCAAGAGGACTCCCATGATGCTCGACATCGCCTTCGACGCCACCGAAGCCCTCTGGCTGACCCCCGTCCCCGGGCACACCGCCCCCCTGCCCGCCCAGACCGGGTGCGCGACGGAGCAGCTCCTCTGTGAGCTGTTCTTCGACGCGGTGTCCCTGGGCGGGTTTCCCCCGCGGGTGCGCCAGACCGGTCTCTACGCCCCCTGGGTCCGCGTCGCACAAACGCGCCCGCCGCATCTGAGCAGCCTCGACGCGGGGCCGGTCTTCGTGGACGCCGGACGTCCGCGGGGCGGCCACGAGGGCGAGCCGCGGTGGCTGCGCGGGGGGGCGCTCGAACTGGCTGCCTGAGCGGCCCCTCTCCGGAAGACCCGCAAACGTCAGGGGGTTCCGGGGCTGCGTCGCGCCGGCGCGCCGACCGGGGTCAGGCGACCCGGGGTCTCGGCGAGCACCCAGGCCATCGCCGCCATCGCCGCGGTGGCTTCGGTCAGGGCTGCCGGCTCGACCTTGTCGAGGGTGTCCGCCGGGGAGTGGTGGTAGTCGAAGTACTTCGACTCGTCGACGAGCAGCAGCATACCGGGCACCCCGTGCTCGACGAGCGGCCCCACGTCGGCCCCCGCCATGTCCGGCAGGAGGACCGGCGGGCGGCCGGGGAAGGCCTTTGCGAGGGGCTTCATCCAGCGCCCCAGCGTCGCGATGGCCGCCCGTTCCGCGGCGGCGTCCTCGAGGTCGAGCCCGAAGCCACGCGGTCGAAAGCCCCCCATGTCCGACTCGAGCGCGGCGATGTGCCGGTCGAGTTCGGCGCGATGGTCGGCGGCATACTGCTCCGCGCCGGCCCCGCCGTTCTCCTCGTTCGTCCAGAGCACGACCCGGATCGTCCGCCTCGGCCGCAGTTCCAGACGCCGGAGCGCGGCGGCGGCCTCCATGGCCATCACGACACCGGCCCCGTCGTCGTGCGCGCCCTGCCCCACGTCCCAGGAGTCGAGGTGCGCGCCGATCACGACAATCTCATCGGGCGCTTCACGACCGCGAATCTCGCCGATGACGTTGGCCGACGGCACCTCGCCCGCGTCGCGGGCCGCCATCTTCAGGTGAACGACGACCTTCTGTCCCGCCTGGAGCAGGCGGGCGAGGTGGGCCGCGTGCTCCACCGTCAGCGCCGCGCCCGGGATGCGGACCTTCGTGTCGCCGTACAACGTGACCCCGGTGTGGGGCGTGCTCAGGCTGTGCGCGGTCACCGAGCGAATCAGCACGGCGACCGCGCCCCGCTCGGCGGCGAGCCGGGGCCCGCGCAGCCTGAACCCCACCGTCTCGCCGTACCCGGTGCCGCGCTCGGCGTCGAAACTCGGCATCGGGTTGTCGAACAGCACGATCCGCCCGCGCACGCGGTCCCCGAGCGCGTCGAGCTCCGCCGGGGTGCGGGCGAGCACCACCTCGGCGGTGATGCCCTCCGGCGGCGTCCCCACCGAGTTGCCGAGCCCGAGCATGACGAGGTCCATCGGGCGGGGTTCGACGAGCCGGGCCGATTCGGCCCCGCGAATCCACCGGCGGACCATGACCGGCTCCGTGCGGACGTTCTCGAGGCCGTCGGCCCGCATCGTCGTCGCCGCCCACTCGACCGCGTGTTCGAGCGCCGCCGAGCCGCTGAGCCGGTGGCCGATGTCGTCACAGAGGCGCGTGAGCTTGGCGAACGCCGCGTTCTGCTCGCGAATCGAGCCGACGAGGCGCTCGATGGGTTTCGCTTGGGCCTTGCCGGGCGCAGCGAGGGCCGGTCCGCCGCCGATCACGGCAGACACCAGAGCGGCGCCCCCGAGGACCCGGAGGGCGAGGCGATGCATGGACGACGGCGGGTGTCTCATTCCAGGGTGGATAAACCGACGAGGGCGGCCAGCGCCAGGGTTCCGCCGAAGAAAGCGGCCCCCCGGTGCAAGCGCCAGCTCGGCTGGCCGTGGACATGGCCGTCGGGCGTGTCGCGACAGGGCTCCGCGGGCTGAGCGTGGGGCCCGTGCCCGAAGACCACGTGCAGGACGGCGCCCGCGAGCGCGGCCTGCAGAACCGGCAACGCCCGCACGCTCAGCAGCGCCGTCGCCGCCTCGCCGAGGAAGAAGCCGGCAATGGTGCCCCCCGCCTCGATCCCCAACATGATCAACGCCGCCCGGACGCCGATGAGCGTCTGCCCCAGCCACCAGATCGAAAGGCCGAGGGGCACCCGATGAAGGAGGACCGCGACCGCCAGCGCGAGCTGCGTCTCGGCCGTCCCGAGGGCGACCCCGTCGAGCATCGCATGGGCCCCGAGTGCGACGAGCCCGAGCGCTGCGAGGCCGGTGCTCGCGCGGCCGAGCCCGTGCGGCATCACGCGGTGCAGCAATGCCGGCGTCGCGAGCCCGACCGCGGCCCCGAGACCGGCGGGCCATCCCGCCGCCTCGATGGCGTCGGGGACAACGTGCAGGAGAACGAGGCCGCCGATGCCCACCAGCACGAACACGTCCAACGCGGCGCGGCCTCGGCTCGCCGGATGCAGCAGGGCGATGATCACCGGGCCGGCGACCAGGGCGGCGAGGCTCAGTACGAGCAAGGACATCGGGCATCCTGGCGCCCCTGCGGTCCGGGCCATGGTTCCGGGCCAGCGCCGCCGGGCGAGTGAGGCGGGATCGGGACGCGGCTTGTACCCCTTCGCCCCGGCCCCGTGCAATGTGCAATCGTGTTTCGTTTCGTGGACCGCCGGTCGGTTCCGCGCGAAGATGCGGACGTGGACCTGTACCTGATTCGTCATGCCATCGCGGTCGACCGCGAGGACTGGGGTGTCGACCGTCCGGATGCCGACCGGCCCCTGACGCCCGAGGGCATCGTGCGGTTCGACGCCGCCGTCGCCGGGCTCGATCGCCTCGGCGTGCGGTTCGATCGGGTGCTCCACAGCCCCTGGCGCCGTGCCGCCGAGACCGCCGCCCGTCTGCGGCCCCTCGTGGACGGCCACTCCGCGGCCTCGGCGCTGCTGTGCACGCCCGCGGACGCCGTGACGGCGCGCGCAGTCCTCGCCGAGTGCGGCGGCGCCCGTCGCGTCGCGTGCGTGGGCCACGAACCCTACCTGAGCGAGCTGCTCCACTGCCTTCTGCCCCACGGCGCCGGCGCTCCCCCGATGGCCTTGCGCTGGAAGAAGGGCGGCGTCGCCTGGCTCGACGCCGAGACACCGGCACCCGGGGCCTTCAGCCTCCGTGCTTTTCTGCCTCCGTCCGTCTTGCGAACGTGTGCGTCGGCCCGCTGAGCGCGCCACGCAGGAGAGACCCCGCCATGGCCCCGAGAGCCCGCTCGCTGCGCGCCGTCCCGACCGTCGACGACCCGGCCGGCGAAGACGTCGCCGCCGTCCCCGAGCCCGAGACCACCGCGCCCCCGCCCGCGCCGCGCCCCCCGCGCATCGGTGCGGCGGCCCGCAGCCTCGATGACCCGAGCCTCTTCATCAACCGGGAGCTCTCTCAGCTCGAGTTCAACTTCCGGGTGCTGGCACAGGCCGAGGATCCGCGCGTGCCGCTGCTCGAGCGCTTGCGGTACCTGACGATCGCGAGCACCAACCTCGACGAGTTCTACGAAATCCGCGTGGCGGGCCTGCGCGAGCAGCTCGCCTACAACGTGACCGGCATCGGGCCGGAGGGCCTCTCCCCCCAGGACGCGCTGGCGCGGGTCAGCGAGCGGGCCCACGAGCTCGTGGAGCAGCAGTACCGGGTGCTCAACGACCAGCTGCTCCCGGCGCTCGCGGCCGAGGGCATCCGGATCCGCAAGCGGGGCGAACTCTCGCCGGAGCAGCGCGCGTGGGTCGAGGACCACTTCGAACAGCACGTCCTGCCCGTCCTGACGCCCATGGGGCTCGACCCCGCGCACCCCTTCCCGCGCATCCTGAACAAGGCGCTCACGTTCGTCGTATCGCTCGACGGTCCCGATGCCTTCGGCCGGGACAGCGGGATTGCGGTTCTCCAGGTTCCCCGCTGCCTGCCGCGCCTGATCGCGCTGCCCCGTGAGGTCTCGGAGTCGTCGCACGAGTTCGTGCTGCTCTCGTCCATCATCCACGCCCATATCGGGGACATCTTCCCCGGCATGCGGGTGCTCGGATGCCATCAGTTCCGGGTCACGCGCGACAGCGACCTCTGGGTCGACGAAGAAGAGGCCCACGACCTGCTCTCGGCCCTGAAGGGCGAGCTCCCCAACCGAAAGTGGGGCGAGGCCGTCCGCATCGAGGTCGACGACAAGTGCAAGGCGCGGATCACCAAGTTCCTGCTCCAGAAGTTCAACCTGACGCGGCAGGCGCTCTTCCGGGTCAACGGGCCGGTGAACCTGCATCGCCTCGACGCCATCTACGACCTCGTCGATCGGCCCGACCTCAAGTTCCCGCCGTTCAGCCCCGCGGTGCCCCCCGAGGTCGCCCGCGCCGACGACCTCTTCGAGCTGCTGCGCCGCAACGACGTCCTGCTTCACCACCCGTATCAGTCATTCATGCCCGTGGTGGACCTGCTGCACCAGGCCGCCGTCGACAAGGACGTGCTCGCCATCAAGATGACCCTGTACCGCACCGGGGCCGACTCGCCGCTCGTCGAGGCCCTGCTGCAGGCGGCCCGCAACGGCAAGGAGGTCACGGCGGTCGTCGAGCTGCGCGCCCGCTTCGACGAGGAGCGCAACATCCACCTCGCGACGCGCCTGCAGGAGGTCGGGGCGACGGTGGCGTACGGCATCGTCGGCCACAAGACGCACGCCAAGCTCCTGCTGATCGTCCGCCGCGAGGGCAATGGCCTGCGCCGGTACGTCCACCTTGGCACGGGCAACTACCACATCCGCACGACGCGCCAATACACGGACTTCAGCCTGCTCACGGCCGGGCGCCGGCTCGGCGAGGACGTCCACAACCTCTTCATGCAGCTCACGGGTCCCGGCAAGGTCCGGCCGTTGCGCAAGCTGCTGCAGTCACCGTTTACGCTGCACGAGCGGGTCCTCGAGCTCATCGACGAGGAGATTCAGCACGCTCAGGCCGGCACCCCGGCGCGCATCGTCGCGAAGATGAACGCGCTCGCCGAGCCGAAGGTCATTCAGGCCCTCTACCGGGCGTCCCAGGCCGGCGTGCAGATCGACCTCATCGTGCGCGGGGTCTGCTGCCTGCGGCCGGGCATCCCCGGGGTCAGCGAGAACATCACGGTGCGCTCCATCGTGGGGCGGTATCTCGAGCACAGCCGCATCTTCTACTTCCGCGCGGGCGGAGCCGATCTCGTCTTCTGCAGCAGCGCCGACTGGATGGCCCGCAACTTCTTCCGCCGCACCGAGTCGGCGTTTCCCCTCGATTCCACGCCGCTGCGCAACCGGGTCGTCGGAGAAGGGCTGACGGCCTGCCTCGCCGACACCTTGCAGGCCTGGACGCTGAACGCGGAGGGCCACTGGTCGCGGGCCGAGGCCGGTCGGGAGAAGCCGGTCAGCGCCCAGCAACTCCTGATGCAGCGCCTCGGCGGGGCCCCAATGCCCGAGGACTGACACGGGCCTGGCACGGTTCGTGCATTGCGCCCGGGCGATTCCGATCCGATCCCCCGGAGCGCCCCCTACATGGCCACTCGACTCGCCACGTCCCTCCGCCTCGTCACGCTCGCCTCGACGGCCCTGCTCGCGCTCGGCGCGGGCTGCCAGGAGTCGGCATCGGAGAGTCCGCCCGCCCCCGCAGACGCCGCCGACGACGCCTTCGGTGGGGCCGCCCTGAAGGCCGATGGCACCTATACGGCGTGTCAGCTCATCGAAGCCCTGAAGCTCGTCAACGAGTCGACCGCCCTCGTCTCCGAACTCGAGGGCATGGGGGTGCGCCGCAACGCCGCCGCGGGCATCGTCGCGCACCGCCACGGGCCGGACGCCACGCCGGGCACCGCCGACGACGACATCTTCGACTCCCTCGACGAGCTCGACGCGATCAAGTTCGTCGGCAAGAACACGCTCGATCGCATCGTCGGGCACATCAGACCCCGGTGCGAACCGGACCTGACGACGCGGCCGTACATCGACTCGACGACGTTCGGCACCAGCACGGGCGGCGGCTGGACGCGCGACAACGTCGAACTCGAGGGCGCGATGTACGTCACCGGCCTGACCGGCGCGCAGCTGCGGGCCATCCTGACGACCAAAGACGCCAGCGGGCGCACCGAGTACGATCGCCTGCGAAAGAACGCCGACTTCGAGGCCTTCACGGCCGGTTTCGGCGTCGACGAGATGCCCTGGGACTCGACCGCGCACGGCCTGCGCGAGAGCTTCCCCTTCACGGTGCTGACCATCGAGAGCGAGCGGTTCGCCGTCGACTCGCAGAGCCTCCGGCGCGAACTCTCGCTCGGCACCGACAAGATGGACGACACCTACTACGACACCGGCGACTTCCAGCTCCTGAAGAACCGGATGACTCTGCGCGCCCGGGCGCGTTGGGACTCGGACGCGGTCGTGCGCCGCCTCCTGATCGGCGCGAAGTTCGACACCGGCATCGATCCCGACGGCATCAAGCGCACGGACAAGCTCGACGTGCGGACCGAGGGCGAGCAGCACCTCGCCACCCTCGACGAGGACATCCGGCGGGGCAAGGTCAAGTGGGGTTACGGCGGGCAGGCGGAAGCCGTCGCGCCCGTCAAGGTCGTGTACGAGAAGCTGCGCGAACTCGGCGTCCTGCCCGATCTCGCCGGCCGCGACGACGTCCTGCTCCTCGACCCGAAGGCCCACCTGCGCTCGATCCGCAGTCGGTTCCACCTCAACGAGGCGCCCATCGAGAGCGTCCGCCGGCTCCATCAGCTCGGCAAGACGCGTCTCACCTCGGTCGTCGCGCTCATCGACGAGGCCCGGGCCGCCGGTCGCCTCCCCCCGGCACTCGAGGGCACCATCTCGCAGCTCGAGTCCATCGCGCGCGGCATCGCCGACGGCAGCCTGCTCCGCACCCGCGCGCTCGCCGCCGCGACGGCCGTTCGCCCGGAGACCACCGACGCCGAGGTCGACGCGTTGCTCCCCGGCGCGGTCGCCCCGACGGACATCGCCGGCCTGAACCTGCGCCGCGCGGTCGCCGAAGGCATCGACGCCCTGTACCACGAGGCCGGTCCGTTGCTCGACGAGGCCGAGCGCGAGCTCGTCGGCGCCACCGACACCCGGTTCGATGCCTACGTCGCACCGTTCATTTCCTATTGCATTTCGTTGGAGAGCGGTCTCGGCGTGTACCGCGCCGTCGCGCCCTTCTTGCCCAAGTATGCGGCCATGGACCCGACGGCCGCCGTCGGCGCTTTCAACGCCTTCGTCACCGCGCAGAAGGCCGCCAACGCCGAGGGCTTCCGCACCCTGACCGAGCTGACGGCGACCGATTGGCCGGCGCTCGGTCTCGCCCTGCGCCTCGAAGACCTCAAGCAGGCCCGCCGCCAGATTGAGTACGCGGGCACGCTGGCCCAGGCGCTCTGGTTCGATCAGGCCCGCGAGTTCTACGTCCCGGCCAGTGACCGGGCGTGGGGCAACTTCCTGATCGACACCTTCGATTGGACGGACGTGGTGACCGCGCAGGAGTGGCAGAGCATCCCCGCCGATGCGCGGACGATCGCCACGGCGCTCCCGCCGGAGAAGGTCCTGCACACGATGCTGGTCAACGAACTGCAGATCGAACTCGGTCAGGAGACGGCCTACGTGAAGCGCGTCGCCGAGCTCGAAGCGGTCCTCGCGGCCGGCAACGCGCCCCCCGAGACGGAGTCCCTGCTCGCCGGGGCGAAATTCGTCTTCTCGGCCTACCGGGCGCTCTTGCAGGACATGGCGGCGCTCAAGGGCGACCGCGTGCTGAAGCGCCTGAAGCGCGCCGGTGCGCCGTCGACCATCGGGTGGTCCCCCATCGTCGACTCGAAGGGGAACACCGCCCTGAAGCTCGTCGCCGATCTCGACTGAGGTCGGCGCGGGCCCTCACTGCGCGGGTGATCGCCCGTCGACGCGGTCGTAGCGGTGGCAGTCCACGGGCGCCGCACATTCGGCGGCCGCCGTGAACGTATGCCAGTCGGCCAGGCCGCTCAGGGTCCCGTCATCGTCGAGGACGAGCTCGAGGGCGAGATCGAGATGCGTCTCGCAGAGCGGGATCACCAGCAGGGGCGCCGTCAACCGCAGATGCAGCGCCGCCCCGTCGCGCTGCCCGACGAGGTCGACCCCCGTGCCGCCGCCCGCCGTCGTCAAACGACCGAGCAGCGCAAAGCCCTCCCCCTCCTCGACCCAGAGGTCCTTCGGCGCGGCGGGTTCGCGGAGCGCACAGTCGCCGTGATCGAACGCGAACGTCAACGCGAAGAACCCCGCGAGGCGCGGGCCTGCATCGGGGTCGGCGTGCAAAACGGCATCGGGATCGCTTGCGTCGTTTCCGGGGGCAACGCGGGCGTCCGCCGGGGGCTCGGCGGCGTCTGGTCGATGCGGCCGTCGCGCATCGGGCTCGACCTGCACCGCCGCATCGGGCGCGGCGTCCGCGCGAAAGGCGTCCGGCGGCAACGGGCTCGGGACGATGTAGGTGTCCCAGGTCGTGACCCCGACCTCCCGGCCGGCGGCCTCGGGCGAACGGCAGAGGCCCTCGTGGCAGGTGAAACCGCCCTCGCAGGGTCGCGTCGGATCACACTCCGCGGGCTTGCAGACCCCGTCGAGCCCGCAGGTGCCCGAGGGACAGTCGCCACGACCGCGGCAGGCCAGCACACGACACGCGCCGTCGTCGCAGATGCCGCCGCCGGCCGGGCAGTCGAGGTCCACGGCGCACGCGGCGGCCGTCGTCTCCCCCTGACAAGCGCTCAGCGCAAACAGAAGACCGAGCCCGAGGCCGCGGGCCGGAACGCGTCGCGCACGCTGACTCGAAGACACCATGTCGACATCATCCACGGCGGGCGGCTCGGCGTCACGCCCGACCGGCACCGACCTACTCGAACCGCAGCTGCAGGCCAACGGCGCCAAACGCCTCCACCTCCTCGGCCAGATCGGCGCGGGTCAACGGATGGGCGTCGAGCCAGGCAGGCGGGAACCGCATCGTGAGGCGCCCCTTGGCGGCCGTGACCTCCAGCTCGGGCAACGGCGTGCTCGCCCGGCTCCGGTTGAGGCGTGCGGCGAGACGCAACAGCACACAGAGGTGAATCGCCAGCGTCCGGCGCTCCCCCGCGAGCTCGGCGAACGCCTCGCGTGACAGCTTGCGCCGGTGCCCGAGCAGGATGGCCGCCAGGAACCGCTGATCGTCCCGCGAGAAGCCGGGCATCTCGGCGTGCTCGACGAGGTAGGCGCTGTGTTTGTGATACCCCGACCACGAGACGCTCAGCCCGATCTCGTGCAAACGCGCCGCCCATTGCAGAAACTGCCGCGGCGTCTCGCCCTCGAGCTGCCACGCCCCGGCAATCTGTTCCTGCATGTCGAGCGCCGTCTGTTCGACCCGGTCCGCCTGCGTCTTTTCCACGTGGTAGCGCAGCATCATCGCCGCGACCGTCGGCTCGCGGACGTCCTCATGACGAATGCGGCCGAGGAGGTCGTAGAGCACGCCCTCGCGGAGCGCGCCGCTCGACGTCTCCATGCGATCGACGCCCAAGCTGTCGAGGACGGCCTCCAGGATGGCCAGTCCGCCGGCAATCTGGGCCGCGCGCTCGGGCTTCAGGCCCGGCAGGGCCAGTCGCGCCACGTTCTCGGCGGCGATCACCGCCTTGATCAAACGACGCAGCCCCCGGACGCTCAGGCCGTCCTCCGTGGGGCTCAGCTCGCGCAGCATCTGTTCGGCGCTGAGGATCGTCCCCGACGAACCGATGGCCTTGCCCCAGCCCCGCGAGCGGTAGATCTCGACGATCGTCTGCAGCTCCTGCCGCGCCGCGACGCCCGCCCGCAGAAACCCGTCCTCCGTCAGCCGCCCGCCGGGAAAGAAGCGCTGGCTGAAGCTGACACAGCCCATGCGCAGGCTGTCCATTCGCTTCGGGGTCATGCCCTCGCCCAGGATGAGCTCGGTGCTGCCGCCGCCGATGTCGACCACCAGACGGCGGGCGACCCCCACCGTCGGCTCCCCCGTCTGCGTGTGCGCGACGCCCGCGTAGATCAGGCGCGCCTCCTCCTGACCGGACACGACCTCGATGGGGTGGCCCAGTGCGCCCTCGGCCCGGGCGAGAAAGGCGCGGGCGTTGGCGGCCTCTCGCAAGGCGCTGGTGCCCACGGCCCGCACGCTGCCCGGGTGCATCTCGCGCAGGCGCTGACCGAAGCGCGCGAGGCAGGCGAGGGCGCGCTCCTGCGTGTCCGCATCCAGGGCGCGTTTGGCGTCGAACCCCGCGGCCAGGGCCACGGGCTCGCGGATGCGGTCGACGACCCGCACCTGGGCGTGTTCGATGCGCGCGACGACGAGGTGGAAGCTGTTGGAGCCCAGGTCGACGGCGGCGACGACGGCGGGCTTTTCGGTCTCGGTCATGGGACCCCGGGAAAGACGAGCATCTGGCGGTACAGGAGAGTGGGGCCGGCTTGCCCCGTGAGCCAGCCGACATCCGGGCCATCGACCGGCGAGCTGTAGTTGTAGACCAGGTAGCGGTCCGGGCCGCGCGGGACGGCGCTGGCGAAACACGTGTCGCCCTTCGAGGGGAGATCGAGAACGAACGTCGCGGTCAGGGCCTCGGCGTCGATCGCCCACAGCGAGCACCGTTTCGGTTTGTTCCAGTAGTCGGCGGCATAGAGAACGGCCTGCTCGGCGAGGGGCAGGTCGTCGCGGCCGAGATCGAACGCCCCCGACGGGGTGACGTTGCGCCGGCCAATGAGGTACACCCGCCCCTCGTGCGCGAAGACGAGCGGCGAGTCGAAGCGACGGACGTCGGCCGCACACCGCCAGACCCCCGGCGAGGCCGCCTCCCCCCGGCAAATCTTCGAGCCGAAGCCGACCTCGGCGTCCCCCGCCTCGTTGCGGGCCACCGCGATGACCGTGCCGTCCGCGAGCCGGGTGAAGTCGGTCTCGGAAGTGCCGCCCCGCAGGACGACGGGGGCGTCCGGGGCGTCGGGTGCGGCGGGTTCGAAACTGCGTCCGTCCGTCGTCCGCAGCCAGTGGACCGAGACGGCCTCCCCGTCGACCTCGTAGAGGTTCTCGCCGCCGATGTACGCCACGAGATAGGCGACGCCCGGCTCGTCCGGCAGCACCTTGACGCGCCAGGGAATGAAGCCCTCGCCATAGAACCACTCGGGTTCGGACCAGCGGCCGGGGCCCTCGTAGACCGAGCGCTTCATGCCCTGAGGCTCGAAGGCGAGGCGATCCGTCCCGAGCACCGCGTAGTAGAGAAAGAGCTCACCGTTCAGCGACAACAAGCGGGGCTCGCGAAGGTCCGTGCCCTCGAAGAACTCACCCTCGAACCGCCAGGATATCTCGTCCTCCGTGCTCACGACGTAGAGGCGGGTCGACGCGCTCGCGAAATGGTTCGACGCCGTCCGGAACGCCAGGTAGAGGCGCCCGTCGTGATCGACGAGGTCGAGGTTGTTGTTCGCCCGCTGAAGCAAGACCTCGGGCGGCAGGTTCGCCCCGGGCACCACGGCGCGGATGTCTTCGATCCGGGGCGGTTCGGGCGGTTCGGACGGTTCGCGCAGGTCGGCGTCCGGCGCGTCGGCCACCCGCCCGTCGACGACCGGCGGCGTCTCGTCGACGGTGCGCGCCCGCGCACCCCCGGGACCGGCATCCCCCGTGTCACACGCCTGCCACGGCATCGTCGCGAGACAGAAACACAGCGCACGGCGGCGGCGGGGGCGGTTCATGGCGCGCAGGATTCCCAAACGGGGCCCCCCCGGCAAGGGGTCATTTCGAACGCCGTGATCGACCGCACGGAAATTCGCCCGGCGCGCCGCAACCCGCCGGCCGGTCGTCGGTTGAGGCTGAGTGAGAGCGAAAAAAAAGACGACGTGGCGGCCCGCGGAACGACTCCGCCCGAGCCGCCCCCACCCAGGAGACGCCCATGTCTGCGCGCCCGAACACTGCCCGCCTGTTCCCCTTCGCCGGTTTCGCCATGAGCGCCGCGCTCGCCCTCACCGCCTGTGGCGGCCAAGAGAGCGACGAGGGCGGCACCGAGACCGCGGGCGCGACCGCCGAGGGTGACTTCGCCGAGGCCATCCCCGACTCGCAGGCCCTCGCCCTGACGCTCGACGACGGCGCGACCGAACCCGAAGACGCGGCGGCCGCGGCCGACGAGAGCGCTGCCGGTCCCGCCCGCCTGCGCGGCCTCACCCGCGCCGTCTTCGAGAACGTCAACGCCCTGCGCGAAGAGGCGCACGCTCGGGTGGCGGCCCTCATCGAGGGCGTCGAGCCCGAGACCTACAGCGAAGGCAAGGTCGAGTGCCGGCGCTGGGCCACGGACAACGAGGCCGGCACGGTCCACTGGGTCCTCACTTCGTGCCGCCGCGACGCCAAGAACCGCCACTACGCCTTCGCGCTGAAGGGCCGCCCCGTGGACGCCGGCGACGAGGCCCTGGTGCCGGTCATGGCCGGCGAGGGCAAGGTCGTGGCGCGCTTCGACGACCGCAAGCGCGGGCACGGGCGGATCGGCTTCGACTTCGATCAGTACGCGGCGCTGACCGGCCGCGAGGGCCCCGCGGGGCGCCTGGGCATCGGGTACCGCGCGGTCGGCCCGGTGCGGCAGCTCAACGTCGCCCTGCGCGACTTCGCCCGCGCCGGGGACGAGACCCCGGTCAGTGGCCTCTACCGGTTCAAGCACATCCATGGCACCGGCGGGCGGGTCACGCTGATCGCAAACGGGGACCTGGTGGCGGCCGACGAGTCCGGCGCGCTCAGCCTGGGCGAGGATGGCCTCGAAGAACACGTCCGCGCCGCGGTGGCGTGGCGGCGGGGCCTCGGTGCCCGCGCCGTGGCGGCGGTCTGCGGCGGCAGTGCCGGCGAGGGCGAGTGTGCGCGCGTCGTCCAGTGCTGGCGCGCCGACGGGGCGGTCGCCCACGAGGAGACCGCGGCGCCGGCGGCGGCGATGCGGGCGCGTCCCCGCTTCAGCGGCGGGCAGTGCGCCCCCGCTCCCGAGGGTATGGACGAGGTCGAGGACATGCCCGCCCCCGAGGACTTCGAGCTGCCCGAGGGCGACGCGCTGCCCGAGGAGCCCGCGCCGGCCGACGGCGAGTGAGCCTTGCGACGCGGGGAAGCGTGCGCGCATCCTCACCGACATGGCACGCACCCCCTCGACCATGCCCGAGCTCGGGCGACCCGCCCCCGACTTCGACCTCCCCGACGTGAACGGCCGCCGCTGGCGCCGCGACGACTTCGCGAGCGCCCCCGGCCTGCTCGTGATGTTCATCTGCAACCATTGCCCGTTCGTCGTCCACATCCGCGACGAGCTTGCCCGCTTCGCCCGGGACTACCAGGCGCGCGGCCTCGCCATCGTCGGCGTCAACAGCAATGACTGGACGCAGTACCCCGCCGACAGCCCGGAACACATGAAGGCCGAAGCCGAGCGCGCCGGGTATGTGTTCCCCTATCTCATCGACGAGTCCCAGGCCGTCGCCACCGCCTACGACGCCGCCTGCACGCCCGACTTCTTCCTCTACGACGGCGAACGCACGCTCTACTACCGCGGGCAGTTCGACGGCGCCCGCCCCGGCCAACCCGTCGCCGTGACCGGGCAGGACCTGCGCGCGGCGTGTGACGCCCTGCTCGCCGGGCAGCCCTTCGAGCGCCCGCAGCGCCCGAGCCTGGGGTGCAACATCAAGTGGAAGGTGGGCGCGGACAGGAACGGCTGAAGTTTCAGGTAATTACGTCGGTGGCGATTCGGTTGTGCGGGCCATTTGGGGCTGTTTTCGGCTCGCAACCCGCACAACCCGCACAGCCCGACGGCGCTCCAGGTGCAGCGTGTGGCGAGTGACGGATCGCGACGTGGTGGACACGCGGGGCCGCTGCTCGTACACCCGAGGTGAATCGCAGTCGCTGAGGTCCCGCCATGCCCATCTACAAAATCGAGGGCGACGCGCTGCAACCCGTTGCGCCGGCGAAATTCGGCGCCGCGCACGATGAGGATCGCCTGGAGACGATACTACAGGCCAGCGGCGACGAGTTGGGCGTCTGCTTCATCGCCCGCCAGCCACACACCGACCACGGCAAGCGACCCGACCTCATCGGCATCGCGGCCGACGGGGCCGTCGAGGTCTGGGAGTTGAAGCGCGGTCGCGCTCCCCGCGACATCGTCGCCCAGGCGCTCGAATACGCGGCCTGGGCCGCGGGCCTGAACCGCGAGGCGCTGGAGTAGTTGGCAGCCAAGGACAGAAGCACCGGCGCGGCCCTCGCGGACCGCCTGCGCGAGGTCTTCGGCACGGGCAGTGACTCGTGGACGCCGCCGCCGCTCAACACCCGTCAGCGGGTGGTCCTCGTGGCGGAGGAGTTCGATCCTCAGACTCTCGACGTGTGCCGCAGACTGGCGCTGCAGGGGGTCGGCATCTACTGCTGGTCGTTCGTCTACCACACCGGCCGCGCGGGCGAGGAGTTCCTGGCCGTGGAACGGCTGACGTGGTCCGCCCGCGGGGACGAGGCGTCCCCAGGGGCGCGCGCCGAGGCACCGAAGCGGACTCGGGCGAAGGCCGAGATGCTCGCGGCACTGGACGCACTGCTCAAGGGTGAGGTCGTTGCGCGGCTCGTCGCTGACGGAAGATTGGAGGGCGGGCGTCCGTTCTACCTGTACGCCGGCAAGTGCTTCATCACGGAGGTCTGGGTGGAAGGCGCCGGCCCGGTGGGTCTGCACTTCTGGCTGGAGCGCACGCACCCGCCGCGCGGTCCCGACGTGATGTGGTACGGGCGGCAATGGAATCGCCGGCGAACGGCGCCGCGCGTGGAGGCTCTCCTGAGCCACTCGAAGAGCCTGACGACCGCGCTGGAGGCGGCGTGTGGGACGGTCGAGTGCCAGCCGACCGGGTTTGACGGTTACCCGAAATGGATCGTCCGGGGTCACGTCGGCGAGGCCGCCCACGCCTACGAGCCCGCATGGATCGTGGAGAACGTCGAGGCCGCGCTGCGCGCCGTCTCGGCGGCTGTCCCGTTCACGGCCCGCCCTGACTCCGCCCAATGACGGCCGGACGAAACCCCGCTCCCCGAAGTCCCCACTCCGTCACCCGTCCACCGATCCCCCACGCCGCGCCAGCACCTCGCGTTCGTCGGTCAACCACCGACGCAGCTGCTCCTCGCTCGGCAGCGCCGTCAGGTAACGCGAGACGAAGACCTGCCGGTCGAGGCCGCCCGTCGCGTAGTGGACCTCCTCAGCGTCCTTGTCGGCGCAGAGGACAATCCCGATGGGCGGGTTCTCGTCCGGCAGGGCGGCGTTCTCGCGCAGCCAGTTGAGATAGAAGTTCATCTGCCCGGCGTGTTCGTGTGTGAACCGACCGAGCTTCAACTCGATGGCCACGAGGCAGCGCAGGCCCCGGTGATAGAAGACCAGGTCGATGAAGTTGTGCCGACCGCCGACGGTGATCCGGTATTGCCGGCCGACGAACGCGAAACCGCCCCCAAGCTCCAGGAGGAACGCCTGGAGGTGGGTGAGCAACGCCGATTCCAACTCCGTCTCGTTGGGCAGCATGCGGCCTTCGAGGCCGAGGAACTCCAGCACGTAGGGGTCGCGGACGATGTGCTCGGGGTCGGCGGGTGCGTCCGGCTGGATTCGCGATTGGGCGAGCGCGGCCGCTGCGTCCACGTCTTTGGAGAGCCCGATCCGCTCGAAGAGCATAGAGTCGCGCTGGCGCTTCAGCTCTCGAACGCTCCAGCGGCTCTTCAGCGTCTCCAACTCGTAGAAGGCGCGAGCGAGCGGGGGGTCGATGCGCGACAACTCCAACAGGTGCGAGTACGACAGCTCGGTGCGCAGGCGGCGCATCCAGTCGTCGTCATGCCAGGGGAGCGTGTTGTACGCCGCCTCGCGCGCCGCGGGCACTCGCGCGTCTCCGACGGGGGACGCCACCATGAGGACAGATTCAGCAGACAGTGTCTGGCGAATCTCATCCGCCAATTCGCCAGACGGTGTCTGGCGAATCCCCAGGCGCGGCCACGCCAGCGCGAGCTGCCTGCCGTTCTTGAGATTCGAGACGCCGAGCCCCTCGATGCCCCGCGCCTTGAAGGCCGCCGCGAGGGACTCGATGAGTCGCGCGCCGTACTTCGCGCGGTCGCTGCCGCCCTGCTCGTAGGCGACGATCCAGGTCCCGATCAGCCAGCTGCGCAGTGTGAGGATCTCGTCCACCGACCGCGCCGCGGCCTGCCGCGCCTGCGCGTGCACGCCGGCCAACCCGACCACCAAGGAGTCGAACTCGGACCAAGGATGACGTGCCGCCGAATCGTCCGCCATCCCCTACTTCCCTTCGCTGGAGGTCGCGGCATGCCCCCAGGCGTGCACCACCGCGGAACCCATGAACCATCGTCCGCACGTCCAGCAGCGTCGAAACTGGCCGAGCCACCTCCTTCCGCGAGACGACGTCCACGGTCCACGCCGGCTTCCCGGTTGGAAGTTCGCGCGCCAGCCGACCGAGCGCCAGGGGGTAGCCCTCGAACGAATCGGCAAGGACGACACCGCGCCGCTGGGAGTACTTCAGGATCGTCTCGAACTTCGGCTCCGGCCTGGCACCGGCCCAGGCCCCCGTGACCAACGGCACTGAGACTGCCGTCAGGTGCCCGGTGGCGTGGAGCGCGTCGTTGTCGGCCGCGAGTCCGTGGACCTCGGCCACGACCTCGCGGGCGAAAGGGCACGGACGAAGGCCCGGGTCGTCCACATGTGCGCCCTGATCGACGTATCCAGTTCCTTCGACGTGAACCCTGCGAATCCACGCCCACCAGGCGAGCGCCTCTAAGCGACCCCCGATGTCGATGGCCTCGCGAAGCCGAGCGTGAACCTCCTCCGCGCCACCGACGGCGCCGACTCCAGCAAGCCAGCGCTCGACGCCGCGCGCCAGGTCTGTCGAGCCCAGGATGGCCACGAAACCGTAGAGGCCCGCGAATTTGATCGGCAGCTCGGCCGCCCACCGACCGTGGGCCGAGACGAGCGGCACGTCCTGGCCGGTGCGCGCGTCGTGTCATCGTGATCGCGAAAATCGCGGCATCGTGATCACCAGAGTCGCGGCATCGTGATCACCGAAATCGCCATCGTGATCGCCGAAATCGCGGCATCGTGATCGTCGGAATCGCCATCGTGATCACCGAAATCGCCATCGTGATCACCGGGTAGAAGCGCCGCTGGACATCGACTACGCACCCGCCTCCCTGAAGGAGGTGGTGATGGCGACGGAGCGAGTGTCCATGCGGAGAGCGAGAGAAATCCTGAGACTGAAGTGGTGCGAGGGGCTGAGCCATCGCGCGATTGCCACGAGCCTGGGCGTGAGCCCGGGCACGGTGTCGGCGACGGCGGCCCGGGCCGCGGCGTGTGGTCTGGACTGGGCCTCGGTCGAGGGTCTGGGTGAGCGGGCGCTGGAAGCGCGTCTCTACCCGCAGGCGGCCGTCGACGCGACGCGCGCCGAGCCCTACATGGTGTGGATTCACACGGAGCTGCGCCGACCGGGCGTGACCCTGGAGTTGCTCCACCTTGAGTACCTGGAGCAGCACCCCGAGGGCTACCGGATGACCGCGTTCGGCGAGCGCTACCGGAGCTGGCTGAAGCGTTGCCGGCCGTCGATGCGCCAGGTGCATCGCGCCGGCGAGAAGACGTTCGTCGACTACTCGGGCAAGCGGCCGTCCATCGTCGACCCCGCGACCGGCGAGAGCGTGCCGGTGGAGCTGTTCGTGGCGGTGCTGGGCGCCTCGAACTACACCTACGCCGAGGCCAGCGCGACGCAGCAGGTGGCGGACTGGATCGCCAGCCACGTCCGGGCCTTCGAGTTCTTCGAGGGGGCGAGCGCCGTGCTCGTCCCGGACCAGCTCAAGAGCGGCGTGTCGGCCTCCTGCCGCTATGAACCGGGCGTGCAGCGGACCTATGCCGAGATGGCCACGCACCATGGCGCGGTGGTCGTCCCGGCGCGACCCCGCAAGCCCCGCGACAAGCCCAAGGTCGAGGTCGCCGTTCAGATCGTGCAGCGCTGGATCCTGGCCCGGCTCCGCAACGAGCGGTTCACGTCGCTCGCCGCGCTGAACAAGGCCCTGGGCCAAGACGATGCTGATCCTCCTCCATGCCACAGGTGCACGCACGGGCGAGATCGCAGACTCCGTTGGGAGGACATCTACTGGCAGCGCCGGAAGCTGCTCCTCGACGGAAAGACCGGAGAGCGCCTTGGCTCGGTCAGCCAGGCCGTGATCGATGAGCTGGCGGCGATCAAACCGAAGAACGCCAGCGGTCGCGTGTTGCCGGTGTCCGTCTC
>JAKLJY010000005.1 GCA_023150895.1 Myxococcota bacterium | reverse complement strand
GGCCACCGATACGAGCGCCCCGTCGCGGTCGTAGGCCAGCCGCACGCCGTCGGGCGATGGGTCGTCGGGCAGGGCAGGTGGCGTGCGACCGGCGAAGCGTCCGCGCGGATCGTGCGCGAGCCGATGCGCCGGGCGCCCGGGCGGGGTGACCTCCGTCGGCAGACCCGTGCGCCCGAACGCCAGCGAAACGGTTGCGCTCGCCTCGTCCGTACCACTGACGGTCACCGTCGTGGGACGGTCGGCGTCGTCGTAGGTGCGGCGCTCGACGTGACCCGCCACATCCCGCTGCTCGACGAGGCGGTCCCGCGCGTCATACCGGTACGTGACGCGGCGATCCTCGGTGCCGGCCTCCACGAGCCGGCCCTCGTCGTCATAGCGGATCGCCACCGGCGCGAGCGCCCCGGAGGTCGTCGATACGACGCGCCCCGACTCGTCGAGCGTCAGCGTCTCGACGCGCCCTGCCGCCGTGACGCGCGTGGCGGTGCGGCTCTCGGCCTCCCAGGTCGCGGTCGTGCGTCGACCGGCCACGGTCACGGTCTCGATGGTCTCGACGAGGCTCGTCGGATCGCCCGGCCGAGAGAAGACGGCCATGCGCTCCGACAGGCGCTCGACGGCACGCCCGTCCGGCAGCGTCAGGACGACGCGGCCGGCAAATGACTCGCCGCCCGCGGGGTCGACCGGATCGAGCTCGGGAGCGACCCGCAGCCCCGTTCCGTCGGCGAACCGGGTCTCGCGCGTGCCGTCGGGGAATCGCCGCCCCACGTCCGTCAGCCCGTCGGGGCCCCGCTCGACGTCCTCGCGGGTGCCGTCGTCCCGGTACCGTCGCGTGCTCCGGGTCGAACGCCCGAGCGCCGAGGTCCACTCGCCGACCTGCGCGCCCGCCTCGGCCGGCCATGCGAGCTGCCAACCGCCGCCGGCCGGATCCGCCGTCGAAGCGAGGCGGCCGAGCGCGTCGTAGGTGTATCGCGTCGTCATTCCGGCGGCGTCCGTCGCCGAGGCGAGCAGATCCCCGTCGAGCCAGCGCAGATCCACGCGCCGCCCCCCGGGCGCGGCGAGGGACTCGATGCGCCCCGCGGCGTCGAGTGCGATCACGGTGCGTTGCCCGTCCGGCGCCACGATGCCGGTGAGTTCGCCGTCGGGTCCGCGCTCCAGACGGGTCAGGCGGCCGTCCGCGTCGATGAGACCCGAGAGCCGCCCCATCACATCGAAGCGTGTCTCCAGGCGCGGCGCGCCGGTCAGGGGGTCGAGCGTGGCGGCGTGGCGGCCGGCGGCGTCGAAGGCCGCGTGCACGCCGCGCACCCACGCGAACGCGAGGCCATTCCGAACACCGGCACCGAGCGTCAGCAGACTCGGCGTGTCGACGATGCGCAAGACACCGTCCGGTCCGAAGTCGACGGCGTCGACGAACGCAAGGCTCGCCTGCCGGGGCGGGAGCGGCGCGTCCTGTGCGACCGCCGCCCGGCTCTCCGGGCCACCCGCGACGGTGCGCAAGCGCCCGCGGACATCGAGCATCCGGAGTCGTCGTTGCTCCAAGCCGGCCACCTCGACCGACTCGACGAAGTGCAGCCGCCCCTCCGGTGAGAACGTCAGGTGTTTGGGGTTGTTGAGCGCCGCCTCGACGGCCGGGACGCCGTCGTCCGAAGCCCCCGCCTGGCGGACGCCCGCCACCGTGTAGAGTCGGCCCTGCACGTCGACCCGGCGGATCCCGTGGCGCGACCCGCGCTGTGCGAACGCGAACGGCGGCAGCCGTTGCCAGTCGCCCTCGGTGAAGTACAGCCCGTCCGGCCCCACGACGAGATCGCCCGGGAATGAGAGCGGCACCTCCCACGCGAAACGACCCGACACATCGGCATCACCGCCAGCCAGGCCGCCGGCGAGCGTCGCGATGACACCATCCACGTCGACCGACTGGATGCGGGATTGCCACGGTCCATCGAGACCGGATTGTGCGATGAACAGCCGCCCGGCCGGGTCCACGGCCAGACTCGCGACCGGCCAGAGTCGGGCGGCCGTCGCCGGGCCGCCGTGCCCCTCCGGTCCACAGATCCCCGTGCCCGCGGTGGTCTCGATGACACCGTCGGGCCGGACGCGCCGAACCCGGCAGCCGCCTCCGATGTAGACACTGCCGTCGGGTGCCGGCGCCAGCGCGACGGGTTCGTCGAGCGCGGCCTCGTCGGCGGGACCGCCATCCCCTCCGCGTCCGCCCCCGGCAAAGATCGTGACGGTCTCGTCGGGCCAACGCCGCTCGACGACGCGCTCGGCCGGCAGCGCCAGGAGCAGGCTGCCATCGGGCAGAGAGACGAGATCGGTCACCGTCCGCGGCTCGAACGCCTCGAGGGTCAGCAACGGCAACGGCACGAACCCGCCGGCCCCCCCCGCGCCAGCCGCGAAGATCCGGCCGTCCGGACCGCGCGTCAGGACGTCCGAGAGTTCGAATCCGCCGACGTCGCCGACACCCGAGCGCAGCCCGCCGAGCTCGGTCTTCGTCGAACGGTCGAGCATGATCTCTGCCAGTGCGCGATCACCATCGATCGCCCCCGTACCCAGCCGCCCGAACGCGCGGCCCCAGGCACCGGGCTCGAGATAGACCACCGGATACACACGCCGCACCCGGATGGTCGCCTCGATGGGTCCGGGCACGTCCCGCCCGAACGCGTCACGGCCGTCCCACTCAATCACCGCACGACGCGTGCCCGGGGGATACACCCCGCCGAGGCGCCGGCCGGCGATGTCGACGCTGACCTCGACGCGGCGTAGCGACGCCGGATCGCTTCCATCGCCGAGGTGGAGATCGAGGCGACGCGAGGCCCGATACCCCGGCGCCCGGACACTGCGGTGGACGAGTTCGAACGGCGTCCCGGGGATGCCGAGCGTCTTGGTCACCGTCCCCGATTGACAGTGGACGATCGAGCCGTCGACCTGCCGATCGCAGTCCGGGTCCGTCTCGGCCAGACTCGACTCGTCGAGGATGTCCTCCGGCGGCCACTCGGCGTCCTCCGGCGGGCCATAGGGCCAGTTGCAGTCCCACGGCGTGAAGTGCGTGATGGGCACGCGCCAGAGGGACACACCCGGCGCATACCGCTCGGCGAGCAGGGCGCGCTCGCCCTCCGTCAGTCCGATCGCCCCCCGTTGGAGGGCATCCGCCGGCCGACCCGTGCCATCGACGTCGACCTCTGCGAAGCCATTCTCGACGCCCAGCACTGCGATGACACGACCGTCGTCCGAGGGGAGCCACGCGCCCGCGTCCCGGTCGTAGTAACCGGCGGGCACGGGCCCGCCCACGGGGAAACCGACGAAGTTCTCGACATACAGCCACGCCGGCGTGTCGAGCGCTACCGAGCGCGCGCCCGCGGCCAAGGCCTCGTCGGCCGTGATCTCGACGGCATAGGTGTAACCCGAGGCGGGGGGCAGCTCGGCCGGCATTGCGAACGGGCCGCCCGCCCCCACCGTGTACTCCGCCAGGCGCAGCGTCAGCGCGTCCACGGGTTGGGAAACACCGTCGGCCAGCAGAAGCCGGGCGCCCGTGTCCGGTGGCAAGAACAACGCCGCGCGCCGCGTGCCGTCCGCGTCGGACTCGAGGGCCCCCGCCGCCACCTGCCAGGGCGTGCCCGGCCCGAGCGCGACCGGGTTCTCCGGGTGCGGCGACACGGCCAGCAGGGCCACGTCGTCGAGCACGCGGCTCTCTCCCCGGCGCACGGAGACCGCCCGCTCGGCCGGCAGGAAGTCGTCGAGTTCGAAAATCAAGCGATGCCGGACGGGCCCGTCGACGATGAGGTCAAACGTACCGTCGACCCGCGTGGTCGTACGGCCGAGCGCCGGTCGACCGAAGACACGCACGGTGACGCCGGCGAGGGGGCCGCCATCGCGCTCCACGACGCGACCCCGCAGCCAGGCAATGGCCCCCGGCCGCAGCGCACCGGCTTCGACGCCGACCTGCACGGCGTCGGGCCCCGAATGCACGGCGCGCGCGAGGTCGTCGAGGGCCGCCGGCCGGCGAGGATCGAGTTCGAAGGGATCCGGTGCCGGGGGCGGCGGGCAGGGTCCGCAGTCGAGCGTCTGCCCGCAGCCGTCGTCGGCGACACCGCACGTCAGGCCGAGCGTGTCGCAGTCCGTCGGCGCGCATGGGGCGGCGTCGGGGGACGGTTCGACGGCGTCGGCGGGTGGTCGGGCAGCATCGGACGGCGCGGGCGAAGCGTCGGGGGCTGGGCGGGCAACGTCGGGCGCCGCAAGCGCAGCGTCGGGCACTGCAAGCGCAGCGTCGGGCACGAGCGCTCGGTCGGGCCGCGGAGCGGAGGCGTCCTCGGGCGCCGGCGCGGCGTCGGCGGTCGGGTCGGCCGCGTCGGGGGTCGGCTCGGCCGCGTCGAAGTGCGGGCTGGCGGCAGCGTCGGTCGGCGGACGCACCGCGTCGGGGGTCAGCGTCGTCGCGTCGGCCGTCGGTGGCCCCGCGTCCGGGCCCTGGTTCGACGCGTCGGCCCGCCCCGCGACCCGAGCGTCCCCGCCCGGCGCGATGACCGCGTCCGGCCCGGGACCCCCGAGTGCATCGCCCGCCCCCGCCCCTCGACCGCCCTCACCGCAACCGAGCACGAGCACGACCGCGCAAATCAGCAGGTTCGGCAAGCAACGGTGCACCGGCACGTCCTCCCTTGCGCGGAATCCTCCGGCGAACCTAGACCGTCTCCCCAGGCCGGTCAAACTCGTCGACGCGGTTCACCCCCCCAGCGCTGCGCGCAAGTGACTCGGGCCGATCACCTCGACGGACTCGGTGAGCGGATACGGCTCGTCGACCAGGCCGACGACGTATGCGTGCGACACACCGAGGTCCTCGCACGCGGAGTAGAACCCGCGCCTCGGTTTCGGCGCGCCCGATAGCTTGATCTCGAACGCGATGGTCCGGCCGGGCGCCTCGACGACACAGTCGACTTCGGCGCCGGCGGCGGTGCGATAGAAGCCGCAGGTCGCGAGCTGCGGCGCCCGCGCGATGATCTGTTCGATGATGAAGCCCTCCCACGAGGCCCCGGCCACGGGGTGCCCGAGAAGTTCGTCGTGACTGCCGATGCCGAGCAGCGTATGCAACAGTCCCGAGTCGCGGACGTAGACCTTCGGGGACTTCGTCAGCCGTTTGGCGAGGTTCGGCAGCATCGGGGGCAGGCTTCGCAGCAGCATCGCGTCGACGAGGAGGTCGAGATACCGACCCACCGTCGTGTGCGCGAGGCCACCGAGCGCGAGCCCGAGCTGGCTCGCATTGAACAGTTGGCCGTGCAGGTGCGCGGTCATGCCCCAGAAGCGGCGCAGCGTCGCCGCCGGGATCGTCACACCGAGCTGCGGCAGGTCCCGCGTCAGCAACGTCGCGATGAGATCCTGCCGCCACATCATGGAGTCGTCGTCACTGCCGGCCGTGTAGCTGGGCGGAAAGCCACCGCGCAGCCAGAGCGTCGTCGTCTCGCCGTCCGGCACCTCGCCGACGAGCAACGGCCTGAGTTCGAGATACGCGACCCGTCCGGCGAGCGACTCCGCCGATTGTTTCAGCAACGGTCCGCTTGCGGAGCCGAGGAGCAGAAACCGTCCGGGCCGACGGTCGGCGTCGATCTCCGGTCGAAGCACCGCAAAGAGGCCCGGCATCGCCTGGACCTCGTCGAGCACGATGAGGCGATCCCGGTACCGAGAGAAGAAGAGCTCCGGGTTGGCGAGTCGCGCGCGGTCCCGCGCGCTCTCGAGGTCCAGGAAGACGGCCTCCGGCGAGGCGAGCGCCGCCACGCGGCGGGCGAGGGTCGTTTTGCCGACCTGGCGCGGCCCGAGTAGCACGACGGCCGGCTGCGCACCGAGTCGCGCCCGCACCTGTTGGAGAAGGTCTCGCTCAATCATCCTCGCAGATTGAGCGGCGACCGCTCAATTTTCAAGGTTCACGGGCCATCGAGCGCCCCGCTCGGCCCCTGCCCCGACCGCCCGACCCCGCGCCCGAGGGCCTTCTCGAACGCGAGCGCGGCGAGGGCGGCCTTGACCTCGGCCTGGGCGAGGCCGGCGGCGGCCTTCATGCGCAGGGCGTTGGCTTCGCTCACTTCGAGGTTGGTCACGGTGCCGGCCGCGTAGGCGGCCTGGGCGAGCTTCTGGCCCTTCTCGGCGAGGGCGGCGTAGCGGCGGGCCGTCTCGAGGCCGGCGAGGGCGCTGCGGGCCTCGGCGGCCGCGCGGGCGATCTCTTCGCGCAGGGCGGCGAGGCGGCGCTCTCGCTCCAGGCGCGCGCTGCGGACGTGGCTCTCGCGCTCGCGCACGGTG
Organism: Myxococcota bacterium; assembly: GCA_023150895.1. GTDB lineage: Bacteria > Myxococcota_A > Bradymonadia > UBA7976 > UBA1532 > CAINDO01. The sequence goes on along the minus strand of JAKLJY010000005.1, from coordinate 112,461 downwards.
GCTTCGCGCAGGCCGCCGTCGTAGAGCTTCCACTCCGCGACGAGGCCCCAGTTCGCGCCGTCGCCCTGGCCGGTGAGGCCCTCGTTGGTGGTCTGCCAGTAGGTCGCCTGGCCGGCGATGGTCGGCAGGTAGGTGGCCCAGTACCCGCCATCGAGGGCCTCCACCGCGGCCACCTGGGCCTCGACGGCGCGCAGCTCGGCGCGTGCGCCGCGCGCTTCTTCCAGCCATGTGTCGACGCTGCCGCTCGGGGGCGTCGTCGCGGGGGTGACGGCGTCGACCTCGACGTCGCCGGTGAGTCCGGTGAGGCGCGTGAGCCCGGCGCAGGCGGCCTCGCGGCCGGAGCGGATCTCGATGACGAGCGCCTCGGCCTCGGCGAGGGCGGCCTGCGCGCGCACGACGCCGAGCTCGGTGGCGGTCTCGGCGGCGCGCTGTGCCTCGGCCACGCGCAGCGTCTCCTTCGCGTTGACGATGCCTTCGGCGGCGGCCGCCGCGGCGCGGTCGAGCGCGGCGATGGTGTGATAGACGTAGGCGACGGCCATCAGCACCTCCTGCCGGGCGGCCGCGACGATGTGTTCGTTCGCTTCGACCCCCTTGCGGGAGGCCTTCAGCGCGGCGAGCCCCTCCAGGTTCACCAGCGGCAGGATGACTTGCCCCTGCCATTGAAACGTCGGTGACTCCTGAATCTTCATCGGCGGGATGTCACCGGCGAGCGCGGCGAGGTTGGGGGGCAGCGCGAACTCGAACTCCAGCTCTTCGTCGTACCAGGTGTAGCTGCCCTGCAGCTTGGCCTGCGGCAGGAAGTAGGCCCACGCGCGGCGCACGTCCACCTCGGCGCGGCGCACCTGCTCGGCGGCGAGCGCGAGGTCCGGGTTGTGTTTCAGCGCGGCGTCGTAGGCCTCGGGCAGTGTGATGCGGGCGGCCTGTGCGGTACCGGGCGCGAACGCGGCGGCGGCACCGAGCGCGAGCAGCAGGGCGGTCGAGGTGCCGACGGCGCCCGCTGCCACGGCCGGTGCCCGGCGCCGGAACAGACCCCGCACCCACTCGACGCCCAGATACACCGTCGGCACGACGATGAGGGTGAGCAGCGTCGAGCTGATGACGCCGCCGATCACCGCGATGGCCATCGGCGCGCGGAACTCGGAGCCCGAGCCGTTGGACATCGCCGTCGGGAGCATGCCGAGCACCATCGCGGCCGAGGTCATCAGAATGGGCCGCAGCCGCCGCGGCCCCGCGGCCAGGATGGCATCGCGGGGGGTCATGCCCTCGCGTTGGAACACCAGCGCGCTGTCGATGAGCAGGATGGCGTTCTTCGTGACCAGACCCATGAGCAGGATGATCCCGATCTGCGAGCCCATCGACAGCGGGGCCCCGTACAGATACAGCCCGAGCAGCGCGCCGACGAGCGCGAGCGGCAGTGACAGCATGATGGTCAGCGGGTGCAGGAAACTCTCGAACTGCGAGGCGAGCACCAGGTAGATGAACAGAATCGCCAGCCCGAACGCGAGCCCGAAGGACTCGTTCGAGTCCTGCATGTCTTTCACCGTGCCCAGGTACTCGATGACATACCCGGGCGGGGTCAGGGCGTCGATGCGCGGTTTCACGTCGGCGAACAGATCGCCGAGCGGCCGACCGACGGCCGAGGCGGACACGACGATGCGGCGCTCGCGGTTGTCCCGCACGATGCGCGACGGGGCGATGCCCTCCGCCACCGACGCGACGTCGCCGATGCGCACGACCTTCGGGGGTGGGGGCGGCATGCCCGCGACGACGGGGGTCATGGGGTCTTTCGCGTCGGACGACAGCGGGATGTGTGCGAGGGCGTCGGGGCTCGCCCGGTCCTCGCCGCGCAGGCGGACGCGGATGTCCGTCTCGCGGTCGTGCCCGTCGGGGTCCTTGTCGCGCATCTTGCCGGCCTTCTCGCCCTCCATCGCCACCCGCACGTTGAACCCGAGCAGGGCCATCGGCAGGCCCGCACGGGCCGCGAGATCGCGATCCGGCACGACGCGCATCTCGCGCTTGCCCGGCTGGTGGTCGACCTTGACGTCGGCCGCGCCCGCCGTGCTGCGCAGGATGGACGCGACCTTCTGCGCGGTCGGTTCGAGCACGGCGTAGTCCGGCCCGCCGATGGAGACCATGATGGGATACCACGCGCCGAGGCCCTCGATCATCGGCGGGTTCTCGGCCGTCACGGTACTCTCCGGCGCCTGCGCGGCCACCTCGCGCGCCACGACCTTCAGCGCCTCGACCCCGTCCGGACGCAGCCACTTCGGGCCGACGTCGATGCGATAGCGGGCCTTGTTGACCTCGCCGTCGGGCCCGATGGTCGAATAGACGGTGTGAAAGCGCGCGTCCTTCAACAGTCGCTGCTCGATCTCCAGGCTGCGGCGCGAAGTCTCGGGCAGCGACATCTCGGGGGGGAACTCGACGTTGATGATGAACTGACCGCGATCCTCGGGCGACATGAAGTCCATGCCGATGCGGGCGGCGAGGGCGAAGCTGCCGACGAGCAGGCCGATGGCGAGACCGAAGACGGCGAAGGGGTGCCGCACCGTCCACCCGAGCACGCGGCCGTAGGCGCGGTCGTTGGCGGCGAAGACCGCCCCGAGGTGCCGCTTCACGAACCCGCTGAGCCCCTTGTGACGGCTCTCTTCCTCGCGATCGACGCTGCGGGCGAGGCGGGCGGAGAGCATGGGGTCGAGCGTAAAGGCCACCCACATCGACAGCAGCACGGCCGCCGTGACGGTGAGCCCGAACTGCCGGAAGAACTGCCCGACGATGCCCTCCATGAACGCGACGGGCACGAACACGGCCACGATGGTCATCGTCGTCGCGAGCACGGCCAGCGTGATCTCGCGTGTGCCCTTTTCGGCCGCCACCATCGGGGTCTCGCCCATCTCCAGGTGTCTGAAGATGTTTTCGCGCACGACCACCGCGTCGTCGATCAACAGACCGATGGCCAGCGACAGACCGAGCAGCGTCAGCATGTTCAGCGTGAAACCGAGCGCGTACATCATCAGGAACGTGCCGATGACCGCCGTCGGCAGCGCCAGCGCGGAGATGAACGTGCTGCGCAGGTCCATCATGAACAGAAGGATGATGAGAATCGCCATCGCCCCGCCGAAGACGATGGCGATCTCGACCTCGTGCGCGTTCTCTTTGATGAACGTGCTCTGATCGATGAGCAAGCGGGCCTCGAGACCGCTCGGCATCGGCAGCGCCGCGAGCACGCGCTTGACCTCGTCCGCGACCTTGACGGTGTTGCCGCCCGACGTCTTGACGACCTGAAAAGCCACCGCATCGTGGCCATTGGCGCGGATCAGCGTGCGTTGCTCGGCAAACCCGTCGACGACGCGCGCGACGTCCTTGACCCGGATCTGTCGACCGTCCGCACTCGCGTGAATGAGAATTTCCTCGATGTCGCGCACCGAGTTGACCTCGCCGATGGTGCGCACGCCGACCTCGTAGGCGTCACCCGCGCTGCCCGCGCCGCCGGTGAAATAGTGTCCCGCGGGGATCGTGGCGTTCTCGGCCTGGATCTTCTGATACACCTGAAACGGCGAGAGGCGGTACGACTCGAGGGCGAGCGCGTCGAGCTCGACCTGGATTTCGCGCTCCCGGCCGCCGACGACGTCGACCTTTGCGACACCCTCGACCCGCTCGAGCGCCGGTTTGATGACATCCTCGGTCAGACGCCGCACCTCGTCCGAGGGCAAAGGCGCCGAGGCGGCGTAGATGAGAATGGGCGCGGCGCCGATGTCTGCGCGCGACATGATGGGCTTCTGCGCGGCCGAGGGCAGGCGGGCCGTCACGGCGTCGAGCTTCTCGCGCACGTCGTTGGCCGCCTGATCGAAGTCCACGCTCATCTTGAAGATGACGGCCACGAAGCCGACGTTGTCGCGGGCGAACGCGTTGACGCGGTCGACACCGTTGATGGCCACGACGGCGTCCTCGATGGGCTCCAGAATCTCGCGCTCGACGGCCTCCGGCGCGGCGCCGGGGTAGGGCACGGCGATGGTGACGAAGGGCATCGAGACATCGGGATACAGATCGGTGCCCAGGCGGGTGTACCCGATGTATCCGAGCGCCAACAGACCCAGCGTCACCATCGTGGTGAACACCGGGCGACGGATGGAGACTTCGCTGAGTGTCATGGCGACGTCGCGCCCCCTTCCCGGCGAGCGTCGGGCGAGGTCTCCGGACGGGGCGGCGGGGCGGCCCCGAAGCGGGCGCGCACGAACCCGCCGGCGACGAGCGCGCGTTCGGGGTTGGGCACGATGATCTCCACGGGGACGCGGCGGCTGACGGGCTCGAGCGCCCGCACGACGGCTCGCACCGTGCCCGTCGCCGGCCCGGCGGACGTGTCGACGACCACGGTCGCGCCGGCCGCGACCCGACCGAGCTCGGCCTCGGCCACCGTCCCGACGAGCAGCAACGGATCGAGCTTCTCGAGCCGGTAGACCGGATAGCCGGGGCCGACGGTGCTGCCGACGCCCTCGGGGGCGCGGGTCACGACGCCGTCGAAGGGCGCGCGCAACACATGATTCGCGACGTTGGCCCGGGCGAGCGCCGCCGCAGCCTCGGCTTGCCGCACGCCGGCCCGCGCCGCCTCGACCTGCAACCGCGTGGCCACCGCCGCGTTGCCGGGCGCCGCGTCCGCCGTGCGCAGGGACTCGACGCGCTGCGCCTGATCCTCGGCGATGGCCGTCTGCGCCTTCGCCATCGCCACCGCGGCCTCGGCCTGCGCGAGCTGCGCCTGCGCCTCGACGTCCGAGAGCTGCGCGAGCACCTGTCCCCGCGTCACGAGGTCGCCGCGCACGGCCTTCCGCACGGACATCTGCCCGCCGGCCTTGAAGCTGAGCTCCGCCGCCTCGGAGGGTCGCAGGTCCCCCGTGACGACGAGCGCGCCATCGCTCGCGGGCCGCTGTGCGGGGTCCGGTGCGGCGGGGGGGGATGGGGGCCGCTCCACGGTCGACGCCGGCGAGGCGGCGGCGGCGGCGACCGGGGCCGCGGCCTGCGGGCCGGCGGTGGCCTGAGATGCACCGTTGCACGCCGTCAGAGGCGTCGCGAGGGCGAGTGCGACGACGGCGACGAGAGCGATAGTAATGGGGGACCGGAGCGTGTCGGAGAGCGCGCGTTTCATGCTTCACCCGGGGAAGAATTGACCGGATGGTCATTGACCGATGGGTCAGGTTCGGGGGCGACCGGCGTCGGTTCGAGGAGCCCGCCGGTCAGGAGGGAGACGATGGTGTCGGCGTAGTGCGCGAAGTCCGGCCGGCCCCGTTGCTGGACGAGGTGGCGCGTCAGGTTGTGGTAGACCCCGACGATGGCCGTGGCGACGATGGCCGCGTCGAGCGTGCGCCGGTAGAGTCCGCGGGCCTGCAGCGCCCGCAGTTGCGCGCCGACGTGCTCGGCCTGCGCGTCGAGAAACGCGTTGAGGACGTGCTGGTACTGCGGCGTCGCCCCGGCCTGGTAGAACACCCCGAGGATGTCGCGGTGCGCCCACAGGAACTCGAGCATCTGCGCGTCCTGCGCGCGGAAGAAGCGCTCGACGTCCGCCCCGCACGTCGCCTGCGCGAGGTTCGGCGCGCAGAGATCGGCGAAGCGCGCGACCTCCATCAGGAAGCCGTCGAGCAGCGTCTCGAAGACGGCCTCCTTCGACTTGAAGTGCAGGTAGAACGCCCCCTTCGAGACCCCCGCGCGGCGGGTGATGTCCTCGATGCGGGCCTCGGAGAGCCCGACGTCCGCGAAGACCTCGCGGGCGGCGCGCAACAACTTGGGACGGGCGAGCGGATCGGCGGGTCGCGGCATGAGTTATTGACCTCGCGGTCATAAATAGGCGCGATGCCGCGGTGCGTCAAGGGCGAAATCGACGAGCGCGTGTGAGGCCCGATCGCCGAAGGCGGGCGAGCGCACGGGCCGGCATCGTCGAAGCGAGACGGCCGGATCGGCTCGAGGGCCTGCGCCCGTTCGTCGTTGCGAAGCGAACGTGCCGGTCGACGTGCTCACTTTGCCCATCGAACGTGCGACGCCGAGTCACGTATCCTCGCGGAGCCCGCCATGACCTCACGTCCCACCACCAGGATCAGTCCGAACGCGCCCATCCGGGCGTGGCCGTCGCCGGCCCCGGCGCCACCAGCGCGGCGCACCGCCGGCCGTCGTGGGCGGAGTTGAGATGGCGGACTTTCACCGCAGCCTCCGGAAGGCGGCGACGTGGGGGTCTGTGAGCCATGCTTTCATCGGACTTCACCAAGCGGTCGACGCGTTTTGCCGCAGCACGGGCGAGCCGTTCTCCGCCGTCTTCGCCCGCCTCGAGCGATCGGACGGCTTCTCGCGACGCGACGAGCGTCGTTGGCCGGGCCTCGAACAGATCCGGGCCGCGGCGCGCAGTCTCGAGGTCGAGCGACACCGACGGCTCGTTCGCCGCGAGGCGCTGATCGCGATCCGGCGAGCGGACAAACGCGCAGGCCGCCGCGCGTTCGCTGACGAACTCGACCGGTTGGAGGCGCATGCACGGACCACCCGGCCGCCGGCCGTCGGCACCTGGGGCTGGGGCCGCGTCGATGGGTGGCGGGCCGGTGGTGCGCTCGCCGCGCGGTCGCGAGCCCATTTCTGGTGCCGCGCTCCGATGGCCATCACGGAGGTCTGCAGGCGGCTCGGCGCGGCGTTCGGCCTTCCAGCGCCCCTGGCGTGGGACTTCGAGAACGTCCGGGAGCACGGAGAAGCCGCTCTCCTCAAAGGCCGGCTTCGCCTCAACGTATCGCGTCGCCACCGCGACGGAGACTCGCTCCCCGACGAGACCCTGCAGATGCTCCTCGCGGGCGAGGCAAGCCCGTCCGATCTCGTGACCGTGGGCGCGACGCGTTCGAAGTCGTCGCCGGCCTGCGGGAGCGCCGGCGGCCCCATGACAGCGCAACGACGCCCACGCCGATCCAGCCGACCGGCCCGGGTGAGCGCCCGGAGGTCCGGCAACCGCAGCCGCCCTCGTCTGCGGCGTGCCCGTTCACCGCCCCGCCCGCGTCCCCGTCGCTCGCAGAGACCCCCGCGTCGGCCCGGGTCTCGGGCCCGTAGGCGTCCGTCCACGTCGCCCCGGGGATGAACGCGAGTGCGGCCGGTCCGTCGGCGAGGCCGATGTCGTCGACCGCCGGGATGACCCTGCCGGTCGAGGGCTCGAGCGCGTAGACGGCCCCCGGCTCGGTCGAGTCGAGGACGGTGCCGGCGCCCGGCCCGAACCGCTCGCGGGCGGGCCCGAGGAAGATGAGTCCGTCCGGTCTCAAAACGAGGTGACCGAGGAGCCAGGGGCGCGGCAGCGCGCGCGCCAGCGTTCGCGCGATCCACTCGGCGCTGTATTCCTGTCCGTCCGGGGAGGTCAGGGGCGTCGCCGCACCGCCCGCACATGGACGCTCCAGTTCGAGGAGACGCCCGGTGGGCCGCTCGAGCGCGTATACGTCGCCGTCATCGCCCACGGCGACCGCCGCCAGACTGTGCGGCGACGGGGCTGGGCCCTCCGGGGTCACGCAGCCCATGGGACCCAACTCGTCGATCACGTAGTAGGTCCCCCCTTCGTCCCGGGCGAATCGAACCGGACGCAGCGCGGAGCCCGTTTCCAGGCGGCGCGCATCCCGAGCGGCCGTCTCGCCGGGGGCGAACTCGAGAATTGCCCCCGGCTGGGCGAGCAGCACCGAGAGACCGCCATCCGGGCGGAACAGGCAGTCGGCGGCCCCGTCCACGCCGAAGACGAGCTCCGCGGCGGCCGCCCCCCAGGGCAGAAGCCACAGGCGACCGTCCTCACCGGCCAGGCAGAGCTGGTTCGTCGACGCGCTGGCCCCCACGCCCCTGATCGTCCCGGCCTCGGCCAGCGGATCGGGCCGCCGTGGCAGCGTCGGCGAGCCCCAGGGCTCCTCGTAGGCGCCTGCTCGCCCCAGCCGACCGAGGCGCTGCCGCAACGGCTGCTCGGCCGTGGAAGAGACGGGCGCGCCCAGCAGGACCGCGTCACCGGGCGCAAGGGGCCCGCCCATGGGCACAAGCGCGAAGAGCCCCGGGTACATGTCTTCGTCCGACACGGCACCGCGGCCGTAGACGCCGCCGTTCAACCCCAGCGCCCGCAGGCCGACCGGGACGGGGAAGTCCAGCGTGGCGTAGGGCGCGAGTCGACCGTCGGCCAGGCCCACACCGCTCGGCGGCAGCGTCCAGGGCAGCCCCGCCAGCGCGTAGGTCACGAAGAAGTCTCCCTCGGGCAGGGAGAGCGCCTTCATCGGGGCGAGCGCAGCGGTTGGGAACCGGCCGGACCAGTCATCGTAGATCACCCCATCGAGATCGGCCCCGCGGGCGAGGACGATCGGTCCGTCCGCGCCCACCGAGAGGACCCAGCGTTCCCCGCCGGCCACCTGTCCCACGATGACGCGGTTGAGCACGGCGTCGTAACCGATGGGGTACGTCGCCCCGGCGCCGGTCTGAAACAGATCGGAGATCAGGGGCTCCGGGCCCGAGTAGCAGCTGCCCCATTCGGCGTCGCAGAGGGCCTGCCGGGCGTCGTAGAGCACGCTGTCGGGGCTGAGCCGGACAACGCCCGAGTCTCCGATCACGAAGACCTCGCCGTCGCGACCCGGCACCACGGCGCCATCGCCCATGTTCCCGAGCACCGGGCTCAGATCGGCCCCGGAGGCCAGGACCTCCTTCGTGCCCTCGGGCAACCCCCACCGGGCGAAGTCGCCAGCGAGGTCCATGCCGACGGCCGCGCGCCCGTCGCGTGTGGGGGCGGCGGTCAGGGACTCGGACAGGTCCACCATCCGGCCCTCGCTCGACGCGCATCTCCCTCTCCCGCACAACCAGCCGGACGCCCAGGGCTGATCGTCGAGATCCTCGAGGGCGGAAACGCCGGGCTGAAGCCGGGGCAGTGTCGTCAGACCGAGGTGGCGGTCCCCATCCCCATGCCGCCCCGTCATCGCCTGCTCGTCGTCCCCCGCGGCCAGGGGATCGGTGTGGAACAGACGCGCCTCGAGGTTGTCCCCCAGCCCGCCGCCGTCGGAGTCCGCGTTCAGGTCGGACGTGCCGAGCGCTGCTTCCTCCGCGCCGTCGAGTCCGTCCTCGTCCAGATCCGCCGCCGAGTCGTCGATGTCGATGGTGTAGGCGGACAGCGTCTGTGACGCGTCGCGTTTCGCCAGCAGCAGGGCCGGCGTACCGAGTTGGCGGGTCAGGATCCAGAAGCCGGGCGGCAGCCCCTCGGGGTTCTGCGGTCCGACCTCGTTGATCCGCCGCCCGAGCTCGACGTGCCCCGCGCGATCGGGGGTGGCGCCGTCGAGACGCACCGCGCCGAGACCGATGCCGTGGAACGTCGCGGCGTCCTCTCCGCGCGTCAGCAGTCGGTGACCCATCATCGGCCACAGCCAGACCAGACCCCGAGCGTCGTCGATCTCGAGTCCGGTGAGGTTCGGCAGGCGTTTTCGCAGGTTGGTCCCCACGAACCCCTGATAACCCGCCACGCTGCTGAGATTCGACGCGATCCGTTCGGCCGGTGCCACCGTCTCCGGCCCGTACAGCACGCGCACCTCCCCCGCGTCGTCGAGCGACACGATCCACAAGACGGCCGCGCCGGGACCCGGGTTGCCGGGCGGTCCCGTAATCCACTCCGCCACCGCGCGACCGACCAGCCGCCCGTCGGACGCGAAGGCGAGGTGCGTGACGGTCGTGGACTTCAGTCGATACTCGGCGCTGAAACCCGGGAGATCACGCGCCGGGTCGACCGCCGGCAGGAGTTCCGCCTCGAAGTCCTCCTGCCCGAGCGCTGCCCACGCACGCGGCGGCGAGCCGGGGGCGAAGCACCAGACCCCGTTGGGCGCGGTGGCGCAGAACGTGCCGTCCGCGCGCACGGCGCCGCGGGGTCCGAACGCGTAGGGGAGCTCGGGCTCGCCCAGCGCCTGCGTCGAGGGCACCGCCTCCGCCGGCCACTCCGCCAGCAGCTCCACCGGCTGCCCGCACCGCAGACGCTCGAGCCTGTAGGGCATGCTCCCCGGCAGGTTCCCGTTGCCGTACAAGATCTGAATCCCGTCGCCGTCCGCCGCGCGCGCGGCCGTGTATCCGCCCACGGTGGAGTGCTCGTGATCGCCCTCGAGGAACCACGCGTCGCTCAGCCCGTCTCCATTGCGGAAACACCGGAGATCCCGCCCGCCACTCGCGATGCTCCACACGAAGCCCGTGTCGTCGAGCAGGGCGGTGACGGCCCGATCCGGCGCCCAGTCGCCCTCCCCCACGGGCGTGAGCGCGACGCCCCCCGGCTCACCCAGCAACGGGCGGGCCTGCACGGATGCGGCGACGACGACGGTCGTCAGAAACGGCATGAAGTGGCGAACGATTCGGTTGGCAGACGGCACGATCTCCCCCTCTATCGACAACAGTATCCACAGAATATCACCGGGACTGCGGCCGCGCCCGCAGAAAGCCGAGGCCATTGACAGCGCAGACGCCGGGCGAAACGCTGCGCCACACTGCGGAGAGACCATGGCCCACGCCGAACATTTCCTGACCCGCCTGGATCGCCTTGCCGGCCCCGACGTCGAGCTCGCGCTCGGCCTGTACCGCGATCCAGAGTTGCTGCGGTCGATCGTCGCCGCGGCGACGCTACCCGAGGCGGCAGCTCGGCTGGCGATCTCACTGGACGATCCCGATGCCGGGCCGTTCCTCGTCGTGACACGGACCGGCGACTTCGTTACCTGCCTCGGTCGCGGCATGCGGCCCGGCGGGCTGCCGGTCGTGACGCGAGGCGAGCTCGACACCTGCGCCCGGCAGATCGACCGCCTGCGAGACGTGATGGCGCTGGCGCAGCGCGCGCGGAACGAAGCGCGCCAGACGCGGCAAATGCTCCGCCGCCTTTTCGAAGTGCCCGATGCCCTGAGCCGCGAGGACTTCCGCGAGATCGCCACTTGGGAGCCCCTCCTCGGGGCGAGCTTCTTGACCACCTACGTGGCGATGGGCGCCGAGTTGTCCGAGATGGGTCCGATCGTGCGCAACGCCCGGCCGCGGGGATCGCGCGGCGACGACATGCTGCGCGACTACTGGAACCTGCTGCACGGCGCGGGGCACCTGGCTCTCCTCGGATCGATGGCGCGAGACCAGGAGGTCTATGGCGAGTTGACGCGCGACCTGGAGGGCGCGCAGGCCGCTTTCAGTTATCCGCTCGTCGGGACGGGCATCGTGACGTTCATGCTCAAGGGCGCCTGGGCGGCCGCCCGCATGGGCAAGCGCCTGCTGCCGGCTTACAAGCGCGCCCTCGCGGCCGACGTCGCACTCTATGAACTCGTCGACACGCTGCTCGCGCTCCTGGCCCTGGGGACGCGGACGAGCGGGCTGCGCGCCGAGATCCAGAAGGCTCTGCGCGCAGCCCCCGGCCGAGCGACCACGCCCGAAGCCGAGCGCCTGCGCGCGACGATGGGGCCCGAGATCGACGCCCTGTGCGAGGCGGCGGCCTCGTTGCTGGATGGGGACCCGGACGACCCCGGCTTCGAGCGTTCGTTGCAACACATGGGCCGGTCGTTCTTCACGGAGAACGCCGACACGCTCCCCGACGACGCCGAGACGCGGGACGTGCTGCGGACGCTCCCCCTGCTCCTCCGCGTGGATGGCATCTCCCGCGGAACGAAGCTCTTGACGACGATGCAGCTGGTCGCCGCCTCCGCCTCGGGACCGCCGGAGCAGTTCTACCTGCCGCGCGCCGCACTCAAAGCCATGCGCACGCCATGGCGACCCGCCGACACGCTCGCCATCCTGGAGCCGCTGATGGCCGTCGACCGGGCGCGACGCAAGCCGGTCGTGCGCGGTGTGGACATCGGCCGCAACGATCCATGCTTCTGCAACAGCGGGCGGAAGTGGAAGAAGTGTTGCGCGCCCGCACTGCCGCCCACTTGACCGCGCGCGATGGCCTTCCCGCGGTGTCTTCAACCGGCAGGGCCAGCCCAGGAGCATGATTCACGACCCACTCCGCGTCGCCCGCCGGGCGGTCCGGCCCGAGGCCGGCGTTGCTCGCCCTCACGCTACGACGCGGGGTAGCGCTGTCGGGCTCGCGCCTTGGTCTCGGGCCGGCCTGCCTCGGCGTGCTCGGTCTGGAGCCGTGAATCAAGCTCCTAGACGGCGCGAGGCAGGGTGTGATGCTGCGCCTCGACGCGACGAGGGCCTCGCCTACCCCTCGAGCAGGTCCAGCGGGCTGAAGATCTCCGCGGCGGCCAGCGAGATCCCCAGCACGTCGATCACGCCCACGCCTCGGGCGTCGACACTCCGGTAGATCCACTCACCGGGCCGGTCGGCCGAGCGGGTGTACCACTCGATGCGGCGCAGCGTGGAATCGACGAGCGCGTAGACCCGGAGCGAGGCGAGGTGCTGGAAGTGGCTGAACTTGCCGCCCCGGTCCCAAGATTCGGTGCTCGGTGAGAGCACCTCGAAGACCGCGTCGGGGTTCCGGAGCGAGTCCGGCGCGGGACCGGCGAACTCCGGGCGACCGCAGACGATGCTGAGATCGGGGTAGCAGTAGGCGCCGGTCTCGTCGATCCGCACCCGCTGATCGGACGAGAAGCTCAAGCAGGGGCGCGATCCCAGCGCGTTGCCGACGACGAGGGTCAGGCTCGTCGTCACGACGTTGTGCGCCGGCCTGGCACCGCTCATGGCCACGATCTCGCCACCGTAGAACTCGTGCTTCTCGGTGGCACGGGCCTCCATGGCCAGGTAGTGCTCGACGGTGAGCTTGGGCACAGCGGTCATGGGCACTCCGGTTGCGACGGCATCCCCATCATGGCGGCCGGCGCCGACACGCGCAATCTCGCCCGGGTTCCCGACGGCCCCTGCCCTGCCCCGACCCGCGCCGCACCTTGCACCCCGCCGCGCGGGCGTGCTACACGCGCGACCGGTCGCGGTCCCCCGCGCACCCGCCTACCCGATTCGGAGACCCCCCATGAAACTCGAGAACTTCAAAGGCATCGTCACCGGTGGCGCCAGCGGCATGGGCCGCCACTTCTCCCTCGCCCTCGCCCGCGCGGGCGCGACCGTCGTCGCCGCGGACATGAACGACGAGGGCCTCAACAGCCTCGTCGCCGAGGCGGCCGGGCTGCCCGGCAAGGTCTTCGTGCACAAGGCGGACGTCTCCAACGAGGCCGAGGTCGTCGGCCTCGTCGAGAAGGCCTGGGAGCTCACGGGCGGCCTCAACGGCCTGGTCAACAACGCGGGCATCACCCGCGACGGCCTGCTCTGCCGCCCGGACAAGGAGACCGGCGAGGTCAAGACGATGACCCTGAAGGCTTGGCAGCAGGTCCTCGACGTCAACCTTACGGGCGTCTTCCTCTGCACGCGCGAGTTCTCGAGCCGGGTCATCAAGCACAAGACGGCGCCCGCGGTCATCGTGAACATCTCGTCCATCAGCCGCTACGGCAACATGGGTCAGGGCAACTACTCGGCCGCCAAGGCCGCCGTCGCCGCCGACACCGAGGTCTGGGGCAAGGAGCTCGCGCGCTTCGGCATCCGCACGGGCTGCGTGGCCCCCGGCTTCACCGAGACGCCCATGACGGCGCAGATGCGCCCCGAGATGCTCGAGATGATGAAGAAGCAGATCCCCCTCGGCCGCGCCGCCACGCCGGACGAGCAGTTCCAGGGCGTGAAGTTCATCATCGAGTGCGACTTCTTCACGGGCCGCACGATCGACATCGACGGCGGCATGCGTCTCTGAGGGGCCGGCGGGGGTCACACCCCGCTGAGCTGGATGCCCTCGAAGACACAGGTCGGTGCCGCGGCGCTGCTGTTGGGATCGGGGTCGTTGCCCACCGCCACCAGCGCCTGCCAGATCTCGCCGAAGTGTCCGGCGAGGTTGACCTCGGCCACGGGCTCGCAGAGCCGGCCACCGCGAATGACCCGCCCGGCGCAGCCCATGCTGATCTCGCCGGTGGTACCGTTGCTGTTGCCGCCCAGGAAGCGGTCGATGTAGACGCCCTCGCCCACGTCGGCGACGAGGCCGTCGGCGTCGCGCGTCCCCAACGCCCACTCGAAGTTGTGGGTGCTGCCGCCGGTCGGCTCGACGCCCATCTTGCGGGCGTAGTAGTCATCGATGAGATACGTCTTCAACACACCGGCCTCGATGATGGCCCGGCGATGGGTCGCGAAACCATCGCCGTCCCACAGGGCGCTGCCGAGGCCGCGGATCTTGTGTGGTTCGTCGACGATCGTCAGCAACGGCGAGGCGATGCGCTCCCCGAGCTTGCCATCCCAGAGGCTGCGCTTCTGTTGGAGCGCCGCCCCCGAGAGCGGCCCGAGAAACGCCCCGAGCAACCGCGGCACGCTCTGCCGGTCGACGACGAGGGTGTACTTGCCCGTGGCGAGCTTGCCCGCGCCGAGCTGCCGCAATGCCATGTCCCGCGCCCGGTCGACGATGGTTTCGGCCGCCTCGAGCTCGGCCTGGTGGCGGCGCACGGTGTAGGCCCAGCCCATGGGGCGCCGGCCGTCCTGATCGATGAGGGTGACCTGCACCGAGCGCGAGAAGTGCGTGCCCTGGCGCACGCCCTCGAAGCCGTTGGTGTGCACCCGCGCGCTCTCGCCGCTGTCGTCCTCGACCGCGCTCGTGACCGAGACGATGGGCGCGTTCGCGGACCGGGCGCGCAGCAGGGCCTCGAGCTGCTCGGCCGAAGCGCGGCGCTGTTCGCTCGTGACCGCCGCCTGGCTGGCGTCGGCGAGATCGAGGTCGACGGCCGCCCGCCCGGCGTAGCGCGCGGGATCGGGCAGGCGCCGGTGCTCGTCGGGCTCGAGCACCCGGGTCATGGCGACGGCCTCGGTCAGAAACGCCTCGACGGCGGAGGGGCGCAGGTCGTTCGTGCTCATGGCGGCGTACCGCCCGTCGACGAAGAGCTCGACGGAGAGGCCGCGCCGGGTGCGCTCCTGCACGCGCTCGAGGCGGCCATCGCGCCACTCGACCTCGACGCCGCGGCTGCGCGAGACGCCGACCCGCGCGTCGTCGGCGCCGAGTTTCTGTGCGAGCCGGGCCGCGTCCTTCGCCTGGGTCAGCAGTGTGTTCTCGGTCATGGATGTGGGCATTGCAGGCTCCTAATTGACGCCGCCGACGGTGATGGCCGAGACCCGCACCGTGGGCATGCCGATGCTGACCGGAACGCTCTGGCCGTCCTTGCCGCACGTCCACCCGCCCTCGTCGATCTTGAAATCCGTTCCGACGAGATCCGTGCGTTCGAGGCACTGCGGCCCGTTGCCGATGATGTTGGTGTCTTTGATGGGTCGCGTCAGCCGGCCGTCTTCGATGAGATAGCCGGTCTTGATGTAGAAGGTGAAGTCACCCGCGCCGATCATGACCTGGCCGTTCGTGAACGTCTCGGCGAACACACCGCGCTTCACGGACTTGACGATGTCTTCGGGCGGCACGCTGCCGGGCATCATGTAGGTGCTGCGCATGCGCGGCAGGGGCGGGTCGCGGAAGCTCTGCCGGCGCCCGTTGCCCGTCGGCTCGACGCCGTAGTGTTTCGCGCTGATGCGGTCGTGCATGTAACTGCGCAACACACCGTTCTCGACGAGCACGGTGCGCTGCCCCTCGACGCCCTCGTCGTCGACGTTGATGGCCCCGCGGGCGTGTGGCTGCGTGCCGTCGTCGACGATGGTGATCTCGTCGCCGGCGATGCGTTTGCCGAGCTTGTCGCTGTAGACCGAGACGCCCTTGCGGTTGAAGTCGGCCTCCATGCCGTGCCCGATGGCCTCGTGCAACAGGATGCCGGCGGAGCCCGCGGCGAGCACGACGGGCATCTCGCCCGCCGGGGCCGTGGTGGCGTCGAAACAGAAGACGGTGCGGTCGACCGCGTCGCAGGCCACCTTGCGGATGCGTTCGGGGGTGAAGAACTCGAAGCCCTCGCGCCCGGCGAGGTTGTGATGGTTCGACTCGCGGCGGCCGGCGCGCTCGGCGACGCAGCCGACCGTCAGGCGCGCCATGGGCTGGCGGTCGAAGGCGACGTGGCCGGTGGAGTCGACGACGAGCATGGCGCCGTCCGAGTCGGCGTAACCGACGGTGACCTTGCTGACGCTGGCATCGCGGGCGAAGGCGAGGGCGTTGACCTCGCTCAGGATGGGCATCTTGCGGGCGATGTCCACGCCCTCGAAGTCGAGCTTCACCGGGTAGCGGTCGGGGCGGCCGCGCACCTCGAAGGCCCGAGGCGCCGGCGAGGCGGGTCCGTCGGCCACCACCGCGGCCGTCGCGGCGGCCTCGCAGACCCGATCGCGCGTCAGCTCTTCGGTGTAGGCGTAACCGGTCTGGTCGCCCTTCAGCACCCGCACGCCCACCCCGAGGGAGACGTGCAGGAAAGCCCGGTTGACGGCGCCGTCCTCGAGGCCGACCTCGTGGGCGACCCGGTGTTCGAAGTAGAGTTCGGCGTAATCACCCCCCCGGGCGAGCGCGCGCTCGAGCGCGGCCTGCAACAGGGTCTCGTCGACCCCGAAGCGCCCGAAGTAGGCGAGACCTTCTGCCAGCATGCTCATGGGCGACTTCTCCAGGGCGTTCGGGGTGGGGACGTGCAGCCGGCGCGCGAACTCAGCAGCCGTGTTTGGCGAGCATGCGGCCGACGCGGGGCATGGCCGCCTCGACCTGCCGCTTGCCCTCGGGGCGCAGCTTCTCGTAGGCGCCCTTGATGACCTTGTTCTTGCTGCGCGCGGCGCGCGCGTCGGTGATGCTCAGCAGGGCGTCGGCGATGGGAGAGGCTTTGCTCGTCACGAGCTTTTCGATGCCGCCGGCCGCGCCCTGGTTCTGATACTCGGCGTAGAAGGGCTCCATCTTCTCGACGAATTCGTCGAGCAGGTAGTCCACGGACTCGCGAATCATGCCGGGCTTGAGCGCCTTGACGGTCTTGAAGGCCAGCTTGATGGCCATGCCGGACAGGCCGCCCTTGCTGTCGACCTCCTCGTCGATGAGCTTCGTGCAGTCGTCGAGGACGACGGGGCGCTTGCCTTCGACCAGCAGGTTCTCTTTCAGGGTCTTCATGGGGAGGTTCTCCGATCAGTCAGTGGGCGGAAATCGCACGGGTTGTAACGGAATCGCGCCGCGCGTTGCCAAAAATTCCGCCGGGTCTTACCTTGCCGCGAACCCGTCGTCCCGATGGGACCGAAGACCCACCCGAACTCGAAAGCGACGCACATGGCGATGGAATCCGGCGGTCACCTCGTAGCGCGCGCCCTCAAGGTCGAGGGCGTGACGCACCTGTTCACGCTCTGCGGCGGCCACATCCAGAACATCTACGACGGCTGCCTCGACTACGGCATCCGCGTCGTCGACACCCGCCACGAGCAGACGGCCGCGCACGCCGCCGACGGTTGGGCCCGCGTCACCGGCACCCCGGGGGTCGCCGCCGTCACCGCCGGCCCGGGCGTCACGGACGCCGTCACCGCCGTCGCCAACGCGCAGCGGGCGCAGGTGCCCATGATTCTCATCGGCGGCGCCGGCCCCAAGGGTCTGACGGACAAGGGCTCGTTGCAGGACATGGACCATGTCTCGCTCATGCGCTCCATCACCAAGTGGTCGGTCTCGGTGCCGGAGCCGGGGCGGCTACCCGAATACATCCAGAATGCCTTCCGCGTGGCGACGACGGGCGTGCCGGGGCCGGTCTTCCTCGAGATGCCCCTCGACCTGCTCTTCATGCCCGTCGACGACTCGCTCGTGACGCGCTACCCCAAGTACCGCACCGAGGCCCGCCCGGCGGGTGATCCCCGGTCGATCGAGCGCGTCGCGGACCTCATCCGCGGCGCGACCCGACCCATGGTCATCTGCGGCGGCCAATTGCGGTGGTCTCCCGACGAGGGCGCGCTCGCGAAGTTCGTCGACGCCCTGCAGGCACCCGTTTTCGTCAACGGCATGGCCCGCGGCGCGATGCCCGTCGGCCACCCGTGGGCCTACACGCGCTGCCGCAAGGACGCCCTGCGCCAGACGGATCTTCTGCTGGTCTTCGGCACGCCCTTCGACTTCCGCCTGGGTTACGGCAACGGCGGCACGGTCAACCCCAACGCCAAGGTCGTGCAGATCGACCTCGACGGCGCCGAGATCGGGCGCAACCGATCCATCGACGAGGGCCTCGTGGGCGACAGCGGTCTGATCATGGACCAACTGCGCGCCGCCCTGGCCGATCACCGCCCCGACGAGGCCGGCCGCGCCGCGTGGAAGTCCGCGATGGACGCCGCCGAGGCCAAGGCCAAGGCCAAGATGGCGACCGAGCTCACGAGCGACGTCTCGCCCCCCAACCCGCTGCGGGTCTGCGCCGAGCTCAACAAGTTCCTGAAGGACGACACCATCGTCATCGGCGACGGCGGCGACTTCGTGGCCACGGCCGCCTACACGCTCAACGTGCGGCGCCCCGGCATGTGGATGGACCCCGGTCCCCTCGGCACCCTCGGGGTCGGCCCCGGCTTCGCGATGGCCGCGAAGCTCGCCCGCCCGAACAGCGACGTCGTGCTCGTCTACGGGGACGGCAGCGTCGGTTTCAACGGCTTCGAGTTCGAGGCGATGGCCCGCCAGGGCATCAAGGTCACCGCCGTGGTCGGCAACGACGCCTGCTGGCGGCAGATCCACCGGGGGCAGGTCGAGATGTTCGGCGAGGCGCGCGCCGTGGCCACGAAGCTCGACTACACGCGCTACGACAAGGTCGTCGAGGCCCTCGGCGGGCACGGCGAGTACGTCGAGCACCCCGCCGAGCTGGAAGCCGCGCTGCGCCGCGCCTTCGAGAGCCCCAAGCCCGCCCTCGTAAATGTGAAGATCGGCGGCAGCGACTTCCGCAAGGGCGCCATCAGCGTCTGATCCCGGGAGTCGACGATGCGTGGCCCGGCCGTTTATCTCAGTCTCTGTCTCGGTCTCGGCGCGCTCGCGCCCGCGTGCGGGCCCCACGTCTCGCCCGACGAGGTGATGGCACCGCCCGCCGCCGAGTGGTGGCTCGGTGACTGGGTCGTCGACCTCGCGGCCCTCGACCACGTCGAGAGCTTCCGCCGCCTGCCGCCCGAGGCGCAGGAGACGGCGCGGGCCCTGATTTCGGGGGCGCGCTGGCGGCTCGCTTTCGACTCGCGGCGCGTCCATCTGCCCGATGGCCGGCTCGTGCCCTTCTCCCTCTCCCGCGGCGACGCCCAGGGCGCCGAGCTCGCCCTGGCCACGGGCGAGCGCCTCACGCTCACCCGCACCGGCGGCGGCCTCTTTCTTTCGACCCACGATCTGCCCCTGCGCCGGGCGGACTGAGACGACCGCAAAACAGCGAGAGCCCATGACCCCCGCGCCCCGCGTCTCCGTCGTCATCCCCGCATACAACGCCGCCGCGTATCTGGACGAGACCCTCGCCAGCGCGCTGGCCCAGACCTACCCGGTGCACGAGATTCTGGTCGTCGACGACGGCTCGACGGACGGCACCGGGGCCGTCATCGAAGCCTGGCACGGGCGCGACCCGCGGGTGCGTCGCATCCGCCAGCCGAACTGCGGCATCTCGGCCACCCGCAACCACGGGGCGGCCGTCGCGACGGGCGAGTGGCTGGCCTGGCTGGACGCCGACGACCGCTGGGTGCCCGAGAAGCTCGAGCGACAGATCCTGGCGCGCGACGCCCGGGTCAGCCTGGTCTACACCGACCGCCGCAACTTCGGCGAGCGCGGTCCCCTGCCCGAGATCGCCAGCGAACACATCGACATGCCCAGCGGCGAGGTCTTCGAGGCGCTGCTGTGTCAGGGCAACTTCATCACGACGTCGAGCGTGGTGCAGACCCGCGACAGCTTCTGGAGTGTCGGCGGTTTCACGACCGACGAGCGCGTGCCCGTCTGTGAAGACTGGGATCTGTGGCTGCGGCTCGCCGCCGCCGGACACACCGTTCAGTGTATTCTGGCGCCGCTCACCGAGTATCGCGTGCACGCCGTCAGCACGAGCCGCAGCCCGAAGCGCATGACCGTGGCCCGCGAGGCCGTCGTGGAGCGGGCCCTGAACACACCGGCGGGGCGCAGCCTGCCGTTTGCGCTCCGGCAGCGCGTGCGGGGCGAGACGCTGCGCACGAACGCATGGGACTTCCACCGGCACGGCTTCCGCCGCGAGGCCGCCCTCGCCGCCGCCCGCGCCGTCGCCGCGTGGCCCGCCTCGCTCGAGAGTGTGCGCGAACTGTTGCGGGTCGTCGTCACGCCCGCGGGGTGAAGGCGACCGGCAGAACGCCGGGCCGCGAGGTCACGCCCCCGCGCGCAGCACGCGCCCGAAGCCGGCCTCGCGACCCACCGTCGACAGCACTTCGCCGTCGGCCACCGCGCGCCGACCGTTGACCCACACCCCCGGCACCGCGCGGGGGTTGCGCCGCACGAGCCGGTCCAGGCCCGGAAAGCCGTGCATGGGCGCCTCGACGGCCGTCTCGACCGCGTCGTCGAGGCCATCGGGCCGCACGAGCACCAGATCGGCACGGGCGCCCTCGCGGAGCGTGCCCGCGTCGAGCCCGAACCAGTCGCCGATCTCGCCCGTCAGCCGGTGCACCGCCCGCTCGAGACTCATGAACGGACGGCCCGCCGTTTCGGCGTCGCGCACCAGTTTCAACAGACGCAGCGGGAAGTTGTAGTGGGCCATCTGTCGCAGGTGCGCGCCCGCGTCCGAGAAGCCGATCAACACATCGGGGTGACTCACGATGGCCTGCAGCGGGCCCGGGCGGTCGTTCGCCATGATGGAGTACCAGCGCAGGGCCGGGCCGTGGGTCGCCACGAGGTCGAGGAACGTGTCGACGGCGTCCTGTCCACGCTCGGCGGCGATCTCGGCGAACGAACGCCCCGCGAGCCCGGGCTCCGGGCAGGCGAGGACCTGCGTGTAGGCCATGTTGCGGTGATACACCCGCGGCGCGAGCAGGCTGCGCCACTCCCGGCGGAAGCGCGCCCGGTACGCGGGATCGCGAAAAAGGGCCACCCGCGCCGCCGGATCGGTCAGGTGCAGCGCCTCCGTCCCGCAGCCGAGCTCCTCGAAGATCACGAGCTCGACGCCGTCGGCCCAGACGTCGAAGAGATTGGGCAGGGCCTGCATCCGGAAGTCCGCGCCCAGGAACCGGTTGAAGAGGCGCGTCAGCAGCGGCACCTGCCACCAGATGTGTCGGTTCGCCCGGATGTCCATGAGAGAGATCACCGTGGTCTTCAGCGCCCGGCGGCACAGCCCCGCGCTCTCCCACAAGAAGAGCAGCACGTTGACCTTGGTGGTGATGTTGGGCACGCCCTGAAAGACCCGCCCGCGGTCCCGCAGCAGCCGGGTCAGCCGCCGGTACTCCGACCACGGCGCGAAATAACTCGGCAGCGGCTTGCTGCGCTGCCGCGAGCCATCGAGTTTGTCCCAGGGGAGCGTCTGAATCGACAACCCGAGGCAGCCTGCGTCGAGGCCCTCGGCGAGCAGGCGCTCCATGCGCGCGAGCTCGTCCGGCGTGGCGCGCACGGCCGAATCCACCGAACGCGCGAAGCCAAGGGTGTGCATACGCAGGTTGGAGTGGCCGACGAAGCTCGTCACGTTCGGCCCGAGGGGCAGCGTATCGAGGTGGTCGAGGTAGGCCGGGTAGCCCTCCCACGTCTTGCGCTCTCGCAGAAGCGGCAGCACGACCTCGCGCGGCACGGCCTCGACGCGACAGAAGATGTCTGCGATGTCCTCGGGCTCGCCGAGCGCCGCGGAGAGCGAACAGCTCCCCAGCGTGACCGTCGTGACCCCGTGCCGCAGCGACTCGTCGAGCCCGGGCGAGAGCTCGACCTCGACGTCGTAGTGGGTGTGAAAGTCGATGAAACCCGGCGTCAGCCAGAGGTCCGTCGCGTCGACGACCTCGGTGCCGGGGTCCGCCGGCAATGGCCCCGGCGAGATGGAAGCGATCCGGCCGTCGCGAAGCCCCACGTGCGCACGGCGCCGCGGGCCGCCCGTGCCGTCGAAGACGGTGGCGTCGGTGAAGACGGTGTCGAAGTGCATCGCGCGACTGTAGCGCGCGCTCAAGCGGCGGGCGAATGCGACCGTCAGAACTCCGAGACCGCCTGCGACGGCACCAGCGCGCCGACACCGCCGGGGGCCAGGTCGCGCATCCACTCGACGAGCAGGGGCTGCGTCGCCGGATCCCGGAATTTCGCCTGCCAGGCCTCGTCCGTCAGACGCTCATAGTTCTCGGTGACCGTCTGATGAAACGCCGAGGTCACCCCGGCATAGGCCCGCGGGCCCTCGCAGGTCTCGACCGTGAAGACGGCGAGGCGGGGGTAACCCGTGCCGACGTGCAAGACGCGCCCCACCGGGGTGCCGCCTTCGTCCGTCGGCTGCGTGTGAACGTCGGCAATCAGCATGTCGGCCTGTACCGCCGAGGCGACGTCGAAGTACAGCCGCGCGAGCCAGCCCGAGGCGCCCGTCGGCGAACCGCAGCCCTGGTCGAGATGAATGGCCTGGTTGATGAAGGCCATCTGTTCCTCGTTGAACGGCGTGCCCGTGCGCTGGTGCTCCGCCATGCCCTTCAGGAGCGTCGCCGAGTGTGCGAGTTCGTCGAACCAGGTCAGCGTCAGATCGCGCAGGTTCGGACTCGGATAGAGCTGCGGTTCGCTCGCCAGTGCCTCGGGCAGGGGCTCGAGGGCGTCCTCGAACGTGAGCGTTTCGACGAGCGCCCGACCGCGCGTGCCGAAGTCCGCGATGGCCTGCCAGACCTCGGGCACGGGCTCGACGTAGGCGTCCGGGAACTCACACGACGCACCGTCGGTGTAGCTCTGTTTGGCATACAGCAGCGTGTCGTGCCGCAGCTCCGCCCAGGAGGCGAGCTGCGTGTTCAACAGACGCCGCGAGAAGGCCTCGCCGGTGAACACCGCCGGCACGCCCTCGGGCGCCGCGGCCGCGGGCGACAGCGTCCGGAGCGCGCCGAGCCAGAGGTTGTAGAGGTTCGCCTGCCAGAAGTCCTCGCCGTGCGCGTCCGCCAGCGCGCGCATGGCCGCCAGGTCGCCCTGGTAGTCGTACTCGGCGATCTGTGGCGCGAGCAGCGCGCCCGCCGTGTTGTTGCCCAGGACGCTGAAGGCCACGTCGAGCGGATCGGGCATCATGCGCATCGCCTTCGTGCGCGCCCACGTCACATTGCTGAAGGCATGGCTGTCGATGACATACCGCTGCCCCCAGAGCAGGAAGCTGCGGTTCAGCGGGAGCTCCCCGCCCGTGCCGTTGATGACGAGCTGACTGGCGATCTGTTGCGCGCCGTATCCGCCCTGCAGAATCGCGTCCGCGATCTTCGCGTCCTCGACGTCGGCGAGCTGCACGCCGCGCTCGAGATTGAGGTCGGTCAACAGACGCCCGAGCTCGGGCAGGGTGAGGTTGTCGGCCTCGCCGACGAACGCCCGGACGGTATCGTCCACCTGCCGCCACGCCGCGGTGGTGGCCTCGTCCATCAGCTCGCGCAGGGCGTAGGCGGCCATGAGGTCGCGGCGGCGGAACTCGAGCGCGCCCGTCTCGCCGTTGACCTCCATGAGCCGGAACTCGGTGCGACCGCCCCAGATCAGCGCGCGGAAGTAGGCCTTCAGCCGCGGGTCGTGGGTGTAGTGACCGCGGGGCGTGAACTGCGAGAAGTCGAGGTCGCGGTCGTCGCCGAAAAGCACGACCGTCGCCGTCCCTTCGGCCGCGAGGGCCTTCTTCACCAGGAAGTCGACCATCTCGGGGTCGGCGCCGGCCACGGGGGCCGAGACCCCACCGTCCAGGCGCAGGAGGCTGTCGAAGACGGCCAGGTAGAGGTCGAGGTCGGCCCGCGCCTCGTCGCCGTAGTCCGCCGCGCCGCCGGCCTCGAGCGCCGTCCGCAGGTTCGCGACCACCTGCACCACCCGCGCGCGCAGGGTCGTCAGCTCCAGGAACTTCAGCACCGTGTCGTACGAGCTGTGGACGGCGTGCAGCACGGTGTCGGCCGTCACATAGACCGGGAGGTCGAGGGCGTAGATGCTCTCGTACCCGTACAGGAACGTCGGGAAGGCCTTCTCGGCCGAGACCACGAAGCCGTGGGCGTCGAGGGCAGTCTGCTCGGCCTCGTTCAGCGCGAAGGCCCCCTGCTGGATGAGGTCGAGGCCCGCCGAGTCGTGCGCGACGTAACTCAGCGACGCCGGCGCCGGCGCAGGGTACGCCGCGGCGAACTCATCGGCGTCGAGGGCCCGCTTCTCGGCCACCAGCGCGCGCAAGGCCTGCTCCGTCTCGGTGACCGGGGGCTCGGGCTCGATGGGCGTGCCCGGTGACGTGGGAGGCGCCGGCGGGGCGACGATGCCGCCGCCACCCTGACCGCCCTGGCCCGCGTCGGCGGCTGCGCCGTCGGCATCACCGCCGTCGCAGGCGAACGTCAGGCACAGCGCAGGCGTGCAGCCGAGCGCAAGGGCGAGTCTGGAAGTGCGTCGGGGGGTGGGGCGTTCCATGGGGTTCTCCTGGAGTCCGGTCGGGTCGGGTCATCGGGATCCCAAGCAAGGTGCGGGCCACGCGGCCCGCCGAGCGCGCGGCCGTCTGGGACGGGGACACGGGCGGGTCGGCGGGACGCTCACGCCCCGAGCGCCCTCGGGAAACCGTGACGACCCCGCGAAAATCCGGCGCTGCTGGCCCGCCGAATGGATGCGGGGAAAGTGGCCCCCCGCGGCCGCGTGACCGGGAGACGCGGGGGGTCCCTGGCATCGCCGGACGGTCAGCGCCGCCGCGGCCCCCAGGCAGCGGGACGGTCGAGCACAGGCGCCGGGGCCTTGACCCCGACGCGAACGGGCGCGGCCGTACGGGCGCAGCGAAAGCCGAGGTTCTCGTTCCGATTCGTCGGCGTGTTCCTGTTGCGGTTGGCACCACGAAGCCTCGCGGCCTCGTTGTTGTTCCAGCTGCCGCCGCGGTTGACGCGGGCTGCGTGCCTGGGCATTCCGAGGGTATGCAGGCGAACGAGCTCAAAGCAAGCCCCGCCGCGGTCGTCGAGGTAGGGTATCAGGCGTTTCTCTGGCTCGACGAGCGCGTCGCCGGTTTCCCGCGGGACGCGCGGCGCGCCCTGGGCCACCGGCTGACCGACGCAGCGCTGGCGGCGCTGGCAGCGACCACCGAGGCCAACTACATGGCGCGCGGCCCGGCGCGAACGGAGCGGCTCGCGACGGCGAATCGACAGCTCGCCGTCGCGCGGATCCTGCTCCGGGCGGCCCGCGATCGCCATCACCTGTCGGTCGCGCAACACGAGTACGGGATCCGGCTGCTCGACGGCTGGGGGCGCCAGGTCGGCGGCTGGCTGCGTGCCGAGCAGGTGCGAGGCCAGCCGTGACCGGCGTCAGCCTCGTTGGCGACTACGCCTCGCTCACGTCCTTGTGGGCGGCGACGCTCCGGGCCGCGCGCGGGAAACGCTCGCGCGCATCGGTTGCCCGGACGCTGCTCGAGCTCGAAGGGACGGTCCTGCGCCTTTCGGACGCACTCATGGCGGGCACGTGGGCACCGGGCATGGCAACGGCGCGGGTCGTGCACGACGGGAAACGCCGGACGATCACGGTCTCGCCGTTCGAAGACCGGATCGTCCACCAGGCGCTCTGCGCGGTCATCGGGCCGCTGCTCGAGCGTGGCCTCGTCCACCACACCTTCGCGTGTCGCGTCGGCCGGGGGACGCACGCCGCGCTCGCGCAAGCGACGACGTGGGCGCGCCGGCACCGCTACTTCGTTCGCCTCGACGTGCGGAAGTACTTCCCCTCGCTGGACCACGCGATCCTGCTCGGCGTGCTCGCCCGCGACATCCCCTGCGAGGCCACGCTGGCCCTCTGCGCGCGCATCCTCGCCGCCGGTGCCGCCGCGCCCGGCGAGCCGCCGCCCCGGTTCCACTTCGCGGGCGACGACCTTTTCACGCCTTGGGCGCGTCCGGCGGGCGTGCCCATCGGCGCGTTGACCAGCCAGCACTTCGCCAACCGGTACCTCTCACCCGTCGACCACCGGGCCAAGGACCGCCTGCGGATCCGCGCCTACCTTCGCTACATGGATGACATGCTGATCTTCGACGACGATCCAGGGCGTCTGATCTCGCACGGTCTGGCCATCGAAGCGGCCTGCGAGCAGAACCGGTTGCGGCTTCACCCCTGGTCGATCCAGCCCACGCGCGAAGGGGTCGGGTTCCTGGGTTTCCGGATCCTGCCGGACTGCGTGCGCGTGAAGTCCACCAGCGTCAAGCGAGCGATCCGCCGCCTCGCGCTGAAGCGCAAGGCGGCGGCGGCGGACCCCGCTCGCTGGCCCGACGTCAGCGCGTCGGTTCAGGCGACGTTCGCGCACTGGGCGTTTGCGGACACCTGGCGCCTCAAAGGGGTTGCGTTGCAAAAATCAGGCCTCTTCGCGCAACAGGTCGAGCCGGAGTTCGCGGCACGCCCCTTGCGCAAAGGGATAGAGAATAAAGAATAAAGAGAAGAACTACCGGGCGCAGCGAAAGCCGAGGTACACGAACCGAAGCGACGGCGAGTACCTGAAGCGGAAGGCACCACGAAGCCACGCGGCCACGCTGTTGAACCAGCAGCCGCCGCGGATGACGCGGGCTGCTTCGGCACACTTCTTGCTTGGGTAATCGCAGTAGCTCGACGCTGTCCACTCCCAGACGTTACCCGAGAGGTGGAGCACGCCCTCGGGGGTCGCACCTTTCGGGAAAGACGACACGGGCGCGGTCGTGCTCCAACCGTCGTGGCCGTCATGCAACTTCGCCCACCGTTTGCCGTTCCGGGCCGCCCACTCGACGCACTCGGCCCCGCAGGCGTTCACGCGGGTCGCGTCCGGTGGTTGGGGACCCCACGGGTAGGGGCGTCCCTCTTTGCCCCGGGCGGCGAACTCCCACTCGGTCTCGGTGGGCAGGCGCGCGCCGCCGGCCCACGCGCAGAACGCCTCGGCGTCCGTGGCGGCGACGCAGTTCATGGGGTGGTCGGCCCGGTCGGCGCGACCGGAGTTGCACGACTTCGACCAGAACGCCGCGTCCTCCGCCGAATACCCGGCGTAGTGGACGGTCGTGCGGGGGGTACACTCCTTCGCCTTCACACACTCTTCGTACTGGGCGACGCTCACCTCGGTCTTCATCAGCTCGAAGGTCTCCACACGCGCGTCGTGGACCGGCTTCTCGTCCGGGTCGCCCTTTTCGGAGCCCATCTTGAAGGTGCCGCCCGGAATCGTCACGTAGGCGAGTTCGATTGGGCTGGCGCGTCGGCGCTGGCGCTCGGCCTCGGCGGCAGCCTCCGCTTTCCGCTGGCGCTCGGCCTCGGCGGCAGCCTCCGCTTTCCGCTGGCGCTCGGCCTCGGCGGCAGCCTCCGCTTTCCGCTGGCGCTCGGCCTCATCCCTGCGGATGGCGGCAAGCCGGTCGCGGCACTTCTTCAGCCGTGTGGCGGCGCCGCCGCCCTCGACGCCCTCGCACCGCTTGATGCAGGCGTCGGCAGCGCTGGCATCGGTCTTGGCGTCTGCGGAGTCTTTGGATGCCTGCGTGCAGACCTCGACCGGCTCCTGAGCCGACGCCGTGCCGAGGGCCCCCAGGACCAAAGAGCCGGTCACTCCAAGACGACAGAGAAGTCTGCCAGGCGCCATGGTTTAGCCTCTCCCTCTACCTCAACCTCGAACTCGGGCTGCCCGGAGGCCCCGGGCTTCGCCGCCTTTCGACACGACTCGAGCGCCTCGGCCGACGCGAGCGGCGTGAATGCCGACGCCTCGTCGACACGGCAGCCCAGAATGACCCGCCCCGCGTCGAGCTGAAACGGGCCCGTCCGTGGGGGGCGTTGCATCAACTCCGGCGCGCGCAGGCTCGTCGTGAGCGCCCAGCCACCGGTCTCTCGAATCACGGCGCGGACCTGTGCATCGCCCAGGACCGTGACGGGCACCGGAGCCGCGGTCGGCGCGGCGGTCGGCGCGGCGGTGGGCGCGGCGGTCGGCGAGACCGCATCGGGCGGCTTGGGGCGTGGCGGCACGGGCACGGGCGGTTCGGGTCGGAGCCACCATCCGAGGGCCAGCGCGCCCGGGACCACGACGCCCACGGCCCACAACGGGACACCGGCGCGCGCCGGCGTCCCGGCGGTTGCGGCGGGGGAGAGCGTCGGGGTCGGCTGCGGCGTCCCAATCGGCGTCGGCGGGAGCGCGGATGCCGGCGCCGGCTGCGGGATCGGCGGGGGGCCGCCTGTGCCTGTTCGCTGCGTCCGACGAGGACCCTCGCCGACGCCCGACGCGGCGCCCCGCAACGCGTCGTCACCCACCCGCCGCGGACCCTCGCCCACCCCCGGCGCGGCGTCCGGCGGCACGGCGTCACCCACCGGAAGCGCGATCGTCAGGCCCACGGGCTTCGACACGGTCACCGCGACCGTCTTCCCGAGGGCGTCGTGCTCGGCCCGCCGCAGGTGCTCGGGCAGCAGCGCCTCGGGCGAAACGGCGCGCCAGATGGCCGCGGCCATTTCGTTGGCCGACTGGTAGCGGGCGGCGGGGTTCTTCTCGAGCGCCCGGAGCGCCACGCGCGCCAGCCGCGCCCGCACGCCCGGCTCGGAGGTGTCCCGGATGGGTGGAACGGGCTTGCCCTGATGGGCCAGCAGGATCTGGATGGGCCCGCCGTCGGTGAACGGTGGTCGCCCTTGCAGAAGCTCGTAGAGCACCACGCCGGCCTGATAGAGATCGGTGCGCGCGTCGGCCGGCTCTCCCGCCGCCTGCTCGGGCGCCATGTACAGCGGCGTCCCGTGCTGGATCGTCGGCTCGGTGCGCGCCGCCGCGGGCAGGTCGCGATCACCCCGCACGATCTTGGCAATCCCGAAGTCGATGACCGTCACCCGGTCGTCCCCATTCGCGTCCCGCGCGACCATGATGTTGGCGGGCTTCACGTCCCGATGGATGACGCCGTGGTGGTGGGCGGCATGCAGTGCCGACAGCGTATCGACCATGATCTGCGCGACGCGGAGCTCGTCCACACCACCCCTCTCGAGGAGCCCCTCGAGCGTCACGCCGTCCACGAACTCGAGCGCGAGGTAGTGGTAGGCCCTCGTGTCGAGGCCGTAGTCCAGCAAGATGGGCACGCCGGGGTGTCGAATGCGGGCGAGGATGGCCGCCTCGCTCCTGAGGCGGTCGGCGAGGTCCTTCGCCGCGCTGCCCTGCGTCGCATTGATGAGCTTGACCGCCGCCACACGGCGCAGCGGCGCCTGGAGCGCCTTATAGACGCCGCCTTGTCCGCCCTCACCCAGAATCCCGATGACCGTAAAACGACCCCCGACGCGGCGCCCGAGATACGGATCCGTCGTGCTCTCGTTGTACGTCGCGTAACCAACCAGTCCGGGGATGTCCGGCGTCGGCGCTGAACATTGCCCACAGGGCTTGCGGATGAAGTCTGGCCGCCGCGCCGCTTCGACACAGACCGGGCAGGGCTCGCCGAGCATGGGCGCCGGGTAGCTTTGGCCAGTCTTGGGGAAGCACTCCGGGCAGACGACGGACGCCCCCTGTTCAGGCGGTGGCCCGTCGGTTTCCTTCGGCACGGCGAGCCGAGACGTCTGCATACCCGGCGCATCCTATCCATGTGGGCACCATCGCGGAAGTATTCTGAGTGGCCGTTTCGTGCGGGCGGCGGATTCTGGTCGGGCACCCTCCCTTGCGTCGTTCCGCTGCGCAGGTCATCCTCCGGGCGACCCGGCGAAACCCCTGGAGACGGTGTGAGAACCAATACGAGCCGCGGCCAACTGCCCTCACTCGAAGCCCCCCCCGTGGCCGATCCGCTCGAGCGACGCCCCGAAGCGCGCAGCTATCGCGTTCGGGACCTCGTGCAGTTCGTCGACGAGGGGAAGATCCGGCTCCCGAGCTTCCAGAGACGCCTCTGCTGGGGTCCCACCGACCGGCAGCTTCTTTTCGACAGCCTCTATCGTGGTTACCCCATCGGCACCCTCCTGTTGTGGGAACATCCAGCGCCCGCCGGCCAGCTCGTTCTCGGACCCGTCACGCGAAGGGTCTTAGAGCTGCAGGATGCCCTTTGGGTCATCGATGGTCAGCAGCGACTCTCGACATTGTCCGCGTGTCTTCTGCTCCGTCCGGATCAGCCCGGCTACGAAGACCATGCCCTCTTTTTCGATCTCGAAAAGCGAGAGGTCGTCGGTCCCTCCCGCTCGCGCACGGCCGGGCCACGGTGGCTGCCCGTTCACCGAACGCTGTCCCAACCGGACCTCAGCACCTGGGTCATGGAGAACGGCCTGGCGGGTGATCCGGTCCGCGCCGCGCTGGCCTTCAAATTTGGCGACGCCCTCCGCGACTACGCGCTCCCCGCCGTCATCGTGAAGACCCACGACGAACGGATTCTGCGTCAGGTATTCGAGCGAACGAACACCGCCGGCAAGCGCCTGCGCGCAAACGAGGTTTTCGAGGCGCTGAACGTGGGCATTTCGGGTGAAAGGCCGGTCTCGATCGCGTCGTTCATCGACGAGCTGGCCCAGCTCGGTTACGGAAGACTGGAGGAGAAACACGTCCGGTACAGTGCGCTGGTCATCGCAAACCAGGATCCCACGACGCCCACCCCCGCCAAAGACCGAAGGCCGGGCGCGTTGACCGGCGCCGTCGAGGGCGCCATGGAGCCACTGCGCAAGACGCTGGCTTTCCTCGCCGCCGACGCCGAGATCCCGACGCTGGCGCTTTTGCCCTACAGCCTCCCGGTTTCGGCCCTGGCCTCCCTCTTCGAACGGTTCCCGGCGATCTCCGAGCGCAATCGCCAGCTGCTCGTGCGCTGGGTGTGGCGTGGCATCCTCTCCGGGTACCTCCGCGGTTCCAGCGTTGGTGACGTCCGGGCTCTGCACCGCGTCACGCGCAGGACCGAGTCGGAGAGCCAGGCCGTCCAGGAGATGCTTGCGCTCGCTGGGAGTGATCGACCGGCCACCCTGCCCACCTCGCTCGAGCCGCTCAACTTCGCGCGCGCGACTCGCAAGGTCGTCCTCACGGCGATGATGGCGCAAGAGCCGATCAATCTGGCGCTGTATCTCGCAGACGGCACCCGTGCCATCGTGAGCGCGTCGGACCTGACGGACGACGGCGAGCGGGACGAGTCCGCGCGCCGATCGACCGCCGGGCGGCCGACACGCCAAGAGCACGTCCTGCTGACCGGTCTGAAGGCGCAGCCGATGATTCTCCGGCCGCGCTCGGCCGCCGAATCCGGGCCCCTGACCGCCGCGATCGCCAATCGCCTGATGACCCCGTTGCCCGACGGTATGGATGTCGAGTCCGTACTTCGGTTGCTGATCGACGCGGGCGCGCACGATGTCCTGGCAAGCCATGGTTTCGATGAGACCTGCATCTCACGCCTCCGCGAACGGGCGCCGACGGAGCAGCTCGTTTCTGCACGGCGCGAGGCGCTGGACGACCGAATCCGGGTGTTCACGGAGAGACTCGCGCGGTGGGATGCCGGAGACCGACCCGCCATCGAGGAGATCTTCGACGAGGTCGATGGGGACGTCGCATGACCCCCTCGGCACTGTGCGTCAAACTCTACGGCGAGCCGGTCGCGCATCTCCAGCGGCACGCCGTCGGTTGGCACCTGACGTTCGAACGACGATATGTCGAGGCAGTGCCGCGCCCGGTCCTCGGTCAGACGTTCGAGGACCGTGACCTCCGCAAGGCACGCCGAGACCCGAACCTCTTCCCCTTCTTTCGCAATCTGCTGCCGGAAGGGGCCCTGCGTGCCCTGATCGTACAAAGCACCGGAATCGCCGATGACGACGCAACACTCCTCGCCCGCCTCGGCTCCGATCTGCCGGGTGCCGTGACGCTGGAGGTGGCGGACGAGCGACCGGCGGATGTCGGCCGCGCGTCCGACTGGGCGGGTACCGACCGACGCGACCAGCCCGTGGACGACTCCCCTTTCCGGTTTTCGCTTGCGGGTGTCCAGCCCAAGCTCTCGGCCGACGTCAGCCCGGACTCGAAACGCATCACCCTCCCGGCGTCCGGAGAAGGTGCTCGCTGGATCGTGAAGCTCCCGACGCCCCACTATCCGGGGCTCCCGCGCATCGAGCATTCAGTGATGACCTGGGCTCGCGAGAGCGGCTTCGAGGTCCCCGAGATTCGCCTCATTCCGCCGGAGGCGCTTGCCATGGCCCCGAAAGCGTTTCGGGCCGAAGTCGGACAAGCCTTCGCGTGCCGACGGTATGATCGCTCGGACGATGCTTCGAGGCTCCATCAAGAGGACTTCGCCCAGGTCTTCGACGTAGAGCCCGAGCACAAGTACGGGCGTGCGAGAAGCATCGACGCCGTCCGGCTGGCGCAGGTCGTGAAGCGGGTCCTGGGCCCCGAGGGACACACCCTGTTCCTTCGGCGGCTCGTCTTCGACCTTGCCTGCGGGAACGGTGACGCCCACCTCAAGAACTGGTCGCTGCTGTACTCGGAGCCGACTCGGCCTCGTCTCGCACCGTGCTACGACCTCGTCGCGACCATCCTCTTCATTCGGGACGACGCGCCAGGACTGCCGTACCCGGGCCGCCCCGGCTTCCACGACATCGATCGGGCATGCTTTCGCAAGCTCCTCCGCCAAACAGGAGACGACACGGAAGCCACCTGGGCCATGTTGGGGGAGCAGGCCGTCCGGCAGCGCGACACGTGGCATTCCGTCCGAGAGACGCTCGAACTGACCCTGGGCGAGGCAGAGCAGATTGAAGCTCACATGGATCGCGTCCCTTTGCTGCGCGACCTCTGCGGACGCATCGGCTGACAGGACATCCGGTCGGCGTGGTCCCCCCACCCCGACCGGGGTACAGTGTCCGTCACCGGTCGATTGACCGGCCTTCTTGCGGAGGTCCCCCTCGATGCGGCGTCGCCGCTTCTCCCCGATGCTGCCCGATTCCCTGCCCGGCGCCGGCGCGCTCGCCGTCGCGCTCGGCTTCACCGCGACCGCCGGCTGCGACCCGGCGCCGGACGCGCGTTCGCCGGCCGATGCCCGGACCGACGCCGCCCGCGCGGACACGGACGCCCCCCCGCCCCCGGACGCCCGGTTACTCGACGCCCGCCGCCCCGCAGACGCCGCCGCCGGCGGCGGCACGAACGACGCCCGCGGCACGGGCGGTGAAGACGCCGGCCGGGGCGACGCCGGTCGAGCCGACGCAGGCGGGGGCGCGCCCTCTGACGGGGCGACCGCCGAAATCATCGCCGGTGACCTGACCGGCGTGCACGGCCTCGCGCCGAGCCCGGACGGCACCGTCGTGTACTTCTCGCAGGTCACCGGTGAGCGGGGCGCGCTCTTCTCCCTCCCGGCCGAGGGCGGCGCGCCGACGCTCGTCTCGGCGGGTCTCTCACTGCCGACGGATCTCGTCGTCTCGCCCGATGGGGGAACGATATACGTCGTCGACGTGGGCGACGACACACCCGGCCTCCGAGGGGGCACGATCCGCGCGCTGCCGGCCACCGGGGGCGTGCCGCGCACGATCGAGCACACCCGCGGCCTCGATCCCCGCGGCCTCGACCTCGCCGTCTCGGCCGACGGTGCGCAGCATCTGTATTTCTCGGGCCGCGGCCCGCGGGGGGAGGCCGCGACGATCTTCCGACTCTCGCTGCCCGACGGGCCCGCCGAGCCGCTGGTCACCTCGCCGGCGCTCACGGCGCCCGACGCCGTCTCCGTCGACCCCGGGGGCGCGGTGTATCTGGTCGACGCCCTGGGCTCGACGACGGCGCCGGCGGGTGTGTTTCGCGCCACGGGCGAGGCGGCGGTCCGCCTGCCGCTCGGTCTCGCCGCCGACACGCCGGTGGCCCTCGCACGGCGCCCGGGGCATGTGTTCGTCGCCGGGGCCGGTGCCGCCCGCGCGCCCTTGCTCCTGAGCGTCGATCCCGCGACCGACCGCGAGCGCCTGCTGACCGTGGCCTGGCCGGCGTCGACCGGCGCCCCGGGTCATGCACCGTGCGGCCTCCGCGCGGCTCTGGCGGCCCCGGTTCTCGTTCTCTGTCTGGCCGGCCCCGACGGCACGAACACACTGCTCCGCATCACAGGCGCGCCGGATGGCCTTCGATGAGACCCATGCCCCCCGACACACTTCTCCACACGGTCCGGCGGGCGCTCGCCCTCGGCGCGCTCGCCACCCTGACCCTGGCCCTGCCCGCCCCCGCGGCCGCCGGCGGCCATCGCGAGGCCCCCGGCATCGCGCACGACCCGGCCGCCGACACGCTGGATCTGTTCGCCTGGGTCACGCCGGGCACGCATGATCACCTGACCGTCATCCTCACCGTCGCGCCACAGCTCGGCGGCCCCGCCGCGTCGGGCCCGGAGCCGACCGGCTTGGCATCGGACGTCCGCTACACGTTGCACCTTGCCGATGTGTCGCGGGCCGGCCTGCCGGACCTCGCGCTCTATTCGGTCGAGTGTCGCTCGACGACCCCGGCCGCCGGTGACCCGGCCGATCCGGCGACGCCGGTGGTCAGCGGGGCCGCCCGGAATCGTGCCCTGACCGGCGTGCGGCAACACTGTCGCGTCGTCCGCGAGGTGGGCGACCGTCGTGAAGTGCTGGCCGACGCCGTGCCGGTCGTCCCGCCGGATCTCGGCCCGCGCGCCAACGCCGCCGCGTATGGCACCGCCGAGTTCGACGCCGCGTTCGTCGCCGGATTCATCCACCCCCTCGGGCTCGGCGGGGCCGAGGGCCGCGTCTTTCTCGGGCCGCGCGACGACCCGTACTTCGCCGATCGCGGCGCGCTGACGGACCTTCTGAACCTGCGGATCACCCCGGGCGCCGCCCGCGACGCCTTCGCCGGGGCCGACGTCCATGCCATTGCCCTCGAGCTCCCGACGGCGGCGCTCGCCCCGGCGGACGGGCGGACCCTCGGCGTCTGGGGCGCGACGAGCCGCCGCAAGATGCAGGTTCGCCGCCCGGACGGCGGGGTCGACGCCTACGGCCCCTGGGTGCAGGTTTCGCGCACCGGCCTGCCGCTCATCAACGACCTCGTCATCGGGCATCAGGACAAGGACCGCTTCAACGCCCGCCCCCCGGGCGAGGACGCGGTACTCTTCGAGGCCTACTTCCGCCACCCCGTGCTGGTCCGCGAGGCCGTCGCCGCGGGTCTGTACGAGCGTCTCGGTGTGTCGGCTGCGCAGGTCGACGGGCTCTCGCGCGATCGCACCGACATTCTGGCCGCGCTCTCGTTGATGACCCCCGACGAAGCCGCCGCCGCGCCGCACCTGCTCGGCGATGTGTTGCGTGTGCGTCTCGACGAAGACTCGGCGTTTCCGAACGGCCGCCGCGTCGGGGGCGGCCCGACCCCTGCGCGCGCGCAGACCGACGTGACCGACGCGCTGCTCACGTTGATCCTGACCGGGGGCGCGTTCTCGCTCGGTGATGGGGTCGACGCGAACGACCGCCCGTTCCTCGAAGACTTCCCGTATCTGGCGCCACCGCGCTCGGGTTTCACCGGCGAGTGAGACGCCTGCGGCCCGTCACGGCGGGCAGAACGGCCCGCACTTGCCCTGTCTCGCGTTCGCCGCCGGTTTGAGACACGCCCCCGCGCACTCGCCGTCGTGCGTGCAGACCGCCCCGGTCGGGGCCGGCGCGCGGCAACGCCCCTCGACGCAGCGCAGGACCGCCGCACAGCCGAGCCCGGGGCAAGGTTCGCCCGCGCCGAGGCCCGTCGGCGCGTCGGCGCACAGACCCTCCACGCAGGCGCGCCCGGGGCCGCAGGCCGCGTTCGCCCGGCACGCCCCGCCGGCCGGCGTCAGGAACGTGCATCGGCGCTGCACGCACAGGCCATCGCACTCCGGGTGCCGGGCCTCGCTCCCCGGCAGGCCCGTCTGCGCCACGAGTACGTCGACGGCCTCGCCGCAGCCCATGCCGACCTGATTGGGTCCCGCGCAGGTGCCCGGCGTCGTCGGGCCCGCCCCGCGACACTGCATCGAGCCCTCGCACTCCAGATCCGAGCGACACTCGGCGCCCGCCCGGCGCAGGCCCACCACGACGTCGGCACAGGGGCCGTCGGGCGCGGGCCCCGGGGCAAAGCGGCCCTGCGTCTCACAGGTCGACGGGCCGCCCGCGGCTTCGAGGGTCGCGATACACGCCGCCGTTGCGCCCGCGTCGAGGCGGATCGCCCCGTCGGCGACGGCGAGGCTGAGCAGGCGGGTACACGCCGCGCCGTGCGCGCCGGCGGGGGGCGCCGGGCGTCCGCAACACTCGGCCCGGCGTCGGGCGGGCGTCTCGTGCAGCGCGCGGCACAGAGCCGCCGCCGTGGCATCGGGCGTGACCGGGCCCGTCGGGTAGACCGGGCGGACCTCGGGGGGCGACGGGGGTCGCCTCTCGGTGGCCGCGGCCTGCGTCGAAGGGGCGGGGGGGCGCGCAGTCGGCGCAGTCGCGGGCTCGGGGGTGCAAGCGACCGCGAATGCCATCGCGGCGGAGAGCGTCCGCGCACGTCCGAGGGGCGGGCGGGGGCGCGCGGCGGCTCGAGGGGGGGCGAAGTCGGGCATGTTTCGTGGGCGCGGAGTCTGGCACGGGCGCCGCGACGGGTCACTCCGGAACACGCGGCGCACCCCGCTCCGTCACCGTGCCCCCGTGACGTGCGGCCCGCTTTCGGGCAGAGTGCGCGCCGATGCAAGCCCTCACGTTCCAAGCTCCCTCCGCGGGTCGGCTCGACGCGCTGCTCAAGCAGGCCTCCGAGCTCTCCAACAGCCGCGCCCGCAACGCCGTCTCGACCGGCAAGGTCTTCGTCTCCGGCGAGCGCGTCCTCGATCCGGCCACGTACATCGCCGCCGGCACCCCCATCGAACTGCGCCCCAACGCCCCCGATCCGGCCCGCAACGAGCCCGAAGGCCTGCGCCTCGTCTTCCGCGACGAACACCTGCTCGTCGTCGACAAGCCCGCCGGCCTGCTTTCGGCCCCGCTGCCGGACAGCGACGAGGTCTCGGCCCTGCACGCGGCCTACAAACTCTCGCGCGGCGGCGACCGGCCGCGCAACGTCCACCGCCTCGACAAAGAGACCTCCGGCCTGCTCATCTTCGCCCGCACCATCGAGGCCGCCCGTCTGTTGCGACAGATGATGGACACGCACGAGATCCGCCGCATCTACCGGTGCGTGGTTCAAGGCGTGCCCAAGCCCCCCTCGGGCATGATCTCCAGCATGGTCCTGCGCGACACGGGCGAGGGCAAACGCGGCTCCCGACCGTCGACGTTCAAGATCCGGCCCTTGAACACACCCGATCCGGGCCCGGCCCCGGGGTACGGCAAGCTGGCCATCACCCGCTATGAGACGGTCGCCGCGCACAACGACCGCGCCGCGCTCGAGGTCTGGCTGTCGACGGGCCGCACGCACCAGATCCGCATCCACCTCGCCGAACTCGGGACGCCCGTGCTCGGCGAGCGCGTGTACGCCAAGGTGCCCGGCGCCCCGCGGCAGGCCCTGCACGCCGCGAAGCTCATCTTCAACCACCCGGTCACCCGCGAGGTTCTGACGTTTCAGAGCACGTGGCCGAAGGACCTGGCGAACGTCACCCCGCAGGGGCCGGGCTGGTAGGCGCGGCAGCGAGCTCGGCGCGCAGCGCTTCGAAGCCCTGGTACAGCTCGGCGAGCGGGATCTGGACACCCACCGTGGGCAGCGTAAACGTCGCCTCGCCGACGTAGTCCCGCACCGTCCACGTCTCGTCGTCCGTGCGAACGGCGTGGGTGACGCGGCGGGTCGCCGAGTCGATCATGACGTACTCGCGCAGCGACGGCGTGCGCCGATAGGCCACGGCCTTCTCGTTCAGGTCCCGCGCGGCCGTGCTCGGGGAGAGCACTTCGAAGACGATCGTCGGCGTCGCGAGCGTGCGCGGCCGGGTGTCCAGGAACCGCCGCGGCGGGCATGCGATGGTGGCGTCCGGGTAGACGTAGTCCCCCATGTCGTCGCCGATCTGCACGCGCAGGTCGGATTGGAACGTCAGGCACGGCGCGCCGGCGAGCCGGTTCTTCAGGATCTGGGTCAGCGTCGCGGCGAGGTACGAGTGCACGGGATCCCCCCCGGCCATCGCGATGATCTCACCGCCGAAGATCTCACCGCCGATGAACTCGAGTTTGTGCTCGTCGGCGAGGTCGGCGGCGAAATAGTCTTCGACGGTGGGCAGCTTCAAGGCGGTGCTCATGGGTGCGAGTTTACGGAGTGCTCGCCCCCCCGGCAAGGCGGGCCGGCCGCGCGGGAACGTGACGGGGCTCGCTCCGGGCTGATACGCTGCCGCACATGCACATCGCCGCCCTGCGACACGCCCTCGCCTCGGCCCTGGCCGGAGGTCTCGCGCTTCTCGGCGCCGCCTGCTCGGAGTCGGCCGCCGGGGCCAAGCCGTGCGAGCTGAACACCGACTGCCCCGTGCCCGAGAGCTGCATCGAGGGCAAGTGCCGCCTGGCCTGCCGCCGCGACGCGGACTGCGCCGACGGACAGCGCTGCGACCCCGACGACTTCGTCTGCATCGGCGGCGGCCTGGGCTGTCACGACCGCGACAACCCCTGCCCCATCGGGCAGACGTGCGGGCTCGACGGGGTCTGCGTGGGCACGCTCGGCGATCAGGGCGGCGGTGGAAACCTCCGTCCGCCCGTCGATTCCGGCCTCGCGTTCATCGACTCGGGCCCCGGCCCGGGGGGCGACACGGGCACCGGTCCCGACCCCCGTACGGACGCCGGCCCGCGCCCCGATCCGGATGCGAGCACGCCCCCGCGCGACGCCGGTCCGCGTCCCGATCCGGACCAGGGCTTCGTGAACCCCGGCGACGGCCGCTACGGCGAGCGCTGCGTCTGCTCGAGCGACTGCGCGAGCGGCTTCTGCGTCGAGAACAAGATGCGGGGCATGCGCACGTGCACCGAACGCTGCGACCGCAGCGGCGACTGCCCGGACATCGACACCTGCCTGATGGCCGAGGTGCAGCCCGGCGGCGGGGGGCCGGACTGCCCGCCCTTCGACAACGGCCTCGAGCCGGGGCAGGTCGTGGGGGTGTGTTACCCCAACGAGACCAGCTTCCCGTGCGAGATTCCCGACCAGTGCACGTCGGGCATCTGCCTCGCTCAGACGCTGCCCGTCCCCTGGGCCGACCCCTACGACGTCTGCACCGTGCAGTGCGACACCAACGACAAGTGCCCGGCCGGGTACACTTGCCAGGCCATCCCGGCGGGCAACGGGGCCAATCTGAACGTCTGCGCGCCCGCGCTGGCGGGCGTGGCGGCCTGCCGGTCGTTCCAGGAGTGCGGCGGCGTCTGCCCGGTGGGCCCCGGGGTGAACGAGGTCGACGTCGTCGCCTGCGCGCAGGTCGACGCCAACCAGCCCGGGTATTGCACCTGCACCTGCGCCCATGCCACGGATTGCCCGCAGGGGTACTCGTGCCACCGTGGGCTCGAGAGCGGCGACGCGCTGCGCCCGGGGCTGTGTACACCCATCGCCGGGTACGTCTGCCCGACGGAGGCCCGCGGCCCCGCACCGGTCCCCATGGAGTGCGTCTCGTTCATGTGCATGGGCGGCGATGAAGAGACGCCGTTCTACAGCCGCTGCACGTCGACCTGCGTCGACGACCGCGACTGCCCGACCGACTACACCTGCGACGCGGTCGACGACGGGCAGCCGGGCCCCGATCCCCGCGTCTGCGTGCCGCATTGAGCGACGATCTCGGCGCGCTGCGGGGTCACGACCGCCTCGACGCGACCGCGCGCGCGGCGCTCGCCGAGCATGGTCGCCGCGTGCGTGCGCCCGCGGACGCGTGGGTCTTCCAGAGCGGGCAAGCGGCGGAGGCCTACCTGCTCGTCGTCCGCGGCAGTGTTCGCGTCCAGAAGCAGGGCGAGACGGGCCGCGAGATCGTGCTCTACCGCGTCGAACCGGGCGAAAGCTGCGTCCTGACCACCGCCGGGTTGCTCTCGGGCGCGCCCTACGAAGCCTGGGCGCAGGCCGAGGGCGAGGTCGAGGCCATCGCGCTGCCGAGGGCGGTCTTCCACCGGCTGCTCGGCGAGAACGCGACTTTCCGGGCGTTCGTCTTTCACGACTTCTCCCGGCGCCTCGCCGATCTGCTCCTGCTCGTCGAGGAGGTCGCGTTCGGGCGGCTCGACGTGCGGCTCGCCGAGCTGCTCGTGCGGCAGGCCCCCGCGGTCGGACCGCTCGCCACCACGCACCAGGCGCTCGCCGCCGAACTCGGCACCGCGCGCGAGGTCGTCAGTCGTCAGCTCAAGGAGTTCGAGCGCCGGGGGCTCGTCCGCCTCGGCCGCGGACAGATCGACGTGCTCGATTCGGCACGCCTCTGTGACCTCGTCACAGACACACCGGACACGACCGGCGCATCCTGAGGTCGAACCCTGCACCTCGCAGGCCGACACGACCCCCACCGGCCCCCCGGGCCAGGAGCGCACCCCATGAAACTACAAGCCAACGTCGGCACCCTCGACCGCGTCCTCCGCATCGCCGTCGGCGCAGGGCTGCTCAGCCTCGCCTTCGTCGGGCCGCAGACGCCGCTCGGTTACATCGGCGTCGTGCCCTTGATCACCGGGCTGTTCAAGTTCTGCCCGGCCTATACGCTCTTCGGGCTGAGCACCTGCCCGATGGAACGGCAGGGCTGACCGCGTCGCTCAGCCGCCCGGCCCCTCGCCGCGCCAGCCGTCGGCGAGCTCACCCGGGACGCCGAAAGGCAAGCGCCGCGGGCCGCGTTCCATCAGGACGAGCGCGTCGATGAAGGCCTGATTGAAGCGGCGCAGCAGCGTGCCGAGACGACCGCCGTCGCCCTGTCGATCGAGGGCGGGCTGACCGGCCCCCACCGCGAGGCGCCACAGGCGACCCATGCGCTGCGACTCGGGGATGGCGAGCATCTGCACGACGTCCGGCGAAAGGTAGTGTCGCATGATCGCCGGTGTGAGGCCGTCGAAGGCGTCGCCCGGAATCATGGCCTGAAACATCTCGATCAGCGCGGCGGTGAGCTCGCGACCGGCCGCCGACGGCGTGCACAGCAGCGCGCCCAGGTGCGCGCCGAACGCATCCGCGTCGTCCCGGCGCCGGCACAGGAGGTCGTCGTCCATCCCCAGGACGCGCCCGAGCGCGAACCAGCAGGCGTGCCACGCATCGGCCGCCTCGGGCGCCACCTCGATGCCCAGCTTGCCGAGGCCATCGAGCACGAGCCCGTCGAAGGTGTGCAGCGTGTAGGCGAGGTCCATCTGATTGATGGGCACGCCGAGCCCCATGTCCCACGGCCGCAGGGGATCGGAGAGCAACAGCCGTCGCACGGCGGCGTGCATCAGGCGCACCTTCTGCGCCGAACGGAAGCCGCGCCCCGTCGGGCCGAGGCCGCCGGGGCCGAAGCAATCGACGACGAACTGCGTCGTTTCGAAGACGCGGCGCCGCGTGCCGTGCACCAGTCGCGCCGTCTCGAGCAGCACCGGCGCGGCCCGGCCGACGGCGTAACACATCGGCAGCGAGTAGGCCCCGAGGCCGAGCAGAATCTCCGGGCCGAAGGCGGCGAAGAGTCGCTCCGCCGCACGCTGATCGGCCGGGTCGAGACCGGCGCGGGCGGCGCTCGCGGTGTCGTCGAAGTACGCACGCACGCTCGGCGGCAGGTCTTCGGGCGGCACGTCGTCCGTCGCGACGAGGCGCATCAGGAGCCCGTTGACCGCCTCGAGGGACCGCGACGCGAAGAGATCGGCGATCACCTCGTCGGCGCGCGGATCGCCACGGAGTCGCACGATCTCCAGCTCGGCGGGGTCGAACATCATGGCGGGTTTCCTGTCGGGATGTGCTCCTCGATGCCACGGATCGCGGTGAATGGGAACCGGCATCGACGGGCGGGTCCGAAATCGTGTCGGCCCGACGGCGACAGGGGAAACACGGACTCGATGCCCGTTCGTCCCGATGCGAAAATGTGAGTTTCTTGCGATCTTGACCCCATGGTCACCGCCCTCGCACTCGAGTGCACGCCGAACGAGGCCCGCGCCCCCCAGGCATCGCGCCACGAAATCGACCTCGCCGGAGCGACGATCGGCTCTGCGGAGGGGTGTACGATCCGGGTCGAAGCGCCCGGGGTGCAGCGGTTTCATGCCCGGATCGTGCTCGCGGACGGGCGCGCGATGGTCTACCGCGTGCGGGCGGAGGCCACGGTCCGGGTCAATGGCGTCGAGGTCGAGGCGGCACTCCTCCGGACGGGAGACACGGTGCAGTTCGGGGACGCGCCTCCGATGCGCGTCGCGGCGCCGGTGGCCCTCGGGCCCGAGGACACGCCCGTCACCGTTCTCGCCCACCTTTGCCGGGCCACCCAGGCCATCGACCCCCGGGCCGACCAGGCGACGGTCGTGCGGGGCCTCGTCGAGGCGGCCATCGCCCTGACCGGGGCAGACCGGGGATTCGTGGCCGGCATGCGCGCCGGCCGCCCGGCGCTCGACGACGTCGCGATCGTCTTGCGACCCGGCGTGCGGTGGCGCCCGCTGTCGTTCTCGCGCTCGGTCATCGACGCTGCGCTCGCGGCCGACGGCCCGGTGCTGCGGGGCTTCGACGCCCATGGCACGGGCCGACCGACGAGCGTGGCCCTCTCCGCCATCGGCACCGCGATGGCCTGCCCGTTGCGCAGCCCCGACGGTCCGATCGGGGTGCTCTACCTCGATGGACAAGGCGAACGCGTCGAGTTCTCCGAGCGCGACCGCGGCATGTTGACGCTGCTGAGCAACATGGCCGCCCTCGTCGTGTCGCAGGCGAACCGGACACAGGAGGCCGAACGGCTCATGCAGCGGGTCGACCACCTCGCCGCGGCCGAGGGCATCGCCGGTGGCATCGCCCACGACCTGAAGAACGTCCTGACGGTGATGCGCAGCGGCACGGAATTGCTCGCCGAGGAGCCCCAGAGCGACCCGGCGCTCGGCGGCATCCTGGCCGACATGCGGACGGCCGTCGAGTCCGCGGACGCCCTCGCCCACCGGATGATGGACATCGCGCGGCTGCGCAACGGCCGGCGTGAACTGCGCCCGGTGAGCGTTCTGCTCGCCGGCGCGGCGGACCTGGCCCGACGTGCCATCGGCGAACGACTGCACATCGCGGTCTTCGACGAGGGACACGGCGCCACCGTCCACGTCGAACCGTACAGTGTGCAGCGCGCACTCCTGAACCTCCTCCTCAACGCCGCCGATGCCAGCGATCGCGCCGGCCGGGTCGAGCTGCGCGCCCGGCTCTCGGCGGAAGGCGGGCACGTCGTCTTTCAGGTCGTCGATCACGGACACGGGGTGCCGGCCGACGTGCGCCCGCGCCTCTTCGAGCCGTTCTTCACCACGAAGGCGGGCCGACACGGCACGGGTCTCGGGCTCGCGACGAGCCTGCGGATCGCGCTCGATCACGCCGGGACGCTCGTTCACCGGGACACGCCGGGCGGCGGCGCGACGTTCGAGCTGACGCTGCCGGCGGGCTGACGCCGCCTCAGACGGTGAGGGCCTCGCGGATGCGCGAGACGAGCAGGACGTCGTCGAAGGGTTTCTCGAGGAAATCGAAGGCGCCGAGGGCGCGGGCATCGGCCGCCGCCTTGGTGTCGCCGTGCCCCGTGATGAGCAGGACCGGGACACGATCGCCGCGCGCTCGCAGGCGCTCGAGGACCTCGATGCCGCTCAGCGACGGCAAACGGAGGTCGAGCAGCACGCAGCAGGCACGCGTCGGGAGATCCGCCGCGAGGAAGTCGCGCGGGTGACCGTAGGGCCGGACCTCGAAACCGTGACACTCGAGCAGAAATGCGAGCGACTCCCGCACCGCGACGTCGTCGTCGACGAGCACGATGGTCCCGGGATCGACAGCGGCGGCGGGGACATTGGTGATCACGT
Source organism: Myxococcota bacterium (assembly GCA_023150895.1). Lineage (GTDB taxonomy): Bacteria > Myxococcota_A > Bradymonadia > UBA7976 > UBA1532 > CAINDO01. The sequence goes on along the minus strand of JAKLJY010000005.1, from coordinate 68,798 downwards.
TCATCCTCCCAGACCGGCGGGCAGCGTCACCTCGAACACCGCCCCCGGGCCGATGGCCTCCCCGAGCGTGAGGTGACCGCGATGCGCCTCGACAATCGTGCGGGCAATGGAAAGGCCGATCCCCATCCCGCCCTGTTTGGTACTGACGAGCGGCTCGAAGATGCTGCTGCGCAGGCCCGGCGGCACACCGACGCCGTAGTCGCGAACCGTGATGCGAACGCCATCGGCCGTCCGCGTCGACGAGAGTTCGACCCGCGGAGCCGGTTCGCCCGGTGCGGGCGCCGGGGTCGCCTCGATGGCGTTGCGCAGCAGGTTCGTGATGACGACCTCGAGCTGGACGGCATCGCCGATGACACATGCGCCGCCCGCCGCGAGCGACTGCTCGATGTGGACGGGTTGGGGTCCGACGACCTCCGAGAGCTGCCGCGCCGCTCGCTCGCAGATGGCGTCGATGTCGAGCCGCAGGCGCCTCTCCTCGTCGCGGGACGAGAAGCTGCGCAGGCGACGCATCAGCTCGCCGGCCCGCAGCGCCTGCGTCCGCATCCGCTCGACGACGTCGATGACCTCGGTCGCGGGCACGGGGCTGCGAGAGAGCCGCGTCTGGAGGCCCCCCGACCACATCACGATGGCGTTGAGCGGCTGGTTCAGCTCGTGGGCGACCGCCGAGGCGAGACCCTCCATGTTCCCGATGTACGCCAGCCGCGAGATCGTCTGATTGTGCTCCCGCAGCATGCGCTCGGCGCGCCGCTGATCGGTGATGTCGAGCGCGGCCAGCACCCGACACGTCCGCCCTTCGAAGTCCACGGGGCGCACGAGCACCCGAAGCGCCCGCGGCAGGCCATCGGCACGCTCGATCGCCACCTCGCAGGCCCCGCCTTCGGTGTGGATCGCCGAGACGAGCGCGGGGTGCAACGTCGCGAGATTGGCATCGACGGTCAGGCCCAGGAGCGTCTCCGCGTCCTGGTTGGCGAACCGCACGAGCGCGTCGTCGACGATGAGCACCGCCACGGGCATGGTATCGGCCACGGTTCGCAGCGCCGTCGCGGATCGCCGCTGCTCTGCCTCGGCGTGGGCGCGCGCGGCGACCTCGGCCCGGAGTGCGGCGTTGGTGGCGGTCAGTTCCTCCGTCCGGGCGCGCACGGCCGCTTCGAGGGCCTCGTTGTGCCGCTCGCGCATCTCGGCGATGGCGCGTTGCTCGGTGATGTCCTCGGCGATGCCGGCGATCTTCCGGGTCACGCCGTCCGCCTCGCGGACGGGCAACGTGTCGACCCGTACCCAGCGTTCGACACCGTCCGGCCGGCGGATGAGATACTCGGTGGTCGTCGGCTCGAGGTGCGCCCGCGCCACGGCCTCTTCGATGGAGGGCCGCGCGTCGGGCGCCAGCGTCGACAGCCAGGCCAGCGGATCGGCGTACACGGACTCGACCGGCATGCCCCAGATGGTCTCGAATGCGGGGCTCACATAGAGCATCTGCCGATAGTCCGCCGTGACGAGGAAGAAGGCCTGCCGGATGTGCGACGCGATGAGCCGGAAGCGCAGCTCCGACTCCGCGAGGCGCTGCGCCGCCCGGGTCCGGCGCAGCAAGTGTCCGATGTCCTTCACGAGCACTTCGAGGAGCGCCGCGTCGTCCGTCGACCAACCGCGCAGCGCCCGCACGGCGTCGAAGCCAACGAACCCCATCAGCCGCCCGTCATTGCTCAGCGGCACCCAGACGGCCGAGCGAATGCTCTGCGCCGCCAGAATCTCGCGCAGCCAGTCGGCCTCGGGCGGCAGGGCGTCGACGTCGGGCACGACGATGCTGTCGCCGCGTCGGAACGGCACCATCACGAACCCCATCGCGTCGATGGGGAGGTCCTGCAGGTTGTCCTTCTCCGGGGAAATGCCCTCGGCACACCACTCGTGGGTGTTGGACATCGTCTCGTCGTCGTCGTGGATCAGGAAGAGATAGCTCCGATCCGCCTCGACGAAACGGCCGACCCGCGCCAGCGCCGACTCGACCATCGGGTCGAAGTCGCCGGCCGAGGCGTGAATGAAATGCGACGAGATCTCGAGCACCAGGCGCTCGAACGCCACGCGACGGGCGACGGCCGCTTCGGCGGCGGCGCGGGCCCGGTGGACGCGCAGCATGTAGAAGTGGCTACCGGCGGCCCCGATGAGCGGCGTGAGCGTCTGAACGACGGCGTCGTCGTACCCGCCGGGCCGGTTGGCGAGCCCGATCATGCCGATGAACTGGCCGCCGACCAGCACCGGGATGCCCGCGAAGGCGAGGAGCGGGGGGTGGCCGTTCGGGAGCCCGCCGGCGCGGGGGTCCGCCGCCGGCGTGTTCGAGAGCACGATTTCGCCGGTCGTCAGGACGCGCCCGAAGAGGGTGTCGAGGTTGCGAAACTCCATCCCCCGGCCGCTGGACTGCGCGTTCTCCCAGAGAGCGCGCGTCTCGTCGTTCCAGGCGATGTTGGAGATCGCCTGGCTGCGCAGGTAGGGACGCCCACCGTCGTGGAAGACCTCACCGATGAACCCGTAGGCGCTCCCCGTGAACGCGACGAAGTGCTCGAGCAATTCCTCGAACAGGGCCTGCGTCGGTCGCTCGGTCTGGAGCAGGGCATCCTGGAGCGCGCAGACGCGCCCGAGGACATCCAGCGTCCGTAACCGATCTTCTCCGTTCATCCGGTCACCTCCGAATCGATCGCCATTTTGGGCGCATGGGGAGGCCGTTTGAATCCGGGACAACCCTGACCCCCCCCCTCTCCGGCCCCGCGCCGGCCGCGGTCAGCGTGCGTCGCGCGCGAGCGCCAGCCGCACGAGCTCCGCGAAGGAGGCGGACTCCGTCTTCTCCATGAGGCGCGCCCGGTGGACCTCGACGGTCTTGATCGAGATGTCGAGGGCGTCCGCCACCTGTTTGTTCGAGGCCCCGGCGACGAGGTGGTCGAGGACCTGCAACTCGCGGGCGGTACACTGCGTGAAACGCAGGCGAATCCGGGCCTCGGCCCGGGCCTTCTCCCACCGCTCCGCCTCGTAGGCGAGCGCCGCCTGGACGCGCTCGAGCAGGCGATTGTTGCTGAACGGCTTCTCGATGAAGTCGAACGCGCCGCCCTTCAGGGCCTGCACCGCCGAACTCACCTCGCCGTGCCCCGTCACGAAGATGATCGGCAGGTCGCAGCCCGTCTCCGCGAGGGCCTCCTGCAGCTCGAGGCCGCTCATCCGGGGCATGCGGAGGTCGAGCACCACGCAGCCCCGCATGGAGGGGTGGAAACGCTGCAGAAACTCGACCGCCGAGGCGAAGCTCTCGGTCTGGAGTTGCACGGACTCCATGAGCCACGCCACCGACTGCCGGAGTGCCCCGTCATCGTCGACGATGTAGACCTTCTGTGCGCGTGGGGTTTCGGCTCCCATGGTCTCGTCTCCCTCGGCCTTGACCGGGGCATCTCCCGGCGGTGCGCTTTTCTCCGTCATCGTCGTCGTCCTTCGGTGGGTGGGTTCGGTTCGCTCGGGGGCCGTCTTCGGCAAGCAGGCATCAGGGGAGCACGGGAGACGGACGAGACGACCGGCACTCGCCGCGGGCGACGCTCGGGTTTCCCCCGACTCATCGGCGTGCGACAACCTGCCGTTGAGTCCGGTGGAGTCCCCGAGGAGCCTGCGACGTGGCCGAATCGCCCCCGATCCGTGAGTGGAATGCGTTCCTGGCGCAGTGCCCTGCGCCGCTGCTCGTCTTCGAGCGTCGGACGGGCCGCATCGTCGCCGCCGCGCCGGGCGCCGACGTCGCGCTCGGGCCGCCGGGACCGGCGCGAGACGCCCGACTTGTCGCCGCGCTCGCGGCGGCCGAGCCGGACCCCGACTCGTCGGGGATTCGCGTCTTCGAGATCGGGGACGACGCGCTGTGTGGTGCGCTCGTTCACCCGCCGGGCAAGGCCCGGGCCGTCGGACGCGGCTTGCTGCTCGCCGAGCTCGCCCCGCTCGTGGCCCACGAACTCAGCCAACCCATCGCGACCGTGTTGAACTGGGCGGAGGGGCTCCGACTGCGACTCGGACGCCTTGCGGTCAACGACCCGTCGCTCTCCGCGCTGACGCCCGCCCTCGACGCCATCCTGGCGCAGGGGCGCCGTGCCGGCGAGCTGCTGCAGACCTGGCGCCGGCACTTGCGCGACGAGCCCGTCGCGCGCGCCGCGTGGCCCCTCGGACCCGTGCTGGAGCGGGCGGCCCGCCACCTCGGGGTTTCGCGCCCCGAGCTGAGCGTCTCGTGGCCCGACCCGGAGAGCAAGCCCCCCGCCGTCGAGGCCGATCCCTCGCTCATCGAGGCCGCACTCTTCGGGATGCTGCGGGCGGGCGCCGATGGGGCGACCCGCCACGTCGAGGTGCGGGGCGAGGCCGGGGCTGCGGAGGTGCTCGTGGTGGTCGGACCTGCGCCCGGACCGACGACCCCCGACGACGACCCGGACATGCTCGTCGCCCGGGCCGCGGCGGCCCGCTGTGGCGGTGCGCTGCGGCGGACGTCCGAGGCTTCCGGGCCGGTCTTTCACTTGCTTCTCCGGGGCGTGAGCGGGCCGCCGTCGAGCGTCGGCGACCGCCGACCCTGAGGCCCCTCGCGAGCGCAGCATGGCCGGGCGCGCCCCCGTCGTGCATCGGGTGAATCCCGAACGTGGCACGCCTTTCCGGCGGAAAGCGCCGATCGCCCGTGGGTTCTCAGGGCATGCGCCGCGGTATATAACGGCTGGGTGTCGAACGAACGCCTCGGCCGCATTCGCGGTTTCCTGCTGGACATGGACGGGACCCTGTACATCGGCGGCGAGGCCGTGCCCGGCGCCGTCGCGTTCATGGCCACGCTCGCCCGGTCGCGCCGCCCCCACCTGGTCCTGACGAACAACTCGTCGGCGGCCCGCTCCCGCTATCGTGAACGGCTCGGCCGCCTGGGCATGCCGGTCCCCCTGTCGGCCGTGCTCACCTCCGGGGGCGCGAGCGCCGAGTGGCTGGCCGCCTCGACGTCGCTACGACGTCCCTTCGTCCTCGGGACGCGGGCGCTGACGAACGAGTGCCGCCGGGCAGGCCTCGCGCCGGCAAACGCCGCCCCGGAGACCGCCGACTGCGTCCTGCTCGGGTACGATACCGGGGTGACCTACGCATCGCTGACCGAGGCCTGCCTGCTGGTCGCCAGCGGCCTCCCGTACTACGCCACGCATGCGGATCGCACCTGCATCTCGCCGCGGGGCCTGCTGCCCGATGCCGGGGCGCTCATCGCCGCCATCGAGGTCACCACCGGCCGGACCCCCATCGTGCTCGGCAAACCGGAGGCCTCCATGGTCGAAGCGGGGCTGCGCCGGTTGGGAACGTCGGTCGACGAGACGCTCATCCTGGGTGATCAGCTCGACACCGACATGATGCTCGGACAGCGCAGTGGGATGTTCTCGGTGCTCACCCTGACGGGCGAGGCGGCCCGGCGCGGGCGCGAATACGAAAACGTGAGGCCCGACCTGACGGTCGCGCACCCGGGAGAACTCCTCGAGCGGCTGCGGGCCGCCGGGGCCCTCCCATGACGCTCGATCGCCGCACGGTGCTCGTGCGCGGCCTCTGGGGCGGCCTGCTGCTGGCGGCCGGCGGCTCGACGTTCCTGGCGCTTCGCCCCTCGGCGCGGGTCGAGCTGCCGCCCGAGCCGCTCCACGCGCTCTCGCCCGCACACTTCGCCATTCTGCTGGCGGTCGTGACGCGCTGCGTGCCGCCGCCCGCCTCGACGCCGGCCACCTGCCGCGACACGGTGGTCCGGCTCGACACCACCCTCGCGCAGGCCGACGCGCGCACGCGAAACGACCTTCTCCGGCTCCTCGGCCTGCTGGACAACGCCCTGGCCGGCTTCCTCCTGGATGGCGAATCGACGCCGTTCTCGCGCCTCGACGCCGCCGCGCAGGACGCCGTCCTCGAACGGTGGCGCCTGAGCCGGTTCGCCTTGCGCCGCACCGGGTATCAGGCCCTCCGTCGCCTCGCCGCCACACACTTCTACGCCGATCCGGCCGCGCAGCGGGCCATCGGGTATCCCGGTCCGCCCGTGGGGGTGCAGTGATGGCCGGCACCGTTCTCGAGGGTCGCAGCCTCACGCAGAACGCCCGCCTGCGCTGTGACGTCTGCATCGTGGGCTCCGGCGCGGGCGGGGCGACGGCCGCCCGCGTCCTGGCCCGGGCCGGGCTCTCGGTGGTCGTGCTCGAAGCCGGGGGCAACAATCGCAAAGACCACTTCACGATGCAGGAGCACGAGGTCTACCCCCTGCTCTACCAGGAGGCCATGCGTCGGGCGACGGCGGACCTCTCGATTGGCATCCTGCAAGGCCGGACGCTCGGCGGCGGCACGGTCGTCAACTGGACGACGAGCTTCCGGACGCCCGAGCACGTCCTGGAGCACTGGCGCGACCGCTACGGGCTGACGGCCCTGACCCCCGCGGCCCTCGAGCCGCACTTCGCCGAGATGGAGGGTCGCCTCGGCGTCTACGAAGTGCCCGACGAGCAAATCAACGCCAACAACCGCAAACTCTGGGAGGGCGCCGGGGCGCTCGGCTGGGAGCGCACGCGCCTGCGGCGCAACGTGCGGGGGTGCCGTCAGATCGGCTACTGCGGCATGGGCTGCCCGTTCGACGCCAAACAGTCCGCGCTGGTGACCCTCTTGCCGGACGCCCTCGCCGCGGGGGCGACGGTCGTCACCGACTGCGACATCCGCCGCCTGCGGCTCGCGGGCGGCCGGGTGACGGCCGTCGAGGGCCACTTCCATCACCCCGAAGCGGGCGACCGGGGCACGGGATTCGATCTCGTCGTCGAGGCCGAGATCTGCATCGTCGCCGGCGGCGCGATCAACTCGCCGGCGCTCCTGCTGCGCAGCGAGTTGCCGGATCCCCACGACCGGTTGGGACGCCGCACGTTCCTGCACCCCGTGGCGGCGGCCATCGGCCACTTCGCGGACGCCATCTCGCCCTGGTCCGGCGTCCCCCAGAGCGTGTCGTGTCATCACTTCGTCCGCCGGCCGGAGGGCATGGGCTTCTTTCTCGAGGCCGCGCCGCTCCACCCGGTGCTCTTCGCCGGCGCGATCACGGCCCATGGGGCGCAGCATCGCGAAGCCATGGAGCACCTCGGGCATACGGCGGCGTCGCTCGCCATCCTCGTCGACGGGTTCGACCCCTCCGAGCCCGGGGGCACGGTCACGCTCCACGACGACGGCGCGCCGCGACTCGACTACCCCCACACCCCACGACTTCAAGAGGGCATTCGCGCCGGAATCGAGGCCTCGACCCGCTTGCTCCTCGCGGCCGGGGCGACGCGCGTCCTGACGCCCCACGAGCCGCCGGTCTCGATCACGCGCGAAACCGAGCTGCCCCGGCTCGCCTTTGCGCCGACCGGGCCGAACCTCGTCCGCCTGTTCTCCGCCCACCAGATGGGGGGCTGCGGCATGGGGGCCGATCCGGCAGAAAGCGTCGTAAATTCAGACCTTTGCCACCACTCGATCCCCAACCTGTACGTGATGGACGGTGCCGTTCTGCCGACGAGCCTGGGGGTGAATCCGCAGTTCACGATCTACGGGCTCGTGCATCGCGCAGCGACACAACTTGCACTCCGCGCCAACGCGGTGAAAATGGACTGAACGGGAATACGCCCGCGTCCGACCCCGAGAACCCGAAGGAGACATGCACGATGAGCCACGCCCGCTGCAACATCGCGGCGCGTACGAACCTGGCGAAGCTGAAGGAGGCCGCGCTCTCCGTCTACGCCGAGGTTCAACCCACCCGAGAGCCCGTCGCGAAACACGACACGTTCGACGACGTGCTCGACTTCTGCCAGCCGCGAACCGAGGAGATCGGAGGCCCGCCCGGCTCCGACTCCTGGTACTTCCAGCAGGTTGGCAGCTGGGCCATCGTGGGCGACCTGGGGCTGCTTCTGCACCGAAACGCCGGTGCCCTGAAACAGCTCAGCCAGAAACTCGGCACCGAGGTCGTCGTCTGCGCCATCGACTCAGCCATCGAGTACGCGTTCTTCGCGCTCTATGCCGGCGGCCAGATGAAACGCCAGCTCACGCTCGAGGATGGCGAGTACGAGGCCTTGGGGCTCCCCGTCCAGGCCGAACGCGGCCGCCCGCTCGTCGACTTCAGCGAGGAAGAAGCCGAGCGCATCTGGACGAGTTACGGGCTGCCGACGTTCGAATACAACCCCGAAGAGGGGCCGTTCGAGTGCCTCGCGCTCGAACGCAAAGGCTGACGCGGTCGCCTCGGTATCCGGCGCCGATCAGCGCCGGAAGCGCCGCATGTAGCTGACGAGCACGTCGCCCGCCGGGTCGTCGGTCGGGCGCAGCACGATCGTCTCGCGCGTGGCCGGGCGCTCCCACAGCTCGTCTCGCGGGGGGCGTGTCTTGAATCCGGCGGCGGCGAGCGCCTTCGTCCAGGCGGCGAGTGAAGCCGTGCGAGCCGCCGGCGAGGGCGCCCGAAGCAGCAAGGCCACCCGCGCGGCGTCCGTCACCGTCCCGCCGCCGACGACCGCGTGCAGCAGGCTCTCCTCGTGGCCGACCGCCTTCAGCCCGACGAGGCCGGCAGCGACCTCCGGGCTCAGCGGGGGCAACGGCGGGGCGAGTTCCACGTCGGGCGACGTGTAGCGCAGGAAGAGGCGCACCGGCTGCCCTTCGATCCGCCGCGGCGACACGACGACGCGCTGCCCGCCCGGATGCGCAAACGCGGCCTCCCCCGGTTTCGCCGCCGTCGGATCGACGGAGTAGCCGAGCCCGCCGAGGTGGGCGCTCAGCGCGGCCGCCGCCGTCGCCTCGGACTCGAGCGTCAGGAGCGTTGCCGTCGCAAAACGACGCCCCGGCGTGGGTTTCATGAGGTCCATGCCGCGCCCGAGGGACCGCTCGACGACCTTGTGAGGCAGCGTCGCCGGCAGAAGCCCCGCGATTTCCGGGGGCGGGCTCACGAGCCCCTGCTGCGCGTAGAACGCCCGGACGGCGGGTCCGAACGGATCGGCCTCGACGGCCGCACTGGCCGCGGCGACCGGGCTCGTCGCCGGAGACGAGGCCGGTGCCGGCCCGGGCGGCGCCCCCTGCCCGCCCTCCCGACACGCCGTCATCGCAGCGGCGAATGCAGCGAACGCGGCGAGCGCGGCGAGACGATGGCAAGGGGCGGGCTTCAGACGGGGAGAAGTGAGACGCATGGCCGCCCGTTGTGCCACGATCGACCTGCACCGTAAAGGCGCAGCGTCCAGCGGGGCGGCGCGCGGCCATGCCGGGGAGAAACGGCGCCGCCGCGGGCCGGGGGTGGTGGCTCGCGGCGGCGCCCCGAGGGCAGGGGGGGCTGCCCAGGAGTCGATTCGGGCGGGCGAGCGCCTCAGCGCTTGCCGAAGAGCGAGCTGAAGAAGCCGCCCCCGGGGCTCGAGAAGGAATCGCCGCCGCTCTTCGCGTCGGCGGCGGCCTGCTGCTCGTTGCAGCGGCAGCGCTGGTCCTGCGGCACCCCGGCCATCACCTGCGCCACGTGGGCGCCGCAACCGGCCCAGGTCGTCTTATGGCACTTTCCACACTTCACGGCTCGACACATGGGGACTCTCCTCGATTCGCTCAGGCCTGCACGGGGGCAGGCAGGGTGTTGACACTGAACGTCGGCGGCAGGGCCAACGACTTCTTGACCTTGCACTGCTCGACGACCCGGATGAGGGCCGGCACGTACTTCTCGGGGAAGTCCGGCGAGATCGTCAGGTCGAGGTCGATCTTCGAGGCGAGCTTCGACTCGGGGTCGAACGTCACCCGCTGATCGATCTGCACGAGCCCGGGGTCGACGCCGCGGTTGTTGCAGAACCCGACGACGTAGATGCCGGCGCAGGTCGCGATGCTGGCGAGGAAGAGGTCGTAGGGGGCGGCGGCGGTGTTCTCGCCCCCGTTGTCGACCGGCTGGTCGGTTTGGACGGTGTGGCCGTCGAAGTCGACGTCGACACGTTTGCCACCCGGGAATCGGACTCTCATGTTCATGGCGGCCTGTTCTCCTCTCGTGGGGGAAGAGCCGCCAGGGTCCGGGCGTGTTACGGCGTGCGCGCGCTTTTTTCCGCGGCGCCGCGACGACTACTTGATCGTCACCTCGACCTCGAACTCGCCGGCCGTGACCTCCTTGGGGGCCGTCACGCCGATCAGGACCGAGTAGGGGTTGCCGATGGCCGTGACCCGGGGCAGCACGCGGGTGTGGTCCTGCGTCTTGCCGCGCTTCGGGCGGTCCCACTTGGCCTCGGCCTCGCAGCTCACGCAGCTCGCCACGTCCGGGGGGAGGACGACCTTGCCCGGGGCGACGGAGTAGGCGTAGCCGCTGAGGTTCACCTTGGGGTCCTTGGGGATGATCGTGACGTACATCTCGGACTTCGGGGGCAGCTCGGCCTGGAAGAAGACGTGGTTGCCGGTGTAGTTGGCCTGCTGGGTGGCCGGGAAACAGGCCATGCTGCTCTTCCAGGCCCAGTCGAGGCTGGCGAGCGGCGCGCCGGCTTCGAGCTTGCCGGCGACGCGCACGGTCTTGCCCTTTTCGGCGGCGATGGGGGTGATCGTGGGCGCGGCCGTCGCGGCGGCGGCGAACGCGAGGGTGGTGGCGGCGAACGCGAGGGGGGCGAAGAAACGACGCATCAGTGGGGTCCTTCCGTTGGCAGGTTGGGGGTCTCGGCTTCCACGCCGGCGACGCTCACCGGCGAAGGGGACTACGCCGCACCTTCGGCGGATCTGACATGGGGATTGAGAGGGTTCCGGGCGCGGAACAACTTTTCTCCCCGCCCCTCGTCGTGGTGCCCCCGCGAGCGTCGCCTGCAGAGTGCGGCGCCCACGTCGGACGCCGGTCTTCCGGAAACGACCGCACGTCGGTCCAACGAACTGCCGATCAGTCGATCAATCAAAGGAGTTTTTCATGTCCCGCATTTCCTTCTCCCGCCTCGCCGCCGTCGCCGTCACGAGCCTTGGTCTGCTCGGCCTCGCCGCCCCTGCCGAAGCCGTCGAGCTCCGCGCCGCCGCCAAGCTGAGCCGCAAGGTGACCTACTCGGCCATCCAGCAGTCGGCCATCACCGCGACCCGCATCGGCCGCGTCGTCGAGGGCAAGATCACCTTCGCCGCGAGCCTCGGGGGTTCGCCCACCGGCACGGCGGCCCAGGCCTGCGCCCGCGTCGAGGCCCGCGCCTCGAAGTACGTGCCCCCCACCGGGGATGGCCTCTTCGGCGTGACCGAGCTCGTCAAAGCGGTCGCCGCGACCCCGGTGGACGCGAACGACCTGACCAAGGGCTGCAAGTACTCGTTGTCGGGCCTGCCCCACAGCATCGACCTCTCGCTCGACGCGTCCTACAACCCGCCGACGGCGTGGAACCCGGCCTGCAACGGCAACATCGCCCAGATCAGCACGAGCAAGGTCATGACCGTCAAGCTGCCCAACAGCAACGTCAAGGTCTCGCTCGATCAGACGCTCGACTACAAGTACTGCGGCAACCTGAACTGAGCGCGTTCGCGGTAAGCGCGCGCCGCCGGGCCGCTCACCGTCCGGCGAGAAACCCGAAACGCTGGAAGACCGCCTCGGGCAGCGCCCGGACGACGCCCAGGATGGGGCGCCAGTAGCCGGGGACGTAGTGTTCCCCCCCGGGGCCGTCGAGCCGGTCGACGAGAATCGGCGCGACGCGCTCGGGGGTGGAGAAGAGCGCGTGTTTGGTGTGGGTCGTCGTCATCGGCGAGTCCACCGGACCGAGCTTGAAGGTGTGGACCGCCACGCCGCGCCCGTAGAGCCGGCTGCGCACGCCCTGCAGATAGGTGTTCAGCCCGGCCTTGGCCGCCCCGTAGGTGTAGTTGCGGGGCCGGCCGCGCTCCCCGGCGACGCTGGTGATGACCCCGAGAGCGCCGTGCCCCTGCGCCTCGAGGCCATTCACGAGGGGCACGAGCAGGGCGATCGTCGCGTTGAAGTTCGTCTGCAGCACGGCGTCGGCGGCCGTGAAGTCGCGCTCGGTCTCCTGCTGTTCACCGAGAAGACCGTGGGCCACGAGCGCCACGTCGAGCGGGCCTGTCTCGGCAAACGTCGCAAACGCCGCGCCGACGGCCGCCGACGCCACGCCGGGCGCCGTGAAATCCCCCTGGAAGTCGCCCGCGACCGCGGCGTTTCCCAAGCGCGCCCGCAGAGCCGCAAGCTTCTCGGCATCGCGACCGGCGAGAAACAGACGATCGCCCCGCGCGGCCCACCGCTCGGCCGCCGCGGCGGCCACCGCGGAGGTCGCACCGAAGATCGCGACGCGCTTCACATCGCCTCGAGGATCGCCCGCAGGAACGGCCAGAACTGCTGCACGCTGCTGATCGAGACGAACTCGTCGGGCGTATGGACGTCGCCCATGTCCGGCCCGATGGAGGCCATCTCCATCTGCGGGTACTTCTCGCCGATCAGCCCGCACTCGAGGCCCGCGTGCAGCGCCATGACCTTGATTTCACGGCCGAACTGCCGCTGGAACGTCTCGCGGACGAGGGCGACGATGGCCGAGCTCGGCTCGGGGCGCCAGCCGGGGTAACCGGTGGTGTGCTCGCAGACGAAGCCCCCCCGCGTGGCGATGGCCTCGATGCGGTCGCGCAGCATGTCCTTCGAGGACTCGATGGCACTGCGGGTCAGGAAACACACCGTCACGACACCACCGGAGTCGTCGAGCTCGACGACGCCCATGTTCGTCGACGTCTGCACCAGCCCCGGCACCGCCGGGCTCATGGCCTCGACGCCGTGCGGACCGGCGAGCAGCAGCCCGAGCACCGCCTCGGTGTCGGCGCGGGTCATGACGCGGTCGACCACGCCCGGGGCGGCCGAGACCGTGATCTCGATGCCGGGATCGAATTCGGCGAATGCCAGCCGGGCGGCCTCGGCGAACGCGGCGGTGCGCGCGCGCAGCTCGGTCTCCGTCGTGCGGCCGAGCGTCAGCGTCGCCCAGGCCTCGCGGGGGATGGCGTTGCGCTTGTTGCCGCCCCCGAGGGCGACGAGGCGCAGGCCGTCTTCGCGGGCGACCGGCTCGAGCGCGGCGGCGAGCAGGCGCAGCGCATTGGCGCGGCCGGCGTGAATGTCGATGCCCGAGTGACCGCCCTTGAGCCCGTGGACCTTGACCCGCAACGCCGTCGCACTGGCGGGCGCGGCCTCGAAGGTGACGCGGCGGCGCGCGAGCGTGTCGACGCCGCCGGCGCAGCCGATGGTGACCTCGCCAAAGGCCTCGCTGTCGAGGTTGAGCAGGCGCGGCGCCTTCAACCAGCCCGGCGCCAGGTTGGCCGCCCCGGTCAGGCCCGTCTCCTCGTCGATGGTGACGAGCACCTCGATGGCCGGGCGCTGCAAGGTCTCGTCGGCCAGCACCGCCAGGGCCGCCGCCACGCCGATGCCGTTGTCCGCCCCGAGCGTCGTGCCGGTCGCGCGCAGGTGGTCCCCCACCTGGCGCACGCGAATCGGGTCGCGGGTGAAGTCGTGCCCGGTGCCCTCGTTCTGCTCGCAGACCATGTCGACGTGGCACTGCAGCGCCACCGGCGGGCGATCTTCGCGCCCGGGGCTCGCCGCCTTGCGGATGAGCACGTTGCCCACCGCGTCGCGCTCGACCGTGCCGCCGAGGGCGCGCCCGCGCTCGGCCACCCAGTCGGCCGCCGCGGCCTCGTTCTTCGAACCGCGGGGGATCTTCGAGAGGCCGAGGAAAAAGCCCCAGAGCAGCTTCGGTTCGAGGTCCTCCAGGGCTTCGGGGGCCTGCGGGGTCGAGGGCTCGGGGATCGCGGGGGTCTGAACCGACATGGGCGTTCTTTCGTTTCGAGTGGGTCGGTGGGAGTCCGGCGCGCGTAGCCTCCACACCCGCCGCCCGCGACGCAACCCCCGGTGTATCGTCGGCGCTTTGAGAGTACCCTGCGCCGGACTCTGGAGGTCTCTCGCGTGCGTCCCCTGCTCGTCCTGAACGTCGTCGGCCTGACGCCGGCGCTTCTGCCCCATACCCCCCGCATCGCCGCCGTCGGGCGCGACGGCTTCACCGCGCCCCTCGGCACCGTGCTCCCCGCCGTCACCTGTTCGGCACAGGCGACGCTCCTGACCGGGCGCCTGCCCCGCGAGCACGGCATCGTGGCCAACGGCTGGTACTTCCGTGACCTGGCCGAGATCTGGCTGTGGCGGCAGTCGAACCGCCTCGTCGGCTGCGAGGACGAGAAGATCTGGAACGCCGGGCGCCGCCGCTTCGGGCCCGACTTCACGACCGCCAAGATGTTCTGGTGGTACAACATGTACGCGCAGGTCGACTGGTCGGTCACGCCCCGCCCGGTCTACCCCGCCGATGGTCGCAAGCTGCCGTCCATCTACACCGAGCCCCCCGCGCTCAAGGACACGCTGCAGGGCGCCCTGGGCACGTTCCCCCTGTTCAACTTCTGGGGGCCGACCGCGGACATCCGGTCGTCCGCCTGGATCGCCCGCGCGACGCGGTCCGTCATTGAGGCCCGCCGACCCGCCCTGACGCTGTGTTATCTGCCGCACCTCGACTACGACCTGCAGCGGTTCGGACCCGACGGCCCCGAGGCGAAGCGCGCCTGCGCCGAGATCGACGCCGTCGCCGGCGATCTCATCGATTGGGCGCGCGGGGCGGGCTACACGGTCGTCGTCCTGAGCGAATACGGCATCACGCCCTGCACCGACGCGGTTCACATCAACCGCGTGCTGCGCGAGGCCGGGCTCCTGCGGGCGCAGGTCGTCGACACCGGGTGGGAGCTCCTCGACGCCGGGGCGAGCGAGGCCTTCGCCGTGGCCGATCACCAGATCGCGCACGTCTATGTGCGGGATCCGGCGCGCCTGTCCGCCGTGAAGACCCTGCTCGAGGCCGTCGACGGGGTCGATCGCGTGCTCGACCGGGAAGCGCAGGCCGCGTACGGCCTCGATCACGAGCGTGCGGGGGAGCTCGTCTGCATCGCCGCCCCGGAGCGCTGGTTCAGCTACTACTACTGGCTCGACCCGCAGCGCATGCCCGACTTCGCGCGCACCGTCGACATCCACCGCAAGCCCGGCTACGACCCGGCCGAGCTCCTCCTCGACCGGGAGATCGTCCTGCCGAAGGTGAAGATCGGTGCGACGTTGCTCAAGAAGATCATGGGGTTCCGCTACTACATGAACGTCATCGGGCTCGATTCGCGGGTCGTGCGGGGCACCCACGGCCGCCTGCCGGCCCACGACGACGCCGGGCCCGTTTTCCTGTGTTCCGATCCCCGCCCCGCGCGGGATCGCCTGGCCATGACCGAGGTCCGCGACCTCTTGCTGGAGTTGATGGCACCATGAGCCGACGTTCGACCCGTACCCCCGTCGTCACCGCCGCCGCCGCCGCGCTGCTCCTCGCTCCCGTCACGCTGGCCGCGTGTGGCGGCGACACGTCCGACGGCACGCCCGCCGACGATGCCGGCACCACGGGCGGGCCCTCGGGCACGCTGACCGTCCCGTCCTGCGCCGATCATGACGCCTACGTCCGGCTGACGCTGACCGGCCCGCAGGGCGCCGAACTGGCCTGGACCGCAACGGACTTCCCCGAGTGTCACGGGGGTACCGGGCTCGGGGACGGCGCCTCGCTGCAGTTCGATCTGGGGGGGGACGCCGGCGAGGGCTCGTTCTTCGTGAAGCTCGTCGGCCTCGAGGCGGTCACGGTGGGTGCCGGGCTCACCGCCGAGGTGTTGCTCAACCTCGAGTCGCGGGACCTCTACCTGAACTGGAAGGACGGTTGCACGGCGGCCATCACCGACGTCACGGCGATCGACCGCTTCGACAACGGGGGCCCGTACATCGGCGTGTGGGAACGCTACACCGGCACCGTGGCCTGCACGTCGACGGACCGACCGCTGCTCGGCGACGGCGATTACGGACTGCCCGAGGCGGCGTACCAGGGCATCTCCTACCGCCTCGAGGCCCGCTGAGGTATGCTCCCGCCTCCGGTTTTCGCCGTACACGGCACAGGAGGCCATCCATGGGTCCCGTCGATTCCGCTCAGGTCATTCAGCACTACTACGATCCCATCGGGCACTGGATCGGCGGTCGGTTCGTCGAGCCGGCCTCCGGGCGCCTGACGGACGTCTTCAATCCGGCCACCGGACAGGTCGCCCGCCGGGTCGGCATGGCCACCCAGGGCGAGGTCGAAGCCGCCATCGCTGCCGCGAAGGCCGCCGCGCCGGGCTGGGCCGACATGCCGCCCGTGCGCCGCGCCCGCGTGCTCAACAACTTCCTCGCGCTGCTGAATCAGTACCGCAACACCCTCGCGGCGATGATCACCGCCGAGCACGGCAAGGTGCTGTCCGACGCGCAGGGCGAGGTCACCCGCGGCATCGAGATCGTCGAGTTCGCCTGCGGCGCGCCGCAGCTCCTCAAGGGCGACTACACCGATCAGGTCTCGACGGGCATCGACAACTGGACGATGCGCCAGCCGCTGGGGGTCGTGGCCGGCATCACGCCGTTCAACTTCCCCTGCATGGTGCCGTGCTGGATGTTCCCCGTGGCCCTCGCTTGCGGAAACACCTTCGTCCTCAAGCCGAGCGAGCGGGACCCCACCCCGAGCATCTTCATGGCCGAGCTGCTCGCGCAGGCGGGCCTGCCGGACGGGGTCTTCAACGTGGTGCAGGGCGACAAGATCGCCGTCGACACCCTCATCGAGCACCCGGACGTCGCCGCCCTGAGCTTCGTCGGCTCGACGCCCATCGCCCGCTACATCTACGAGCGCGGCGCGCACTTCGGCAAGCGCGTGCAGGCCCTCGGCGGCGCCAAGAACCACATGGTGATCATGCCCGACGCCGACGTCGATCAGGTCGTCGACGCCCTCATCGGGGCCGCTTACGGCAGCGCCGGCGAGCGCTGCATGGCCATCTCGGTGGCCGTCTTCGTCGGCAACGCCGCCGATCGCGTCATGCCCAAGCTGACCGAGCGCGCGCGGCAACTCGTCGTGAAGAACGGCCTCGAAGCCGACGCGGAGATGGGCCCCATCGTCACCGGGCAGGCCCTCGACCGCATCTGCGGGTACATCGAGAGCGGCGTGAAAGAGGGCGCGACGCTGCTCGTCGACGGGCGCGGTCACACGGTCCCCGGCTGCGAGGGCGGCTTCTGGCTCGGCGGCACGCTCTTCGACCACGTGACGCCCGAGATGCGCATCTACCAGGACGAGATCTTCGGGCCCGTGCTGTCGTGCGTGCGCGTCAAAGACATGGCCGCCGCGCTGGAGCTCATTCACGCGCACCCGTACGGCAATGGCGTGGCGTGCTTCACCAGCGACGGCAACGCCGCCCGCGAGTTCGCGCGGCGGGTACAGGTGGGCATGGTGGGCATCAACGTGCCCATCCCCGTGCCGATGGCCTGGCACGGCTTCGGCGGCTGGAAGTCCAGCCTTTTCGGCGACATGCACACCTACGGCGAAGAAGGCGTGCGCTTCTACACGCGCCAGAAGTCCATCATGCAGCGCTGGCCGGGCAGCATCGGCAAGGGCGCCGAGTTCGTGATGCCGACGGCGAAGTGATCGGCTGGCCGGCCGAAATCTGTCGATGCCGGCATCGGTTGACACGACCCGGGTCGCCCCCGACCATCGCACGACCCCTCCACGCCGACTGCTGACGGAGAGCGCATGCCCTTCCGCCCTCGATCCCTGGCCGGCCCGCTCGCGGCGCTCGCCCTCGCCGCCCCGGGCCCGGTCGTCGCCCGCCCGCCGGGCCCTTCGATCCTGTGCGAGCTGTACCCCGACGCGCCGGCCTGCGAGGTCGGCCTGCCCGACTGCACGACGTGCCACACCTCACCCCCGGGCCGAAATCCGTTCGGTGATGCCATTGCCGCGCAGCTCTTGCCCGAGACGCCCCGCCCCCTGACGGACGTCGCGTTCGCCGAGGCGCTGCCGGGCGTGCTGGCGGCGCTCGCCGGCGAGGACACGGACGGCGACGGCGCCGACAACGAGACCGAGCTGCGCGCGGGCACCAACCCGGGCATTTCGGCCGACAACCCCGACGCCGTCGAGGGCTGCTCCGGGGACAGCCGGAACCCGGCCTGGAACGTCTGCGGTTACGACGCCGAGTTCGCCTGGCGCAAGATCCACCTGGACGTCTGTGGCCGCAACCCGAGCTGGGACGCGCTGCAGACCTTCCGCGCGCTCGACCCGACGGGCCGCGAGGCCGCACTCGACACGGCGCTCGACACCTGCCTCGACAGCGCGTTCTGGATGGGCCGCGACGGGGTCCTGTGGCGCCTCGCCCACGCGAAGATCCGCCCCCTGTGGGCGGTCAAGGCCGGCGAGGGCGGTGGGCCGGTGCCGCTCGCCGACTACGACGACGACTACGCCCTCTTCACCTGGACGCAGACGGACGACCGCGACGCGCGGGAGGTCCTGACCGCGAAGTACTACGTCAAACAGGTCGGCCCGACGCGGTACGAGAAGGTCGACGGCCGCCCGGACGTCCGGCAGTTCACGCAGGCGGACCGGCGCGCGGGCATGCTCACGACGGGCTGGTTCTTCGTGATCAACACGATGTTCACGCCCGTCCCGCGGACGACGGCCGCGCAGGCGTACCGGTCGTTTCTGGGGCTGGACATCGCCAAGAGCCAGGGGCTGACGCCCCCGCCCGGCGAGCTGGTGGATTACGACGACAAGGGCGTGCTCGCCGACGCGTGCGCGGCCTGCCACACCACGCTCGACCCCCTGGCCTATCCTTTCAGTCGGTACTGGGGCATCGCCGGGGACTCGACCGGCGTCTACGATCCCCAGCGCAACCGCCGCTTCGACGCCGCGGACGGCAGCCGCCTGCGCGAGCTGCCCGAGGCGGGGGCGCTGTTCGGCGAGCCCGTCGTCGACCTCATGGACTGGGCACAGAAGGCCGCGCAGAGCGAGGCGTTCGTCCGGGCGACGATCCGCGACTACTGGCGGCACTTCATCGGGCACGAGCCCACGGCGGCCGAGCAGGCCGAGTTCGAGGCCCTCGTCGCGGACTTTTCCACCGCGCACGCCTACCGCGTGGAGCGCATGTTGCACGCCCTGATCCGGACGGAGGCCTACGGTGTGCCCTGATCTCACGCGGCGCTGGTCTCTCTCATCCATTTCCCGTTCGAGGACGCTCGCCATGGCGTGCCTCGTGGCGGCGCTCACCGGCTGCGGCGGCGGGTCGTCCGGTGACGGGGGCGGCGACCCCGCGCCGGACGCCTCGGCGAACGGCGGCATGCCGGCCCCCGGCGGCGCCCCCGGGCCCATCGGCGGTGGCGGCGGGTCGACCCCGGTCGGCGGGACGCCCATCGACGGCGGGGCGATCGTGCCCGTCGGCGGTGGCGAGCCCCCGCCGGAGAACTTCGAGGCCACCCGCGCCAACCTGCGTTTCAAGGGCGCCGCGCGGCTGCGGGAGGACTTCGGGCGCATCCTGCAGCTGCCCACGGACGCGCTGTGCAAGGAGCTCGGCCTCTACGACTGCGTGACGGAGATTCACCAGATCGCCCTCGGGGGCGTCGAGCCCTACAAGGCCAACATCTTCGTGCCCTTCCCCGGGGTGGCCGTCGGTGCGCCGCTCGCCGTCGAACGCCTGGCGCTCTCCGGGTGTGGCGAGCGGGTCCGGCGTGATCGGGCGACACCCGACGCCGCCGTCTTCTTCGGCCGCCTGCCCGTGGACGCCGCGGGCGCGTTGTCGACGATCGACGCGCCCGAGGTCGACGCGGCGCTGACCCGCCTGTTCCGCGAGGCCCTGCTGCGGGAGCCGACCCGGGCCGATCTCGACGTCGTGAAGGGCCTGTACGCGGACGTGGTCGCCGAGGGCGGCCCCGAGCCCGCGCGGACGTGGGCGACCCTCGCTTGCACGACCGTCCTCACCACCACCGAAGCCCTGCTTTTCTGAGGCCACGCATGTCGACGCCCCGCCCCGCCATCACGCGCCGCGCCGCCCTCGGAGGCCTCGCCGCCGCGGCCGCCGCCGCCGCCCTGCCCTGGCGCGCCCGTGCTCAACAACCGGCGAGCCGCAAGTTCCTCATCGTCATGACCTGCACCGGCGGCGCGTCGATCATCGACTCGATGCTCGCCGTCCGGGAGAGCGAGTGCCCGACGCCGGACGTCTTGAACGTCTATCCCGACGCGATGGTGCAGACGGTCGAGGGCACGCCGTTTCGCGCGGTGGATCAGCAGCTCGAGGACATCGGGCCGTTGCCGTACTCCGGCCCGGCCAATCAGAGTGACTTCGTGCGCCGCCACGCCGCGCAGATGGCCGTGTTCACCTATACGGGCACGAGCGTGAACCACCTCGTCGCCGAGAAGCGCACGCTGACGGGCAACGACGCGTGGGCGGGGCGCACGATCCAGGAGATCTGCGCCGCGGTCTACGGCGAGGGCCTGGCGCTGCCCAACGTGAACATGGGCGTCGGCGGCTACATCGAGCCCGGCATCGACCCGGCACTGCCCGCCTGGGCCCGCGCCGAACCCGTCACCAACGCGACGACGTGGCCGTTCGGCCTGCACGGCTTCAAGGGCCTGCGCGACGCCCCGAGCGCGACGCTCATGGAGCGGGCCCGGCAGGCGCGCGAGCGCCTCGAACAACAGTCCCTCTTCGACCGCACGTTCACGCGCTCCGAGCTGCTCGCCGCGTGGAAGGCCCGCCGCGCGGACGCCAGCCGGGTCGAGGCGCAGGATCTCATCACGCGGTTGAACTCGCTGCGCGACTCCGCGGAGCACCCGCTGTCCCGCTTCGGGCTGGCGAGCTCGCCCGATGCCGACCGCCTGCAGCGCGTCTTCCCGCACATGGCGACGGATCCGATGGAGGCGCAGGCGGCGCTGGCCTACCTGCTCATCGCCAATGGCATTTCCGTCACCGTCACCATCGGGCCGTCGCTGTCCCCCAACGTGGGCGGGCAACAGATCGTGGACAGCCCGCCGCTGGCGTTCGACTTCAGCCACACGGCCCACCGCGGGGCGCAGGCCATCATGTGGCACCGCATGCTCAGCGTCGCGGATCGGCTGATCGGTCTGTTGAAAGAGACCGAGTACCAGGACGGGCAGAGCTACTGGGACCACTCGCTGATGTATTTCGCCAGCGACTTCGGTCGGAGCCGCGGTCGCCCGGGTCGCGCGCGGGACTTCGGCACGGGGCATCACATCAACAACGGCTGCCTGATGGTCTCGCCGCTGCTGCGCGGCAACACGGTCTACGGTGGCGTCGACCCCGCCACGATGCTCACCTACGGGTTCGACCCCGTCAGCGGCCGGCCGGAGCCCGGGCGCAACATGAGCGAAGCCGAGCTCTTCGCGGGCATCGTGCAGACGCTCGGTGTCTCGACGGCGGGCACGGGCCTGCCGGACATGGCGGCGCTGCGCCGGGCCTGACCGCGCGCGCCCGGCCCGGTTTCAGGGCACGCAGGCGAACGCGGTCGCGCAGTCCGGCGCGTCGGCGAAACACGTCCAGACGGCGGGCGGGAGGTCCGCCGGCGCCTGCGCGCACAGGAATTCGCAGGCCGAAGGCTCGCGGTACTGCGAGAACTCGCCTTCGGCCGGCAGGCAGGGCGAGATGACCGCGCAGGCCGGGCGACAGAGCGCCTCGATGGGGTTGAGGGGTCCGGCCTCACACAGGGGCGCGTCGATGCCCCCCTCGCCGACGAGCGCGTCGACCAAGGCGGCGACCGCGGACGCGTCACAGGGGGTGTCGGCCGTCACGGCGGCGAAGTCGGCCGCGAGCGCGGCCCCCGACTGGATCTGTTCGACGCAGAAGTCGCGGACGCCGAGCGTGTGTCCCGCGGCAACCTCGGCGAGACCGCCACATCGCTCGACGGCGCAGGCCGTGATGCGCTCGGCGTAGGGCTGGCAGGTCACGACCGGATCGACCGGTGCGGGGCCGCCGCCCTCGGCACAGGCAAGCGCCGCCTCGCACGTCGCCCCGGCGTCGAGCGCGGCCCCGCACGCCCAGCGCTCCGCCGGCAGGCTCTCGGTGGCGAGACACACGAACGCGCAGGTGTCCGCGTCCCGCACGAGGCCGTAGTCTTCGGTCAGACACGGGACGAAGCGCTCGCAGGCCGCCGTGCACGTCTCGCTGGGCACGAGGGGTCCCTGCTCGCAGAACGCGTGCAGCGGCCCATCCTCGCCGACGGCGTCACCGAGAAACATCTCGACGACGGGCGAGTCGCACATCGTCCGGGGGGTGATCAGGACCCCGAGCTGATCCGCGGAAAAGTCGCCGCTGTTGATCGCGTTGTCGCAGAAGCGCGTGTAGGCCCGGATGAGATCGCCGCCATAGCCCTCGATGGCGTCGCAGCGCTCGTCGAGGCAGGTGGCGAAGCGCTCGCCGAACACATCGCAGACCGCATGGTGGGCCTCCGGGGCGCCGTCCGGGCAACCGCTCTGGAACGGTTGGCCGATGTCGGTGCGCGCCCGCTGCACGACCGCGTCGCAGCTCGCCTCGCCGGTCATCGCCAGCGCAAGCGACGGATTGGCCCGGCACTCGTGCAGGCACGCCTCGGTGACGGGGTTGCGCCACACGCCCGCGTCGGCCCCACAGGCCTCCGCCGTGCACGTCCAGACCCGGTCGCAGGCGGCCGGGCACGGGTCGCCGCTCTCCGGCGCGCCGAGGTCGGGCAGGGGCGGGCCTGCGTCGACGACGGCCGGCTCGCCGCCGGAGCCTCCGGTCGCCCCGCCCGTCCCCCCCGTCGGGGCACCGCCCTCGGGCGCGCCACCCGGGGCGCTCCCCCCACTGCCGCCGCCGGCGTCCGGTGCACCCGGCCCCTCGGCCTCACGGGCGGCCTCGCCGTCGGTGCCGCAGGCGATCGCCCCCAGGAGGACGAGGACGGAGGCGCAAGCGAGCACGGGAACGGCGCGGCGGTTCGGCACGGGACTCTCCGGAGCAGCGAGTTTTGGGGAGTCTAGACCGAAGTGGGGGTCCCGCGCAGCGGCGCCGCGACGGGCAGCCGCCAACCGCGCCACCACAGGTAGACGACGGGGATGATCTCCAGCGTCAGGAAGGCGGAGGTGATCAGACCGCCGACCAGGGGGGCGGCGATGCGACTCATGACGTCGGCGCCCGCGCCCTCGGACCACAACAACGGGACGAGGCCGAAGAGCATGGTGCCGACGGTCATGAGTTTCGGCCGCACCCGCCCGACCGCGCCTTCCAGGATGGCGGCCCGCAACGCCTCGCGGTCCGTCAAGCGGCCCTCGGCGGCCGCGCGGTCGCACGACTCGTCGAGGTAGAGCAGCATGACGATGCCCGTCTCGGCCGCGACGCCGACCAAGGCGATGAGACCCACCCAGACCGCCGTCGAGAGCGGATGCCCGAGCGCGGCCAGCAACCACACGCTGCCGACGAGCGCGAACGGCACGGAAAGCAGGACGATGAGCGTCCGCGCCCAGGACCGGAAGTTGAGCCACAGAAGCCCGACCACCAGGGCCAGCGTCAGGGGCAGTACCGTGCGCAGGCGCGCCTCGGTCCGGAGCATCTCTTCGTATTGGCCCGTGTAGGTCAACGTGACGCCCGGCCGGCGGGGTACCTGCGCGTCGACGGCGGCCCGGACGTCCGACACGAACCCGCCGAGGTCCCGAGCGCCCGTGTCGACGTCGACGAAGACGTCGAGTGCGAGACGGCCGTTCTCGTTCTTGATCATCGACGGCGCCGGCCGGATGACCACGTCCGCCACTTCGCCGAGTTCGATGAAGGGGATGGGGGCGGGTGCGCCACCGCCCGGGCGCGCCGCGCCGCCCCCCGAGGCCATGCCCGTTCCCATGCCCGACATCGGCGACGCCCCGCCCGACCCCGGGTCGAAGAGGCCCATCGGGACGTCGAGGCGCGGGACTTCGCCGAGCCCGGCGCCGCTCGCGCCCATGCCGCCCATCGCGCCGCCCCCGGGGGACGCCGCACCGCCGCCGTCCATGTTCATGCCCGGCATCCCCTGCGCGAGCATCGCGCGGCCGTTCTCGGGCGGCTCGGCGACACCGGGGTCGCGTCGTCCTCCCATGTCCGGCATGGCGCTGCCCGCCGAATCGCCCCCCATGGCCGGACCGGCGCCGGGCAACGCGACGGGCAGGCGCCGCAACGCCGCCGGCGAGTCGCGGATGGCCTCGGGCATCCGGAGCGTCACGGGGACCCGCGTGCGGCCCTCGAGGTACCAGGTCAGGGGCGCCCCGCCGAGCGCGACGTCGACCGCACGCGAGACATCGGCCGGATTCAGCCCGAACCGGGCGAGGCGCTCGAGATTCGGGACGACGTCCACCGTCGTCGCCCCGCCCACCCGCTCGGCGAAGACCCCGCGAGCGCCCCGGACGCTCTTCGCCGCGGCGGCGACCTCGGCCGCAACGGCCTCGAGCGTGGCGAGGGCGTCCCCCTGAACCCGGACGCCGAGGGGCGTGCGGATCCCGGTGCTCAGCATGTCGATGCGCGTCTTGATCGGCGGCACGAGCGCGTTGGTGAATCCGGGTATCGACAGCCGGCCGTCGAGATCGGCGATGAGGGCTTCCGGCGAGATCGGTCGCTCGTCGGGAAAAACCGCCCGCAGCGGCCCGACGAGAAAGTCCGGCGCCCAGCCGCTCCAGAAGCGGTCGACGGGGACCTTGCGCCACTGATCGCGCGGTTTGAGCGTGATGACCGTCTCCACCATGTCGAGGGGGGCCGGATCCGTCGCGGTGTCCGCCCGCCCCACCTTGCCGAAGACGCGCGCCACCTCCGGTGCGGTCGCGATGGCCCGATCCTGAGCGACGAGGGCGTCCCGCGCGAGGGGCGCCCCGATGCCGGGCAGCGTCGTCGGCATGTAGAGCAGCGAGCCCTCGTCGAGCGGGGGCATGAACTCGCTGCCGAGGCGAGCGGCCAACGGGGCGGCGCTGACGAGGGCGGCCACGGCCATCAGGGCCGTGGTTTTCGGGTTGTGGAGCGCCACCCAGGCAAACGGACGGTAGATCGCGATGCAGACCCGGGAGACCGGATTGTCCGCCTCGGACCGGATGCGCCCGCGCACGAACCACACCATCAGCGCCGGGGCGAGCGTCACGCTCAGCAGCGCGGCGAAGAACATCGACGCCGTCTTGGTGAAGGCCAGCGGGCCGAAGAGTCGCCCCCCCTGCCCCTCCAGGGCGAAAACGGGCAGGAACGACACCGTGATGAGCAGGAGCGAGAAGAAGATCGGCCGCCCCACCTCCCGGGCCGCGGCGACCAGCACCGCCCGGCGGTCGGCGTCCGGCGGCGCGTGTTCGAGGCGTTTGTGGGCGTTTTCGACCAGGACGACGCACGCGTCGACCATCGCGCCGATGGCGATGGCGATGCCGCCCAAGCTCATGATGTTCGAGGTGATGCCGGCGAACGCCATGGGCACGAAGGCGAGCAGCACCGCGACGGGCAGCACCAGAATGACCACCAGCGCCGAGCGGAAGTGCATCAGAAAGACGATGACGACGAACGAGACGACCAGGGCCTCCTCGAGGAGCGCCCGCGTGAGGGTCCCGATCGACGCCTCGATCAACGCGCTGCGGTCGTAGGTGGTCACGAGTTCGACGCCGTGCGGCAGGTGAATCTCCGGCAGTCGGGCCTTCACCCGCTCGATGACGGCCAGCGCGTTCTCGCCGTCCCGCATGACGACGATGCCGCCGACGACCTCGCCCATCCCGTCGAGTTCGGCGATGCCCCGACGATCGGCCCGTCCCGTCGTGATCGTCGCGACGTCCCCCAAGCGCAGGGGCGTCGACGTCCCGGCGCCGGCCGGCCGCAGCACCAACGAGGCAAAATCCTCGGGCCGCGCCACCCGGCCCCGGACCTGAAGGGCGTACTCCCGCCCGGCCTGGTGCAGCACGCCGCCGCCGGCATCGAGTTGGGCCCCCCGCAGGGCGGCGGCCACCGTCTCCACCGTCACCCCGAGGGCGCGGAGTCGGTCCGGATCGGGGACGATCTGAATCTCCCGCACGTCGCCGCCGAGACCGGCCACCTCGGCGACGCCGGGCACGCTCTCCAGCGCGGCGCGCACGGGACCGTCCTGAAGCGTCCGCAAGGTCGCCAGGTCCGTCGCGCCGCTCGGATCGGTCAGCGCGTAGTTGAAGACCCAGCCGACCCCCGTCGCGTCGGGGCCGAGCTTCGCCGTCGCATCGGCCGGCAGGCGGGCCCGCGAAAGCGCCTCGGAGACTTGCCCGCGGGCCCGGTAGAGGTCCGTCCCCTCGTCGAAGAGGGCGTAGACGAAGGCCATGCCGAACATCGAGAAGCCCCGCACGGCGCGCGCCCCCGGCGTGCCCCGCAGCGCCGTGACGACCGGGGTCGTGACCTGATCGTCGACGAGCTCCGCCCCGCGCCCCATCCACTCGGCGGTCACGATCACCTGCGGATCGCCCAGATCGGGGATGGCGTCGAGCGGCATCTTCCGGATGGCGTGTACCGCCCCGAGAACGAGCGCCGCCGTCAGCACGACGACGGTCACGGGGTGATGTGCGCACGCCTCGATGACGGCGTCCACCCAACCGCGCCGCGGGGCCCCGCCCGAGGGATCTTCGGCGTCGGCGCTCACGGCCTCGTCCCTCCGCCGTCGAGCGCGCTCTGTGCGTCGAGCAGAAAGACTGCCCCGGTCGCCACCCGCGCACCGGGGGCGAGGCCCTCCGTCACCTCCACCTGCGCCCCCTCCCGGGCACCGAGGCGGACGGCGACGGGCTCGAGACGGCCCTCGCGATCCGCACGGAAGACGTGTGCGCCCCGCCCCTGATCGACGATCGCATCGGCGGGTACCATGACCGCGCGACGGGGTTCGGACGACCAACGGGCCGTGCCGGACATCCCGGGGAGCAGCGGTCTTTGCGCATCGGCGTTCTCGACGCGCGCCCGCACCGAGACCGCCCCGGCGCGGGCGTCCATGCGGGGCAGGACGTCGACGACCCGTGCCGTCCGGGCCGGCGCCTCGGGGTGTGCGTCGAAGGTCAGGGCGACGTCGTGTCCCGGTGAAACGGATGCGAGGGCGGCTTCGGGGACCTCGATCACGGCGAAGAGATGGCCGAGGTCGCCGATCGTCAGGAGCGTCGTCCCGGTGTCCACCCGCTGCCCCGCCGCTGCGTCCCGGGCGAGCACGACGCCGGCGGCCGGGGAGACGACGTCGAAGGTCCGCTGCGCCTCGCCGGTGGATTCGAGGCGGGCGATCGCTTGCGCGGACAGCCCGATGGCGGCAAGGCGGGTGCGGGCACCGTCGACCATCGCCGGCTGGCCGAGGGCCTTCGCGCTGCGCAGCGCCACCAGGAACTCGCTCTGTGCGGTCAGGAGCTCCGGCGCGAAGATCGTGGCGACCACCTGACCCCGGCGGACCCGCTCGCCGATGCGGGCGACCCCGAGGCGCTCGACGTACCCGGCGACATGGGGATGGATCCGCGCGAGGCCGGCCTCGTCGAGTTCGAGGCGGATGCGCGCCCGTGACGCCGGGGCGAGCATGCGTTCCGTGGCCGTGACCAACGCGACCGGCCGGGCCAACGGAACCCCGTCACGCAGCGTGAGCGTCGCCCGACCGGGCGGGCGCGTCGTCGCCCCCCCGTCGGTAGCGGGCACGGGCTCGAGGGCCATCTTGCACTTCGGGCAACGGCCGGGCCCGGGCTGCGCCACCTCGGGGTGCATCGGGCACGCGTAACCGGCCGGCGACGCGGCGGCGGCGGCGTCATCTGAACCCGCGACCGCGACGAGATCCATGCCGCAGATCGGACAACTGCCGGGTCGATCCTGCTCGATCTGCGGGTGCATGGGGCAACGCCACAGGGTCTGCGGCCGGCCACTGCCGTCGCCGTGCGCGTGATCCGCGGAGAACCAGGCCGCGCGAACGGAGGCCACCGCAAAGACCGACAGCGCGATGATCAAAACCCAGCGAACGACGTTCATGACACCGACACCACGGGGGGGCGTGTTTTCATTCATGGAGAGACCTCCGGCGCGAAACCGGCCTCGGCGGCCGCCGGTGCCCGAACGCGGACCCACCGCAGGTGGCGGCGCGCCACGTCGGCGTGTGCATCGACGAGCCGGGCGTCGAGTTCCGAGAGCGCGCGGGCCGCGTCGAGCAGGGCCCCTTGCCCCTCACGACCGGCACCGTACGCGGCGACGAGCAGTTCGACGGCCTGCCTTGCCCGCGGCCGGACTTCGTCGGCGAGCGCCGTACGGAGCGCACGGGCCGCGTCGAGATCGGTCTTCGCCTCGACGACCGCCTGCCGCCAGGCGAGGGCCGCACTCCGGGCGGCGGCCCGGGTGGCCACGAGACGCGCCTGCGCCTCGGCGGCGGCGGCGTCGCGCACCTCGCCGGCGAACGGGAGCGTGACGCCCACCATCGCGACGAGCGCCGGGGCCTCCATCGTGCTGATCATCGCACCGCCCTGCAGGGAGAGCTCGGCCCCGTATCGAGCGCGTGCGACGTCGACCTCTGCCTCCGCGACCGCGATTTCCGCCACCGAGCCGGCCAGCGACGCGGGGGTCCCGGTCGCCGATGTCCCGTCGTCGGGCTCGACCGCCCCCGGAGGCTCGGAGAACACCGGGGGCTCCGACGCGATGCGAAGGGATTCGGGCAATGCGGTGCGCCCGAGCGCCGCGGCCAACGCCGCACGTCGGGCCCGCACGGCGAAGAGCGCCGCGGACCGATTCGCCGCGAGCGTCGAAAGTTCGGTCTCCGCGCGCAGCACATCCGCCGGCCCGCTCTGCCCCGCCGCGACCCGCGCCTGCGCAACGACGAGGGCGGTGCGGGCCACCTCGGCGGCCGCGTCGAGCGCCTCGACCCGGCGCTCCGCCTGCCAGGCGTCCACGAAAGCGAGGCCCGCCGCCTCCGGCAGATCGACCGCGAGCCGGTCGAGGGCGGCCCGCCCGACGAGTCCTTGCCGGCGGGCCGCCTCGGCACGCAGCGCTCGCACATCGGACAGCGGGAAACCGTACTGCCCGAGGAGCATGAAATCGACGCCGTGCATCGAGAGCGGCAGTTTGTCGATGCCCGCCATGATCATGGGCGGCGCTCCGGCACCGGCGACGACGCTCTGCTGCGCGGTCGCGGCCACCTCCGCGCGGCCACGTTCGAACTCCGGGTGCGCCCGCGTGGCATGGGCCATCGCCGCCGAGACCGTGAGCGGATCCGGGAGGGGCTCGGGGCGCGTTTCGGCGCGCGCGTCGACCGACGCGACGGCGGCGAGCACCATCGACGCGAAAACGAGAGACCGGGTTTGAAGGCGCCACATCACGCGGACTCCCCTCGCAAGGGCCATGCCGCGTCCGCACGCCGCGACTGCGCGTCGTTCCCGTGGGCGAATCCCGGTCCCGAGCGGCCGATGATCGGCGGGCATGTAACCGCCGGGGTCACAGCGTGCCCTTTCCGGACATCGGACCGGCCCCGCGCAGTGGCCGCAGAGCCGCGCCGCATAAGGCCCGCCGGCCGTGCAAAGATTTGTCCCGACCCCCGCCGACCCCCTACCCTCTGATGTCGCCCGGCGTCGTCCTCGGATCGTCGGGGAGATGGACACCGGCCTGGAGGCCCCTCTTGCAGCCCAAACCGACGCCGCTCGCCCTCGCGTCACCGCCCCGACGGACCGCCGCGCCCGCGCTGCGGCGCACGTTCGACGTCGCCCTCGCCGTCCTCGCCGTTCTCGCCGTGCTCACGGCCTGCGAACCCGCGCGCGACACCCCGAACGCCCCGACGCCTCGGGCGTCGTCCGAGCCGGTTCCGACGGTCCCGCCGTCCGCATCGCCCGCCCCGCCTCGGACCGGACCTTCCGCCGCCCCCGGCACGGACGCGACGGCGGCCCCGCTACCGCGTCGCCCGGATACGCTCGCCGACGCCCCCGCCGGCCTCCGCGCCGCCTTCTTCGCCGCCCGGCAGGCCGAGGCCGCAGACGATCCCCGCTTCACGCTCCGCCCCGCGTCCGACGGGTGGCTCGCCGTCCCCGCCGAAGGGGGCTTCGGCGGTCTCTTCCTGCCGAACGGCGTGGCCCTGGCCGCGACCGCCGCGACGCTGCGTACGAGCGGGTATCGCTGCGACGATCGCCCGGCACGGACGCTCGGCCCCGTCGAACCGACGCGCGACGAGCGACGCCCGAACCGGGCCAACTACGCCCACGCTGGTCGGGCTGCGCTGACGGAGTGGTACGTCCACGGTCCGCACGGTCTGGAGCACGGGTACGACCTGAACGACCCGGCCTGTCGCGCCACGGTGACGTTCGAACTCGATCTCTCCGGACTGCAGGTCGACGACGATGCACCGGCCGACGGCATCCGCCTGCGGGCCGACCTCGGCGACACGGTGCTCGCCTGGCGGGACGCGGCGGCCCGCGATGCGGCCGGCAAAGCACTCCCCGTGCGGCTCGCGGGCGAGGGCCGGCGATTGTCGCTGCACGTCGACGTCCGCGGCGCGCGCTGGCCGATCGCCATCGATCCGATGCTCGTCGTCGACTCCGGCGGCGTGCCGCGCCCCGACGAGGTCCCGGGCGACGGCGCCATCAACGACAAACTCGGCACGGCGGTCGCCATCGACGGCGACACCGCGGTGGTCGGCGCCGACCGCGACGGCGTCGCCGCCAATGCATCGCAAGGCTCCGCCTACGTCTTCACCCGCGCGAACGGCGCCTGGACGCAGACCGCCAAACTCGTCGCCGCCGATGGCGCGGCAAACGACAACTTCGGCCGCTCGGTGTCCATCTCCGGTGACACCGTCGTCGTCGGCGCCCATCTCGAGGACAGCGGTGCCCTCACGGATCAGGGGGCGGCTTACGTCTTCGTGCGCACCAACGGCGTCTTCGCACAGCAGCAGAAGCTGCTCGCCGGCGCCGGGGCGAGCGGCGACGCCTTCGGCACGAGCGTCTCCATCGACGGCGACACGATCGCCGTCGGCGCCCCCCTCGACGACGGGGGCGCGCTGACCAACGCCGGGTCGATCTACGTCTTCCAGCGCACGAACGGCGTCTGGGCACAGCAGGCACAGATGACGGCCGGCGACGCCGGGGCCAACGACAACCTCGGCACGAGCGTCGCGATTTCGGCCGGGGTCATCGTGGCGGGCGCTCCCCTCGACGACGTCGGCGCGCGCGTGGATCAAGGCTGTGCCTACATCTACACCCGGTCGGCGAACAACACCTGGCCGCAGACGCTCAAGCTCACGGCGGCGGACGGGGCGGCGGGGGACAACTTCGGCGCCAACGTGGCGATCGACGGCGACACCGTGGCCGTCGCTGCACCGATGGACGACGTCGGCGCCTTCACGGACGAGGGCACGGTCTCCATCTACCTGCGGACCGCCGGCGTCTGGGCACTGCAAGCGCAGATCGTGCCGCTCGATCTCGTGAACAACCTCCGGTTCGGCATCTCGCTGAGCTTCGATCAGAACACCCTCGGCATCGTCGCGACCGGGGCGCTCGCCTACGTCTTCGTGCGGGATGCGGGCGGCAACTGGTTGCAGGAGGCGCGTCTGCTCGTGCCCGCCACCGCCGTTGCCGTGGGCGGTGATCTGGCGGTGTTCGGTTTTTCGGGTGAGAACGTCAACGGCAACTCGTCCCAGGGCTCGGCGTACTTCTTCAACCGGACGGACGGCGTCTGGTCGTTCCCGACGAACCTGACGACCGGCGACGGTGATCAGGCCGACGCGTTCGGGACGAGCGTGTCGGTCTCCGGGGCGACCGCGCTGATCGGCGTGCCCGGCGATCACGTCGGACAGGCGACCGGCCGAGGCTCCGCCTACGTCTTCGTGGAAAACGCCGGGGTCTGGACGCAGCAGGCGCGCCTCGTGGCCAACGACGGCACCCTCGACGACGCTTTTGGCACGGCCGTGGCGTTGTCGGGGGATACTGCCGCGATCGGCGCGCCCGCGGACGACGTGGTGGCCAACGCCGGACAAGGGTCGGTTTACGTCTACACTCGGGCCGGCGCGGCGTGGTCTCAGGTTCAGCGCCTCAACGGCACCGGCGGCGCGGCCGGGGACGCCTTCGGGCAGGCCCTCGCCCTCGACGGGGACACCCTCCTCGTCGGCGCCCCCGCGGACGACGTCGGCGCTTTCGCCAACCAGGGCTCGGCGTTCGTCTTCACGCGCAATGCCGGGGTCTTTTCCCAGCAGGCTCAACTCGTCGCCGCGGACGGAGCGGCCAACGACGCGTTCGGGCGATCGGTCGCCGTTTCCGGGGAGACCGCGCTCGTCGGCGCGCCGCTCGACGAGGTCGGGGTCACCACCGACGCCGGCTCGGCCTACTTCTTTCTGCGCACCAACGGGGTCTGGGCGCAGCAGGCCCGCGTCAACGCCACGGGCTTCGCCGCCAACGACAACTTCGGGACTGCCGTGGCGATCTCGGGGGACATGGCCGTGATCGGCGCCCCGAAGGACGATGTCAACGGCCTCGCGGACCAGGGCACCGCCTGGGTCTTCACCCGGAACGCGGGCACGTGGGGCGTCGAGGCACCCCTCGTCGCGGAGGACGGCGCGGCCGGGCACCAGTTCGGGGCGGCCGTGGCCCTCGACGGTCAGACGGCGGTCGTCGGCGCCCCGGCGGCGGACACCGGGCTCGGCGCCGCCTACGCGTTGGTCCGCTCCGACGAGACGTGGTGCCTCCAGACGCGCTTCGACGCCCGTACCCGGCTCGTCGGTGATGCGTTCGGCACGTCCGTCGCCGTCTCGGGTCTGCGGATGGTCGTCGGCGCGCCACAGCGTTCGGGGGTCGCCCCGTACGGCAACCCGACCGAGGGCGGCGCGTTCACCTATGCGCTCGACCGCAACCTGCGCCCGAACGGCGACGCCTGCGATTGCGGCGGCGAGTGCGCGTCCGGCTTCTGCGTCGACGGCGTCTGCTGCGATGGGGCCTGCAACGGCGGGCCCTGCGATGCCTGCAACACCCAGGCGGCCCGGGGGCAGTGTGTTCCCTTGCCCGCGGGGACGGAGTGCCGGGCCGCGTCGGACCTCTGCGATGTCGCCGAGACCTGCAACGGCGTCGCAGCGACCTGCCCGGCCGACGGCGTGCGTGCGCAGGGCCACGAATGCCGGGCGGTGGCCGACGTCTGTGATGCGGCGGAGGTCTGTGACGGCACGGCCAAGGCCTGTCCGGCGGATGCGTTCAGACCCGTCAACACCGAGTGTCGCGCGGCCACCGACGTCTGTGACCTGCCCGAGGTCTGTACGGGCGCCGCCCGGACCTGTCCGGTCGACCGCGTCAAGGCGGCGAATACGGAGTGCCGGGGTGCGAGCGACCTGTGCGATGCTCCGGAGGTCTGCAACGGCACGCTCAAGACGTGCCCCGCGGATGTCCTGCGCGCCAACGGCTTCACCTGTCGCGCGGCCGTCGGCACCTGCGACACCGCGGAGACCTGCAATGGCGTGGTCGCCACCTGTCCGCCGGATGCCATCAAGGCCGCCGGCGCCGAGTGCCGGGCGAGCAGCGGCGTCTGCGACACCGCCGAAGTGTGCGACGGCGTCGTCACCGCGTGCCCGGCCGACGCCGTCAAAGCCGCCGGGACGGAGTGTCGCGCCCCGGCCGGCGACTGCGACACCGCCGAGGCGTGTGACGGCACGGCCAAGGGCTGCCCCGTCGACCGCTTCAAGGCCCTCGGGACCGAGTGTCGCGCGGTGGCCGATCTCTGTGACCAGGCCGAGACCTGCACCGGCAATGCGGCGGCCTGCCCGGCGGATCGTGTGAAGACGGCCGGCACCATCTGCCGCTCCGCGTCCGACACCTGCGACGTGCAGGAGGTCTGCAACGGCACGCTGAAGACCTGCCCGGCCGACGCGATGCAACCGGCCAACCAGCAGTGTCGCGCCGCTGCGGGCACCTGCGATCTGGCCGAAAACTGCACCGGGGCCTCGAAGGTCTGCCCCCCGGATGCCCTCAAGGCAGCCGGCGTCGAGTGCCGGGCGGCCTCGGGGGTCTGCGATCAGGCCGAGATCTGCGACGGTGCGGCCCCGGCCTGCCCGGCGGATGTCGCCCGACCGGCGGGCTCCGAGTGCCGAGCCCCCGTCGGCCCGTGTGATCGCCCCGAAACGTGCAATGGCGCGCTGAAGACCTGCCCGGCCGACACCCTGCAGCCCGCGGGGACGGAGTGCCGCGCCGCATCCGACCTGTGCGACGCCCCGGAGGTGTGTTCGGGGGCGGCCTCGACGTGCCCGGCCGACGGCAATCGTCCGGCCGGAACGGTGTGCCGACCGGCGGCGGGGCTCTGCGACGCGCAGGAGACCTGCACCGGCGCCGCCAAGGCCTGCCCGCCCGATGCGGTGCGACCGGCCGCGACCGTTTGCCGACCCGCGAACGAGCCTTGCGACGTCGCGGAGACCTGCGACGGGAGCGCTCACGATTGCCCCGCCGATGCTTTCCAGGCCGCCGGGACGCCCTGTCGGGCGGCGTCCGGGGAGTGTGATCTCGCCGAGGCCTGCGCCGGCGACGCCGCGGCCTGCCCGGCCGACCGCGTGCGCGCTTTCGGCGTACCCTGCCGCGCCGCCACCGATGTCTGCGACGCGGCCGAGGCCTGCGATGGCGCCGCGAAGGCCTGTCCGCCCGACGCCGTCGCCGCCGCGGGGACGCTGTGCCGGCCCGTCGCAGCCGACTGCGACGCCGCCGAGAGCTGCAACGGCGCCCAAAAGGCCTGCCCGGCGGACCGGGTGGCGGCGGCCGGGACCATCTGCCGGGCCGCCTTCGGCCCGTGTGACGCCGCCGAGACCTGCACCGGCGCCGGCAATGCCTGTCCCGAGGACGGACCGAGCCCGGCGGGCACCCCGTGCGACGCCCCGAGCTGCGCCGACGGGGTCGCGCTGCCGGCCGCGACCTGCGACGGAGACGCCATCGACTGCCCCCCACCGGCGCCCGTCGAGTGCGACCTCTATGTCTGCGGTGAGTCCGCCTGTCTCGAGGCCTGCACCGAGTCCGCCGAGTGTGCGTCCGGCGCCTTCTGCCAGGACGGCGCGTGTGTCCCGCTGCTCGAAGACGGGACCCCCTGCGATTTCCCGGGGGCCTGTCTCGGCGGGCTGTGTGTCGACGGCGTGTGTTGCGATTCCGCCTGCATCGGGCAGTGCGAGGCCTGCGACGAGCCGGGCAGCGAGGGCGTTTGCGTCCCGGTCGCCGGCGATCCCCGGCACGATCGGGCGCCGTGCGCCTCGGATGGCTCCCTTTGTGGCGGCCTGTGTGATGGCGCGACCCCGGAGACCTGCACCTACCCGGAGGCCGAGCAACCCTGCCGCGACGGCGCCTGCGAGGACGGCATCGCGCTGCTGCCCGCCGCCTGTGCCGGCGATGGCACCTGCCCCGACGAGCGTTTCCAGGCGTGCGCGCCGTTCGTCTGCGGCGACACGGCCTGCCTCGGTGACTGCGAGGTGCACGCCGACTGCGCGCCCGGCCTCTTCTGCTCGGCCGGGATCTGTGGCGAGGCCTTGCCCGACGGTGATCCCTGTGGCGAGAACGCCGAGTGCGGCTCCGGCCAGTGTGTCGACGGCGTGTGTTGCGCCTCGGCCTGTGCCGGGCAGTGCGAGGCCTGCGACGTCGCCGGTCGCGAAGGACAATGTGTCCCCGTCACCGACGGCGTGCCACACGGCGGTCGGCCCGCGTGCGGCGGCGCCGGTGCCTGCGCGGGCCGCTGCGACGGGAACGCCCGGGCCGCTTGTGCGTACCCGGGTGGGGCGACGACGTGCCAGCCCGAACGCTGCGTCGACGGCATCGCCTCGCCGGCGGCGGTCTGCGACGGTGACGGTGCCTGCGTCGAGGGGGCGGGCTCGTCCTGCGGGGCGTACACCTGCGGCCCCCTCGGCCGTTGCCTCGAGGTCTGCGCCGACACCGTCGACTGCGCCGCAGGGCACTTCTGCGAATCGGGGCGCTGCGTTCCCTTGCGGGACGACGGCGCACCGTGCGCACGATCGACGGAGTGCGGCAGCCAGTTCTGCGTGGACGGCGTGTGTTGCGACCGCGCCTGCGGCGGGCAATGCGAGGCCTGCGACCAGGCCGATGCCTTGGGCCAGTGCCGCCCGGTCGAAGGCGCGCCCCGGGGGTCGCGGTCGCCGTGCGCCTCGGATGGTTCCGCCTGCGGCGGGCGCTGTGACGGCGTCGACGGCGAGGGCTGCACCTACCCGGCCGAGGCCACCCTGTGCCGGCAGCCACGCTGTCGGGACGGCGTCGCCACCGTGGCGGCCGCCTGCGATGGCGCCGGCGCCTGCCCGGACGAACAGGTCGTGAGCTGCGCACCGTTCGCCTGCGGCGCCGTCGCGTGCCTCGGCGACTGCGGCAGCAACCTCGACTGCGCGGTCGGCCTCTACTGTGCCAGCGGAGTCTGCCGGCCCAAGCTCGTCGCCGGCGAGGCCTGCGCCCTGAATGATCAGTGTGCCACCGGCTTCTGCGTGGACGGCTTCTGCTGCGATGGCCGCTGCGGCGGCCAGTGCGAAGCCTGCGACGTCGCCGGCCACCAAGGGGCCTGCACGGTCGTGACCGGCGAGCCCCCCCACGGCGGGCGGCGCGCATGCGCCGGCACCGGCCTTTGCCAGGGCCTCTGCGGCGGCGAGCGCCGCGACGTCTGCGCCTACCCGGGCGCCGACGTCGTCTGCGGCCCCGGCGACTGCGCCAACGGGGTCGCCACCCCCGAGTCGGCCTGCGACGGATCTGGCGCCTGCCGACGGGGCGCGCGTTCGAGCTGCGGCGCCTACGCATGCGGCCCCGCCGGCTGTCTCGACCGCTGCGACGATGTCGCCGATTGCGCGGCCGGTTTCGAATGTGTCGAGGGTGCCTGCGTCGACCCGATGGCGCCGCCGCCCGACGCGGGTCCGCCGCCGCCCATCGACGCCGCGCTGCCGGTGGACGCCGACCGCCCGCCCCCGGCGGACGCCGCCGTCGGCCCCCGCCCGGACGCCGCCGAGCCACCGGCGGGGGACGCGCATGTCGTTCCCCCGCTCGATGCCGGGCCGCCGCCCGTCCCCGACGCCGCCGTCCCCCCCTTCCCGGACGCGCAGGTCATGCCCGGCCCCGATCAGGGCCCGACTCCGGTGTCCGACGCTCAGATCGCGCCACCGGCGGACGGCGCCCCCCAGAGCCCCGACAAGGGACGACCGGACGCCGGCCCGTCCCCGTTCGACGCCGATCCGGGCACCTCCGACGGGGCCGTGCCCGCAGACGCCCGCCCCGTGACGACCGACGCCCGCCCCGGGACGACCGACGCCCGCCCCGGGACGACCGACGCCCGCCCCGGGCAGATTGGCGACACCGGCGGCGCGGGCGGCGCGGATGGCCGGATCTCCGAGGGCGAGGGCGACGCCGATCCGGCCGGCAACGCCGGTCTCGCGATCGGGAGCGGGTGTCAGTGCCGGGCCAGCGACGGCGGAGCCGACACCGCCCGAGTCCTGGGCCTCGTGCTCCTCGCCGGTGCGTTCGTCCGCCGACGCCGGCGGCGCTGAAAGGCGCGACCGGCGATCCGGGCGCGCGTTCAGGCGAGCAGACCGCCCCCGTCGCCGCTCGGGTCACCGGGCCGCGCCCCACCCGTCAGCGCGTCGACGAGCAGGTCGGACAGCCCCGCCGGGTTGTCGACGTGTACCCAATGCCCCGCGTCGGGCAGGACGTGCAGGCGCACCCGCCCCCCCGGCTGCACGTCGGCGAAGTGGGCCAGATCCGCCGCCCGCCAGCGGTCGCTGCGCGCAGCGCGGACGACGTGGACGACCATCGACGGCGGGACCGCTCGCAGGAACGGCCAGAAGTCTGTCTCGAAGTACGCCTCCAGCATCGAGCCCACTGCGTCGAGGTCGAAGCGCCAGGTGAGCCCGCCGCCGGGCGCGGCGTGCAGGTTCGTCGTCATCCACCCGGCGAAGACCGGCCCGAACCCGCGCGCCTGGAGCGTCGCCTGGAGCGCCGCCCGCGAGGTGATCGGGAGCGGAATCTCCCGAAGCGCGGCGACCACGTCGACGACCTCGTGGGTGTCCCCGTCGAGGGCCTCGGGCCGCACGGCCCCCGGGACGGCGTCGAGCACGCCGCACACCCGCAGTCCGGCGGGCGCCCGTTCGCCCGCGCCGCCCGCGCCGCTGGCATAGGCCAGCGCGACCTTGCCGCCGAACGAATGACCGATCACGGCCTCCGGCTCGAGGCCCCGCGCGGCGCAGAGGTCGACGAGGTCCGCTGCACAGGCGGCCAGCGTGTGCGGGGGGGGCTGGCCGTGGCTGTCGCCGTGGTTGCGCAGATCGACGAGCAC
Organism: Myxococcota bacterium; assembly: GCA_023150895.1. GTDB lineage: Bacteria > Myxococcota_A > Bradymonadia > UBA7976 > UBA1532 > CAINDO01. The sequence continues at coordinate 30,758 of JAKLJY010000005.1, read as the reverse complement.
GAGGCGCCAGCCCGGCAGACGCGGCGCGAGTCGGCGGGCGAACCCGGCCCAGTTGCGGGCAGAGCCCAGGATGCCGTGCAGGACGAGGGCCGTCTTCTCCGGCGTGCCGGGGGCGGTCGGGCCGACGACGTCCTGGAACGCGAGGCGGGGGATGGTCACGAAACAGCTCCCGACGGAGAGCGGGCCAGCGCACGCAGGCGCGCCCGGTCGTGGGTGTAGTGGTAGACGAGCTGGTCCTCGCCGTACTGAAACGCCGCCCCGGTCGGGCAGGCCGCCCGGGCCGCGGCCCAGGCCCGCCAGTTCGCGCGAAAGTCGGCCTCCGATGCGGGTCGCGGCAGGGCGGCGAACGCCGGACCGCAGGCCGTCGGGCAGTGGGGACAGGGTGGACAGGCGGGGGGGAACGTGGGGGGCGCGGTCGCGTCGCTCGGTACGGACAGCACGAGGAGCGCGCGGAGCGCGACCCAGGGCCCGTAGACCGGATGAACGCCCAGGCCGCCCGGGCTGCGCCACAAGAGCCCCGCCGACACCGCGAGCCCCACGAAGTCCGGCGCGCCCACCTCCGTCGGCAGGACGCGCTGCGTCACCGGCAGTGCTGCGCAGGCGACGGCGACGTCGAGCGCCTCCCGGACGTAGGTGTCGAGCGGGTGCGCCCCGTCGGCTCGCGCCGGTGCCGCGCGCAACCAGGCGACGAAGGGTGCCCACAGTGCCCGGGTGTTGCCGACGAGGACGGCCGCGCGACCACCGGCCACCGTCGGCGCCACGAGATCGAGGCCCGCGGCCCCCAGTGCGGCCTCCGCCGCCGCCCCCAGCGCGGTCACGGCCCTCAGGCCAACGTCGTCGGATCGGTGTTCGACCCGCAGAGGATGATGCCGACCGGTCCGGGATCACGATCGAAGAGCCCGCGCGCGAGCGCCGCCACGCCCGCCGCCGCGCCGGCCTCGACGGCGATGCGGGTGTGCGCCCACAGCCACCGCCGCGCCTCGAGGATGGCCCCGTCGTCCACGAGCTCCACGCGGTCGAGGCCCTCGCGGCACAGGTGAAACGGCAGGTCACCCACCCGGCCGGCGCCGAGTGCGTCCGCAGCCACGGACTCGATGTGTTCCAGCGTGATGGGCGTGTCGGCCCGCAGCGCGGCGTGCATCGTCGGCGCCCCGTAGGGTTCGACGCCCACGATTCGACGGCCGGCCGCGGCGACGACGGCCCCGGCGACGAGCCCGCCCCCGCCGACGGCGACGACGATGGTGCCCACGTCCGGCGCGTCGGCGAGGAGCTCGCGGACCAGCGTACCCTGCCCGGCGATGACGGCCGCATCGTCGTAGGCGTGGACGTACGGGAGCGCGTGCGCCCGGGCATAGGCGCGGGCCGCGAGTTCGGCGTCGGGATAGCGCCCCGAGACGATCTCGACCTCGGCGTTCGCTGCGGAGAGGGCCTGGAGCTTCCACGGCGGCGACGTCGACGGGACGCAGACGTGCGCCCGCAGGCCCAGAAACCAGGCGGCCCAGGCGACCCCGATCCCATGATTGCCGCCGCTGGCGGTGACGACCCCCTCCCGCGCCGCGTCGCCGAGGAGCATCACTTTGTTCAGCGCGCCCCGCAGTTTGAAGGACCCCGAGCGCTGCAGGCCTTCGAGCTTGAACACGACGTCCCGCGCGCCGGGCCCCTGAACGCGGAGAACGGGCGTCCGGCGGATCCAGGGGGCGAGACGCAGGGCAGCCGCTTCGACATCGGCCATGGTCGGCAGCGCGGCGGTGGGCATGACGTCGGACACGACTTCTCCTGGCGCATCGGATGCGGCGGGACGGGCGAAAGATGCGCGGGCACGGCACGGCGCGGCCCCGGGCCGAGCATGATATCCTGTGACGGTGTGCACGCCATCCCCATCGCCCTGCCCCGGACGCGGGCGCACCGCCCACGGCCGTTGGCTCGTCGCCGTCGTCGCCGTCGGCGCCGGTGTGACCGCGTGCACGGACGAGGCCGGCAGCGACACCGAGCCGCCGGAAACGAGCAGCAATCCCGGTGCAGCCTCCGACGCCGCGCCCACCGACCTCGGCCCGGCGCCCGACACCGCGGCCGACGCCGCCCGCCCCACGCCCTTCGACGCCGCACTGGCCGTGACCGAACGCAACGGCCGGCTCTACGACGCGTCCGGTCGCGAGGTCCTCTTCCGGGGCGTCAACGCCCGGGTCGCCGGCCTCTTCGACGTCGGCTTCTCCGACGGCCGTTTGCCCCTGATCCCGGTCGAGGCGTTCGGCCCCGCAGATTGCCGCTTTCTCTCCACGCAGCTCGGGGCCAATCTCCTGCGCCTCCCGGTGAACTGGAGCGCCCTCGAGCCGATCCGCGGGCGCTTCGACGAGGCCTACCTCGACCGCGTCGAGGCCGTCGTCCGCGCCTGCGCCGAAGAGGGCGTGCACACCCTCGTCGACCTGCACCAGGACGCCTACTCCAAGGAGATCGGGCAGGATGGCGCGCCGTTGTGGGCCATCGTCCCGCCGCCCGCCACGCTTCTCGGGGGACCGCTGACGGATCTCGAGGCGCGCCGGCTGTCCCCGCAGGTCATCGCGGCGTTCGGCTCGCTCTACGACAACGTCGACGGACTTTCCGACGCACACGCGGCCATGGCGGCCCACGTCGCCCGCCGCATCGCGTCTTTGCCCGGCGTCCTGGCGTTGGAGCTGCACAACGAGCCCGTCTCCTTTCAGGCGCCCCGGCTCGCCGATTTCCACGAGCGGTCCGGCCGCGCCGTTCGTGCCGCGGCCCCGTCCCTGCCGATCGCCTTCGAGCCCGACGCCTTGCGCAACCTCCGGGACGCCGCTGCGGTCACCCACCCCTTCCCGTTCGACGGCACGATCTACGCACCGCACCTCTACACGGGTGTCTTCAGCCGGGGACGCGACAACTGGGCCGACGGCAACGTCGAGGCGCTCGAACGGAGCATGGCGGGCACCCGGCGGGAGGCGGACGCGCACGGCGCCGCGCTCCTCGTCGGCGAATACGGCATCGATCCCCGCGCCCCGCGAGCGCTCGAGTGGCTCGGGCACGTCCATCGGCTCTTCGACGAAAACCTCGCGAGCGCGGCGTTCTGGGTCTATGAGGAGTATGGCGAAGGCCAGTGGGGACTCTACGACGCGGCCGGCCCACGGGAAGCGCCGACGCGCGGCCCCCTGCGAGAGGCCATCGCCCTGGCCGTCGCGCACCCGTATCCGCAGGCCGTGGCCGGCCGGCTCGTCTCGACGGTCTTCGACCCGGCCCGGAACGCCCTCGAGGTCACGTTCGCAGACCCCGACCCCGGCGAACACTGGCTCTCGGCACCGGCGCTGCGCTATCCGGCCGGGGTCCGGGTGCACTGCGACGACGAGGTCGTGCCGCACCGGACCGGCCCCGGTCGCGTTGCGGTGTACTGCGGCGGGGCGCGTCTCGAGCTTCTGCCTGCGCCGCCCTGAGCGACGACCTCAGTCGCACTTCCAGGCGGCGGGCACCAGAACCCCCACGGCCTCGAGCGCCGCGGCCTCGCCCTTGGCGAGACCCACCGCCGCCGGCTCGACCGCGTCGTCGCCCATGCGTTCGAGGGCGTCGGCCGTGGCCGGGCTGATGTCGCTGATCACGAGTTCCGTGCTCGCCGGCCGGCCGATCACGAGGCAAGTGGGCCGCGTCACGAGGTCGCCGCCGACCCCCTCGTCCGACGCACCCGGCTCGGCGTCGAGCGCCTGCGCGAGCGCGAGCACGTCACAGCCGAAGCGCAGAATCTCGAACGCGCCCGAGCGCCGTCGCCGCTTGTCGCGCGCCCCCGCGACGCCGAGCGTGGCCGCCTCGGGATCCGCCGGCAAGGGGTGGGCCAGGACCGACTCGTAGGTCGCCAGATCGGCGACCGGACCGGGTCGATGGGCCCGCAGGTAGGCCGCGAAACGGCGCGCGAGCGGCCCGCGCTCGCCCTCGACGTCGCCGGTGAGAAACTCCGCCACGACACTCGGCGTCTCGTCGGCGTCGAGCAGCGCCAGCGTGTTGGGGACGACGCTCTCGAGCCCCTCGGTGATCTGGCGGACCGAGCGCCCCGGCACCCCGTCGAGGTCATAGCCCACCGCGAAGACGTCGTCGGGTTCGGGCAGAACGAAGTCGCGGTGAACGTCGAGATACCCGGCGTGGATCTCCGCGACGGGTCGACCCGAGGCGAGGGCGTCGAGCAGACGATCCAGCGCCGCGTAGGCACCGTCTTCCGGGTCGCACTCGGCCCGCACCACCAGCAGGCGCCAGGCGAGATCTTGCCGCATCCAGAGATCCGGCGTCGCCTGCCAGACCGACACCGGCGCGTCGTCGAGCAACGCCGCCCGCACGGCCAGCACCCGCGACTCGAGCGCATCGAGGCTCGCATGCGCGCCCGTCTCCGCCGGAAAGAAGCGCTCGACGAGCTCGTGCATCTCCGGCGCGTGCAGGCGTTCCTGGTGCGCGGCTGCATAGGCGAGCGCGTCCGTCGAGAGGTGCAGCGTCGCCCAACCATTGGGTTCGCAGCGCCCCGTCCGCCGCGACTTGGCGATGGCGGCGAGCTCGCGCTCCATGAAGCGCATGCCCGCGGCGAGCGCCCGTTCGCGGCTCTCATCCGCCGCCGCATCCTCGCCCGGGGCGGGTCCGGGGGCCCGCCCGACACGCTCGCACGCCTCGCAGTACGCCCCGAAGATGGGCCCCTGGCCGGCATGCGCCGAGCAACGACGGAGGTGCGCCTCCTCGAAGAAGTACCAGAGGGCCGTCGGCAACAGCTCGGAGAGCCGGGCCGCCAATACGTGGAACAGCGGCGTCGCGGCCGGGCGCCACGCGAACCCCACCAGCCGGTGGCAGAGCTCGTGGACCGCCCACTGGCTGCGGTGGCCCGGGTGGAAGCTGCCCACCATCGCGTCGAGTCGAAAGTGCTGGTACTTGGCCTCGGCGAGCACGCCGGCCTGCCAGGTCTGCGGCGCGCCGAGATCGGGCCGCCCCTCGGGAATCCAGTGTTCCGGCGAGGGCAGGTGGACCCGGTGTTCGAAGTGGTGCAGGAACAGCCCGGACGCGCCGGCCAGCGCGCCGACGCGCCGCCCGATCGGGGTCCGCTGAAGCTCCCAGCTCGGGACGTGCAGGAGGGGGCGGGACATGGCCGCGCATCTAAGGCCGTGGCGCCCGGCGTCGTCAACTGCCGCGTGCCTTTCGGCGCCGCCGCAGTTTTCGCTAGGATGGCCGCTCCCCACCGCCGGAGTGCCCGTGAAGACCCTCGTCGCCGTCCCGTTGTCGTTGTCGTTCCTGGCGTTCGCGAGCGCCGCCCGGGCGCAGTACGCCCCGCCCGAGTGCCTGCCGCAGATCGACCGGGGCAACGGCCTCGAGCTGGCCGTCGACGGGCTGGGCGACGCCCACCTGCTGCACATCGATCGCATCGCGGGCAGCCTGATGTACACCCGCTGGGACGTCGACGCCGACCCCGAGAGCGTCGCGATCGCCCCCAACGTCTCCCGCCTCGGCATCGTCGAGGTCGACGACACCGGGCTCACCCTCACGCGGGCGGGCGAGCTGCGGGCATGCTTCTTCGACGCCACGGTCGGGGCCCTGCGCGTCGGCCTGCACGGTCCGGGCGGGTGGGCCTTCGAGAACGTGCTGGCCGGGCAACGCGTCGGCGACCAGTGCGACCTCCGCGAGGCGCCGGACGGCACGCTGGTCGTGGCATTTCACCACGATAGCCGTCTGAAGCTGGCCACCCGGACGGCCCCGAACACCTGGAACGTGGTCGTCGCCAACGAGACGGCCAACAAGAACGTCGGTGTGGATCCCGCGCTGGCCATCGCCGCCGACGGGACGCTCGTCGTCGCCCACGCGAACGTGACGGACGGGCCCGCCCGCATCTCGGTCCGTCGCCCGGGGGGCAACTGGGCCACGGTCGACGTCGACACCGCGCCCTTCGCGGCCGGGGTCTCACCGCGCGTCGCCTTCGACGCCCGGGGTCAGCTCTACGTCGTGCACGGCCTGCGACCCGCCCGCCTCGATGTCGACGGCGACGCGAACCTCGTCATCACGCAGGGCGCCATCGGTGGCCCGTACCGGACCACGTTCGTCGACGGCGACTTCGTGGGCGGCAGCAACGGGGCCGCCGCGACGGCCGGAGGTCGGCTCTACGTGGTGACCCGTGAGTTCAGCCGGGGCGGCCTGTTCCCCCGCTCCGACGGCGTGCGCCTCTTCGAGGACCTCCCCAACAACCCGCTGTACCTCGATATCGAGAACTGGAGTTCGGCCTTCCCGGAGCACCGGTTCCGCAACCTCACACTGACGCTCGGGCCGCTGAGCCTCCCGGTCTTCGCCTACGCGGTCGAGGTCGCCCCGTCGATCATCAACCCGGGCGGTGGCCTGACGTGCCTCGTCCGTCCGCTCGACACGGACGCCGACCGGCTGCCCGATGCGGGCGAGCGCCAGCTCGGCACCGAACCCGGCCGGGCCGACACGGATCGCGATGGGGTCGACGACGGCATCGAGGTCCTCGTCGACGGGACGGATCCGTTGCGCGCCGGCGGACCGCCGCCCGAGGCCGACGCCGGGCTGCCCCCGACGCCGGACGCCTACATCCCGCCGATCGATCCCGACTCGTTCGTCTTTCCGCCGGACCCGGACGCGGCCGAGCCCCCGCCCCCGCCGCCCGACGCGGCGGAGCCCCCCCCGCCGGGGCCCGACGCGTTCGTCCCCCCCCCGCCGGGGCCCGATGCGTTCGTCCCCCCCCCGCCCGGCGACGCACGCGTGCCGCCGCCCGTACCCGATGCACAATCGACCGTGGCCGACGCGCTGCCGCCCGCCGGGGATCTCGGCGCGGTCGCTGCCGACAGCACCGTCCCCGTGCCCGTACCCGATGCCGAGGGCGCCGGCGGTCGCACGCCGGACGCACAGGCCAGCGGCGGAGCGGGTGGCGAAGGCGGCGTCCCGTCCACCGGGGGCGACGGCGGCGGGGGGTTGCCGACCGGCGGCGGGATGATGCCGACCGGTGGCGCCGTCGTCGCCGAGGACGCGGGTCCGGCCGAGCCCGACGGCACGGTCGCCGGCGGTGGCGGTGGCGGTGGCGGGAACGGATGCTCGCAGACGCCCCGGCCGGCCGCCCCCTGGGCGTTCCTGTTGGCCCTGCCGGTGGTGTTGCTGCGCCGCCGCGGCCCCCGTCGGCGCTGAAAAAAATGAATACGGTCGGCGCACGGGCATCGTATGTTACCCCTGCCCACGGGCCGGGTTGAGTCCGCGCCCCGGTTTGCCGATGGACTTCTTCGACCCGGATCGCCGGCCCGCCGGCCCCGCCCCCCATTCATCGCCCCAGGAAAGCGCGTAGGAGAGCTTCGAGATGGAATCCCTGTACACGGTCTTCAAGGATGGAGGCATTCCGCTCTACCTGAATGTCTTCATCACGTCGGTGGTCTCGGTGGCCATCATCGTGGAGCGCCTCATCGCGCTGCTCGGGCATACGCGCGTCGACGTCGAGCAGTTCACCAACATGATGGTGAAGCTCGTGAAGCAGGGTCACAACGACCAGGCGCTCAAGCTCTGCGCCTCCACGCGCCACCCCATCGCCAAGGTCTGCAGGGCCGGTCTGAACAAGGCCGACGCCGGCATGATGGAGATCTCCGCCGCCATCGACGAAGAGATGATGCGGGCCATCCCGCAGTTGGAGAAGCGGGTGGGCTCCCTCTGGGCCTTGGCGAACATCGCCACCCTCATCGGGCTGGTCGGCACCATCTTCGGTCTGATCACGTCGTTCAAGGGCCTCGAGGGCGTCAGCCCCGAGGAGAAGTCGGCCTTCCTCGCGCGTGGTATCTCCGAGGCGCTCAACAACACGGCCATCGGTCTGACGATCGCCGTGGTCTGCATGATCGGCCACCTCCTGCTCACCACCATGAGCAAGAAGATCATCCACGCCATGGAGCTCAACGCCTCGGTCCTCGAGAACTTCCTGCTCCAGCGCGGCATGTCCGGTGGCAGCGAGCGGTCGAACGGCTGATCCGGGCAACGACCGGATCCGAGCCGGAAAGGCAGAGTTCATGGCCAAGGCCCAGAAGAGCGCGAGCGCCGGTGAGCGCGCCTACGCGTTCATCCTGCACAAGCGGGCACGCAAGAAGATCCCCGAGTTCGAGTCCATGGAGGAGATCGCGCTGGTCCCCTACCTGGACGTCATGATGAACCTCGTAATCTTCATGCTGGTGACGATCGCCTCGTTCATGCCCCTCGGCATCCTGACGATCAACCCGCCCCAGAAGGTCTCCGAGGAAGAAGCCGCCGCCAACCCGCCGCCGCCGAGCATCAAGTTCACGGTGGCCGTCAGCGTCGACGGCACCTTCATGGCCGGCCCCGCCGCCGACGCCCCGAAGAAGATCGAAAAGGCCGCCAACGGGGACTACGACTACGAAGCCCTCGGCAAGATGGCCATCGAGCTGAAGGAGAAGCACAAGGAGGAGCGCACGGTGACCCTCGCGGCCGATCGCGTGGTCCGCTACGACGTCATCATCAAGACGATGGACGCGCTTCGCTATCGCGACGGCAAGCACATGTTCGACGACGTCGTCTTCGCGCCCCTGGTGAAGTGAGGACACTCGATGGCCCAGAGCACTGCACGCGACGAGATTGACCTGCCGACCGCCATGATGGAGGTCCGCCGGCGCAAGCAGAAGGTCAAGAAGGCCAAGGCCGAGGCCGAGGAGATCAAGTTCCTCAACATCGTGGCCATGGTCGACGTCCTGACGATTCTGCTGATCTTCCTCTTGAAGAGCGTCTCGGTGTCGACCACGACGGCCCCCAAGACGCCCAACCTGACGCTGCCCATGTCGACGACGCAGGTGCCCCCCAAGGACGCCGTGCGTGTGACGATCGCGAAGGACAAACTTTTCGTCCAGGACGAGCCGGTCGCGAACATCAACAAGGGTGCCATCCCCGACGCGGAGCTCGCGGCGGATTCCCCGTGGATTGTGCCGGACCTCCAGGCCGCCCTGCTGAACATGCTGCGGCTGAACATCGTCAACGCCGGGGGCGAGCGCGACCGCTTCATGCTCGAGATCCTCGCCGACAAGGAAACGCCCTACTACCTGCTCCAGCAGGTGGCCTACACGGCGGGTGAGTCCGTCGTGGACGTCGGCGGCAAGAAGTTCGGCTTCGACACCTACAACCTCAAGGTGCGCCGGGGCGAGTGAGCCCCGCTGTGGCCGGCGGCGCCCCCTTACGGCGCTGCGCCTGCCGCCTGCGTCCCCACCGCGAGCTGCTGGAACCCGGCGAACCGGGCGACCTGCATGACCCAGACGACCCGTCCGTGCGCGGCCGAGGTGTCGGCGAGCACGACGAGCTTCGCGGCCGGTTTCTCCTGGTGCAGCGCCACGAGCCGGGCGCTGAGGTCCTTCGGCTCGACGACCTCGTTGAGCAGCCCGACCTTGCCGTCGGCGCCGACCAGCACGCTGATGACCGTGTCCTGACCGGCGGCCGCCCCCTCGCCCCCCTTGGGCAGGTCGACCTGCAACGGCGACGGCGGCGCCTTGTTGGCCATGACCGACGACGTCACCATGAAGATGATGAGCAGCACGAGGAAGATGTCCGTCAGCGGCGTGATGTTGATCTCCGAGAAGATCGCCGCCTCGTCGTCCGTCTCGGTTTCGTCTGCGCCCGGCAGGTGGCCCATCATGGCTTGGGCTCCGAAGGCGCGCCGCCCGCGGCCTGGGCCCGGGCCTGCGCGAGGACGTCGCCGAAGGCCTCGGTGAACTCGTCCTGCAGCAAACGCAGCTCCGTCCCCAGGCGGGAGAGGCGCGCCTGGAAGTAGTTGTAGAAGGCCAGCGCGATGACGGCGACGAGGATGCCGACCGCCGTGACCAGCAACGCCTCGGCGATGCCGGGGCCGACTACGTCGAGGCCGGCCTGGTGTGTCTCGCCGATCTCGTGGAACGCCGCCATGATGCCGTTCACCGTGCCGAAGAGGCCGACGAAGGGGGTCACCGCGCCGATCGTCCCGAGGAGCCACAAGGGCCCGCGCAGACGCAGCAGGACGCGCTGTCGCTCGCGCTCCATGGCCGGTCGGATGGTCTCCGGGCGCTCTTTCAGGCGCTCGAAACCGACGGTCAGGATGCTGGCGAGCGCCGTGGGACTGGCCTGGCAGCGGGCTTGCGCGACGTCGAGCTGATTGCGCTCGAAGGAGTCCTCGAGGTCGAGGCAGAGCCGCTCGGTGCCCGCAAGGGCACGGAACAAGGCCCAGGCGCGCTCGATCGCCACCGCCAGGGCGACCACGGAGCACGTCAGCAGCACCACGAGCGTCGGCCCGCCGAGGCGGATGAGAGAGTCGAAGTCGGTGATCTTTTCCAAGGGGCTCTACTTCAACAGGTTCGAGGGTGGGCGACAAGGGTCGGCGGGCCTGTGCCCGCGTTCAAGGCTTTCGGCGTCGACGACCGCCGGGGGCGTCGAAGACGGCCCGCGCGACGAGCTCACCGAGCGCCGTGAAGAACGGCTCGGAGACGCGTCCGTATTCGTAGCGTCCATCGTTCAGGACCCCGTCGTCGTTGGCATAGACGGCGGCGGCCAGGAAGAACGACCGGCCGGTCCGGCGGTCGCGGTAGTAGGCGTTCTCGACGTGGAATCCGTACGCACGGCCGGCCTTGCCGCGCACCTCGAGCGCCGGGCGCGGGCGGACCTTCAGCACGCCGCCCAGCGTGGGACGAAACCGGGTCTCCGCGTACTCGGCGCCCCCCCAGCGCGTCGGCGAGAGCTCGGCGGGGGCCTCACCGAGCGTCGTCCGCAGGAAAGCCCGATCGGCGTCGTCGAGGCCGAGGGCCTGTCGATCGACCCCGACGTCGAGCGTCGGCAGGACGATGGCCGCCAGCAGCCGCTGGAGGTCGGAGAGGGACAGGGCGCACTTCTCGCGGAAGCTCATCGGCCCCTCGACGCGCGTCGTGCCCCCAGGCTCGATGTAGGCCGTCCCGACGTCGAGCCCGGCCTGCTCGAGCGGGGGCAGTCCGAGATCGCTGACCATGGCCGGTCGCTCGAAGGGCCGACCCCGCCCCCGCCAGCGCCCCTCGAAGAAGGCCCGCACCGCCGGCGAGCGCCGGTTCTGTTCCGGCGTCCGCACGACGTTGAAGCGGTGGGTGATGCGCGCCGTCGGGAGACCGGCTCGCCACAGGCGCTCGTTCACGGCGCGGTGTCCCGCGAACTCGAAGAGGCGGTTGTAGGCGTCGTTGTCGCTGACGACCAGGGCCTTGCGGATCTCCCACGCGAGCGTCACGCGGCCGTCGGCGGCGGTCGGATCCCGGGCGTACGCGGCGGAAATGCCGGGCAATGCCTCGAAAACGAGGGGCGTCTCGCGCCCGAGTCCCGTCGCGCCGGCGGCCGCGTAGGCCCGCATCTCGCCGAGCGCGGCGGCGGCCGCGGGGAGCTTCACGGCGCTGGCGGGATAGAAGTACTCGGCGTCGGGACGGAACGTGTCGACGAACCACCGCGGCTGCCCGTCCGGCCCCGACGCGTCGACGACGGCCACCCGGACCTGTGTCCGGCGCGCGTCCGGCCGGGCGAGCGCATCGCCGAACCGCTCGGGCTGCCCGCGCAGGGCCGCGGCAAGCCAGCCGGGCGCGAAACGCTCCGCTGGCCCGGTGGATGCGTCCGGGATCGCGGCCGGCGCCGCCGGCAGGGTCTCGGCCGCCCTGGACCCGGGGGCGATGAGCGCGGCCAGGAGGCCCGTGGCGAGCGCCCGGGCGAGAGGGCGACGCGCCGCAGGGGTCCGCGGGGCGGAAGTCCGCATCGGGGAGACGAAACGCACGGGCGGACCTTCCCCCAGGCCGCGCCGCGGCGCAAGCTCGACGGCGGACGGGCTGTGGTATCGTCGCGGCCATGAGCGCCGCCGCGTCGATGGTCCTCGCGCTGCTCCTGCCGGGTCCGCCGTCGAGCCCGGGGGCCGGGCCCGTCATCATCTCTGCCCCCCCGCCGCCCGGCGCGGCGACGCCGGCGTCCGAGCCGGAGGTCTGGATCGAGCTGGCGGACCTGCCTGAGGGCGTCGTCACGGGTGATCCCGAGTTCATCGAGACCGATGCCCCGGACGGTGGGGTCGATCCCCCCGAGGACGAGACGCCGCGCCTGCCGGCGGTGCCGGAGACGCCGCCCACCCGGACGCGTCGCCCGCAGCAGCCGAGCCCGGCCCCACCGGCCGCCCTGGCGCGGGACCTCGATCCGGCCGTCACCACCCTGGGGTGCCTGGCCTTCGCGCCCGACACCGGCACCGCCGCCTGCGTCGAGGGCGGCGCGACCCGGCAGGCGGGCGGCCGCGCGGTGTTGACGCTGCTCGGGCAGCCCGACGAGCCCTATGAGCTGTGGACGGTCCGGCCGGCCGCGGACGGCGGTCAGACCATCCCCGGTGATCCGCTGGAGGTCGAGGCGGCACGCGCCCGGCTCGAGGCACTCGGCGCGCGCCCGCTCGGGGAGCCCGTGCGCCTCGACGGCCCGGACCGGGTCTTTCTCGCGGCGGCGGCGCCCGCCTGGCTCGCCTGGCAGGTGCGCGGCCCTCGGACCGGCACGACCGGCGCAACGGGCGCGACCGCCGGGCGCCACGTCGTCGTTCTCAGCTGCGGGGCACGGCGGGCCCGCCTCTTCAGCGCGACGGCGACGGCGGGCGCACAGTCCGTTCGCGCGTGGGTGCTCGGGGGCGACCGTTTCCTGCTCGCCGACTTCCGCTCGTCGCACGGGCCGGACGAGGCCGACGGACGCTCCGGTCGCGCGGTCCTGGTGGACCTGCATCGCCTCTGTCGCCGGGGCGCGTTCGCACGACCCTGACGGCGGCTCGGTCGCGACGCCGGCGCGCCCGCCTCACGAACGCGGGCCGAACACCCTCGGAAACAGCCGGCCGGTGCGCCGCGCGTAGTCGGCAAATGCCGGGTACCTCGACAGAGAGGCGTCCTTGCGGCGCATGTTCGGCCACCACTCGAGCGCGATGACCAGGCCGAAGAGCGCGAAGGGCAGCGGGTGCATCGAAAGGGTCGCAAACGCGGCGTAGATGCACAGTTCACCCAGATAGTTCGGGTTGCGCGTGCGGGACCACAGGCCCTCGGTCAACAGCGTCCCCGGCCGCCAGGCCATCGAGGCGTGCTTCTGCATGTCGGCAACGAAGTGCAGGAAGACGCCGAGCCCGAAGAGCGCAATGCACAGGGCGGCGAGCGGCGGGGGGACCTCGGCCCCGCCGAGAATCAGCACGATGGGGGCCGCCCAGTACCCGGCGAGCCCCGTGACCAGCAGACCGAACCGGAACGGCGTACAGGGGCGCTCCCAGCTCTTGTCCCCGAAAAGCCGGCTCTTCAGCGCCCAGAGGACGCCATAGGTGCCGTGCAGCCCCAGATAGATCCACGGGGCATGGCGATCGACCGCACCGAAGGCGAAGATCAGGCCGAGGACGAGCGGGCCCGTCGCCAGCTTGAAGGTGTCGATGACGTGGCGTTCGCGGAGCATCGGCGCATGCTAGTCGAGCCCCCGCGCGAGCGATAGACGGGGCGCATCGGCGACCCTTGACGGCGGGGCCACCGGACCTATAGTGCGAAACCACATGCACACCGACACCCTGCTTCGCGATGCCGGCCCCAAACGGGTCGCCATCGTTTTCAATGCCACGGCGACCCCGGACGCCGCCGCACGAGAGGAGCTCGGCGTCGACGACGCCGAGCCTCCCCAGCCCCCCTCACACGAAGCCGACGCAGAGGTTGCCGAGGTCGCGGAGATCATCCGCGGCGTGCTCGAAGGCGCCGGCCACCGGGCGGTGCTCGTCCCGGTGGACGACACGCTCGACGCCCTGCCGGCGCTCTTCGTCCGGGAGCGCATCGACGCGGTCTTCAACTTCGTCGAGGCCATCGGGGGTGAAGCCCGTCGCGAGCCCGAGATGGGCCGCCTCTGCGAGACACTGCGCATGCCCTACACGGGCAACGGGCCCGGCATCATGCGCCTCGCGCTCGCCAAGGACATGGCGCGTCGGCTGCTCGAGTCACACGGCGTGCCCGTCGCTCGCGGTTTCGCGGTCCTCGACGCCACCGATCTCGACCGCGCGGGCCCCGAGGCGCGCGGCCTGTGCTTTCCCGTCTTCGTGAAGCCGGCACGCACGGACGCGTCCATCGGCATCGACCGCCACTCGGTCTGCGCCGACGCGGCCGCCCTGCGCGCCCGGGTCGCCCACCTCGCGCGACACATGACCGGCCCGTTCCTCGTCGAGGAGTACCTGCCCGGCCGTGAGATCAACGTCGCGATCGTCGCCGATCCCTTCACGGGCGTCTGTGTGCCGACGGAGATCGACTTCTCCGGATACCCGGCCGACATCCCGCCCATCGTGACCTACGACTGCAAGTGGGTGCCCGACTGCCCCGAGTCCGTGGCGCGGTCGCTGCCCGCACGGGACCGCCTGACGCCGGAGGCGTACGCCGCGGTCTGCCAGGTGGCTCGAGCAGCCTTTCTGGCCCTCGGCGGCACGAGCTACGGCCGGGTCGACCTGCGCTTCGATGCGGCCGGGACGCCCCGCGTCATCGACGTGAACCCCAACTGCGACTTGCACCCCGAGGCGGGCATGGCCATCGCCGCCGCCTCGGTCGGATACCGCCACGAGGACCTCGTCCTCACGATCCTGGCCGGTGCGGCCCTGAAAGCACGCCATGTTCCTGCGCCCCATCTTGTCGCGCGACCGCGCGTCGTTGGTCACGTTGCTGCAGCGCATTGACACGTTCACGGACGAGGAGCGCATCGTCGCGCTCGAGCTCATCGACGACGCCATCACCCGCCCGGAACAGTCCGGCTACCAGTGCATCGTCGCCGTCGCCCCCGGCGCCTCGGCCGGGGCCTCGGAGGACGACGAGCACGTCGCCGGTTACCTGTCCTACGGCCGTACGCCGATGACCGAGGCCGCGTACGACCTGTACTGGGTGGCGGTCGACCCGGCGTTCCGGGGCCAAGGGGTCGGCCGCAAGCTCTGCGCCGCACTCGAGGAGACCTGCCGGCAGGCCGAGGGGCACCTCGTCCGCGTCGAGACCTCATCGCAGGAGGCCTACGCCGGCACGCTGCAGTTCTACCTCGACCAGGATTACATCGAGGGCGGCCGGCTGCCCGGGTTCTACAAACCCGGCGACGACCTCGTCATCCTCTACAAGCTCCTCTGACGGGCCTCCATCAGGGCAGCGGCTCATCCCCGCCTTCCGGCGCGTCGCCGAAGTGCCGGTCGAGGCAGTTCGGACAGATGCCATGGGTGAACGTGGCCGCCGTGTGCGTCGCCACGTAGCGTTCGAGGGCGACCCAGGTCTCCCCCTCGGTGCGGATCTTCTTGCACCAGCCGCAGATCGACAGGAGGCCGCGCAGGGTCCGCACCTCGTCGAGGCTCCCGGCGAGGGCCTCGCTGGCGGCTGCGCGCCGCGCCTGTTCGCGTCGATACGCCGACGCGATGAGACCGACGACGAGCGCCGTCGCGAGCAGTCCGGCGATCTGCCCGGTGACGAGCTCCTCGAAGCGTGTCGAGGGCGACGCCGGGCGATCGATGAGGCCCGGGCGCGTGAAATCGACGACGAGGAGCGCGACGGCGTTTGCGCCGAGGAAGAGCAATGCCAGCACCCGACGACGCCCGTCGAAGAGGCCGACGGTCAGCGCCGTGAGGGGAAACAGCCAGCCTTGCACGCTGCCGTCCGCACCGAAGCTCACGAAGAAGGCCGCGTCGATGCCGAGCAGGTTCAGGCCCCAGAACAGGCCCTTCCAGTGGCGTCCGCGTCGGGAGGCCCAGACGATGGCGAACGCGGCGAGCGCGAGACCGGCGGCGACGACGTCGACGACGACGGGCAGCCCGAGAAGACGGTTCGAGGGCACGACGACCCCGAGCATGACCAGAACGACGAGGGCCCCCATGCGGCGCAGGAGCGCCACGTCGATGGGCGCGTCCGCGTCCGGATCGACGAACCGCATCACGCGGTCGGCCAGGCTCGTCGGCGCTCGATCGTCCACGTCGCCTCCCGGCGCAGGGTGAGGCGATGCCGCCCGCCGACCGCGCCCATGCCCGCAACATCGGACGAACGGGCGGCGGAACCAAACGAATTGGGGCGCCCGAATCGTCTCGACATGCGTTTTTTTCCCGCTGGACGCCGAATCCAGTTGCCCCCCCGGGCGGGTCTGCTTTCAATCCGCGCGCCATGGAAAACGAAGACCGCCCCGAGCCCCCCGTCGCCGACGCGACCGAGCCTTCCACCGACGCACCGCCGGCGCCGAGCGAGACCGCCGAGTCCTCCCCCGAGGCCGACGCCGCGCCCCGCGAGGTCGGGCGCCGGCGCCCCTCCGCCGAGGTCGAGTTCGAGCTCGAACGCCTCTTCGCCCTCGCCGTGAAGTACCCGGAGGTCGGCCCGAGCCTCGCTGCGCTGTGCTTCAAGGCCGGCTGGCAGCATTTCGCCGAGCGCGTCGTGCAGAGCGGCGTCGCCGGCGGCCCGCGCGGTGTCGAGTACTACCAGATCGCGGTGCAGTCCGCCCGTCGCGACGGACGCCCCGCCGACGTCATCGGCATCGTGCGCGACGCCGTGACGGAGCTCGGTACGCGGGACACGCTGAGCCCGAACGACGGCGCCCGGCTGCTTCAGCTCGTCCGGCAAGGGTTCTCGACGCTGCTCTTCGACCTGAAGGATCCGCGGGCCGATCTCGGCTTCGTGTCTTTCCTCGCAGAGCAATGGGGCGAGCTCGAGGGCCGGCTCGCCGACGATCCCCTCTTCCACGTGCTGCGCGCCCAGCTCCTCTGGTACGCCGATCCCGCCGCCGCCGAGGGCGCCTGGGCCGATGCGGCCGAGCGCGGCGATCCCGAACTCGTCTGGAACGCCCGCGGCACCTGGGCGAAGGACGCCGAGCGCGACATCGGGGCCGCCGAGAAGGCCTACCGCACCGGCATCGACCGCGCGCCCCAGAGCGCTCTCCTGATGCACAACCTCGCGCAGCTTCTGATGGACCGCGCCGCCGCCCTCACCCCGCCCGAGGGCGAGACGGAGCTGTCCGCGGCGCAGCAGAAGGCGCGCAACCGCGATCTGCAGTACGCCGACGAGCTCCTCCGTCGTGCGCTGCGCGGGGACGCTCGGGGTGTCCGCCGCCACATCCACGCCACGCTCGACCGCCTGACCGCCATGCGCCCCCACCGCGAGCGTCCGGCCCGCGGCCCGCAGCGAGAGGCCCGTGGCCCGCAGCGAGAAGCCCGCGAACCGCGCGAACCGCGCGAGCCCCGCGCCGCCGACGCTCCCGCCGACGCCCCCGCCGAGCCCCCGCCCCCGCCCCCGGTGCCCGAGAGCGACTACGCCTACGCGCGCATCACCACCGCGGCCATCGCCAACCAGGGCGACCGGTCGTGCCCGGACTTCAACGGCGGCGGTCCCGACAACGCCTTCGCGGGCCTCGGCGCCTTCGTCAACGGCCAGCTCCAGACGTCCATCAACGAGCAGAGCCTGAACCTTCTGCCGGTCTCCATCGGCCTCCCCGCCGGCGCGATGGACGGCCAGTTCGCCATCGCCGTGCTGACCGGCAGCGACCAGCCCGACGGCAGCTACATCGTCAGCGACGCGGCCCTCGACGCGAACGGCGATCCGCTCATCCTCTTCAACCCGGCCGAGGCCGACGCCGGGCGGCTGCAGGCCGGTCCGGGCAACTTCACGCTGCAGCTCCCCGTGCAGGGCGTCGAGGTCGAGCTCAACCTCACCAGCGCCAGCATCACGGGCGGCATCGCGGTCGATGCGAACGCCGGCCTGACCATCTCCACCGGTACGATTGCCGGCCAGATCACGCAGGAAGACCTCGACGCCGCGCTCGTGGTCGTCCCGGCGGAATTCCAGGGCCTCATCCCGATCTTCCTGCAGCCCGATCTCGACCTCGACGGCAACGGGACGAACGACGGCTACTCGCTCTGCCTGACGTTCGAGGCAACCCCGGCGACCGTCATCGGTTACCCTTTGCCCTGATCCCGGGCGAACCCCCCCGGTCAAGCGGTGCATCAAAGAGGTTGATTCCCTGGTTCCGGCGCGTAATTTGCGCCGGAACGATTCACGAAACCTCGTGGGGGTCGACCGATGTCAACCGCTTCCCAATCCGTCAGTGACGCAGGCCCGCTGGCCCGCTTCTTGTCGAGCACGCTCGGCAAGAAGACGGTCATGGCCGTCACCGGCTTCATCATGTTCGGCTTCGTCGTCGGCCACCTGGTCGGCAACCTGCAGGTCTTCGCCGGAGACGGCGGGGTCAAGCTGAACGCCTACGCCGCGTTCCTCAAGAACACGCCCGCGCTGCTCTGGGGCACGCGCATCGTCGTCGGCTTCTCGCTCATCGCCCACGTCTGGGCGGCGGCCGGGCTCAAGCGCCTCAGCAACGAGGCGCGCCCCGTGCAGTACAAGATGCACAAGCATCTGCAGTCGACCGCGGCGTCGAAGAACATGTTCTGGGGCGGTATCTCGCTCTTCTTCTACATCATCTACCACCTGCTGCACCTGACGGTGGGCGTGGCCTCGCCCATCGCGGGCTCGTTCAGCCACACCAACATCTACGGCAACATGATCGCCAGCTTCCAGAACCCGGCGCTGGTGGCGGTCTACGTCTTCGCGATGTTCGCGTTGGGCATGCACCTGTACCACGGGCTCTACAGCCTGTTTCAGACGCTCGGCCTCAGCCACCCCGCCTACATGCCCCGCATCCGCCTGGGGGCCAAGGTGTTCGGCGCCCTGATCGCCATCGGCTTCAGCTCCATGCCCGTCGCCATCCTCCTCGGCGCGGTCAAGTAAGGAAGGGCCCCGGACATGAAACTCGACGCACACATTCCCGAAGGCCCCATCGAAAAGAAGTGGGACACCCACCGCTTCAAGATGAAGCTCGTCAACCCGGCCAACAAGCGCAAGTTCACGGTCATCGTGGTGGGCACCGGCCTCGCCGGTGGCGCCGCGGCCGCGACGCTCGCCGAGCTCGGGTACAACGTCAAGGCGTTCTGCTTCCAGGACTCGCCCCGGCGCGCGCACTCCATCGCGGCGCAGGGCGGCATCAACGCCGCCAAGAACTACCAGAACGACGGCGACAGCATCTATCGGCTCTTCTACGACACGGTGAAGGGCGGCGACTACCGGGCGCGCGAGGCCAACGTCTATCGGCTCGCTCAGGTCAGCGTGAACATCATCGACCAGTGTGTCGCGCAGGGCGTGCCCTTCGCCCGCGAATACGGCGGCGTGCTCGCCAACCGCTCCTTCGGCGGCGCGCAGGTCAGCCGCACCTTCTACGCCCGCGGTCAGACCGGCCAGCAGCTCCTCATCGGGGCGTACCAGGCCCTCGAGCGCCAGATCGGCCTCGGCAAGGTGCAGATGTACGCCCGCACCGAGATGCTCGATGTCATCGTCGTCGACGGCGTCGCGCGCGGCATCGTCACGCGGGACCTCGTCACCGGCAAGGTCGAGGCGCACATGGGCGACGCCGTCGCCCTCGGCACGGGCGGGTACGGCAACGTCTTCTTCCTGTCGACGAACGCGAAGGGCAGCAACGCCACGGCCGTCTGGCGGGCGCACAAGCACGGCGCCCTGTTCGGCAACCCCTGCTACACGCAGATTCACCCGACGTGCATTCCCGTCAGCGGCGACTATCAGAGCAAGCTGACGCTCATGTCCGAGTCGCTGCGCAACGACGGCCGGGTATGGGTGCCGAAGAAGGCGGGCGATACCCGCGCGCCGGGCGCCATCCCGGCGGACGAGCGCGATTACTACCTCGAGCGGCGCTACCCGAGCTTCGGCAACCTGGTGCCGCGCGACGTGGCGAGCCGCGCCGCGAAGGCCGTCTGTGACGAAGGTCGGGGCGTCGGTCCCGGCGGCCTCGGCGTCTATCTCGACTTCGCCGATGCCATCAAGCGCCTCGGGGCGAACACCGTGGCCGAGCGCTACGGCAATCTGTTCCAGATGTACGAGCGCATCACGGGCGAGGACCCCTACAAGGTCCCGATGCGCATCTACCCGGCGGTCCACTACACGATGGGCGGCCTCTGGGTGGATTACAACCTGATGACCACCGTCCCCGGTCTGTACGCCATCGGCGAGGCCAACTTCAGCGATCACGGGGCCAACCGCCTCGGCGCCAGTGCGCTGATGCAGGGTCTCGCGGACGGCTACTTCGTGCTGCCGTACACCATCGGCGACTACCTCGCCACGGTGAAGCCCGGCGCCGTCGGCCTCGATCACCCCGAGGTCAAGGCCGCCCTCGCGCGGGTCAACGACCGCACGGCCAAGCTGCTCGCCATCAAGGGCAAGCGCACGGTCGACAGCTTCCACCGCGAGCTCGGCAAGCTCATGTGGGACAACTGCGGCATGGGTCGCAACAAGGCCGGCCTCGAGCACAACCTGAAGCGCATCCCCGAGCTGCGCGCCGAGTTCTGGCAGAACGTCTCCATCCCGGGCACGGGCGAGGAGTTCAACAAGGAGCTCGAGAAGGCCGGGCGCGTCGCCGACTTCCTCGAACTCGGCGAACTCATGTGTCGTGACGCCCTGCACCGCGAAGAGAGCTGCGGCGGCCACTTCCGCGAGGAGTATCAGACGCCGGACGGCGAGGCGGCCCGGAACGACGAACGGTTCCAGTACGCGGCGGCCTGGGAGTGGAAGGGCGAGGGGGTGACCCCCGTGCTCCACAAAGAGGCGCTGAACTTCGAATACGTGCACCCGACCCAACGGAGCTACAAGTAATGCGTATCACGCTCAACGTGTGGCGTCAGAAGAACGCCCGGGACGCGGGTGGGTTCGAGAAGTACGACTGCCCCAACGTCAGCGAGGACATGTCGTTCCTCGAAATGCTCGACGTGGTGAACGAGGACCTCATCGCCAAGGGCCGTGACCCCATCGCGTTCGACCACGACTGCCGCGAAGGCATCTGCGGCATGTGCGGTTTCATGATCAGCGGCGTCGCGCACGGCCCCGAGTCGGGCACGACGGTCTGTCAGCTGCACATGCGCAAGTTCAAGGACGGCGACGAACTCTGGCTCGAGCCCTGGCGCGCCAAGGGCTTCCCCATCATCCGGGACCTCACCGTCGACCGCAGCGCGCTCGACCGCATCGTGGCCTCCGGCGGGTTCGTCAGCGTGCACACGGGCAGCGCCATCGAC
The DNA here is from genome assembly GCA_023150895.1 of Myxococcota bacterium. Taxonomy (GTDB): domain Bacteria; phylum Myxococcota_A; class Bradymonadia; order UBA7976; family UBA1532; genus CAINDO01. The sequence continues at coordinate 9,676 of JAKLJY010000005.1, read as the reverse complement.
GGCAACGCCATCCCGGTGCCCAAGCCGAATGCCGACCTCGCGATGGACGCCGCGCAGTGCATCGGCTGCGGCGCCTGCGTGGCGGCCTGCCCCAACGCCAGCGCCTCGCTCTTCACCAGCGCCAAGATCTCCCACCTCGCGCTGCTGCCGCAGGGCCAGCCCGAGCGCGACCGCCGCGCCATCAACATGGTCGAGCGCATGAACGCCGAAGGTTTCGGTCACTGCACGAACATCGGCGAGTGCGAGGCGGTGTGCCCCAAAGAGATCAAGATCGAGAACATCGCGCGCATGAACCGCGACTACCTGTGCGCGAGCTTCAAGAAGCGCCCCGAGGTCAAGCGCGTCGAGGACTGACCCTCGGCGCGCCCCCGCCCCGGCTCCGTTGACTTGCTCCAGGTCAAGGGAGCCGGGTGTAGACGACCACCGACGTTGACGGACGAACGTTCGTTCGCTTTTCTCGCTCCTGGACGCCAGCCGGCTCACGGGCCGGGCGGCGACCGACCGCAACCCGTCGTCCGTCCACCCGGAGTGTCGTCATGTTCGAAGCCGTGGGCTACTTCGCCCAGAGCGGCGGTGGCGCATTATTGCGTCAACCGTTCGCCCTCGCCGCGCCCGCCCCCGACGAGGTCGTCGTTGCCGTCGACGCCTGTGGTCTGTGTCACACCGATCTCGGCTTCGCCCGCGCCCACGTCGCCCCGCGTCACGCATTGCCGTTGGTGCTCGGCCACGAGATCGTGGGTCGCGTCGTCGCCGCCGGGGAGGCCGCCGTCCGACGCATCGGCGAGCGGGTGCTCATCCCGGCGGTGATGCCCTGCGGGCGCTGTGCCTACTGCCGCGCCGGTCGGGGCAACGCCTGCCCCTCGCAGAAGATGCCCGGCAACGACATCCACGGCGGGTTCGCCAGCCACCTCGTCGTGCCCTCCGCGCCGCTCGTGCCGATCGACGCGGACCTGCCCGTGCCGGACTACCGCGCGCTGTCGGTCGTGGCCGACGCGGTCTCGACGGCCTGGCAGGCCGCCCTGCGCGCCAAGCTCGGCGCGGGAGACGTCGCCGTGATCGTCGGCGCCGGCGGGGTCGGCGGCTTTCTGGTGCAGATCGCGGCGGCCCTCGGCGCGCACGTCATCGCCTGCGACGTCAGCGCGCCGCGCCTCGAGAAGATTTCGGCCTTCGGGGCCAACGAGACGGCCGTCCTGACGGGCGACGACGTCAAGCCCCTGCGCAAGCAGGTGACGGCCGCGCTGAAGGCCCGGGAGAAGACCGGGCTCGACCTCAAAGTCTTCGAGTGCAGCGGTCACCCGAACGGGCAGAACGCCGCGTGGTCGCTGATGACACATGGCAGCACGAATCTCTTCGTCGGCTACACGATGGAGAAGGTCTCCGTGCGCCTCTCGAATCTCATGGCGTACGACGCCACGGCGCATGGCACCTGGGGCTGCCCGGTGGAGGCCTACCCCGCCGTGCTCGACCTCGTGCGGCAGGGCAAGGTGCAGCTTCTGCCCTTCCTGGAAGAGGCGCCGATGTCCGAAGTGAACGCCTGTCTCGATGCCATGGAGGCGCACACGCTGCGCGCCCGCATGGTCCTCGTCCCCGAAAACTGAAACGCGAAACCCGACTCACACCGGACGCCCCATGACCGCCCTCTTCAATCACGAGCTCCTCCCCGATTACACGTTCAAGGCCATTCAGTACCGCACCCTGCCCGTGCTCGACACGCAGGGCCGCGAGGTCGAGGGCCTCCACAAGACCTGGATTGCCCTCGACAACGAGAAACAGCTCAACTCGTACACCACCGAGGCGGTCAAGGAGGTCATTCTGGCCTTCCGGCGCGCGAGCTGCGACCGCCGCAGCGTGGCCGTCGTCTTCACCGCCGCCGGCACGCGCTCGTTCTGCACGGGCGGCAATACCGCCGAGTATTCGACGTACTACGCCAATCGGCCGCATGAGTACCTGCAATACATGCGGCTGTTCAATGACATGGTCACGGCCATCCTGCTCTGCGACAAGCCGGTGATCTGTCGGGTCAACGGCATGCGCATCGGCGGCGGGCAAGAGATCGGCATGGCCTGTGACTTCAGCGTCGCCGGCGATCACGCGCGCTTCGGGCAGGCCGGGCCGGTGCACGGCTCGGCGCCGGACGGCGGCAGCACGGACTTCCTGCATCTGTACGTCGGATTCGCGAAGGCGGCGGAGTCGCTGTCGTTGTGTCAGCCCTGGTCGGCGCACACGGCGCTGCGGCTCGGGCTCGTGAACGACATCGTGCCGGTGCACCGCACGGCGGGGGGCGAGTTCATCCCCAACCCGATGGTCGTGACCGACCGTTTCCTCGACGACCGCGGGCGCGTCGTTCTGGGCGACTGGAAGACGGGGGACGCGGCGGAAGATGGCAAGAAGCTCGCGGCGGACTGCACCGTGGATCTGTCGCTGCTCGACCGCGCGGTCGACGGGCTGGTGACGCGGCTGATGAACACCTTCCCGGACTGCACGCGCAAGACCCTGGAGAGCCTGCGCAAGAAGAAGCTCGAACACTGGTTCGCCAACGCCGAGACGAACCGCTCGTGGCTGTCGCTGAACATGAACACCGAGGCGGCGGCGGGCTTCCCGGCGTTCCACTTCGGGACGCGCGAGGGCCGCGAGATCGACTTCGTCGCCCTGCGCCGGGCCATCGCCGACGGCGCGCGGGTCGACGAGGCCCTGACCGAGGCCGTGCTGCCGCCGGCGGCGCGCGAGAACCGCCGCGCCTGGCGCGAGAGCGAGGGCTGAGCCGGTGGCCGCCCGACTCCACGCCGAGCGCCACGACGACGGGCGGGCCCTCGTCCTGACCATCGACCACCCGAAGGGCAACGTGCTCTCGCTCGAGGTCATGGGGCTCATCCGCGCCGCCCTGGCCGAGGTCCGGGACGAGCCGGCCCTGCGCTGCGTGTTCCTGCGCGGGGCGGGGGGTCACTTCAGCTTCGGGGCCTCGGTCGAGGAGCACCTGCCCGCGCAGGCCCCGGACATGCTGCGCGGCTTTCACGCGTTCATCCGCGAGCTCGCCGGGTTCCCGGTGCCGGTGGTGGCGCTCGTCGAGGGGCGCTGCCTCGGCGGCGCGTTCGAGGTGCTGCTGGCCTGTCACTTCGTCCTCGCGGCGCCGGGGGCGCTGATGGGCTGCCCGGAAATCCGACTCGGTGTGTTGCCGCCGGTGCTGGCCGCACTCGGGCCGCTGCGCCTGGGCATGCCATTGACGGAGCGTCTGATGCTGACGGGCGAGCCCGTGGGGCCCGACGCGCTCGACCGGGCGGGGGTCCTCGCCGGTCTCTTGCCCGAAGGGGCCGGCCCGGAGGTCGTCGAGGCCGCCCTGGCCTGGTACCGCCGCACGCTGGCGCCGCTGTCGGCCTTCGCGCTGCGGCAGAACGTCCGGGCCCTGCGCGCGCACCCGGCCTGGCAGGCGGCCCTCGGACCGGCCCTGGACGCGGCCGAGCGCCAATACATCGCCGAGCTTCTGCCCTCCCACGATGGCAACGAGGGCATCGCGGCGTTCCTCGCCCGGCGCAGCCCGGTCTGGCGGGACGCATGAGGGGCGGCGCCGAAGAGACCGTTCGCGTGCCGCGGGCCGCCCGTCGCGTGACGCCGCGCCAGGAACAGGCGCGCACGGAGATTCTCACCGCGGCCGCCGATCTCATCGCACAAGGTGGCTTTCATGGCATGTCCATGCGGGACCTCGCCGCGGCGACGGATCGTGCGCTGGCCTCGCTCTACACCTACTTCGACTCGAAGGAGGGCGTGCTCTTCGCCTTGCAGGCCGGGGCCTTCGAGGCCCTGCTCGAGTCGGCCCGGCACGCGGTCGCCCTCGCGGCGACGCCCGAGGGGCGCCTGTACGCGTTCATCGCGAACCATGTGAGCTACGTGACGGAGCACCGCAACGTGATGCGCGTGCTCGTTCACGAGGCGTCGGCCCTCGACGCCGATCAGCGCCGGCGCCTGCGCACGCTGAAAGACGCCTATTTCGAGATCGCCCGCGATCTGTTGGCGGTGCTGGAGACGCCGAGCCCGCCGGGGCCCGACCTCGAGCTCGAGACCTACTCGGTCTTCGGCACGATCAACTGGGTCTTTGCCTGGTACGACCCCGCGCGGCACGGCAGCCCCTTCGAGGTGGCGGCCACGCTGCATCGCATGACCATGAGCGGACTCGGTGGCCGGGGCGAGGTCGACCCCGCCGTCGCGGCCGAGCTGCGTGTCGTCGAGCGCGCCCTGCGCGAGGCGCCCAATCCGTCCCCCATCCGACCCGAGGTGACCGCCCCGCCATGAGTGCCCCCACCGATCCGTGTGCCCCGCTCCTCGCCCGTGCGGAGGCGCTCCTGGAAGATCTGTCCCTGCACGGCGTCGCAGCCTGGAAGGCGGCGCACGGCGGCGCGCCGGCCATCGGCATCATGCCCGTCTTCGCCCCGCGGCCCCTCTTCGAGGCCATCGGCGTGTTGCCGGTGAACATCTACGGCGGTGGCGACCGCGTCGATGTCATCAAGGGCGACGCCTACTATCAGAGCTACATCTGTCACATCCCCCGCAGCACCATCGAGATGGGGCTCGGCGGGCAGCTCGACGCCCTCGACGGCATGGTGTTTCCCTCGACGTGCGACGTCATCCGCAACCTGAGCGGCATGTGGCGCATGCTCTTCCCCCAGAAATACAGCGCCTACCTGGACCTGCCGCAGACGTTCGAGGCGCCCCTCGGTGGCCTCTTCTACCGGCACGAGCTCAGCCGCATCGCCGCCGAACTGGTTGCCCGCGGCGCTCGCCCGCTCGACGCCGACCGGCTGCGCGAGGCCATCATCGTCGAGAACCGCCGCCGCGCCCTGCTCGCGGATCTCGCCAGCCTACGGGCCCGCGAGCCCTGGCGCCTCAAGGCCTCGGAGGCGTATCTGTTGACGCGCGCCGGCGCCGTGTTGCCCTGCGCCGAACACATCGAGCTGCTGGAGGCCTTCCTGGCGGCGGCCCCGGAGCGCCCCGTGCGGGCCTATGACAACGTGCGGGTGATCGTCCTCGGCGCCTTCTGCGAGCAGCCGCCCATCGGTCTCATCCGCACGCTCGAACGCTCGGGCTGCGACCTCGTCGACGACGACTTCCAGCTCGGGCTGTGTGCCATCGACGGTGCCATCCCCCTCGACGAGGACGTCGGCGACCAGAGCCCCCTCGACACACACGACCCGCTCGACGCCCTGGTGCTGAGCTACACCCTGCGCGGGCAGGCCACCGCGACGCGTTACATCGCCGACGGCGTCAAGGGCGAGGCGCTCGTCAACCGCGTGCGCACCCTCGGGGCCGAGGGGGTCATCCTCGCCGCGCCGAGCTTCTGCGACCCGGCGCTGCTCGACCAGCCGATGATCGAGCAGGCGCTCAACGACGCCGGCATTCCGTTCACGAGCTTCAAGTACGCGGAGAACTCCGCGCAGTTTCAGACGATTCGCGAACAGGCGGGCGCGTTCAGCGACTCCGTCAAACTCTGGGGAGCCGCATGAGCACACAGACCGCCTCGCTTTCGACCCCGACGACGGCCCGCGCGGCGGGGCCCGCCCCCGCCGCCAAGGACCTCTCGCAGCAGCGCCAGAAGGAGATGCTCGCCGACTACTTCGAGAAGCTGACGCGTGCCAAGGAGGCCGGGCAGAAGATCGTCTACACCTTCGTGCCGGGCAATCTGAACGAGCTCATCGCCGCCGCGGGCATGATGAACGTGCTGCCCGAGATCAACGCGCTGCAGTCGGGCATGCGCGGTCGCAGCGGGGGCTACATCACCGAGGCCGAAAAACACGGCCACTCGGAGGACGTCTGCACCTACGTCAAGTGTGACATCGGCATGATGCTCAACGGCAACATCGGCCCGACGGGCACGAAGCTGCCGGAGCCCGATCTGTTGCTGCTCAGCTACACGGGCTGCTTCACCTTCATGAAGTGGTTCGAGCTGCTGCGCGAGCACTACAAGTGCCCGGTGGCGATGCTGCACGTGCCCTATCAGCCCGAGGGCCGCATCACGCCGGACATGCGCAAATACATCGTCGATCAGCTCGAAAAGAGCATCATCCCCGCCCTCGAAAAGGTCTCCGGGCGCAAGCTCGACCGCGACGACCTCGCCGCGCGCATGGCGCTGTCGTCGAAGGCCGAAGACGACCTCGTGGCGGTCTGGGAGTCGGCGAAACACACGCCGTCGCCCATCGACGGCTACTTCGGCGGCGTCTATTACATCGGCCCCATCTTTTCGGCCTTCCGCGGCACGCAGGGGGCGGTGGAGTATTACCGCGAGCTGCGCGCCGAGGTCGAGGAGCGCATTCGACTCGGGCTCGGCCCCGTCGGCCCGGATGGCCCCATCGGCCCGGAGCGCCACCGCCTCGTGGTCGAGGGGCCGCCCAACTGGACGAGCTTCTTCGACTTCTGGCGCATGTTCAGCCGCGAGAACGCCGTCGTCTGCGCGAGCACCTACACCCGCGTCGGCGGTCTGTACGACCTCGGGTTCCGCCACGATCCCGACCGCGCGCTCGAGTCCCTCGCCGAGTATTGCCTCGGGTGTTACACGAACCTGGGCCTGCCCTCGCGCATCGATTTGCTCGAGAAATACATCCGCGAGTACCAGGCCGATGGTTTCCTCATCAACAGCGTGAAGAGCTGCAACTCGTTCTCGGCCGGGCAGTTGCTCATTCTACAGGAGCTCGAGAAGCGCACCGGCGTGCCCGGCGGTTTCATCGAGTCGGACCTCGTCGACCCGCGCTACTTCGGCAAGGCCAACATCGACAACCGGCTCCAGAGCTACTTCCAGATGCTCGACGCCCGCAAGGCGCGGGGGTACGCATGAGCGCGGTCACCCATCACCCGGCGGAGGGCTCCCGATGAAGTGTGTCGTCGGCATCGATCTCGGCTCCACGACCACCAAGGCCGTGCTCCTCGACACCGAGGAGGGCCGCATCCTCGGTCAGGGCATCACCAACAGTCGCTCCAACTACGAGGTCGCCAGCGCCGTCGCCCGGCAGGAGGCCCTCACCGCGGCGCGTTTCCGCCTGCTCAGCGAGGCGCTGCACCACGGCGTCGACGCGGCCACGGCCGATCGCATGCAGGAACGCCTGATGCTCGCGTTCCGGCACGAGCTCTTCCTGACGCAGCTCGACGGCCTCGCGGCCGCGCTGCAGGCCACGATCACCGCCGTCGTCCCCCTCGAACGACGCCCGGAGTACCACCGCGCGGCCGAGCTCGTCATCGAGGCCGCCGTCACCTTCGCCGACGCCGCCTTCGTGCCCGGCGCCGCGCGCAAAAGCGACTTCTTCAAGGACCTCGCCAGCGAAGCGATGGCCGTCGCCGCGGCGGCCATCTGCGAGCGCACGGGCGTCAAGTACGAGCGCCTGATCGGGGTCTTCGACCGCGCCATCCTCGACGTCGAGCGCGAGGTCACGGCCTTCGAGTTCGAGACGCTGCTCGTGCGCGCGGCCCGGCGCGCCCTGGCCACCTACGAGCCGGAAGCGCGCGCCGCGGCCGAGACACACCTGCTCGGTGCCGTCGAACAGACCAACGCCGTCGTCCTAGACGAGGTCGCCTTCGTCGGCACGGGCTACGGCCGACAGACGCTGCCCTTCCCCAAAGAGGCCGTGCGCAGCGAAATTCTGTGTCATGGCCGGGGGGCGCATCGCTTCTTCCCCGGCACCCGCACCGTGCTGGACATCGGCGGGCAAGACACCAAGGCGATTCAGGTCGACGAACACGGCGTCGTCACGTCGTTTCAGATGAACGACCGCTGCGCCGCCGGCTGCGGGCGCTACCTGGGTTACATCGCCGACGAGCTCAACCTCGGCCTGCACGAGCTCGGACCCCTCGCCCTCGGCGCCAAGCGCGTCGTCAAGGTCAACTCGACCTGCACCGTCTTCGCCGGGGCCGAGCTGCGCGAGCGGCTGAGCGTCGGCGAGCGCCGCGAAGACATCCTCGCCGGCCTGCACCGGGCCATCATGCTGCGCGCGATGTCATTGCTCGCCCGCAGCGGCGGCGTGCGCAATCAGCTCACCTTCACCGGCGGCGTCGGCAAGAACCCCATGGCAACGCGCGTGCTGCGCGAGCTCGTCACCGAGAGTTACAGCGCCGACGTCGACCTCAACCTGCACCCGGACTCCATCTACATGGGCGCCCTGGGCGCGGCGCTGTTCGCGTTCGACGACCACCGCGCCGGGCGGGCCATCGTGCCCACCGCGCTGCGCGCCCTCTACGAAAAGGCCGAGCCCGACGCCTGCGCCGGCGACTGCGGCTGCGAAGGCGGCGCGGACAAGGAGAGCTGCCATGCGTGAGCACCTGACGCTGGGCATCGACGTGGGCTCGGCCGCGGTCAAGGCCGCCGTCGTCCGCAGCCGCGCCGGCGACGACGCCACCGTCCTCGGCACGAGCATTCAGCGGATCCGCCGACGCGAGCTGCGCGAAGTCATCGAGGCCGCCATCGCCGAAGCCACCGGCGGCCGCATCGCCAACGAAGACTTCGACTACGTCGCCACCACCGGCGAGGCCGACGCCGTCGAGTTCCGCACCGGCCACTTCTACACCATCACCGCGCACGCCCGCGGCGCGCTCCACTTCGACCGCGAGGCCGCCGGCGCCCTCGACGTCGGCTCTCTGCACGCCCGCGCCATCCGCCTCGACCCCCGGGGCAAGGTCACCGGCCAGCGCATGACGAGCCAGTGTGCCAGCGGCAGCGGACAGTTCCTCGAAAACATCGCCCGCTACCTCGGCGTCCCCATCGAGGACGTCGGCGAGCTCAGCCGCAGCGCCCGCACCCCCGAGATGGTCAGCGGCATCTGCGCCGTGCTCGCCGAGACGGATGTCATCAACATGGTCAGCCGCGGCATCAGCACGGCCGACATCCTCAAGGGCATCCACCTCAGCATCGCCGGCCGCCTCGTCCAGCTCGTGCGCGCAATCGGCATCGAGGGCCGCGTCGTGGTCACCGGCGGCCTCGCCACCGACACCGGCCTCCTCACCGCCCTCCAGGAGTGCGCCGAGGGCGGCGGCGCCCGCAAACGCCCCGGCAAGGCCGTCAACGTCCAGTTCGTCACCCACCCCGACGGCGTCCTCGCCGGCGCCCTCGGCGCCGCCCTCCTCGGCGCCTACCGCCACCGCCAGCTCGAAGAGAGCGGCCGGTTGGCCATGCTCATGGGCGGGGCGGAGGTGGGGGGGTAGGGGGGGCGCTGGCGGTCAGTCGCGAGGTCGCCGACGCGCAGCGGCGGCGACCTCGTCGGCTGCAGCGGCTAGTTCGACCCGCGCGCGGCCGTCTACGGGGCCTTCGGACGCTGCCGATTGAACATCGCCTCGTACCAGTTGTCCTGGATTTCGGCACTGCTCTCAGCTTCGTGGGCCGCAAGCCACTGAAGAAGTTCATTGTCGTCGTCGGGCGGGGGGTCACGAAGAAGTCTTAGCGGGATGGCTGTGCCGTGGGGCGGCCCCTCGTCCCAATCCCACTCAATCGTGAGGTAGATGTGTCCGAACTTCTCTCGCCGGAGGCGATAACCCAGCCGGCCCTCCTCGCGAAGTGCGACTCCGATTCCCCCATGGCGGGCGTGAATGAGGTACGCCCGGCCAAGAACGACGTCATTCACGGGAACCCGCCGCGTGAGAAGAAGAGGCTCTTCTCGGATATCCGTGGGTGACCGTGTCGTGAGGATCGTGGGTTCACCGTTGCGGCGGG
>JAKLJY010000059.1 GCA_023150895.1 Myxococcota bacterium | reverse complement strand
TGGCCCGCCGCAACGGTGAACCCACGATCCTCACGACACGGTCACCCACGGATATCCGAGAAGAGCCGGAAATCGGGCAGTCGGTCGACGCGTGCAACCTCAGCAGTCGCTCCCCCTTCCCGAGTTCGCCAGCAAGACCTTCGTGCCCCTACCGAAGCGCTGGGTCATCGAGCGGACAAACGCGTGGAACGACCGCCCGCGGCGCCAAACCAAGGACCAAGACCGAACGCTCCAAAGCTCCACTGCTTGGGTCTGGTTCGCCGAAGGCCGTCGACTACTTCGCCGTCTCGTCTCCTCGGCAGTAACCTGATTTAGGGGAACACCCTCTCACAGAGAGATCGCCAACGCACTCGAGCTGGTGATTGCCGGCCCTGTCTCCTTAGATGACGCCGGAGAGATGTTACTACATCGACACCCTCTGAGAGCGTTCAGCGCCCGGCGTCGGCGGCTACCGGTGATGGCGCCGGACCGAGAACCACCGACGCCCGGGCCGTGGCGCGGCACGTGTCGCCGTCGATCACGACCATGACCTCGGCCTGCCGCCCGTACAGCGTCGCCGGCGGCTGGTCGTTGAAGTAGACCAGCAGCTTGTCCGTCCGGAAGGCCCCCGCGTCCGACACCATCGAGAGGCCACCGTAGGTCTCGGTGAGGCGCTCACCGCTCGCGAGGCGCAGCTCCGTGTGTCCAGTCACGGTGGCGCCCAGGCGGTCGGTCGTAGACAACCCGACCTGCACGAAAACGAAACCCTGGAATCCTTCGATGACGGCCAGGCGGTCCCCGGCGGCGAGCGGGTGCGAAGCGTCGGCCTCCTCGGCGTCGAAGGCGATGAGCCTCGCGGTGGCGGGGCACGACGGCGGTTCGGGCGGCGCGCCGTCTTGCCCGCCTCCCGGGCCGTTGACAGGAGACGACGCCTCGCCGCACGAGACGAGTCCCGCGGCCGTCACAAGACGAAAGAAGCGCCGGGCGGCTCGCGGGGCACCTCGCAGGGCGACGAGTTCACGGTTCATAGGTCAGGTCCACCGTGTAGATACGAGCGGTCCGGGCGTCGAGCGGCTCGAAATCGCGGTACCGGATGTGCAGCAGATCAAAACCGAACCCGAGACGAAACGCCTCCGCGGCACGCACGGGCAGCGAGATCTCGGCGTGTGCGCCGGCCCGGAGCGTGTGGAGGCCACCGAGCTCTTTGTCGGCGGTCCGGTAGCGCGGCACTTCCAGGGGTCCGTCGGACTCCACGGCGACCAGGTACCGCGCCCGATGGAACGACGCAGCCCCCTGGTGATGGCCGCGAAGTTCGGCCGTCAGTACGAGCCGATCCGTGAAGAATCCGCGCGCGAGCCGCACGAGCGCGGTGTGCCCGGTGAGTCCCCAGGTGTCCGTGTAGAGTCGATACGCGGCCTGCCCGAAGGTCGACGCGAACGGGCGGGCGCGCAGGCGCAGCGTCGCGGTCTGTCGCCTGCGCTCGCCGGGCACGGCCTCCGGCACGGCTGTCGCATGACGCATGGCCTCACCCCGATACAGGCGCACGAAGCGGTACGGATTCTCCTGGGCTCCGGAGACGAACTCGACACCAAACACAGTGTCGAGCACGAGTGTCGGCCTCAGGACCATCGATGCCCCGCCGGTCACGCCGTGCTGCGTCCGCGACCGGTCGAGCGACGGCTCGCCCGCGCGCCCGAAGCGCGTCAGGCCGAGACCGTAGTCAAGGCTGAGTGTGACGCGCCGGTCGAGAACGTCGTGCGCATGGGAGATTCCGAACGTACGCGTGACCGAGTCGGGTTCCACGGAGACGGCGTGGGACGCATCGAACCACACGCCGCGCGCGGCCTCGAGTCCGGCCCCGAGGGTAGCCTCCTTTCGAGTCTCTTCATACCCGCGTGGGGACGCGGCCGACACGAGGTCGACCGAGGCGGCGGTCACCATGTCCACGGCGAGTTGCGCCGAAGCCCGCACGCCCTCGGACTGATAGCGGGCGCCGAGCGTCGGCGAGACGACGGTCACCGCGTCATCGTCGGCGTAATACATGGTCGCGGCCTCGACCGCTCGCTGCGCGTGCGCGAAGGGCGGCGTCAGAAGGCAGAGGCACGCCGCCACGAGCGAACGGAGACCGACCACCGGGCGGGCGCGATCAGTCACAGCCACACCCCGCGCCGGCTGCGCCCATGCCGCCCGTCGCCCCCTCGCGCACGGCGACGACGTGCTCACGCAGGATCGCCCGAGCGCCCTGCTGCGCGGGACGCATACACCGATGTGCAAGCGCACCTCGCTCCCAGGGACGCACGGGCGCACACGCAGCTAGCGCAGTGAGGGCGAGCGTCACCAGGGCACACGTAGCCTGGTATCGTTTCATGGCGCGTCTAGGCTGATATCGGGCGTCGACCAGCGCCTGCCGTCGGCGTCCACGATGACACCGGAGGCCCCCGCGCGAACGAGCAGGTCGAGCCCCGCGGCGCCCCCCAGGATGAACGCGGCTTTCGTCAGGACCTCCGCGTCCGTCGCCGACTTCACGCGCACCGTCGCGGATTGACTCGCCATCGCCGGGTAACCCGTGCGGGGGTCGAGGATGTGGTGATAGCGGCGCCCGTCGATCAGGGCGAACCGCTCGTAGTCTCCGCTCGTAGAAAACGCCGCGTCGCCGATGCTCATGCTGCCGAGCAACGCGCCCTTCTTTCGCGGATGCGCGATGCCGACTCGCCAGGGCCGCTGACCGTTGCGACCCGCACAGCAGAGATCTCCCCCCGCCTGCACGCAGAAGTCGTGCAGCCCCCGGTTCCGGAGCAGCGCCACGACGGCGTCCACCGCCGCCCCCTTGCCGATGCCGCCGAGATGCACGGCCATGCCCGGTCGGGCGAGGCGCGCTGTCGGGGGCGCACCCGCGGGCGAGAGTTCGAGGCCGTCGATCCCGACGTGCGCGCGAAGCGCGTCGACCTCCCCCGCCGTCGGGACGCGCTCCAGTCGGGTCGGCCTCTGATCACCGGGGGGTGTGTCGAACTTCCAGACCGCTCCGAGCGGAGCGAACGTGACGTCGAACAGACCGCCCGTCTTTCGACTCCCCTCCACGGAACGCGCGAGGAGCGCGTGGGTGCGGGCATCGATGGGCACCGGCGGCCCGCCCGCCGCCCGGTTCAGGCGGCTGATGTCGCTCTCGGGGACCCATGTGCTCCAGAGCCGCTCGAGCGCCCGAACGAGCGCAACTGCCTCCGCAATCGCCGCCTGAACGGCGGCCGGCTCCCGTCCGGCGGGACAGATCCGCAACGCCAGGCTGCTGCCCATGGCCTTCGTCGCGTGCTCGACGAGGTCGGGGCACCCGGAGTCGACCAGTCGCGCGGCCGCCTCCGCGAGGCGCGGATAGGGTTCGCCCGCGAACCGTGCCGCGATAGTCCCGTCGGCGGCGACGAGAACCGCGTAGGGCATCTCCGAGACACCGAAGGCCGTCGCCGTCACACCGGTCGGGTCGTGCAGTGTCGGGGCCGCAAGCGGAAACCGGGCAACGAACGCACGCGCCGCGGCGTCGTCCTCGTCGAGGCTCACCGCGACGAACCCGAGACGACCCCCATGAAGGGCGATCAACGCAGCGTGGTGCGGGATGGCGGCCTTGCAGGGTTCGCACCACGAGGCGAAGAAATCGACGACCCAGGGGCGACCGGCGAGCGACTCGGGGCGGAACGTCGGGCCGGCGATCTGTTCTCCGCGCGGCAGGGGCGCGCGTTCCGTCGCGCGCGCCGTCTCGCCGGGAGCGAGGACGAGGGCAAGCGCGACGGCGGTGATGAGACCGGCCTCGAAAAGCGCCGCCGATGACAGAGAGTAGAGGGAGGTGGGGCCGTTCACAGGGTCCTCACGAAGTGCATGAGATCGTCGAGTTGATGTGAGTCGAGCAGGCTGGTGCCACCGTGCGTGTCCACCACGCCGTCGCGCTCGTTGTGGCCCGTCTCACCGGGCAGCAACGCCGGGTGCCCGGGCGGGCAAAGAACCTCGCGCAGGGAAGCGGCCCGGCCGTCATGAAGGAGTCCGCGCTGCGGTCGATCCCAGAGGCCGCGCAGGGGCGTGGCCCCCATGTGAAGGCCCGCGGGGCTCTGCCGCGTCTCCGGGAACGTGGAGATGAACCCCGCCGTCACGTGCAAGGCGTCGGATTCCTCGGGGGTTCGCTCGGGCGAGATCACGGGCGGAAACCGCACGGGCATCCCCGCCGGGGAGTACGCACCTGGCGGCCCGGACGTGGTCGTCGTCGGGAGCGGGTGACAGAGTGCACAGCCGACCGTGGGATCTTCGTAGAGAAGTCGCCCGCGCCGCGCCGACGGCAGTTCGAGGGCCCGGTTGGGGTTGGGCGGCAGGCGGGGCGTCCGCAGCATGAACAGACCGACCGCGCGGGTCACGCCCTCGAAATCGAGCGGAATCGGCTGCCGCGTCCCGTCGAGGCCGACCTCGTACAGCGCGTCCCCGAAGGTCTCGCGCCGGCCCAACAACGCTTGCGCCGCGTCGAGCATGTGATCGCGACGACGCAGCGACGCCCCGCCACCATAGGGCAGCGACGCGCACGTCTCCGGTGGCGCGTGCTCGCAGTCGAGCACCGCCTCGCACCCCGGTGCATCGGGCGCCTCGAGACAGGCCTCGAGCGCCGGAAGCGCAGTCCAGATGCGGGGGTCGAGCCGCTCGCAGCAGAAATTCTCGCGACGCGCGAATTCGTTGAGGACGGGAAAGAAGTTGGCCTCGTTCATCGCCGATTCGAAGAACCACGGACGCGTGTCGGCGAGCCCGCGCTGCGCCATGATGTTACGCGCGCTCCAGCGCCGATCCGTCTGCAATGGCATGACGACGGCACGACCGATGGCGCCGCTGTCCCGGTGGCAGTGTGCGCAGGTCTGATCGCCGTCGATGGTGAACGCGGCCGTCATGTCGTTGATTGCCTCGCCGAGCTCGGCGTCCGTCGCCGGGAAGGCCGGCACGCCGGGCGGTGCAAGGGACAAGCGGCGCTCCGAGCCCGGGGGCGCCTGCGGATCGATGAGGGTGAGGCCGTCGGCGAGGCGGTCGGCCGTCACCAATCGGGGATGCGGGCCCGCGACGAGCGCCAACGAGCGGGGGTTCATCCCGGTGCGGAACAGCTCACCGGCGGCCGCGCGCGGGCGCAGGCCCCCCGAGTCGTCGACATCGAACCCCTGCACTTCGTTGCTGCCCGCGTAGGCCACATAGAGCTGACCAAGCCGCCCGGCGGATCTCGCCGACGGGCCCTCCGCGAAGGCCACCATCGCCTCGGGCAGCGCGCCCGCCACGATCCAGGACGCGCGGGGTGGCAGGCGCGCCACGGTCTCCGGAGGCCAGGTGTCCGGCGCCGGGAGTTCCAGGCCGGCTGCCGGTCGGTCCGGGTCGACGTCGCGGAAGTCACGGCAGCAGATCGTGTCCGAGGTGTAGCGGTGGCGCTCGCGGTACGTCCGTGTGTCGACGACGCCAATCTCGTTCTGAAGGTCCTGGAACACCACGTTCGCCGTGCCATCGCCGGGCTCACCGTCGCCGTCGAGGTCCCGACCGGCGGCCGCTTCGCTGCCCGTGCCGCGCCCGATGTCCGCGATGAACAGGTACGGATCGAGCATGGCGAGACCGCCGACCGGCGAACGCACCTCGATGTGGGTCACCCCCGCAGGCGCGCCCGGCGTCGTTGTCGCGGGATCGTCGTCAGTGTCGATGAGATCGAGCGTTCGGGCGTCGAGTACAGCGACCGACATCCCGCCCACCGAGCCGACGAAGAGGCGTCGGCCATCCGCGGACAGCGCCATCGGCCCCGGGTTGTCACCCACCGGCGTCCCCATGGGCGCCTCGTCGCTTCGGCCCGCGTAGTTCGTCCCGCGCAGGGCGAAGACATCGCCGGGGTCGAGGTCCCAGGCCAGCACGGCGTCCTTCCAGCGGTTCGTGAAATAGACGCGGCCCCCGTCCGGCGCGAAGAGGACGGACTCCGTGTAGTAGGGCACGGGGACGCGCTCGAGGACCTCGCCACCGGCAAAGTCGAGCACCAGGGCCCGATCAGAGATGCGCAACGTCACGATCGCGACCTGCCCCGTCGGGTCGATGGCGCACCCCCAGGGCGAGGCGCCGAGTTCGAGCGTGCGCACGACACGCGGCGTGCCCGGGGGGGCGGGGAGTTCGACGAGCGCCACCCGCGTTCCGGGTTCGTCGTCCGTGCCGGACAGGGTGACGATCGCCCGCTCGCCGTGGGCGCAAACCTGCCGCGGTCTCTCGCGCCTCGGTTGCGGCGTGTTGAACGGGTCGTCCGCAGAGAGCGGGTTCGGCTCCACCGGCAGCGTGCGCATGGGTGGAGACTCCTCGGCCCCGCACGCACCGAGCGCACACGCGAAACCCGCCACCACGCGGGCGGGCCACCACCTCATGGCAACCGCTCCAGCGCCCGGCGCAAGGTCATCATTTCGGGGTCTGACGCGTGCTGAAACACCGCGCCCCCGCCATGGGCCAGTGCGCCGAGGGCCTTTTTCAGGAGTATCGTGTCCACGGGGTCCGTCGCGTCGACGAAACCCGCCGCCGAAACGCGGTTGGCCGTCCGCTCGTCGAGCGTCAGGGGCGTGGCACGAAACGCATCGGCCGGATCCTGTCGATGGCGCCGCACCGCATAGAGCGCATAAGGGCGCGTGTCTCCGCCGTGACACCCCACGTCCGCGCAGCGCCGCTCGAGAATCGGCGCTGCCAGTGTGTCGAAACGGACGGGATCGGGCACACCGGCGAACACATCGAGCCCTGGCGCCGGCCCCTGACAGGCGACGAGGTACCCGAGCGGCAGCAGCAGGGAGGCGGCGCGAGCCGATGGCCACGTGCGCCGGCTCATCGCACCGTCTCCGGTCGGCCCCGAAACGCCGCGCCCAGCTCGACCCAGCGAACGATCATCTCCACCTGCGTCTCGGCGAGCGCCGTCGCGCCCGCCGGCGGGCAGGGAGACGAGACGGCCCGAGGTGCATCGAGTTCGCGCCCGAGAAGCTTCTCGACCAGATAGGAAGCGCGTGCGCTGTGACCTCGGGCATCGACGTACCGGAACCCGCCGGCTGATCCCTCGCCGGGCCCGAGCAGACTCTCGTAGGCGTCGACATAGTGCAGCGTCGGTCGATCCGTCAGAGACAGCCCACCGGCGGGCGTCTCGGCGCCATGACACGAGATGCACGCCGTGTTCAGGACCGGCACGACGTCCGTTACGAAGTCCACGAAAACGCGGGCGTCAGCGGGCATCCCGGGGAGGTCCCGGGGGCGGCGGCGATCCCCATATTCGAAGCGGGCCTCCGTCACCGATGCCCCGGTCACCACGTCCACCTCCGGCCGGAAGACCGAGCCGGGCAGGCCATCCATGGCGCCGTGGCAGCCCGCACACCGCGCGGGGAACGCCCCCTCCGGGATGCCGACGGGGAAGCGTTCGCCGGGTTTCATGGCATACCAGTGGTGATGCGGGTTGCGCGTCGCGAGACCATCGGCGGCGATGGCCACGAAGCGCAAGGGCATGCGCGGCGTGAGCAGGGCTGCCACGCTGCCATCGGGAGCAATCGGCCACTCGGCCGCCTGAAAGAGCGGCATGTGACCGGTCAAGGAGGCCCGCGTCGCGGCGGGGTGTTCGTGACGCAGCTCGGCTACGGGGACGCGCGTCTGGTCGACCGGGCCAAGGGCCGAGAGGGGAGACAGGGCCCGCAGGGCGACGAGGTCATCCGGGACCGCGCGCGGGCCGTCCGGGGTCAGGCGCCCGAGCAGCGCGTCGATCACGGGGACTCCGCTGTGCAAGAGGGTCGCCGGCACCGAAGCGTCCTCGACATAGGCCCGGTCGTGATTCTCGTCCTCCGGCGGGCGGACATAGACGGCCACCGGCTGGGACACCGACACCGAAGGATCGGCAAAGAGCGTCTCGACGGCGTCGAGGGTCGGCCGCTGCGTTCCCCGGTCGACGCCGAGCGTCAGGACGGCGAGCGCAAAGGGTGGGGGCGCAACGGGCCGGTCGAGATTCAGCGCGCCTTCGGTGCGCGCCACAAGCACGCGACCGTCCGGGAGGGGCGTCGGGTCCCGGAAGGCACCCGCCGGGGCGAGCCCCGCGCGCGGGACACCCGGAATGAGTGTCGTCAGCGCGTGCCGAAAACCCGGCAACGTCGCGCGAGCGCTCGTCGAGGGTGGCAGGTCGACGCCGAACTGGCGCTCAAGCAGGCCGACGGGCCCGGCGCGCCAGACGTTGCCCGCGTCGAGCAGCGTCACGACCGATCGGCCATCGGGCAGCTCGCGGAGTCGGTAGAAGACGGCGGGGGGCTCGCTCATGCCGAAGTGCGGATGCGCCTCCGGCTGGAGGTGCTGCTTCGCGTCGTGGTCGATGGGGAAACGAAAGACGACGCCCTTCTCGCCCCCCGTGACCGCCCGGCGGATGGTGTAGGCCATGGTTCCGGCGAATTCTCCGACGGACAGGAAGGTCGGCTCGATTTCGGGCACGTTCGTAAACGTCAGACGCTCGAGACCGCTGCCGTCGAGGCGGACCGCGTACAGATCGGCGTTGGGGAGCAGGGCGTCGTCCGAGGGCTCATCCGCGAGCGTCGACGAGAAGTAGATACGGGGTTCGCCACCGCGGTGCCCCCCCGCGGGCCCGAAGACCGGCGACGCATGATGCATGGGTTCGCGCCGCCCGCCGCCCTGCCATGCCGTATCCTGCGTCAGCGCGCGGACGCCACGCCCGTCGATCCCCATCAGGTAGAGATTCGGGGCGTCGTCCGCCGACCGCCGCAGGGTGAAGACGAGCTGCTTGCCATCGTGTGACACCGCCGGATCGCGGATGTCCACCGGCCCGTCGTGCAGGCCCGCCGTCAGGTTCACCGGCGGGCTCGCGCCGAAGGGCGGATCGAGGCGATACAGATCCGTCCCCGGGGTGAACGGCGGCCGCTCGAACGGACCGGCCGGGGCCAGCGGTCCCCCCACGAAGATGATCGCCCGTGCGACGCCCGCGCGCTCGGCCGCCGCTCCCAGCGCGGCGCGTCGCTCGGCGTCCTGCCAGGCCAGGATGGCCGAGACCTCGGGCGCGGACTCGACCGCCGCGCCGCGCTCCGTCGTCGCCGCCAGGAAGACGTCGTTGCCGCCCTTGTGCGGGATGCCCCCGGCCTCGAGCGGCGTGATCTTGGCCAGCAGGCGGGCCCGGCGCGGGGCCCCCCAGAGCGTCAGGTTGCGGCGCGCCTCGCGATAGGCGGCCCGCAGCTCCGCGCGTGGCACGTCCGTCCGGCCGGGCAGCGGCGGCGGGTGAAACGCCCCCGTGCCGAAGTTCCGGGGACCGTGGCAGGTGGCGGTCGAGCAGCCTCGCAAGGTCAGGATCGGGTGAACCGTCTCGCCGAACTGCCTCTCGAGGTCGTTCAGCGGCGGCTCGTCGTCCCCCTCCGTGCCCTCGGTCGCGATGGCGAATGCCTCGAGGCGGCGATAGGCCGGATCGCCCCGCGAGGCGAAGATGGGGCCGCGGTCATGGGGCAGCCCGCCCTGCGAGAGGGGCAGCGTCTTGCGCAAGAGCGTCGAGAACGCCGGGTCCTCGCCGGAGTTCACCTTGCGGCGCAACGCGGCGAGCGCGTCGGCGGGTTCGGCGATGCGGCCATCGCGGAGAACATCGAACGTCAGCCAGGCCGACGTGTCCACCCCCGTCGGCACCGCTCCGCTCTCGACGCCATGGCAGTCGCTCGACGCGCATCGGCGCTCGACCAGGCGCAGGGTTTCGCGTTCCAGGGCCGTCGATTCGGCCGCGTCGCACGCCGGCAGCGACCCCGCCACCAGGAGGGCGGCCTGCGTGCAGCATCGCGCGGACGACCGGTCAAACATGACGATTCCAGCAGACGAACTCTGCGGATACTACAGTCGGTTGAAAATCGATTTCAAGACCTCGGACGAACGACCCGACGGTTTGGCCTCACTCGCAGGCACCGGCGCCCGTCGGGCCCGCATGTGGGCAGTGCGTCGAGGGATCTCCGACCGTGTAGCGCAAGTGCGTCAGGCGGCACTGGACGGTGTTCCCGGAGAGTTCGCCGGGCCGCCGGCCCGTGGCGAGCCCGTTACACGCCGACAGGCACTCGCCGAGCGAGTCGTACTGGGCATCGCCCCCCCGGCAGGTTTGCTGGATGACGTGACAGTAGACCTCGCACGATCGCCCGCAGGTGTCGGCGCCGGACAGGCCGGCGTGGTGGCAGTGCTCATCGTTGTTGGCCATGCCCGCGTGGAAGAGGCGGCACTGCACGGTATTCCCGGCAGCGTCGCCCGGGTTCCCGGTGGCTGGCAGGCGTCCGCAGCCCGCAAGGCAGTCCCCTCGGTCGGCATACTGCGCGGCATCACCCGTGCAGCGCGACTGGATCTGATCGCAGTATTCTTCGCAGAGTCCGTCGTTCCGGTACCCCTCGGAGATCCAGCGGTAGAGCAATTGATAGCGAGGATCGGCCGTCGAGAAGAACGGCTTCTGGGGATGGGCTTCGTCCGCACCGGAGAGGGGGTTCGTCAGGAGAAGGCTGCGCTCCGGCCGTCCCGACAGGTTGATGCGTCGGGCCTCTCCGGTTCCACCCGCATCGGTGGCGGCTTCTTCGACGAGCTCGGCATAGAGCGCCGCCGCGCTCCCCGTCACATCGAACCCGTCGCCCGAGTGGCAGGCCGCGCAACCCAGGGGTCCGGCAAGCAAGGGACGAATCTCCGCCACGAAGCTGACCGGCCGAGCGGCCACGGCGCGCCGCCCCCCCTCCGCGATCCACTGGCGGACAATCTGGTACGCCCCGTCTTCGCGGCTGGCCCAGGCCCAGATGGGGTGCGTGTTGCCGCCTTCCGCCGAAAACAGCGGTTTCGTCAGGAGCAGGCTGGCGTCCGGGTCGTCGGGGTTGACACGACTCCGGTGCCCGGCGGGATCGAGCGCGACGTAGGCGACGTCGGGGCCGCCGAAGAGGTCGAGACCCCCGGCCGGCGCCATCCCACTCTGGCTGGTGTGACAGCCCTGGCAGCCGAAACCGCCCTCCGAGACGGGGAGGAGCAGGGGGTAGACCTGCCCGTCGAAGCTGACGTCGGTCGATGGCCCCGGCGACGCGATGCCCGTCTCCTTCACATCCTGCCAGGTGACCCCGGCGGGTCGGGAGATCGCCGTCGTCGTCGGCCCGAAGTAGCGCGCCTCGGCACCCGACCATTCGACGGAGACCTCGAGCGCGACCTGACCATATCCCGCCGCGATCTGCGGGATCTCGGCGAACACGACGAACAGGCCGGAGGCCGTGCTCTCGGTGACACCGGCCCCGGGCGATCCATCGGCGTTCAGGAAGACCGGACCCATGACATGCCAGTCCGCCCCGTCCGCGCCGCCCCGGACCCTGAAGCCGCCGGCGGGGACACCCGCGACGGGCTGCGGAGCGCCGTTGCGGGCGTCGTCGAGCAGGCGCCCGATGATCGCCGTGTAGACGCACTGACCCGCGGCCTGCAGGCCCGCGGTCGCGCACGGAAACGCCGTCGCGAGGTCGACGCCCGCCGAGGTCGCGACCGCGTCGAGCCATGCCGGCTCGGCGAGTACGAGGTGGAATCCGGCGATGTCCGTGCTGCCGAGCGTGGCCGCCTGGCTCGTGGGATAGTAGCCGGGCTTGTTCACCTGGAAGATGACCTGCCCGTTGGCAGGCAACGTGAGCGCATAGCTGCCGATCGTGCCGGCGGTGGCCGCCGTCAGCGTCGAGGCGGCCGGGACGACGCCGAGCGCGACCACGGAGGCCCCGCCGACGCCCACATGGTTGTTGGCGAGGTGGCGGCCGAGTTCATGCACCTCGCCGCTCACCGTGATGGACTGCGCCGGCGCAGGTTCGTCCGCGCAGACCCCCCCGCCATCGGGTGCGGCGTGCGCGCAATGGGCCGCATCCGCGGCCGCGGGATATGAGGCGTGCATCGTGCGACACTGGACGCTGTCGCCACCGGCGGCGAAATCCGAGCCTTCGGGGAAGGCGGCGCAAGTGGAGAGGCATGATCCGCGGTCGGCGTAGAGGGCCGGGCAGTGAGCGCCGACCTGATCGCAGTAGGCTGCGCAGCGCGAACCACAGACGCCGCCGCCGGACGCGGCCCCGTGTGAACAGTGCGCCGGATCACCGGTCGCCGCGACGGCGAGGTGCGTCAGGCGACATTGCACGCTGTCGCCGTCGAGCGCTCCCGCCGCCCCGTCGCGGGGCATCGCCGCGCAGGCCGCCAGGCAGGCGCCACGGTCGGGGTACAGGGCGTTCTGCCCGACGCAGAACCGCTCCGCCAGATCACAATAGGGCTCGCAGGCGTCCGCACCGCAGACCCCGGCCCCGTCGAGGGCCGCGTGGGCGCAGTGGCTCGCGTCCGCCGCGGCACTCAGCGCATGATTGATCCGGCACTGGACCGAGTGGCCCTCCGCGGCTCCAGCGGGCGCGTCGGCGGGCAGCGCCACGCACGCCGCGAGGCAGGCCCCCGCGTCCGCCGCGCCGCAGGATGCCCCCATGAGGCGGCAATACACCTCGCAGGGCGCGCCACAGACACCTCCGCCCGAGGGCGACGCGTGCGGGCAGTGCATCGCCGGATCACTCTTTGTCGCGGTCGCGTGATACATCCGGCATTGAAGCGTATCCCCCGCGGCGTCGCCCTCGGTGCCCGTGGCTGGAAAACTCGCGCACGCGGCAAGACAGGTCTCGCGGTCCGCGTAGATGGTTGTCGTCCCCGTGCACCCGGCCATCACATCGTCGCAGTACGTCGCGCATCCCGCCGCGACCGGCGCGGCATCGGGTCCTCCGGCCGCTTCCCCGCCCGCGGCGGAGCCCTCGGCGGGCTCGGCCTCGGAGCATCCGCCCGCGACGACCGCCAGAAGCCCGGCGGCGAGCAGTGTCCGCAGGCGCACATCGAATCCGTGCATGTTTTCACTCCCCCCGTGCGACGTCTACTGCGGGTCCAGGTTGCGCACCTGGACCCGCTTGAGCTTGTCGATCAGTTGTTTGTTGATGGGTCCGGCGCTGTCCGGGTCGTAGGTCTGGTATCCCCGGCCCTCGTCGGTCCGGGTGTGCAACGTGAACACAAAGGGGTACCCGGTCGCTTCGTCGACAATGTAGTCGAGCCGGTGGTCGATGCCATCGTCGGCGATGACCATGCCGCGCTGAGTATCGTAGTTCCCGTGGTTGGTCTGGATGGAGCGGATCTGGCGCAGGTACGCGCTCGTCTGGGGTGTGTAACCGCGCGGATTGAATCCGAAGACGGCCGAGACTTTGTCGGCACCCGCCCCATTGGGGCCGAGATGGCACGCCTGGCAATCCCGGGCGCGTCGCTGGATGGCATGGGATTCCATCTGGTCGACCCCGAGCGCGCCGTTGGTGTTCTTGCGGGGGTCCTCGTCACAGTAGCCGGCCTGCTCCAGACAGACCGCGCTGAACCCGGGCGCGTCGGTGACACCGGGGGCGGCGTTCTGCAGCAAATTGCCGAACCCCGTGCGGTCGCGGTAGGTCTTCCAGACGTGCTCGGGATCGCCGAGCTGAGACATCAGCTCCCGGCCCTGACCCTGTCCGTCGAGCACCGTCTGGCGGACGAAGACCTTGAGCCGCGCGGGGATGAACTGTGCGATCTTGCCGCGCGCGTCGATACCGAGCTGGAGGTCGAGCATGTCGACGAAGGTGAAGTCGAACCAGCCCTGTGCGCCGATCGTGATCTCGCCCGTCACTCGGTCCCAGTCGTAGCGGCGTTGCTGGCCATCCGTGTCGACGAGACCGAGGTGGTTGCCGTAACGCATGTTGTGCCAGGTGGCGTGACACGCGCTGCACTCGAGGCCGGCTTCGTGGTTGACGTTCGGGCCCGCGGCCGGCTCGCCGAGGTGGGAGAACTCGAAACCGACGTTTTCGCTCTGCCCGTCGGCGCCCCGCTCGACCTCGACGCCCGGGCGGGGTCCCACGCCGTCGTCGAAGTCGCCGGCGGCCCGGTTGGTGCCCTGCCAGCGGCCGTGGGCGATGGAGGATTTCGGGTTGCAGACGAACCCCTGCGTGCGCGGATCGAGGCGTCGACCGTCGCCGATGCACTCCCGGGTCGCCGCATCCCATTGCACGCCCCAGGCGACCTGCGGCACGTAGCGCCACTCCTGACGCGACTTCGTGCGCATCCAGACGCCGGGCGCCTTCACCTGCGGGTATCCCGCCTCGCCGAAACCGGGGGCCTGGTCGAACTTGAAGAGCACCTTTCGGGTGTCCTTGCCGGTCGCGAAGTAGAGTTCGTTTGCGACGTTGTTCGGGTTGTCCGGATCGGCGGGGTACTCGAGATTGCCGTGGCAGTGGACGCAGCGGATCTTCGTGGCCTGGTTCTGCCGGCTGTAGATGCGGCCGTCCCCGTGCATTTCGCTGGCCGTGTGACAGTCGATGCACTCGAGGCCCGCAGTGTGGTGGACGTCGGCCGGCGTGTCATCCTCTCCGTCCTCGTCGAGGTCCTCGTATTCGATGAGCTGGTCCTGGCTGAAGCCGTGAAGCCTCGCCGCCGGGTCCCGCGCGTTGTCGACGAGGTTCGAGTAGCGGAAGTCGACAGTGGATCCCGCGTTTCGGGCCCGCGTCAGGTCCCGGTTGTCGTCCGTCCGGATGCCCTGGTACTGGAAGACCACCCGCGCCGACCCGGTGTGACAGGCGAGACAGTCATTGGCCGTCATGATGCGCTGAATCTGGTGCCGGACGGGATGAGGCCGTTCGGGGTAGCGGATGCTGGTGTAAGCATCCGGGTAACTCGGCTCGGTCTTCGGGATCATCGGATCGCCGCTCTGACTGCGCCCGGAGAAGTCATACGGCATGTGACACGCCGAGCAACCGGCGGAGCGAAACGTCCCGAACTTGTCGTTGGCGCCGTTGTTGTTCAGGTGGCAGTTGCCGCAGAGCTTGTTCATCGTCTCCTTGAGGATGTCCTCCTCGGTGTAGAGCCCGAACCCGATCTCCTCGCGGTCCCGAGTGACGAGCGCGCGGACGCCCGGCACGCTGCCCGCGGGCGCCGTGTCCCGCGACCACTGGGGATCCTGTACGTCGACCGCGCCGTACGTCGCGAGGTGTTTGCCGACCGAGTCATCCCCAAGCAGCGGCGCGATGTCCGGGTGCCGGGGCACACCGACGGCCTGAAGCATCGCGTCGTACTTGCCGACCAGCGTCGACATCGTCGACCGGCGGACCTTTTCGCCGGCGCCTTCGTGACAGCCTGCCTTCGCACAGGTCGACTCGACGATCCGCAGGTCCCCCGGGTTCATGAAGCGGATCCACTCCAGGCCGCCGGCGAGCGTCTCGACGCCGGCCCGCCCGAGATATCGGTTGCGGTACGCCGTCTCCGTCGGGGTCGTGGCCGAGCCTGCCTCTGCGATCTCCGCCGGAATGTGAACGTGCGCTTCTTCCTTTGTGAGCATTCGCACCGGGTTGGCCGGATCGACACCCACTCCGCCATGGCACTCGACACAGCCGAGGTAGCTCCAGGGGTGTGCGTTTTCGATGCCGCCCTGGGCAGCCTGTCCCTGAAGGCCGTGACAGGTGATGCATGCGGCGTCCTTCTGGCACGCCGCATCGGCCGGGTTGCGGTTGCAGTCGACGGCCGGGCAGTCGCCGCAGCGCCACTGGGCGGTGCCGTCGCCGTTCTCGACGCATTGACAGGGTGCCGCTCCGTCCGCACAGACATACGGAAGTTCGGGTACAAGGCCACACTTCTCTTCGAGGCTGGCGTCCGATGACGGGCCAGGGCCCGGGCCGCTTGCAGCATCCCCGGTGAGGGGCGGCCCGAGGTCCGCTGCGGGGATGCCACCCGTCGGTGTCGTTGCGGACAGCGCGCCGCCTCCGCCTCCCCCTTCGGTCGGGTCCCCGAAGTCGGCGGTGTCCTCGGCGCACGCCGCGAACGCCAGCGTCAGGACAGCAAGAACAGGACGCGCCGTGCGCCATCGGCGCCGAGTCGCCCGTTCACGGTAGACACGTTCAGACATGATGACCTCCCCGAGAAGCGGCGGAATCGGAATCGTTCTTCAAACGACAATGGGGTCGGCTGACCCGAGCACTCAACCTACCATGGGGTCTACTGACCTGAATCGGCACAGGCTCCACCCAGGTCGTTGGGCGGGCCGGCCGGTCCACCGGCCGGACCGAGCGCCCCGAAGCGCAGCGCGAGGGCCGTGCCGGGTGACACGTCGCGCAGCGTCACGACGCCCCCGCCGAGGGAGGCCTGTGCACCGGGCGGGATGACCACATCGACGTCGGCGAAGGCTTCCGCCGGCGCGAGGACGACGCGGCCAAACTGGCAGGACTCGATAGACGGCGAGCGTGCCCGCACGCCCGCAGGGCCCGCGTGCAGAATCAGGTCGGTCAGGTGCAGCCCGCCCTCGACGAACTGCGCCTCGAACGTGAGCCGCGTGCCGGTGATGCCGGGCGCGAGGGACGAGAGATCCCAGGAGTTCGCGTTCATGACCGCGCGCAGCGGTGGCGTCACGATCAGTCCGTCCTGGAATGGCGGCGGTGCGGCGGCGTCGGAATGCGCGGCATCAGGCGCGGCATCGACGGGGTCGGCGGCATCGACGGAGTCCGCCGGTGCGCACGGTGAGGCGGTCCGGCTCCACTCGGCGATGAATGCGACGATCATGGCGCCGTCTTGCGGAGAGAAGGCGGGCGCGCCCGCATGAGCGCCGATGGTGACGAAGCGGCTCCGGGCCGGCGCCTCGCAGTCGAGGAGCGCGCCGCCCCGATAGCCGAGCAGCGACGCGAGGCGATCGGGCGGGGCGAGGAGATTCAGTGGCGCTGCCTCGTGACAGCCGAAACAAACGGAGAGGCGCGGTTCGATGTCGCGAGCGAAAGCGGCCTGCAAGGGTCCAGGCGTCGGCACAGCGGCCGGGTCCGCTGCATCGCCGGACTGCGCGTCGAGCCAGTCGCCGGCGTCCGCACCCGGCGACGCGGCGCTGACCATGTCCGGCTCGGCGGTCGCCCGTTCATCGAGGTCGACCGGGGGCTGCTCACAGGCCCAGAAGACGGACAAGGCGCAGAAGACCAGCCGGCAGAGCCAGACGAGGGCGCGAGGCATCGGGGAGAGTGCTTGCAGATTTCCGTTTCGGCGCATGCAGCGCGCTCGCTGCGAGCCGTATGCCACGCTTTTCTGCGCTTGACGGCGATCAAGTCCGCACCGACAGGCTAGAAAATGATCGCCAATCGGATAATGATAATCCTTATCACAAACATGAAATTCTCGTTCCCCTCCCTCCTCTCGGTCTGCTTGCTCCTCGGCTGTCGTGATGCGCCCGATGCGCTCGGACCCGGCTCGCCCGTCCGCGCCGGCGGCGACACGACGGTCGAGAACCGCACGTCGTCGGCCTACGCCGTTCCGGCCGCCGGTTTGACCAGCGACGAACTCGAATTGCACCTCGATGGAGACCGCGCGTTCGATTCGACGTTCGTCTCGCCGCCGTCGCTGGTGAACCCCGGCCTCGGCCCCGTCTTCAACAACGACGGTTGCAGTCACTGCCACATCAAGGACGGTCGCGGGCCGCCCGTCGTCGGGGCGAACGGCCTCGGCAGCCCGCTCGTCGTGCGGCTGAGTCAGTCCGACGGGACGCCCTCACCGGCGTTCGGTGACCAATTCCAGGACCGCGCCACCTACGGTCACGAACCGGAGGGCACGGTGGACCTCGCCTGGGTAGAGTCGACCGGGCACTACGGCGATGGTGAACCCTTCGCGCTGAGGCGACCCGTCGTGACACTCATCGGGCTCGATGGGGAACCCCTGCCTGCGGGCCTGTTGCTCTCGCCACGGATTCCGCCCCCTGTCTTCGGTCTCGGGTTGCTCGAGCGGGTCCCCGATGCGGAGATCGTCGCGCTCGCCGATCCCGACGACGCCGACGGAGATGGCATCTCGGGCCGAGTCAGCCGGGTCGGCGGCGTCGTCGGCCGCTTCGGTTGGAAGGCCGACTCGGCCGATCTCGACACGGTCGCAGCCGCCGGTTACGCCCGCGAAATGGGCGTCAGCAACTCCCGTTACCCGGAAGCGAACGGCGAGCATGAACTCGACGACGACGTGCTCGACGCCGCAGCCTTCTACACCCGAACGCTCGCCGTGCCCGCCCGTGCGATGAACGATCCGCAAGTCGACCGGGGCGAACACGCGTTTCGCTCAATGGGATGCGGCGACTGCCACATCGAAACGCTGCATACTGGCGATGGTCCCGTCGCCGTCCTTCGCCAACAGGTCATCCACGCATACACCGACCTTCTCTTGCACAACATGGGGTTCGACCTCGCCGACGGTCGCCCGGAGGGCTTCGCGAGCGGTACGGAGTGGCGCACCGCCCCACTCTGGGGCATCGGCCTGGCAAAGACGGTCCTGCCGGACGCCGGCTTTCTGCATGACGGTCGCGCCCGGACACTCGCTGAGGCCATTCTCTGGCACGGCGGCGAGGGCGAGAGTTCGCGGGAACGCTTTCGGCTTGCCCCCGCACGCTCCCGCGACGCCCTGATCGCGTTTCTGCAGGCTTTATGACACACCGCGTCGTCACACTCCCGCTTCTCGTCGCGTGTGCTGCGTGTACCCCCGTATCGGACGCTCGGACGACGTTCGAGACCCGAGCGTTGCCCGTCTTCCAACAACGATGTGCAGCCCCCATCTGTCATGGCGTCGCGCCCGGGGCGGAGGCATCCGGTGAGCGAATCGACTGGAGTCTGTTCTTCCTGAAGCTCAACGCATCGGGACGCATCGCCTCCCCCGAGCAGGCCCGGACGGCCGCACTCCGCGTGGTGAACACGGCGGAAGATCCGGCGTTCTCGACGCTGCTGCGCAAGCCCCTCCCCGTCTCGGACGGCGGGCTGCCGCACCTCGGGGGCGAGAACTTCAGCGGCGAGGAGGATCCCGCCTGGCAGGCGGTGCGAGACTGGATCCTGACCGAGAACGAAGGCGGTGAAGATCCGCTCCCGTTCAACACCAGGGAACGGCTCTTTGCCGAGACCGTCGAGCCGGCTCTCGTCGAAGCGACGTGTCTGACGGCGCGGTGTCACGGGCTGGAGGCCGGCGCGACGCCCTTACACCTCGACCCGGGCTACCGAGGGCGCTTCCCGGCGGCTGCCACGCGGCACAACTACGCCGAGGCGCTCGCCGTCGTCACGCTCGACGGGCACCCTGGCCAGTCGAGGCTGCTGCGCAAGGCCCTGCCGATTGGCCCCGGCATCGTCCACAAAGGGCTGAACTTCGACTTCTTCCAGGGCAATCCGAGCGGCGGTCGGGCGACGATCGAGGCCTGGATCTGCGCAGAACGGCGTGCACGCACCGGCCAGGACTGCACGGCGCCGAGCGCGCCCGAGGCGGCCCTCGACCTCGTATACGTCGGCGGCCCGCTGTCGATGGCGGACGCGTTCGATCTCGACACATTCACGCCTGGAACGGACCTCTTCCGACGTCGAGGAGACACGACCGAGAACCTCACGGTGCACCTGCACCCCGACGGCCCGGCCGAGGTGCGCGGACCGGCTGCGTCTCGCGACGCACGGCAACTCCTGTTTTCGATGCGCCGATCGGCGGCGGAGGGGCACAGCATCTGGTTGCTCGACCTCGAGACGGGAGAGGCCCGGAGGCTCACCGACGGCGGTGGTGAAGTCGGGGCACGCCCGGAGGATCGACCACCGAGTCACGATCGCGATCCCACATTCGGACCCGACGGCGAGGTCTGGTTCGTCTCCACCCGCGCGGGCGTCCTCGCCGATCAAGGCCTGCAGGTCGACGCGGACCTGTACACCGTGAGCCCGGCGACCGGTGCCGTTCGTCGATGGACGCACACGCCACACATCGAGCGCTGGCCGGTGTTCTTCGACATCGGGGCGGAGGCGGGCGGAGAAGTCGGCTTCACGGCACTCCGCGATACGATCCCCGAGCAGATCCGGGCCCATGTGTTCCGGTTCCCGCCAAGTCAGAAGACGGAGTATCATCAACACTTCGGTGTCACGACCGTCGAGACGTTCGTCGCCGACATGCAAGAGCTGCCTGACGGTCGATACATCGGCGTGGTCGGCGATCTCCCCGCACCGGGGGCCGCGGGCCGTCTCGCCGTCATCGATCGCAACTTCGGACCCGAGATCAACTCGCATGCCATCAGCGCCGCCTCGGCCCTCGAGATGTATCGCCCGCCCATGGTTCGCCTCGACGGCGACGGCCTGTACCGGGATCCCGCCCCCCTGCCCGATGGCAGGGTGCTCGTCGCCCATCGGCCCGAGGGTCCCCATAGCGCCTGGCGCATCGAGCGCCTGACGCTCGAGGAGTCGAGTGAAGGC
Source organism: Myxococcota bacterium (assembly GCA_023150895.1). GTDB lineage: Bacteria > Myxococcota_A > Bradymonadia > UBA7976 > UBA1532 > CAINDO01. The sequence goes on along the minus strand of JAKLJY010000059.1, from coordinate 24,891 downwards.
GACGGTCCACGCGTGGCCCGCGTCGAACAGATCATTGCTGCACCAGAGACCTCGGTGTCCGAGCCGACGCCGCTCGTGCGGCGCGCGCCCCTCGTCCTGTCCGAGCCGGCGCTCCCGGTGGCCTCCGATGCCACGGCGCTCTTCCGTCATCACGGGCTCCCCATGGTCGACGCCCTGCTCACCAACCTCGCGCCGTCCGGCGAGAAGCGCCCGCGGGAAGACATCGCGTTCGTTCGCATGATCGAGCATCTGCCGCAGACGCCTGCGACCCGGCGCCGCCTGACGCCCGGCGAGTCGGCCACGACCACCGGCCTCGGGAGAGGGAGTCCCGCACGCATCCTCGCGGAGCTCCCCGTCGCCCCGGATGGCACTTTCCAGGCCCGCGTTCCCGTCGGGACCCCGTTTCGGCTCCAGGCCCTCGACGCCCGTCACATGGCGATCGGGACACCACACAACCGGTGGTACTACACCCTCCCCGGCCAAGTGCTGACCCAGGGACTGTCGGTGGCCGCCGGCCTCGACGCCTATGGCTCGAGCTGCGCGGCGTGTCATGGTTCGGCCGATGGTATCGGTGGCCGCCCCCCCGAGCAACAGGCGCCGGATCTCGTCACGGGGGCCTCCCTGACCCTGAGCGCCTATGAGCTTCAGGATCCACGTCGGCCGCTCGAACCGCGTACGCTCGGCCCGGAAACCCGCATCGAGGTGGACTTTCGTCGGGACGTGCAGCCCATCCTGACCCGTCGCTGCGCACGCTGCCATGCGGTCGATGGCTCCACCCCCCCCGTGCTCGCGGACGCTCCGGGCGAACGCTTCACGCTCGCATACGAGCAGTTGCTTGCGCCCGGACCCGGCTCCGCCGGCGGTCGACGCTACGTGGATGACGGCAACGGCAAAGCGAGGGGCAGCCACCTCATCGAATGGCTGGTCGGCCGAGAACTCGAGGCGCCGGCCGCGCTCCCGCAACCGGGTGGACCCCACACACCCGCCCTCGAAGACGATGAATTCGAGACGCTCGTGCGCTGGATCGAGCTCGGCGCGACATTCATCGGAACGTCGCCATGAGGCCCCGTCTCGTGCTCGTGCTCGCGCTCGCGCTGAGCATCTCAATCGCCGCCTGCGGCGATCCGTTGGACAGCCGTCTCACGTGGCCGGACTTCGGCGGCGTCGAACGCTTCGCCGCGCAGGCTTTTCCCGTGCTTGAGTCCCGCTGTGCCCATCCGGGTTGTCATGGAAATGCCCAGCGGCCGTTCGCCCTGTTCGCCCCTCGGCGGCACCGTCTCGATCCGGCGGCGACCCATCGCATGACCCCGTTGACGGACGAGGAGATGCGACTGAATTTCTGGCAGACTACCGCATTTCTTCTCGACACACAGAGCGCCGAAGCGTCCCTGCTGCTGCGATTGCCGGTCCATCCCGCCGGTCACGGAGGCGTCTTCGTCTTCCCCGACCGCGATGACTACGGGTACCGGACGCTGCACGCCTGGATACAGTTCGCACTCGACGACGCACCTACTTCGCCGTGATGCGCAACAGACGGCTGCCGAGGCCGTCGACGGCGTACAGACAGCCGGTCGGATCGAACTCGATGCCCATCAGGCTGCCGGGGTTCAGCCCGGTGTCGAGCCAATCGACGCGCTCGCCGCTCAGCGAGAAGGCCGTGATGCGGCTCGTCTCGTTGTCGGCGACATACAGATGACCGTCGTGCAGGGCGAGGCCCGAGGGCAGGCTGAGCTCGCCCGCCGCGGTGTCGACGAGCGTCTTCAGGTCGAAGTCGACCATCTTCCAGAGCTGCGTGCCGGGCTCGATGACCGACAGACGCCCGCGCGAACGGCCGGTCGCCGTGTCGAGCACCGCGACGCGGGCGTTGCCGGTGTCGGCGATGTAGAGCAGCCCGGTCCCATGGTCGAAGGCGAGGTGCGAGGGGATGCCCTCGACTCGCCCGACCTCGCCCTCGGCGTAGCGGGCGATGACCCCGTCGCTGTGATCGTCCCAGCCGACGCCGTGATCCTGCATGAAGTCATAGCGGCTGATGGAGCCGGTGAGCCCGTCGAACGTCCAGTAGATGTTGTCTTTCTCCCAGGCGATGCCCATGCAGAGCGGCGACTCGTGCAGCATGTCCAGGTGCGAGCCGAGGTCGAAGCCCAGGCCGGCGACGGCTTCCGGGTTCGAGTGCGCGTACACGTCGAAGTCCGCCGGCCAGAGCGTCGGGCCCATGAAGTCGTTGGCGTCCGCCTGCCCGTTGTAGGTGTTGCGGCTCTCCTGACAGGTGCCGAACGTCATGCTCGCGCCGAAAGCGATGCTCGACGGCGCGTCCATGAAGTGCATGGCGTAGGGGTCGATCCGCTTGGCGAGGCGCGGCTGATCGGTGTGCAGGTCGAAGAACGTCACCGTCGAGTCGTCGAGCTGATTGACCACCCAGAGCTCGCCCTCGTGCTCCGGGTTGAAGGCCAGGTCGCGGGGGATCTTGAGCCCGTGCCGGGCGTCGGCGAGGAGCTCGATTCTGACCGCGTCGGCGCTGTGCGTGCCGGCGCCCAGGACCGCGATGCCGACGGGCTCGGGCGGGGGCTCCTGACCGCCCGCGCCCCCGGTCGCCTCGTTGCCGCCCGTGCCCTCCACGCCGCCTTGCGGGGTTTCCTCCGCCGCGCCGCCGAGCCCGGCGTCGGTCTCGTCGCCGTCGTCGGCCTTGCCCTCCGGGCCGGTGGCGGTGCCCCCGCTCGGTGCGTCGTCGGCTGCGTCCCCCGGGTCACAGGCGACCAGCGCCGCCACCAGAAGTGGCCAGCCGAGTCGCCCGTGCAAAAAGGCACGGCGCGCAAAAGTAAAGGGGGATGCGGGGATGACGGGCGGGGTGGACTTGATCTCGATCATGCTTCAATGTCGAAGCAAAGGACGTGCCACCCCCCGAGCGTGCATCCGCCAGAAGCCGAACACGGCCACGCTCAACCCGGCGATCAGGACGAGGCCGCCGAGGAATGCCAGACCGTGCATGCCGGCGCTGGCGGGCAGGGCGTCATCCATGCGCCGCGGCATGCCGGCGAGTCCGGCGGCGAACATGGGCAGAAATGCCAGCGACGCACCCGCGAACGCCAGCAGCGCGGCGATCCGCCCGCCGGGGGGCTCGGCCGCGACCCCATCATCCGTCGGTCCCCACGTCGACGACAGTCCGCCCATGAACGCGAAGAGCACGCCGCCGGCGATGAACGTGTGAATGTGACCCGCCGAGAACGTCGACCCGGCCAGCAGGCCGCCGGTGCCGAGCGTCGAGAGGAAGATGCCGGCCACCGTCCCCCCGGCGAAGAGACACAGAAACGCCGTCGACCAGAGGGCCTCGGCCGTGAAGCGCACGCCGCCCCGGGCGAGAAGGCGCAGCCCGTAGAAGACCAGCCCGGCCGCGGGGACGGCGGACAGCAGGCCGAAGAGGCTGAAGACCATGTCCGCCAGGGCCGCCTGCCCGCCGAAGAAGAGGTGCTGCCCCCAGGTCGTGACGCCGAGGACCGCCAGCGCGATGAGCGACCCGACGGCGAACCGGCGGCTGCCGACGGGCCGGCGCGCGGCGGCCAGGAGATGGTCGAGCGCGAGCCCGAGCGCCGGGAGCAGCGTCGCCGTGAGTGTCCCGTGCCCTGCGAACCAGGCGAACTGCCGGTACAGACCCGGATCACCGCCGAGCGAGGCGTCCACCAGACCGACGTCGAAGAGCCGCTCGGCAAACGCGACCGTGACCGTCAGACCGAAAACCGGGGTCGCCAGCAATTGAACCCCCGCCATGAGGCAAAGACCCCAGGCGAAGAGGGACAGCGGCCGGGGTTCGCGCCGCACGTGCACACTGACGATGAAGTTCAGCCCCGTGACCATCGCGGAGACCATCAGCATCAACACACCGGCCATGGCGACGAGCGTCGGGTTCGAAGCCACCGCCCCGACCTGGGTGTCGAACGCCCAGTGATGCAGGCCGCCGGCGGCCAGGCCGCCGATCGCCGCCGCCGCCCCGGCCAGGAAGAGCCAGAGCATCGCGCGGTTCAGCTTGGGAAACGCGACGTTCGACGCCCCGAGTTCGGCCGGCAGCCGCAGGTTGCCGAGCACCGCCGACAGCGCGGGTACGAGCACGAGATGAACCATCAGCACGCCATGGGCGGCATACAGCCGCGCGAACCCCTCGGGGCCGACGACCGTGGGTCCTCGGGTGAGTCGTTCCGCCTGGACGGCGAGGGCGGCGACGACCCCGGCGACGAGCGCCAGCGCCGAGACGACGAGGTGGACGTGCCCGATGGTACGAGCGTCGGTGGAGAACAGCCACGCCAGGGGGCGCGGGCGAAGGGCGGGCGACGGATTCATGGGGACCTCTCGGCGGGGGCACGACGAGACGACCCGTCGTGGCGGCGGGAGGATGCGCCTTCGCGCGCCCGGGAGCCCCTGCGTCATGTTGTCGCAGTGTCGATCCCCCCGAAAGCCGTCAGCTCCCCGATGGCAGCTCGCCGACCTCGCGTTGATAACACGTCGGACACATCCCGTGGGTCACGAGCGCGTCCGAGTGCTGCTCGACGTAGCGGTCCATCGGGACCCAGGCCCCCGACTCGTCCCGGACGGCCTTGCACCAGGCGCAGACCGGCAGATAGCCGCTGAGTGCCTTGCCGAGCGCCTTCTCGAGCTTCGCGACCAGCGCGACGTTTTCAGCCAGGGCGGTCTCGAGGGCATGGCGCAAGCGATGCCGCTCGTCGACGTCGATGACCACGCCGGCGACGTGGGTGGGCCGCCCGGCCGCGTCGTGCCCGACGACCGCCCCGCGCAGGTTGACCCACCGCCAGTTTCCATCCGTCCACCGCAGGCGCAGCTCGAGATCGATGCGATCCTTTTCGCCGCCCCGCGTCCGCCGCATGTCCTCGAGCAGCGCGGGCAGGTCGTCGGGATGCGCGGCGTCGACGAGCATGCCGTTGATCCGGTCCGTGGAGCGCTCGGTCCCGAAGATGCCCCGCAGCGCCGGGCTGATGAAGACCTCGCCGGTTCTGAGATCGTTGTCCCAGTAGCCGTCGTTCGAGGCCCTCATCATGCGCTCGAGCCGCCCGAGCGTCTGCCGCAGCTCGCCGGCTTGCCGTCGCTGTTCCGTGATGTCGGTGAACGTCGCGACGACGGCGCTCGGCGGCATGCCGGGTTCCGCCGCGACGGGCTGCGTGTCGACGGAGATCCAGCGCAAGAGCCCGTCGGGCGTGTGCACCCCCATGATCGCGCCCTCGACGGGGCGGCCCGTGCGCAGGGTCACCATGGCGGGGTGATCCTGGCCCGGAAAGTCCGAGCCATCCTCGTGAATGGCGCGCCAACGGGGATCGACGCTCGTGCGCCCGGCCATCTGCGCGGCGGTCAGGCCCAGGATGCGCTCCGCCGCGGGATTGCAGGCCTCGATCGTGCCATCGGACCCCTGCACCACCACGCCCTCGGACATCGAGTCGAAGACGCCGTGGAAGCGCGACGCGTCCTCCCGGACGAGGGGATGCGCCGCTCCGGCCGCTCCGGCCGCCCCGGCCGCCGACGCCAATATCAGGTAACCGGTCACCACACCGCCCGCCTCGAGGGGGGTGACGCGCGCGGAGGTCCGCGCGACGTGCCCGCCCTTGTGACGCCGCCACTCGTCCCAGCTCGGCAGGGCGCGCGGTTCGCCCGGCGCCTCGGACGTCGGCAGGAGCGCGGCGAGCGGCCGACCGACGGCTTCTTCCGCCGAGTAGCCGAAGAGCTCGACCGCGCCGCGCGACCACAGCTCGACGACGCCGTCGGGGTCCGTGGCGATCACGGCCGCGGGTATCTCGTCGGCCAGGCGCTTCAACAGTTCGGGGGCGATGCGTGCCGGGTTCATACCCATATTCATCGTCACGAGCACGCTTGCGGTCCACCGGAGGGTCAGGTGAGTCCGCCTCACCTCCGGTAGACCCGGGTCTCGCCCGAGCCGGAAAGGGGGTGAGGCCCGACCCATGCTCAGCGATGGGGCGCGCGGAGCCGCCGGCGCCGGGCCAGCACGGCCAGGGGCAGCAGGACCCAGGCGAAGGCTCCGCCGTCCCGCCCGCGCAGGCGGCACCCGCACCCGGCCGGGCCGTCCTTGGAGAGACCGTTGCTCGCGTCGGGCGGCGGCGCCTCGAGGGGCAGGTCGAAGAAGCTGCCGCCGCCCTGCGCGTCCCGGCTTTCGGCATCGGGGGCCAGCGCGTCGGCGGGTGCGGGCCCCGCGTCGAGCCCGGCGTCCGCCGGTCCGGCGTCCTCGCGGTCGGGCGCCCAGGCCGCGGCGCACTGCGCCTCGCCGTGGCGGACCTCGCACACCTCGCCCGGCGGGCACACGACGCCCGAACACGGATCCGCGACGCAGGCACCGTCGACGCACGCCTCACCCGCGCCACAGGCTTTGTCCTCGCAGGGGTCGGCCTCGCAAGCCCCGGCGCGGCACCGCTGTCCATCCGGGCAGCCGATCTCGGCACAGGGGTCCTCGACGCAGGCGCCGTCGAGGCACGTCTCGCCCCACGGGCAGGCGACCGCGGCGCAGCTCGCTACGCAGAGGCCGTTGCGGCAGAACTCGCCGCCCGCACACGTCACGCCGTCGCACGGATCGGCCTCGCAGGCGCCTGCCCGGCACCGCTGACCGTCCGGGCACCCCAGGAAGCCGCAGTCGTCGGGGCCACAGTCGCCGTCGAGGCAAGCCTCACCGGCCCCGCACGCGACGCCGGCGCAGGGGTCGACGCAGATGCCGTTCTCACACTGCTGTCCCTCCGGGCACGGCGTCACGTCGCAGGCCGTCGCGCAGACGCCCCGCGCGCAGATGAGGTCGTCCCCGCACTCGTTGTTCGAGCACAGCTCGATGCAACGGCCGAACTCGCAGGCCGTGCCGGCCGGACACGGCGCACCGTCGTCGATCTCGCCGTCGCAGTCCTGGTCGACCCCGTCGCAGACCTCGTCCGCGAGGGGTCCGCAGACCCCGCACGCGTTGCGCAGGCCATCGTCGATCACACCGTCGCAGTCGTCGTCGAGGCGGTTGCAGGCCTCGGCGCCCTCGCTCTGATCGGGCGGACAATGCCACGCCGCCGCCTCGCACACCCGGCGGCCCTGACGGCAGATGCCCGGGCGTCCGGTGCCGCAGACATCGTTCGTGCCGACCGCTTCGTCGTCGACCTCGCCATCGCAGTCGTCGTCCTCGCCGTCGCACGCTTCCGCCTCGGGCATCACCATCGGCACACAGACGAACACACCGTCGACACACTCGATCAGCCCGGCGGCGCAGACGCCGAGCGCGTCGGCCGCGCACGGTTCGACGCCCCCGGTGCCTTCGTCGGTCTCGGCGTCGCAGTCGTTGTCGAGGCCATCGCAGATCTCGTCGACGGGGCTGACGACCTGCTCACACAGGACCGCGCCGGCGCGGCAGGCCGTCAGACCCGCGGCGCACGTCCCGGGGACGCCGGTGTCGCAGGCGGCGCCGCTCTCCGGCTCGCCCTCGTCGACGAGACCATTGCAGTCGTCGTCGAGGCCGTTGCAGGCCTCGGCGCGGCCGCTGTCGTCGACCACCCCGTTGCAGTCGTTGTCGATGCCGTCACAGATCTCGGCCCCGGGCGCCCCGAGTTCGCCGACACAGACGACCTCGCCCGAGGCGGGGTCACAGGCGAGGCGCCCCTTGCGCTGACAGCCACCGACCCCGTGATCGCACTCGTCGCCGAGGCCCGGCAGATCGTCGGCGACACCGTTGCAGTCGTCGTCGAGGCCGTTGCAGACCTCGGCCGCGGCGGGCAGGACCTCGCCCTCGCAGGGGCCGTAGCCCTCGCCACCGGGCAGGCACGTCTGGGTGCCGGCGAGACAGACGCCCACGCCCGCCGTGCCGCCCGGCCCCGTGTAACAGGCCACCTGCGCGCCCTCGAGACAGGCGCAGAAGTCGCCGGCCGGCTGATCGTCGACGAGCCCGTCGCAGTCGTCGTCGAGCGCGTCGCAGACCTCGACGTCGGCGGGCAACACCTGACCCTCGCATGGCCCGAACGCCCCGGCGTCACAGGTGCGGCGACCGGACACACACGTGCCGACGCCCTGCGTGCCGGGCGGGCCGTCGTAACAGACCTCGACGAGCGCCGCGCCGTCGGCGTCCTCGTCGACCGCACCGTCACAGTCGTTGTCGACGGCGTCGCATTGCTCGGGTCGGGGCGGGAAGACCGCCTCGCACAGCAACAGACCGTCGGCGCAGATGCGCACCCCGGCCCCGCAGGCGCCCGGTCGGCCCGTGTCGCACGCCCCGCCGCCCTGGGGGTTGTCTTCGTCGATGGCATCGTCACAGTCGTCGTCGAGGCCGTTGCACTGCTCCGCTGCGGGCTCGAGCGCCACGGCGCCGCAGCCGACCTCGCCGTTGGGCAGGCAGGTGAGCTCGCCAGCGGACGTGCACGCCCCGACCCCCACGGCGCAGGGGTCGCCGAGCGCGAAATCTTCGTCGATTTCGCCGTCGCAGTCGTTGTCGACGGCGTCGCAGAGTTCGGGCAGGGGTTCAACGGCCGAGGCGCTGCACACGAGGGCGCCCGCGGCGGCGTCGCAGATGCGGCGGCCGGCCTGCGCGCAGGCACCGACGCCCTCGACGCAGGGGTCGCCGGCGCCATCGACGTCGTCGGCGACGGCATCACAGTCCGAGTCCAGACCGTCGCAGATCTCGGGCGTGGGCAGCACCTGTCCGTCACACGCTCCGAAGGCGCTGCCGTCGGCGAGGCACCGCTGCACGCCGGCCCGACACAGGCCTTGCCCGGCCGTGCCGGCGGGTCCCTCGTAACACGCGCGCTCGGTGCCCGGCAGGCAGGCGCAGGCCGCCCCGCCGGCGAGATCGTCGACACGGCCGCTGCAGTCGTCGTCGGCGTCGTTGCAGATCTCCACACCGGGGAGCACCTGACCGTCGCAGGCCCCGAACGCGCCCGCCGCACAGGTGCGCACACCCGCCCGGCATGGCCCCAGACCGGCGCTTCCGGCCGGGCCGTCGTAACATGCAGCGCTCAGCGGTCGGCCGTCCGCGGCTTCGTCCGCAGTCATCGTCGAGACCGTTGCACGTCTCGTTGGCGGGGACGGCCGTCGCCTCGCACGCGACGCGCCCGGCGCGGCAGTGCGTGACGCCGGCCGCACAGATCCCGAGCGCGCCCGTGTTGCACCCCTGCCCGCCCTCGGGATCGTCTTCGTCGGTCGCCCCGTCGCAGTCGTTGTCGAGCCCGTCACAGCGTTCGGCGACGGGCGCGCCGGCAGCGGCACTGCACACGACCGCCCCGGCGGCGCCGCAGATCTGCGTCCCGTCCGCGCGGCAGGCGCCGACCCCGACGCTGCACGCCGCGCCGAGGCCGAGCCCGTCGTCGGGCGTGCCGTCGCAGTCGTCGTCGAGGCCGTTGCAGCTTTCCGCCTGCGGTGCGCCGGGTGCCGCGCCGCAGACCACCTGCCCGCCGGCGGCGTCGCACGCGGTGACCGCATCGCGTCGGCACGCGCCGACGCCCGCCGAGCAGGCCGCGCCGAGGCCGGCCACGTCGTCGATGGCCCCGTCGCAATCGTTGTCCGTCGCGTCGCAGCGCTCGAGGTCGGGCAGGCGCTCGCCGTTGCAGGCGCCCCAACTGCGGCCGTCGGCGGCACACTGCTGCTGACCGCTCCGGCAGGGCCCCACGCCCGCGGTGCCCACCGGCCCGGTGTAACAGGCCCGGATCTCACCGGGCTGGCAGAGGCAGGCCTGTCCCGCCGGCTGCTCGTCGACGCGGCCGTCGCAGGTGTCGTCGAGGCCGTTGCACAGCTCGGCGGCGGCCGGCAGAACCTGACCGGCACAGACCCCGAAGGCCCCGCCCTGACAACTCTGGGTGCCCCCGCGGCACGGACCGACGCCCTGGGTTCCCGCCGGACCATCGTAACAGGCCCGACTGAGCGCGGCCCCGTTGGCCGCGTCGTCCGCGCGACCGTTGCAGTCGTCGTCCTGTCCGTTGCAGACCTCGGCGACGGGCTGGACGGTCTGTCGACAGCTCAGCACGCCCGCCGCGCAGGTGAGCGCTCCGGTGCCGCAGAGGCCCGGAACCCCCGTCGCGCAGGCCCCGCCGCCGCCCGGATTGTTCTCGTCCGTCTGCCCGTCGCAATCGTCGTCCCGGCCATTGCAGGCCTCGACCCCGGCCGGAAGCGGCTGCGCGTCGCAGACCACCGCGCCGGCCGCACCGCAGACCAGCCGACCGGCGTTCTGACAGGCGCCGACCCCGACGTTGCAGGCGTTGCCGAGGCCGAGACCCTCGTCCACGCTCCCGTCGCAGTCGTCGTCGATGGCATTGCAGGTCTCCGCCGCGGGTGCGCCGGCGACGGCCCCGCACGTCACGCTGCCGTCCGCCGCACACACGTTGACGCCGACCCGCCGGCAGGCACCGATGCCCACGGCACACGCGTTGCCGAGACCGAGCCCGTTGTCGGCCGCACCGTTGCAGTCGTTGTCGCGGGCGTCGCAGACCTCGGCCGCGGGCACCGTCTGACCGACACATGCCTCGTACGCGCCGCCGACGCAGGCCTGCGCCCCCGCCCGGCACAAGCCGACGTCCTGCGTCCCGGCAGGCCCGGTGTAACAGGCGCGGCTCAGGGGCAGGCCCTGCGCGTTTTCGTCCGTCGCGCCATCACAGTCGTTGTCGCGGCCGTCGCAGACCTCGGCCCCGGGGGCCGCATTCGGGTTGCAGCGCAGCGCGCCGTTCACGCAGGCCTGCGTGCCCGCGGAGCAGTCGCCCGGCTGTCCGGAGACACACGCGCCGCCGCCGCCCGGATTGCCGTCGTCGACCGTGCCGTCGCAGTCGTCGTCGAGCCCGTTGCAGGCCTCCGCCCCCGGCGCCCGGTTGGCGTCACACTGCACGCGGCCCGCCCGGCAGACCGACGTGCCCGCCGCGCAGACGCCCGGCTGCCCGCTGTTGCAGGCCACGCCGCCGCCGGGGTTGCCCTCGTCCGAGGCCCCGTCGCAGTCATTGTCGAGGCCGTCGCAGAGTTCGGCGCCCGTCGGCACGCAGTTCAGGGGATCACAGGCGTCCCCGAGGCCGTCGCCGTCCGCATCGGCCTGATTGGCATTGGCCGCCGCCGGGCAGTTGTCGCAGACGTTGCCGACGCCGTCGCCATCGCCGTCCGCCTGGTCGGGGTTCGGCGTGTTCGGGCAGACGTCGCACAGATTTCCGACGCCGTCCCCGTCCGTGTCCGCCTGATCCGGATTGGGGACGACCGGACAGTTGTCCTCCGGGACGCAAAGGCCGTCCTGGTCCTGATCGCTGCACTGCAGGCCGCGCCCCCACTGGATGTTGTAACAGATCGGCGGCGTGCTCTGGTTGTTGTTCAGGGGCCCGCCGTCGAAGCGCAGCGACATCGTCGCGTCGAAGCCGACGTCCGAGACCAGGTCGCCATCGAGGTCGGCGTTGTTGCCGTTCTGCCGGGTGATCGCGTTGCGCAGGGCCTCGCACCCCGAGAAGGTGTCCGAGATGCGGCCTCGGCTCTCGCTGTACTCGGCCGTCTCCCAGGCGGTCAGGTAGGTGTCCTGCTCGTCGTCGCCGTACAACGCCAGATACGTCGTCGGATTCTGCGGGTTGTCCCCTTGATCGAACTGATAGACCGTCCGCGGAACGCCCCCACCCGTCGCGCCGTAGTCGTTGTTGAACGACCCGTTGAAGTAGAGATCGCCGTCGATGTACGGAATCAGCGCAAGTTCGTCGACCCGCGCGCCCGAACGGTTCGTGACCGTGTAGCAGAGCGTCAGGACGTTGCAGTTCAACTCCGCGGTCATGTCCACGTCGAAGCCGCCGACCGTGAACGCGCTGGTCATGCGGTTGCCCTGTCCGTTGGCCACCGGGGGCTCCACGAAGAACAGGTTGTTCGTTTCCAGCCAGTCGCCGCCCGTCAGACCGGCCTGCGTGGCGCACAGAAACGCCATGCTTTCGTAGACGGTGCCCCGCGCCCCCACGTCCGGGTTGTCCTGGGGGTTGTAGAAAGCGTCCGTGGCGAAGCCCGTCTCACTGCCGAAGGCGCCGAACGGGTCGACCGACAGCGCGACCCGGCCGAGGTTGGCCTGGCAGTTGGCCTGAGTGCTCATCGGCCAGGCGCCGTCGACGGGGGCGGCCCCCGCACTGTGCGGGCTCGTCGTCAGGGCGGCGGCAGCCGCAACGAGCGCAACCGCGGCGCGTCCGAGACGCAGGGTACGGGGAGTGACCGGGAGGTGGCGTGACATGGAGGCTCCCTACGGCGAACGGACGGGTTCAGGCTCGGCGCGAAGCGACGCGCCGATTTCCCCCCGCGCCTACTCTCCGACGAGGGCGCCGCCGACGCAAGGACACCTGATCAGTGGATCGTCGGCTCGTGGCTCTCGAGGAACTGGTCGAGCGTTCGAAAATACAGAAACACCAGCGTATCGACCGTAGACTCCGGCAGGCTGCTCAGGTACGCCCGCTTCGAGTCCACACGCCGCATGCGGGCGAGCTTGCCGAGGGCCTGATGGGCCGCCACGAGCTGCTCGTACCGCAAAAGCCCCTGTTCGACGCGATCAAATGCTCTGCGGATCCACTGACTATCGAACAAGGGATGAAGACCCACCGCCCCCATGCTGATGAGCTCGGGAGCGATTCCCCCGAGGGGCGGATTTCCTTGAGGCTTCACCATTCCCTCCAATGGCCTCGGTCAGTGAGGGGACGGTATCGAGCGCGGCGCGCCATTGCAAACCCCGGGCAAAACCGCAGTCGGCACGCCGACTTAGGTGTCGACGCCCAAGACCGCGTCCAGGGTGTGGTGACCGGGAGCGCGCCCGACGAGCCAGGCCGCGGCCCGCAGCGCGCCATGGGCGAAGACGCTCCGGTCGGTGGCGCGGTGCGTGAGCTCGACGCGCTCGCCCTCGCCACAGAAGAAGACGGTGTGCTCCCCGACGACGTCGCCGCCCCGCAGGGCCGAGACGCCGATCTCGCCGGGCTGTCGCGCGCCAGCCCCCCGGGGGGCGCGGGCGCTCGCGGGCCAGGGCAGATCACGCCCGTCGGCCACGGCCTCGGCCAGCGTCAAGGCCGTGCCGCTCGGTGCGTCGGCCTTGCGCCGGTGGTGCAACTCGAAGACCTCGGCGTCCCAGTTGATCGCGGCGGCGGCGCGGGTCACCAGGCGCCTGAGCAGGGCGACCCCCAGGCTGAAGTTCGACGCCCACAGCACCGGGGCCACGGCGGCGTGCGCATCGAGGCGGGCGCGCGCGTCGGCGTCCCGCCCCGTCACGCCGCTGACCAGCGGCAGGGGGCGTCCGCCCATGCGCTCGAAGAGGGGTGCCGTCGCCTCGGGCAGCGAGAAGTCGACCACCACGTCGACGCCCCCGAAGTCCAGCGAGGCCGGGGCATCCCGATCGATGCACGGGCCGAGAACGAGGCCGGGGTGCGCCGGCAGCGCGGACCGCACGCGTTCGCCCATGCGCCCGCTCGCGCCGAAGAGGCCGACGACGAGGGGCCGCCCCGAAGGCGCGGGCGACATCAGGCGCGCCCGGCCGGGGTCGTGATCTCGAGCTCGGCGGCGAGCGCCCGCAGCCGGGCGGCGTTCGAGGGCGAGATGTCCACCAGCGGGAGCCGCATTTCGGCGGAGGTGTCCGGGTAGAGCCAGCTGTAGAGCGCCTTGACGGGCCCGGGGTTCGTCTCCATGAACAGGCCGGTGAACAGGGGCAGAAGCCGCAGATGCAGCCGCCGCGCCTGCGCCAGATCGCCCTTCTCGAAGGCGTTCCAGAGGGCGACCATGCGCTCGGGCACGACGTTGCTCGTCACGCAGATCACCCCCCGCCCGCCCAGGCACCAGAGCGGGAACGAGACGGCGTCGTCGCCGGAGAGCACCGCGAGGCGCTCGCCGCAGCGCGCGATGATCTCGGCGTCGAAGACCAGGTTGCTGGTGGCTTCTTTGATGGCCACGATGCCCGGCACGTCGGCGAGGCGGTCGATGGTCGCGACGTCGAGGGAGACGCTGGTGCGGCCGGGTACGTTGTAAAGCACGCTCGGCAGGGCCGGCACCGCCTCGGCGATGGTGCGGAAGTGCTGGTACATGCCCTCGGCGGTGGGCTTGTTGTAGTACGGCGTGATGACCAGGCCGGCGTCGGCACCCAGGTCCGCCGCCGCCCGGGCCAACTCGATGCTGCCCGCCGTGTCGTTGGTACCCACGCCGGCGATCACCTTGGCCCGGCCCTTGGCGGTCGCGATGACCCGCCGGAAGATCTCGACCTTCTCGGCCTTGCTCAGCGTGGCGCTCTCGCCGGTCGTGCCGCAGGGCACGAGGCCGTGCACGCCGCCGGCGATCTGACGCTCGACGAGGGCCTCGAGGGCTCCGTGGTCGACCTTGCCGTCGCGGAAGGGGGTGATGATGGCGGTGTGGACACCGGAGAGATCGAGGCGGCTCTGAGTGCTCATGGGGACGGGCTCCGTGGGTGGCGCGAGGGCAAAATACGAGTCCGCGGGCGCGTTGCAAGCCCCTCGTGGCCTGGAGGCCCGCGGGGGGTGACGGTTCGAGGCACCATGACGCAAATGTCAGGGTGCTGCGTTTTTCCGGGTTGACGTCGGGATCCCGGGGCCGTTACGGTCCCCGAAATTTTTCGACCTTCCCGACCCGGAGGTTCCATGGTCTCAGTCGTTCTCGTTCTCAGCATCTCCGCGGTGGCCGGGGTCGCCATCGCGGCGGGCGCATGTCGTCTCGTCCTCGGTGTCCTTCCCCGCCGCGATCCCTGACCGGGCCGGCTCGGCGGCCGGCCCTCAGCGAATCCGCTTGCTCACCTCCTTGAACACCTCGCCCTGACCGACCTTCAGCAGGTCGAAGAGCACCGCCTCCGTCGTCGTCACCACCGCCCCGGCCCGCTCCACCAGCGCGAGGCCGCGCCGCCAGTTCTCCTTCGTCCGGCTCAGCACGGCGTCGGCGGGCACGTGGACGCTGTACCCGGCGTGCACGAGGTCGCGCACGGTCTGGTAGACACAGACGTGGGTCTCCATGCCCACCACCACCACGGCCGAGCGTCCGGCTTCCCGCAGCGCCGACGCCGCGGCGGAATCCCGCATCGCGCTGAAGCTCGTCTTCGGCAGCGCGGCGCAGGGCAGGAGTTCGCGCACGGGCGCGAGGGTCGGGCCGAGGCCCTGCGGGTACTGCTCCGTCGCGAGCACGGGCAGTCCCTGCCGGGCCGAGAGGGTCAGCAGATGCGTCGCGTTGCGGGTGGCGGTGGCCGTCACCTCGGCCGGCATGGCGGCGCACAGGCGCTCCTGCCAGTCGATGACGAGCAGGGCGGTGGTATCGGGCATCAACTCGAGCTGCATTCGGGGGCTCCGTCCGGCATCCAGGGTCTGGGTTTCATTGGGCCCGCGCGCGGGCGGTGCTACTATACGCGCCACATGAGCCCGCTCCACCGCCGCACCGCATCGACCGCGTTCGTCCTGTCCTTGCCCTTCGCCCTGACGCTGACGACCACGGGCGGTTGCCTGGTCGAGGGCGATGGCGTTTATGAGCGCGCCGAGGCCCCCGCGAGCGGCGGCGAGGGCGGCGCGGGCCCCGGCGGCGCAGGTGGGTCCGCTGGCACCGGGGGTGACGGCGGCACCGGCGGATCCGGTGGCCAGGCCGGCCCGACGTTCACCGAGGTCGAACCCATCCTGATCGCGAAGTGCGGCGCCTGTCACGGCGCGACGCCGCTCCCGAGCACCCCCTCGCTCGTCACCTACGAAGCCGCCAGCGCCCAGGCCGTGCGCATCGTGGTCCGCACCATGGAGGGCGGCGGCATGCCGCCCGTGGGCAGCCCGCCCTGCACGGCCGACGAGATTGCGACGCTGGCCGCCTGGCAGGCCGCCGGCGCGCCGCCCGCCGCCGAAGCGCCCCCCGCCGAGGGCACCTGGGCGGACGTCGAGCCCATCTTCGTCGAACGCTGCGGCCCCTGCCATGGGGCGACGCCGAGCCGCGGCGCGCCCTTCCCCCTCACTGACTACGCGTCCGCCGCCGCCCACGCCGAGCGCTGCGCCATCCGGGCCGAGGAGGGCTCCATGCCCCCGCCCGGGCAAGGCGTCGAGCCCTGCACGGCCGACGAAATCCGCCGGCTGCGGCTCTGGGCGGACGCCGACGCCCCGGAGTAATCCCCCCGCCATGACCATCACC
The DNA here is from genome assembly GCA_023150895.1 of Myxococcota bacterium. Lineage (GTDB taxonomy): Bacteria > Myxococcota_A > Bradymonadia > UBA7976 > UBA1532 > CAINDO01. The sequence continues at coordinate 8,802 of JAKLJY010000059.1, read as the reverse complement.
GCCTCCGACACCAACGCCATCGGCATCGAGAAGATCCCCGAGGCGTTCCTCCTCCAGCTCCCGAAGACCGATCTGCACGTCCACCTCGACGGCTCGATCCGCATCCCGACGCTGATCGATCTCGCGCGCGAGTATCACGTCGACCTCCCGTCGTTCACCGAGGGCGGTCTGCGGGAGACCGTCTTCAAGGACCGCTACGCCAACCTCGGCGAGTACCTGCGCGGGTTCGCCTATACGACGGCCGTGCTGCAGAGCGAGGTCGCCCTCGAGCGCTGCGCGTACGAGCTCGCCCAGGACAATCAGGCCGAGGGCGTTCGTTACCTCGAGGTCCGGTTCGCGCCCCAGCTCCACGTCCACCGTCACATGAACGCCGTCATGGTGCTGCGGGCCGTCAATCGCGGCCTCAAGCGCGCCCGCGACGAGTTCAACGCCCGGCCGGCGGTGGTGACGGGGGCCGAGCCCGCCTTCGAGTACGGCATCATCGTCTGCGCGATGCGCATGTTCCGCGAGGGCTTCAGCGAGTACTTCACCAACCTCGTCGACGCCCACCGCTACGCGCCCGCCAAAGAGGTCTTCCGCCATGCCAGCCTCGAGGTCGCCCGGGCGGCGGTCATCGCCCGGGACGAGTACGACCTCCCCGTCGTCGGCTTCGACCTCGCCGGTGAAGAGGCCGGTTACCCGGCGGTCGACCACGCCGACGCCTTCGGCTTCGCCCAGAAGAACTTCCTCAAGAAGACCGTCCACGCCGGCGAGGCCTACGGCCCGGAGAGCATCTTCCAGGCCATCACGGATCTGCACGCCGATCGCATCGGCCATGGCACCTACCTGCTCGAGCCCGATGCCATCTCGGATCCCGAAATCAAGGACCGCGAGCGGTACGTGCGCAAGCTCGGTGAATACATCGCCGACCGCCGCATCACCCTCGAGGTCTGCCTGACGAGCAATCTGCAGACGAACCCGCAGATGCAGACTCTGAGCGAGCACACCTTCCGCAAGATGCGGGCGGCCCGGCTGTCGACGACCATCTGCACGGACAACCGCACCGTCAGCAATACCACCGTCACGCGGGAGCTTCAGCTCGCGAGCGAGCACCTCGGGCTCAGCCGGCACGATCTCAAGTCCATCATCATCTATGGCTTCAAGCGCAGCTTCTTCCCCGGGTCCTACCAGGTGAAGCGCGTGTACGTCCGCCAGATCATCGACTACTACGAGTCCATCGAGCGGAAATTCTTCGGCGATAATGTCTGACGGCCGGCGGCCCCGCACGCGGGCCCCGTTCCTCGCGGCCGTTGCCTCGGCGCTGCTTTCGGCCTGTGGCTCGCCCGAGCTCCACTTCGGCCCCGACGCCGTCGTCGTCGACGCCGGTTCGGTCGGCGCGGTCGACGCGGGACGCTTTCCGCCCCTGCCCCCGGACACGGTCGTCCGGGCCGACGCGGCCATCGCGGACGACCTCGGCGGTTCACCCGGCGAGGCCCAACCCGGAGAGGGCGACGCCTGCTTCGAGGGGGCGGCCTCCGGCGTGGCCTGCACCCCGGACGGCACGCCCATCGCCGGCGCGCGGGTGGCGGCACAATCGCTCGACTGCCGCGGCCTCCCGCTGGCCGTGGAGACCACCACCGACGCGGACGGCACCTTCATCCTGCGCCGCCTCGCCCCCGGTCCCACGCGCCTCGTGATTCAGAGCGGACGGTTCCTCGCCGAGTCGACGGTCGACGTGCCCGAGCGCGGCACCGCCTTCGCCGGGGGCGGGGCGGGCAAGCTGTGTTTCGAGGCCGACACGACCCGCATCGCCGTCGCGACGGGGTACTTCGACCACGCCGAGAGCATCCTGACGAGCATGGGGTTCGCGCACGACCGTTTCTGCGGCCGGATGGGCGACGCCGTGCCCGTGGTCCGCTTGCTCCAGGACCCGGAACGCCTGCTGTCGTACGACGTGCTGGTCCTGAACTGCGGCTCGGGGGTCTTTCTGCGCTCGAGCGACGACGCCACGCAGGCGATGATCGAGAACCTGCGCGGATTCGTGCGCGCGGGCGGCTCGGTCTACGTCTCCGATCTCGCGTCGGACTTCGTCGAGGTCGCGTGGCCGGGGCTCGTCGAGTTCGCGCACAGGCGCCCGCCCCCCGCGGACGTGCTCGCCCCGCGCTGCTGCACCTGCGGGGGCAACTGCCCCGCCGACTGCCCGTTGCCCGAGGACCCGGCGCAGTGCGGGGTGCTGCGCCCGACCGAGTGCCGCGCCTACACCCGCACGCCGTACGGACAAGGGCAGATCGGACGCATGTCCGCGAACCTCGTCGCGCCGTTTTTGCAACTCGCCCTCGGTGGCCCGACGGCGGACATCGACTTCGATCTGAGCGGTTGGATGCAGATCGAGTCGGTCGTCGACGGCGTCGAGATTCTGGCCACCGGCCGCGCCCCGGGCGAAGACGGCGCGCGCCCGCTCATGGTGCTCTTCCGCCCGGAGCCCGGCGGGGGCCTGGTGGCCTACACGAGCTTCCACACCTCGGCGCAGGCGGGGCCGACCATCGACGCGCTCATCCGCGCGCTGCTCCTGCGGCTGTAGGTCGCATCGCCGGCGGGCTGATCCGCGGGCGGGCACGCCGGTTGGAAAAACGACGGGCGTTCGTCGTGAACGACCGACGGGTGTCGCCTCACCTCTGCAACCAGCGCCGCGGGACCCCCCCGGGGCGCCCGAACCAGAGGAGAGAGAACCCCATGTCCCGTAAGACCCCCGCCCTGCTCGTTCTGCTCGGCACGCTGGCGCAGGCCGGCCTGTGCCAGGCCGCCGAGAACACCGTCGAGATGCAGCTCGACGCCGATCCGCTCCTGGACCTGGCCGTCGGCCGGGCCCGCTCCCAGGCCCCCTGTCCCGAGCCCCTCGGGTTCAACAACCTGTGGCTCGATCACATGGAGTTCCTGACGGACGGCGCCGCCTTGCAGCTCTCGGACGGCATCGAAGACGTCGATCTCGCCAACGGGGACGTGGTCTCCGGGCGCCGCGCGCAGATCGTGCTGCCGACCATCGTGGCGACGAAGTCGACCGCCTGCATCGATCAGGTGGGGTGTGCGGCGACCGAGGTGTCGATGGACATTCTGCTCGGGCTGCGCCTGCAGCGCCCCGATCCGGAGGCGCCGGTGCAGCTCTGCGCCGCCGTCGACGACGTGAGCCTGGCGGCGCCGCTCCACGACCCGGTGCTCGCCCGGGTGCAGCAGCTCGTGCCGGAGACCTGTGTCGACATCGACATCCCCGTGCCCACGGAGGAGCTCGGCCTCGAGTTCGCCGGGGCGGCGGTCTCGACGGACGGGCAGCGCCTCGCCCTGCGGCTGGCCTACGGTGCGCCCGGCACGGGCGACTTCGAGAGCTTCCTGGGCGGCGCGCTCGGGCCGGGCTCCGCCGACGGTTTCAGCCTCTTCATCGATCGCCACCTCTTCCTCGACAGCCTCCTGGGCCGGGCCGACGAAGCGCTGGCGAACCTGCCCGACGAGCTCTCCGTGCGCTCCGGCCCGTCGGGCAACTGGTTCCCCAGCGTCCCGCTCGACGGGCGGCCGGGCATCGGCCTCGGGCTCGGTCTCGATCTGCCCATCTGCTCCATCGACGTGGACGCGAAAGTCGGCGCGTTCTTCGACCTCGACACGCAGAGCGACGAACTGGTGATGGACCTCCACTCCAGCGTGAACGTCGACGAGGTCGCGCTCGGCTTCTGTGCGGCCGGGCTCGCCCTGCTGGGCGCCCCGTTCGTCCCCGGTTTCGAGTTCCTGCTCGCCGCGGCCTCGGCCGTGGCCGTGGACATCGTCGAGGGTCTGGGCATCGGCATGCTGCCCATCCCGGGCTGCAGCGCGATCGACGATCAGCACCAGCGGTGCCGCTTCGGGGTCGCGCTGCCCGCCATCTCCTTCGGCGGCCCGGGCGTCGGCACCCTCAACCTCACGGGGCTGACCGGGCACGCCCAGGGCCTGTTGTTGACGGGCACCTTCACCGCCCCGGCCCCCCTGTTCCAGAGCGAGACCGCGGGCACCAGCAGCGGGGTCGTCTACACGACGCAGGGGAGCTGCGGCGGCGGCGGCTTCTCGACGGGCTACTTCGGCGCTGCGGCGGTCAACGGCAGCGGGCACCGCGTCTGCGCCGGCTCGGGCGAGGTCGCGGGCAGCGACGCGAAGAACGTCTACACCGTCTCGGCCCCGGCGGTGGGCAGCGCGACGCCGGCGAACTTCCAGGTCACGTTCAACGAGGCGACGGCGAACAGCACGAACTTCTGGGCGGCGACCTACCCCGCCAAGATCAAGATGTTCACGAGCGGGGGCATCCACACCGTCTCAGTGGCGGCGCCCGTCAAGGCGACCGACCAGCAGAAGCTCGTCGTGCAGATGAAGGCCCTCAAGAACCGCATCGTCTGCGACTACCAGACCGCGTACCCCGGCCCGCGGGCCGGCTGGTTCGACCCGCGCTGGCTCATCGACCCGCCCTATGACTACGCGGTCAACCTCGTGAACGGCCAGGGGCAGACGATCCGCGGAAGCGCCACCATCGCCAACCTCCGGTTCACCAGCAACTCGCGCACGGCCCTGAATACTTTCCTGTTGCGCACGCAGGGCACCGCCTATGCCGATCTCGTCGTCGGCTACAGCATCGGCGGCCGCAATTACACCTTCAGCGCGCCGGTGACCTTCGCCATCGACCAGAACATGAACGGCAGCCGCCTCGCCGGTGGGCTGACCCGCCTCGTGCCGACCGCGCGCCTCGCCCCGACGGTCACCATTCCGTTGGCCAACCTGCCGGCGGGCTACCGCAGCGGCAGCGCAGCGGTGAGCGTCAACCTCGGCAGCGTCGCGTTCGAAGGCATCATGCGCTGAGCGTCGTGGGATGCCCGGCCGGCCGACGCACTCAGAGCGGCAGGGGCCGCGTGCAGAACTCGGGGTGTCCGAAGCTGTTGGCCTCGACCCCCATGAGCTGCGCCACTGCGAGCAGCAGGTTGTTGTGGGGCTCGCGGTCGTACACCAGGTGACGCCCCGTGCGCAGCGCGCCCCCCGCCCCGCCCGCCAGGATGAACGGCATGTCGTCGTGCGAGTGGGTATTGCCGCGCGAGAGCTCGTTGCACCACAGGACGAGGCAGTTGTCGAGCAGGGTGCCCTCCCCCTCGGGGATGGCCTCGAGCCGGTCGAGCAGCCCCGCGAACTGGTCGGTGTACCAGGTCAGCATGCGCGCCCACTGGTCTTGCAGCTCCAGGCTGGCGTCGCCGGCGTGCGACAGGCTGTGGCCGTCCTGGTCGTGCATGCCCATGAAAGTGAACCGCAGGGCGTTGAGCGCCGTCGAGAAGGCGATGCTGACCACCCGGGTCAGGTCACAGGCGAGCGACATCACCGCGAGGTCCATCTGCAGGCTGGCGATGCGCTCGAACTCGCTCTCCGCGCCGACGTCCATCTCGGGCGGAATCTCGGGCCGCAGACAGACGCCACCCGAACTGCCCCCCCCGCCGCCGCCCGGCACCGAAAGGCCGAGGCGGCGTTCCAGATCGCGCACCGCCTCGAAGTGCTGACCGAGCTTGTGGCGGTCCTCGGGGGCGAGCTTTCGGTTCAGCCGCGCGAAGTCCCCCCGCACGACGTCGAGCACGCTGCGGCGCGCGACGAGTAGCTTGCGCATGACCTCGGGATCGGCGTCCATCGGCGCGAAGAGGCGCTGCCAGACGTTGTGCGGGTCGTTCTCGGGCGGCACGGGTTGATCCGGCCCGAGGTAGCTGATGCGGGCGCGGGGCTCGTTGTCGAGCGCGCGGACGCCGAGTTCGAGCGTCGTGAAACGCGTCTGCGCCCCGAGCTCGCGCGCGACGAACTGATCGATGGAGATGCCCCCCGCCCAGCCGGCGAGGCGGCCGTCGCCGTCGGGGAACGGCCCCTCGCGGATGATCTCGCCCGTGAGCAGAGAGGCCATGCCGCGGTTGTGCGGCCCACCCGGGCCCTCCTCGGAGACGGGCATGTCGATGCCGTCGGTGATGACGAGGCGCCGCTTGTGCCGTTCGAGGGGCCGCAGAATCTCGGGCAGCGCGAACTCCGTCTCGGTGCCCGAGGGGCTCCAGCGCTCCTTGAGCGTGCCGTTGGGGTTGAAGAAGACGATCAGGCGCTTCGGGAAGTTCTCGGCGGCGCGGGCGCGGCGACCGGGGACCACCTGCAGGAGCGGCACCGCGACGGTCAGCCCGCCGAGACCCTGAAGGAACCTGCGGCGGGAGATCATCGGGCGGCCTCCTGGGCGTCGGCGCCCGTCTCGGACTCGTCGGCGCCGGACGCCGGTGGCCGGCGGCGGAACCGGAACGCGTCCGAGGCGACGAGGTGCTCGACCATGACCAGGAAGTCGAAACCGCTGGCCGCGTAGGCGTCATAGAGCCCGTCGAGCGTACAGAGATCCGCGAGCGTCTCCCCGCGGCCCTGGGCGAAGCGGTAGAATTGCGTCACGACACAGCGCTGCACCTGCTCGCTCTCGGCGAGGCGGCGGGCCATCTCGGCCCCGTTGGCAAACGAACCGTCGGCGTCCTGCGTGGCGGCGAGCTGGCACGAGCTGTCGATGGGGTGCCCGTTCTCCTCGGTGCGCCACCGACCGACGGCGTCGAAGTTCTCGAACCCGAAGCCGATCGGGTCCATGAGCTGGTGGCAACCCGAACAGGCGGGATTGCGCCCGTGCTCCTCGAACTTCTCGCGCGTCGAGCTGTCGGGATCCGGGCTCGGCGGCACCACGGGGATGTTCGGCGGGGGGGGTGGCAGCGGCGTACACAACACCCGCTCCCGCACGTACTGCCCGCGGAAGACCGGCGAGGTCATGTTGGGCTTGGCCGTCGCCGCCATGACCGCGCCGTGCGTCAGGATGCCCGCCCGCTGCGCCGGATCGAGTTCGACGCGCCGGAAACCGGGCCCCTCGACGCCACCGACGCCGTAGAACCGCGCGAGCGTCTCGTCCATGAACGTGTACGAGGCCGAAAAGAGCTGCCGCAGGTCGCGCTCGGCCCCGAAGACGAGGTTCGAGATGAACGTCCGGGACTCGGTGACGAGCAGGTCGCGGTACTCCGGGCGAAAATCCGGGTAGTACAGCGGATCGCGGTCGATCTTCAGCGTCTCGGCGTAGCGCAGCCACTGGTCGAAGAACGCCAGCATGGCCGGCCGGGCGCGCTCGTGCGCGAGCATCCGGCGGGCCTGCGCCTGCACCTGCGCCCGGGTCGCGAGCTCGCCGCGCGCCGCCGCCTCGAAGAGCTCGGCATCGGGCATCGTCTGCCAGAGCAGGTACGAGAGGCGAGACGCGATCTCCCAGTCCGAAAGGCGCACCCGCGTCGGATCGAGGCCCCCGGGCTCGCCGAGGCGCACCGACTCGAAGGGTTCGCCGACCTCGATGCGAAACAGGAAGTTCGGAGACTCGAGCAGCGCTTGGACCACCAGCTTCAGCGCCGTGTCGAACTGCGGCGGGTCGAGCGCCGCCGCCGCATCGTACAGGCCCGCCAGGGCGTCGACCTCGGCGGCTTCGAGGGGCCGGCGCCATGCCCGCAGGCCGAAGCCCTCGATGAACGCGCGCAGGCACGCGACGTCGCCCGCCGCGGCCGGGTCGCAGTCGAGCAACGCTCCGCGGTGCGCCGCGACGTGATCGGCGACGAACTCGGCCGCGGTCATGTACTGCTCGGCGTGCAACGGCGAGATCTGCAGGGACGCCGCCTGGTTGTCGAAGCCCAGGAACTCCTCGTCCGGGAGGAAACTCTCGGCCGGGGCGAGATCGGTGCCGACCAGGTCGCGGATCGTGTTGTCGTACTCGCGGCGGTTCAACCGCCGGATGAGGGCCGGACCCGGGTCGGACGGCCGCAGCGCGCAGTGCTCGGGCGCACTCGGCGGCGCCGGCAACTCGACGACGCCTGCGTCCGCTGCGGGGTCGAAGACCGCGGCGTCCTTGGCCGGCACGAAACCACCGCCGGGCGTGCGGGCGTCGACCCCGGGGGCCACCCCCGCCGTTTCGGGGGGCGCAGCCTCTTCGCACGCGACGGCAAACACGGCGAGGAGCGCGAGCCCCCCCCTCAGTGAGCCGCCGACCGCCCGCGGGCACGAGACCGGACGCATGGCGGAGCCGTGCACGGGGTGATCTCCTCAGAAGAATTCGGGTTCGTCGGAAGGGCCGGGGGCAGGGGTCGCGGGCACGGCCGATCCAGGATTATCGGCGCCGGCGTAGGCGCGGTCAATGCGACGCCCGATCGAAGCGGTGGGTCGCGCCGTGCGCCCTGATCCGGATCAACCGGGCACGATTGGGTCAAACCTGCACGCTCGATGTCGATTTTTTTGACAAGCGAAATCGACCCCGGCACACTCTCGTCGGTTCCAAGTGCTCGGTCATCGCTCGAAGTCTTCGCTGTTCGCGTTGTCCTCGTGTTTTGCCTGCACGTTCGGTTCCGGAGGCGACGCGCCCGCATCTGGCCATGGTGGCGGAGGGGTAGCGGCGACAGCAGAGAAGAGAGTGATGGTCATGGGAAAGAAGCTCTTTGTCGGTGGTTTGGCCTGGGCGACGACGGACGAGTCCCTGCGCGCTGCATTTGCGCGTTTCGGCGAAGTCACCGAGAGCAAGGTCGTCATGGATCGCGAGACGGGCCGCAGCCGCGGTTTCGGTTTCGTGTCCTTCACGAACGACTCCGACGCGGCCGCGGCCGCGGAGGCGATGAACGGTCGTGAAATCGACGGCCGCAGCGTTCGCGTCAACCCGGCCGAGGAGAAGCCGGCCGGCGGCGGCGGCGGCGGTGGTCGCGGCTTCGGCGGCGGCGGCGGCGGCGGTGGTCGCGGCTTCGGCGGCGGCGG
>JAKLJY010000058.1 GCA_023150895.1 Myxococcota bacterium | reverse complement strand
CGGGCCACCGAAACTGGCGCCGCCCCGGGCTGCGGCCTTCGCCGTCTCCGAGGTGGACGAGAGCGAGATTCAGGTGCGTTCGCCGCGACGCTACCTGACCGGCCTGCTCTTCTTGTTGCTCGTCGTGACCATCCTCTTCGGGATTCAGTACCTCTTCGTCGAAGACGGGGAGCGCATGAATTCCCGGCGGACCCCGACCCGCGCGGCGGCTGCACTGCCCCCCGCCACGACGATGCTCGGTTCGGCGGCGCCCGGCGCACCCGAGGCGCCCGCCACGGCGCCGGCCCGGCTCGGCATCGTTCGCGTCGAGAGCGACCCGCCCGGGGCCCGTGTCGTCGTCAACGGGAACATGCTCAATTCGTTGACCCCGGCGTCCGTCCAGACGTTCGCCGACCAGAAGAGCACCGTCCGCGTCCTCGAGGCCGGGTACCTTCCGTGGGAGTCGCGCGTCGACGTCGGCGCGACCGGAACGGACGTGCGCGCCACGCTGAAGAAGGGCCGGCCCGAGCTCGGCAAGCTCCTCGTCGAGACTTCGCCCGCCGGGGCACGGGTCCTGATCAACGGCGCAGAGGTCGGGTCGACCCCGCTGACCCTGGAGAAGGTCGGCGCGGGTGTCGAGATGACGATGCGGCTCGAGAAGGACGGCCACCATCCGCACGGCGTGCTCTTCACCCTCGAGAAGGACGAGGAGCGGGCCATCGGCGTCAACCTGATGCCGGACACCGGACCGCGGGCCATGGCCGTGGTCAACGTCGAGTCCATCCCCCTCGGCGCCACGATCTTCGACGCGATGGGGAGCGAGCCGGGGCGTGCGCTCGGCAAGACGGGCAACTTTCCCCTCAAGGTGAGCCGCCCGGTCGACGGTGGTCTGCGGTTGCGGGCCGAGCTGGCCGGCTTCGGGACGGCGGAACGAGACCTGGACCTGAAGCTGGCCTACTACACCGTGTATCTCCGCCTGACCCCGCCCGAGAAGCACTACGGCACGCTCACGCTCGGCGGCGCGCCGAAGGTCATGGTCTACCTCGGGGCGCAGGAACTCGGCGAAACGCCGCTGCGCAAGGTGCGCATCCCCTCGGGTGAACAGGTGCTCGTCATGGTCGACGGCACCTCCGGGCGTCGGGCCGAGGCGACGGTGAAGGTCGAGAAGAACGGCGCCCTCGAACGCAAGGTCGTCGTCGTCGACGGTGTCCCCGGCTTGCAGTGACCTCGGCGGCTGGCCGTGGTCTGACCGGGGCACGGGTCGGGCGGGGTGGCTGACCACCCCCTCCCGGCGCCGGCCAAAGGGCCGAAACGTCGGCCCCCGCCGGGGTCACGGCCCCGAAGGGCCGCGGTCGCTCACTCCTGGGTGACGATCGAGAACTCGACGCGTCGGTTGGCGTCGCGGCCTTCCTTCGTCTTGTTGTCGGCGATGGGATTCTCGATCCCGTAGCCCTTGCCGCTCAGCCGGTCGGCGGCGACACCCTGCGCGACGAGGTAGGCGACCACGGCGTCCGCGCGCTTCTGCGACAGCTTCAGGTTGGTCTTCGCCGAGCCGGTGTTGTCCGTATAGCCCTGGACCTCGACCTTCTTGATGCCGGGCTTGGCCTTGAGGACCGCGGCCACCTGGTTGAGCAGCGGGTGGCTCTTCTCGTCGATCTTGTCCTTGCCCGTGACGAAGAAGACCTTCTCGAGAATCTCGATCTTCTTGTCGGCGAGCTTCACGAGGCTCTGATCGGGGCAGCCATCCGTGTCGTCGACGCCGTTGATGACCTCGGCCTCGCCGGGGCACTTGTCCGAGGCGTCCGGAATGCCGTCCTTGTCGTTGTCCGGATCCGCACAGCCGTCGGTGTCTTCGAAGCCGTCTTTGTCTTCGACGCTGTCGGCGCACTTGTCGTCCGCGTCGAGCACGCCGTCGTTGTCGTTGTCCGGATCGGGGCAGCCGTCGTCGTCCTGGAAGCCGTCTTTGTCCTCGGCCTCCTTCGGGCACTTGTCCGCCTCGTTCTGCAGGCCGTCGTTGTCGTCGTCGAGATCGGGGCAGCCGTCGTCGTCGCGGTCGCCGTCCTTGTCCTCGGCCTGCAGCGGGCATTTGTCGGCCGTGTCGGCGACGCCGTCCTCGTCATTGTCGGCGTCGGGGCAGCCGTCGTCGTCCTTGAAGCCGTCACGGTCCTCGGCGACGCTCGAGCACTTGTCGTCGCGGTTCAGGACGCCATCGTCGTCGATGTCGTCGTCGCCACCGAGCTGGATGTCGGCGCCGAGCATCGCGGCGAAGTGGGCGTATTCATCCTGAGCGGGCGCGTCCGGGCTGAACCAGCCGCGAAAGTCGAGGCGCACGCCGATGATGTCCGTGATGAAGTACTTGGCGCCCACGCCGATGTTGTGGGCGAAGTGGGTCTCGTCCATCGTGACGAAACCGGCACCCGCGGTCAGGTAGGGCACGAGGGCGCCGTCGGCGAGGTGCAGGACGCCGTTGAAGCCGAACTGATGGACGGTCTTGTCCTCCTTCGGCTGGTTGGTCGTCGTGTCGAGGCTGTTGCGGTCCGGATCGAAGGTGCTCAGAACGAGCGCGTAGTTGGCCTCGATGCCGAAGATCTGGTTGACATTGAACCCGAGGCTCGCGCCGAACGTCGGGCCGTTCTCCAGCACGGCGTCGCCCTCCCAGAGCCCCGCCTGTGGCGTGATCTCGATACTGTAGGGCCGGATCTGGGCGGCGGCCGGACCGGCGGCGCACAGGGCGATCAAGAGGACGATCGGCTTGTGGGAGGCCACGATGGCTCCTTCTCTGAGGGGGTTGGTTCGCATCGAAGAGTCGACCAAACGCGTTGTTTGTGACGAACGGCCCGCGACGAGGTGCCCGGGACGATCGGATCGGGTCTGATAAAGAAGGGCCGCCGGCACCGGTCAGGCGCCGCGGCGGCTAGGCACTAGCAGCGTTGCGCGCGGAGTGTCAAGGGGCGAAGCCACGCCGTTGACACCACGGGAGGGGCTTCGTAACGTCCGCCGGACTTCGCGACCGGCTGGGAGTACGCACGATGAGATTCGAAATGTCGGACCGCTCCGGGCTTTGCCGGGGGCTTCGTCTCACCACCGCGCGGGTCGGGCTCGTCCTGGGGCTCGCTGCCGGCGCGTGGGGGCTCGGCGGTTGCGGCTCGTGCGACGGCGACAAGGGAGAGCCGGCGGGTCTGCCGGCCAAAGTGACGCTGCTTTCTGCACCGCTCGAGGGCCTTCAGGCCCCGCCGGAGGCGCTCGCCTATGGCGGCACCGGCCCGCTGACGGAGGTCACGGGCGCGCTCGGCGCCCTCGCGACGCAGGCCGGCCTGCCCGTTCCGCCGCTGCAGGACCAGCTCGCGCTCGCGCTCAAGGCCGAGCTCAATCTCAAAGACGACAAGGTCGTGGACCTCGCCCAGGGCCTTCGATTCGCAGTCCTCGATCCGAAGAAGCACGCGGCGGAGCCCGTCGCGCTGCTGTTCGGCGCGAAGAGCAAGGAGGCGTTCATCGCGGCGCTCCCCGATGACCGCAAGGCGGATGACGAGGGCAACGCGTTTTCGTACCTGCGCTTTCCGGGCTCCTCGCAGGCCGTCTATGTGAACTTCGTCCTCGGGACGGTCGTCGTGACGCGGGACAAAGCCATCTTCCCGCAGTACCGCAACTTTCTCGAACGCCTGGCAATGGCCGAGATCGGCACGACGGCAGGCGTCGTGTTCGCGGTGCGCAACCTGGCAGCCATCTACGGGCAGGATCTCGACGCGGCGCTCGCCGAGCTCAAGAAGACGGCCCGCGGGGCCATCGCTGCGCTTCCGGGGGCGGGGCATCAGGGATGGGTCATCGACGGGGTGACGGATGCAGTCGGCCGGCTCGGGCGTGAGCTCGACGACGTCCGGCTGCGGCTTTCGGCGTTGCCGGATGGCCTCCGGATCGAGGCGACGTTCCAACCGAAACCGAACACGGAGCTCGCGACCACGTTCGCCGGCCTCAAGGGGCCGGGCACGGGGGCGCCCCTCGACCGCATCCCGGCGGATGCGCCGTTCTTCCTGTGGCTGAACCTGCCGCCCGAGCGTCTGAACGCGCACGCCGAGCGCATTGCGCAGATGACGGTCGGCGCGATGCTCAAGTCCGCTCCCGAGACCATGAAAGCCTACAACCAGACCGTCGTCGACGCGCTCTCCGCGATGACCGGAGAACTCGTCGTCGCGGCTCATGGGCCCGTCAGCGGTGACGGGCTCTCGCTGACGACGCTCTTCGGCGTTCGCGACGCGGCCAAGGCGAGAGCGGCGCAGGCACGCCTCTCCGACGTCTACAAGGAGCCCGGCGCCCAGGAGTACTACAAGAAGGCGGGTCTCGAGGTCGAGATGAAGGCGGGCGCCTACACGGTGGCGGACGCACCGGTCTCGGTCATCACGACCCGCATCGGCGCTGCCAATCCCCAACTCGCCGCCATGAAGGACGGCATCGCCGAGCTGCTGACGCAGCACATCGCGGTCGGTGCCGAGCTCGGCGTCGTCGCCGTGGGCTCCGACGCCCGCGCGACGGTCGAGGGCGTCCTCGGCGGCCGGCTTGCCGGGGGTCTGCGCGGCGCGCCCGGGCCGGCCCGCGCGCTCAAGCTCGCGGCGCCCGCCCCCTTCCTGATGCTGTACGTATCGCCGGTCGAGGTCGCCCGCCGGCTGCGCCTCGGTGGCATGAACCCCGTCGCACCGCTGGTCGAAGGGATCACCGCGACGACGGGCATCGGCCTCTCCCTCGGCTCCGAGGCCGGTGCGCTCCGCGCCGTCTTCGACCTGCCCGTCGAGCAGGCGCAGAAGATCGGACAGGTCGTCCAGAAGTCGAAGGGCGCGTTCTGAGGCGCGCTTCGCGGTCCGTTCTGGCGTTCGCGGGGCTCCTGGCGTGTGGTGGGGTCGCGCCCGCGCCCGAGCCTTCGACGGCCGGTGCGTCGGCGGACCCCTTGCCGCCGACCGTGGCGTTGCAGATCCGGACACCGCACCTCGGGCACCTGATGCGGGGGGTGACCGAGGCCATCCGTCACCTGCGCCCGGTTCCCGATCTGGGGGCGCTGGTCCGTCTCGCGCTCTCGCAGGTCGAGCCGAGCCTCGACGTCGACGGGCCGGTGACGCTGAACCTCCACCACGAAGCGGTCGGCACCTGGCACGCGACGGCGCTCCTGCCCGCGCGGCCTCGGGTTCAGGCGGGGCAGACGCCGTCGTCGCCCGCCCTGCGGTGGATGCTCCGGCGGACCCGCCGATTCACGGTTCACGTGGCGCACCTGAGTCCGACGCTCGCCGTCCTGACGGACGCCCCGACGTTCGTGGAGGCGCACGCCGATGAACTCCAGGCCGACGCCCTGCAGTCCGGTGAGCCCGTGGGGGACGAGGCGGCGTCGCCTTCGGACGGCCACGTCGCGATCCGGGCGCGCCCCGGCCTGTGGGGGCCCGTGCCGGGGCCGACCCCCGAGCCGAGCACCCCGGCGGGGCCCGGCGCGGCTGCGTCCGCCTGGGCCGCCACATTCGAGGCCCTGTACGTCGGCGTTCACTTCGGGTCGACCGGCGTCGCGGTTCGGGCACGCGCACGGACGGTGTCGGGTTCGGGGGGCGAGACGGGGAGCGCGGCGGCCAGCAAGGCGCCGTCCGCCACCGGGCGGCCCGCGCCGGCGAACGCTTTGCTGATCGTCGCCGGAGACGCTCGGCGTGCCGGGTCTGGACCCTTGAAAGCCTTCGCGCCCGCGTTCGCGGGACTCGAACTCCTCGAAGCGGCGACGCCGGGACCCGAGGCACCCGGCCCGGGCGCCCTGGAATCGCTCGCGCCCGTACTGGAGGCCATCGAGGGCGACTTCGTCTGGTCGTTGCAGTCGGGGCCCGGCGCCGTCGGGCCGACGCTCTACTTCGACGCCGCCCTCGAGTCGCTGCCCCCCGGCCTTGCGGCCCTGCCCGTGGTCTACACGCTGGGAGGAGACCCGGTGCGGCGCCTGGGCGGGAGCGGACCCTATATGCCCGCGGACCTCCATCATCGCGACGGACGGCTTCGCGTGGCGGCGGGCGGCGCGCAGCGCGCGTTGCTCGAGGGGCTCGTCTCCGGTCGCCTCGGGACGACGCCGCCGGGCGCCGCTTCCCCGACGGCGGTCCTGCAGGCGAGCGTGGATCTGGTCGCGCTGCTGCGCCTCTTCGGGGCGCCCGTGGAGCGCCTGGGAGCGGCTTTGCCCATGACGGCGCGGCTGCACGCCGATGCGACCGGCCTCGAGGCGGCGCTCCACGTCCCCTTCGAACAGCTCGATGGCCTCGCGGATCTCCTCGAGCGCCGTGCCCCGGACGCGCTGCCCGAGGGCGGCAGCGACTGGCTGTTCCCGGACGGCATCTGAGGCCGGACGCCCCGACGCCTCGGCTCAGGGCGGGCGCTTGAAGAGCGCTTTCGGATCCGCCGCGTCGAGCTCGGCCCTCGGCAGATAGCCACGCTCGGTGAGGAGACCGAGCAGGCGCATCATGGAGGCGGCGTAGAAGTCCTTGACCTCGCCCTTTTCGAACTGTTCGTGAAACCGGCGCGGGTTGGGCAGTAGCCGCACGATGAAGGCGACCTCGGTCGGGGTGAGATCCGCCGGACTCTTGGCGAAGTAGTAGGCCGACGCGTCACCGATGCCGAACAGCTTCGGACCGAACTCGACGACGTTGAGGTAGAGCTCGATGAGCTCCTGTTTCGTGAACGATTGCTCGAGCAGCCACGCGACGACGACCTCCTCGAGCTTCCGGGACAGGGTCTTGTGTCGATTGAGGAAGACGTTTCGGGCGAGCTGCATCGTCAGCGTCGAGCCGCCTCGGGCAAAACGTCCCTTCTCGACGTTCGTCACGAGCGAGCCCCGGAGGTGAAGGAGGCTGATGCCCTTGTGGTTCCAGAAGCCGCCGTCCTCTTGCGTGACAATCGCGATCGGGAGCAGGGGCGCCACCTGGTCGAACGGCGTCCAGCGCGGACTCTCGGGGCCGGTCACGTTGACGAGGATCTCGCCGTCGGGCATCTCGAAGTGGGTCTCGAACGTCTTGCGCAGACGTTCGAAGTCGATGGCGGGATTGAGCCGCGTGACCTCGAGGTCCGAGAAGTCGGCCTTGATGTTCAGGTCCGTTTTCTCGGGCGCGTCCATGTCCAGCACGAAGTCGAAGGCGAGCCGGGCCTCGCCCGTGGCCCGGACGGGCTGCAGGTGGGGCAAAAGCCCCGGTGGGAATGCCGAGACGAGCCGTGCGCCGTCGAGGCGACCGGCGTCGACCGCGACGCGGGCCCGCCGCAGGTTCGTGTCCCCCTCGACGGTGGCGTCGACCCGGACCGCGACCTCGCCGAGGCGGACGATGCCCTCGGAGAGGGACAACCGAAGGCGCGGGCCGGTCGCGGCGGGAGCGGCCGCCACGGTGTCCGGCGCGGTGGGCGCGGCGGAAGGGATCGCCGGCGGCACCGGCGCAAGGGCCTCGGCGAGTTGCTCGACCACGATGCGGCCCTCGACCCCCATGCTGTACGGGCCGATCTTGTCGTCGGCGATGGCGCGGTGGTCGACGAGCAGGTTCGCGAGCTCGACCCGGCCGGAGAGCTCCGCACGACGTGCGGCGTAGTCGACGACGAGGCCGACCCGGGCCGAGGTCTCTCCGGTCAAGGCCGTGCTGATCGGGGCGAGATCGAGCGCCGTGACCTCCGTGCGCAGCGTCGCCTGCGTGCGGCCCACCGTACCGGTCGCTTCGATGCGGCCACCCGCCGCGAAGGTCAAGGCCGCCGTGAGCGGTCGGGCGCCCGAGGCATCCGGCGTGAGGCCGATGCGGGCATCGAACCCGAGGCCGTCGACGAGGGGCTGCGCCAGGGCCGGCAGGCCCTCACCCCGCAGGTGGGCGCCGCGCACCTCGACGAGCGCTTCGGGCCGGCGGCGGGCGACGACGTTCGGCACGTCGACGAAGACGCCCGTCCGAAGCCCGACGGAGATCGGGGCACTGCATCGCAGCTCGACACCGTCGGGATCGCCCGCGAGCGTGCAGGGCGCCGGTGACGGTTTCACGACGTCGAAGGAGACGGACAGCCGTCCGTCCGGCTCGATGCGACCCTGCAGGCCCGACAGCTCGACGAAGCCGCCCGTATCGATCACCCGTCCGCCGACGAGGTCGACGCGGGGCCGCTCGCCGGACCCGGCGGTGGCCGCCGGCGACGCCTCTTCCGAGTCCTCGGTCGGTCTCAGGCGCAGGAGCGCGTCGACGAGGCCCTGCGGCGTGCCGTCGCCGTCGATCCGGATCTCGAAGTCGCGGAGCGTGACGCGTCGGGGGAGCCGACGACCTTCGAGGAGCTCGCGGGGCGGTGCCCATGCGTCGACTTCGCGCACGGTCAGCAGGGGTCGGGTGGCCTCGCCGATCCGGAGATCCGTGAGGCGGACGCCACCGATCCCGGCGGGTTCGATCCGGCCGGCCGCCATCGGCTGTCCGAGGCGGGCCGAGGCCCGGTCCATGCCGGCCCGGACGACGTGTCGGACGGCGGGCGCGCGCAGCAGGGCGACCGCGAGCGCAAGTGCAGCGAGAAGGGCGAGCAGGAGGGCGAGGCGACGCAACATCGCGCGCATCGTGCCCGATCCCGGGCCGATCTCCCAAGTCCTGCGCTGCGTCCGTGCCCATCCGAGGGCAGCAAGGCGCACGCCCCTTGAACCGCGGCGCGGCCCGGGCGACAACTGCGCCGTGCAAAGACCCGACCCACACAACGAGCGCGCGCCGACGGCCGATGGTGTCCTGCTCGGGATGCGCCGCTATCCGCGACCGGGAGCGCCGCCGGTTCTGCTGCTGCACGGGCTCGCTCAGAACCTCGCCGGCCTGGATCTTCCGGTCGCCGGACACAGTTTTGCGCGCCACCTCCATGACGGGGGGTACGACGTCTGGCTGGGAAACTTCCGGGGTCACGGCCGACCGCCCCACAAGAGCGGCCTCGGACCGCGTCCGGCCCGGGTCGACGACTACGGGGTTCTCGACGCCGCGGCGTTCGTGCAGCGCGTCAGTCGGGCGACGGGACGCCGGCCGTTCGTCATCGGGCACAGCATGGGCGGCATCGCCATGTACATCCACCTGCAGGGCTGCCGGTTCGACGCCGAGCATCGGGTGGTGGCGGACGCCGAGCTCGCCGTCGCGCGCAACGCGGCCCTCGCGGGGCTCGTGATGATGGGGACGCCGCCCAAGCTCCGCTGGGAGACCCGGTTCGGCCTTCGGGCGCTGCTTCGGCGGCAATATTTCGAATACAACGAGTTGCTCCAGCACGTCGTCGGTCGCAGCGCGGTCCTGCATCTGCTCGATCGGCTGCCGTTGCACGCCTTGCCGACGCGCGGCGTGGCCGAGTGGGTCGACGAGGCGGCTCGACTGCCCGGGCCGGGGGGCGCGTTGCCGGAGTTCGCCAACCGTCTCGTCGGGCATCTCGTCAGCGAGGCGCTCGCCCACACGCTCTGGAACCCGCGCAACATGAACACCGCCCTCGTCGAGGCCGAGACGCGGCACACGCTCGACGACGCCGCGCTGCCCGTCCTGCGACAATTCGTGGACTGGATCCGCCACGAGACGGCACGAGAGCACGTGGTCGACGATGCCCGACCACCCCACGTCTACGCCGACCACCTGCACCACGTCACCGTCCCCACGCTCTGGGTCGCCGGCGAATTCGACCGCGTGGCCCCTCCGGCGACGATTCGGTCCCATGGCGTCGCCCGCCTCGGCTCCACGGACAAAGCGATGCTCGTCGCCCGAGACTTCGGCCACAACGATCTGCGCATGGGCCTGCGGGCGCCCGAGGCGCTGTTTCCCGTCGTCACGCGGTGGCTGGACGAACGTCGAGGTCGGGCGGCCTCGTGGATGGAGCCCTGGCGGGCTGCCGGTCCGTCGGCGCCGGGGCTCGGGGAAGACCGTGCCGTCGCGCACGAGGAGACCACCGCATGACCGACAAGCGGTTCATCAGCCCGCAGGGCGCCGCCGCACTGCGCACCGAAGCCGACCAGCTCTTCCGGATCGAACGCCCCCGCGTCGTGAATCAGGTGGCCGCCGCCGCCGCCGAGGGCGACCGCAGCGAGAACGCCGAGTACATCTACGGCAAGAAGCGCCTGCGTGAGATCGACAAGCGTCTCGGCTTTCTCGGCAAGGTCCTCGACGAGATGGTGGTCGTCGCCCCGCCGACGACGCGCGACAAGGTCGTCTTCCTGTCCTGGGTGGTCATCGAGGACGAGGACGGCGAACGCAAGACGATTCGCATCGTCGGTCAGGACGAGACGGACGCCCGGGCCGGGCACATCTCCTGGCGCTCGCCCGTCGGCCGCGCGCTGCTCAACAAGCGCGTCGACGATGCCGTCAGCGTCGAAACGCCGGGCGGCCTCGCCGAGTACACCATCGCCGAAATCCACACGACGCGGCCGGAGGGCTGACGCCCGCCTCAGGGTCGGCGCAGCTGCAGCGCGAGCTTCTGCTTGACCTCGTCGTGAAGGGCACGCGGATCGGCGCCCGGGTCGAGGACCCAGTCCGCGTCGTCGGACGTCCCGCCGCCGCTCTGGAAGCGGATCTGGAAGCGGGGGACGGCGTCGAGGCCAGGGACCTCGAGGACCTCGTGGTGCGTGAAGGCTTCGGCCCAGGGGACCGTTGCGATCACCGCCTGCCCGGCGTTGAGGAGCGCCGCCATTCTGGCGAAGCTGATGGGTCTGAGCTCGAGACGACCCCCCCCGAGCACGTGGAGATCGTCCAGCGCCAGGTTGAGTCGGAAGACCGCTTGGTGGCTGCTCCAGAGGGACTCTTCCAGCGCGCCGGCCAACGCCTGGCCGGTCTGATCGAGATCGTCGTGGACCACGGCCAGGAACGCGCGGTGACCGTGTTTCGCTTCCCGCAGGGGGCGGTCGATGGCGCCGACCTCCGTCGTCCAGCGGGCCGTCCCGTCGTCGCCGGCGGCGTCGAGCACGTCGCGGACGATGCCCCCCCCGGCCAGATCGTAGGCGTCCACCAGGACGAAGCGGGCCGTATCTTCCGCCTCGTGGGAAAGATCGCAGGCGAGGGGTTTGCGCAGGCGCAGGATGACCTCGGCGACCTCGTGGCGCTCGACGCGATCGTGATGGGCCGCCGGCGACAGCGCCGAGGCGTCGATGACCTCGATGATGCGCTCGAGCTCGCAGAGGCCGCTGTAGGTGGCCAGCTTGAGCTTGTAGGTGCGGCCCTTGCGCAGGGGCTGGCGCCCGAGCCAGAAGAGATTCGCCCGGATGCGATCCGACACGCGCGGCGCGGCGTCCGGGGTGCAGAGCATGTCCCCGCGCTGCACGTAGATCTCTTCCGTCATCGTCAGACCGACGGACTGGCCGGCCGAGACCTGCGTCTGCGGGGCGGTGGAGAACGCCTCGAGCGATGCGACGCGCGTCTCCTTGCCGCTCGGCAGGAAGCGGATCGCATCGCCGACGCGCAGCGTGCCCTGCGTGATGCGGCCGGCGATGATGCGGCGGGTGTCCCCGAGCCGGTTGAACCGGTAGACGTCCTGCACGGGCAGGCGCAGGGGGCGATCCTCGGGTCGGGGCGCCTTGGTGAACCCGTCGACGGCCTCGAGCACCGTCGGGCCGTCGTACCAGGGGGCGCGGCCGGTGCGTTCGACGACGAAGTCGCCCTCGAGGGCGCTGACGGGCACGAACGCCCGCGGGTGCACGTCGAGCTGCGCGAGGAACTCCGTGTACGTCGCGCGAATGCGGGCGAAGACGTCCGGGTCGAAACCGACGCGGTCCATCTTGTTCACCACGACGACGATCTGTCGGATGCCGAGCAGAGAAAGAAGATACCCGTGACGCCGGCTGTTCTCGCGGACACCCTCCGCGGCGTCGATCAGCAGCACGGCGGCTTCGGCGCGGGCGGCGCCGGTGATCATGTTCTTCAGAAACTCGATGTGCCCGGGGGCGTCGATGATGAGGTAGTCGCGCCGGGCGCTCCTGAAGAAGCAGCGGGCCGCGTCGATGGTGATGCCCTGCGCCTGTTCCGCCTCGAGCGCGTCGAGCAGAAACGAGTACTCGAAGTGTTTGCCCTGCTGTTCGCAGATCCGCCGGACCTTGGCGATCTTCGCCGGGTCGATGGAGCCGGTGTCGGCGAGAATGCGCCCGACGAGCGTCGACTTGCCGTGGTCGACGTGACCGACGATGACAATGTTCATCTGCTCGCGGGCGGGGGCCGCCCCGTTGATGGGCTCAGCGCTCATGTTCATGGCCCCCTTCACATGTACCCGTCGCGACGGAGCTTCTCCATCGCGTGGGGGTCTTCCTGGTCCTGCGCACGCCCGGAGCGCTCGGCGACGTTGGTGTTGCGCAGCTCGACGAGGATCTCCTCCGTCGTGCGGGCGCACGACGCGATGGACGACGTGCACGGCGCGCACCCGATCGAGCGGTAGCGGCGACCCTCGCCCCGATCGAAGTACAGGTCGATGATCGGGATCTTCTCGCGCTGGATGTACTCCCAGATGTTGGCCTCGCTCCAATCCAGGATGGGGTGAATCCGGATGTGGGTGCCCGGCGCGAAGTCGGTCTTGAACTGATTCCACAGTTCCGGGGGTTGGTCGTCCAGGTTCCAGTCGTTGTCGACCCCGCGCGGTGAGAAGTAGCGCTCCTTGGAGCGACTGCCCTCTTCATCCCCCCGCGCGCCCACGATGACCCCGGTATAGGGCTCTTTGTTGCCGTGCGGCACGTAGCTGCCGTCGGGCATCACCCGATAACGGGTCCCGGTGCCGTCCAGCGTGGCCTTCAGTGCCTGTGTCTTCAGGGCGCCGCAGCACACGAGCCGGCCGCGACCCGGATTCATGCCGTCGGCGAGCGCCTCTTCGTTCTTGCCGAACACGATCGTCAGGTTCCACTCCCGTGCCATCCGGTCGCGGTACTCGACCATGCTCGGAATCTTGAACGTCGTGTCGATGTGGACCAGTGGGAAAGGCACATGCCCGAAGAACGCTTTGCGGGCGAGCCAGAGCATGACCGTCGAGTCCTTTCCGATCGACCAGAGCATGCAGAGGTTTTTGAAGTTCTTGTAGGCCTCGCGCAGGATGTAGACGCTCTGCGCTTCGAGCCGATCGATGTGGTCCACGCGACGTGCTCCGTCTCGACAGCGAATCCGAGGGCAGGCTACCACGGGCCCGTCGAATGGGGCAATGTGGACAACACTAAATTCCGACCGGAATAGTGTGTTTATGAGGGCAGCCCGTCGGCCTCGGCCGTCAGGCGCGCGAGCTCCGCGTCCGTGAATGGCCGCTCCCCGCGGAAGGCGAACCCGACGACCGCACGCAGGCCGGCCGAGGGGCCGCGGTCGAAGACGGGCAGCGCGACGGCCGCCTGCGCGTCGACGGCACGGGCACCGGGTCGGACATCGCCCGTCTCGTCGGTCTGCAGGTTGCAGGTTTGCACCGGCGCGCGGCGCTCCCATGCCAGGCCCGCCATGCCCTTGCCCCGCGGGATGGTCGCGACCGCCCGGAGCACGGGCTCGGGGACGTTGACGGCCGCCGCGAGTCGCAGCAGGTCGTGTGCGGCATCATAGCGGTGAACCGTGCCGGCGAATGCGCCGTGACGGGTGAGGGCCCCGCTCAACCAGGCCGCCAAGGCGTCGGGCGGCGTCAAGGGCTCACCGTCTCCGGGCGGTCGAGGCGCCGGCTGTCGCCCTCGCGAAAGGGCTGCGCCGGATCGGCGAAGACACGGGAGAACCCGTCGCGCAGGTCGTGCGCCGCGAGCAGCTCGAAGTAGTGCGTCACGGCTTCGCACGCCGCCCGCGTGGTGGTGGCCGCGTAGACGGACTCGCGCAGCCGGGCCCCGTAGGGGAGCCCCCGCGTGAAGTAGCCCGTGACCTTCTTCATCTTGCCGAGGGCGTAGCGATCCGGGTCGATGGGACTCGACGAGGCGAGCATGTCGAAGTAGTGCAGGATGACCACCCGGCGTTCTTCGAGGGTCGGTGTACACACGGGCCGCCCGGCGAAGTGGTCGGCGATCTGCCGCAGAATCCAGGGATCGCGCATGGTGCCGCGCCCGACCATCACCCCGTCCGCGCCGCTCTCGTCGAGCGCGCGGACGGCGTCGTCCACGGTCAGGATGTCCCCGTTGACGAGCAGGGGCAGATGGATGCGGTCGCGCACCGCGCGGATCGAACGCCAGTCGGCCACGCCTCGGTAGGCATCGGCGCGCGTGCGCCCGTGCACGGTGATCATGCCGGCGCCCTCTTCCTGGGCGATGTGGGCGACCTCGGGCGCGTTCATGCATTCCCGATCCCAGCCGAGGCGCATCTTGACCGTCATGGGCACCGTGATGGCCGCCCTCACCGCGGTGAAAATGCGCCGGGCGAGGGGCTCGTCGCGCATCAGGGCCGAGCCGGCGCACCCGCCGGTGACGGCCTTGCTCGGGCAGCCGAGGTTCAGGTCGACGATGTCGGCCCCGAGGTCCTGGCAGTAGCGGGCCGAATCGGCCATGCGCTCCGGGTCGCGACCGTAGATCTGGATGCTGACCGGGCGCTCGTCCGGAGCGATCTCGGCCATCTTCCAGGCCTTCGCGACCTGCCGGGTCAGGGCCTCGCTGCTGACGAACTCGGTGACCGTCAGGCCGCAGCCGCCGAGGCCGCGGATGAGCGACCGGAACGGGCGGTCGGTGATGCCCTCCATGGGGGCGAGGACACAGGCCGGGTCGACGCGGACCGGCCCCACGTCGAAGGCGAGGGGAGGCTGCATGGCCGCGCAGGGTAGGGACCGGGAACGGTCGTGTAAAGGCCGCGGGGTCAGCGGCGCTCGGCCCAGCAGTGTTTGGCGCCGTCCGGCTCGTCCGGGTTCACGGCGACGCAGACGAACCCGTTGTGGCACTGCGCGTCGCGCTCACAGCGGACGGTGCAGTACGCGTAGTGCGCGTTGCCGGCGGTGACGTGCAGGCACTGCGTGCCCGTCGGGCAGGCCTGGGCGGTCTCGCGGCAGTCGACGGTGCACATGCCGAGCTTGTCCTGGGAGTTCGTCCCGACCTGGACGCACAACCCGCCGACGCAGGTGTCGTCGCCGTTGGGCACGCCGGCCGACCGGTTCGTCGCGTCGCAGTCGCCCTGCAGATCGATGGGCTTCGAGATCCGGCACTTGCCCTCGTCGCACAGGGCGTCGACGGCTGCGCAGTCCGCGGCGGTGGTGCACTCGCCGTCGACCTCGACGTTGCCCGACAGCACGCGCCCGCATCGCTCGTAGAAATAGGCGCCGTAGTCCGCGATCCAGTCGGCGGCCGGCGAGGGCTGGCACGGCGCGCGGGAGACGCCGTCGAGGCAGTCCTCGACCTCGACGGGGTCGAACGCGAGGGTGCCGCGCTCGGCGCGCGCGGTGGCGGCGCTGGTGCAGAGCGCGGCGGCGTTGGCCGTGCAGGCCGCCAGGTCGTCCCCGGCCAGGCCGAGGATGCCGGCGCGATCACCCGCGGAGAGGCCGTCGCAGGCCAGCGCCCAGGTGCATCGTGCGTTCGCGAGCGACTCGCAGAACGCCGCGGCCCGGTCCGCGAGCGAGGCATCGGCCTGCGAGCCGGCGTCGACGGGGGCTGCGTCCGGGTCGGGGGCCGGCGCGGCATCCTGGAGGCCGGCGTCGGTGGCCGTCGCGCCCCCGCCCGAGTCGCCCCCGCCGCACCCGGAGGCCAGAGCGCCGCCCATGACCGGGATCGCCAGCCACATGCCCATCGCTCGCCGAAACCGCGCATTCACGAACCACTCCGCCATCGCCACGACTCCCTTGCCGTTCGACACGACACCACTCGTCCGTCTCGTCTCTGGCGTCCGCGCGCCCCCCCGGGCAGAATCGCGTCACCCATGGAACTCGACTTCTACTACGACATCGTCTGCCCGTATGCCTATCTGGCGTCAACCCGCATCGAGGCGCTGGCGGCGCGGACGGGGGCGACGCTCCGCTGGCGGCCGGTGCTCCTCGGGGGGCTCTTCCGGGCGGTGGGGGCGACGCAGAACCCCGGGGCGCAGATGAACCCGGCCAAGGCACGCCTCAACCTGGCGGACATGCAGCGATTCGCCGCGCTGTACGGCGTCCCGCTGACGATGCCCGACGCGCACCCCCGGCGGAGCGTCGAGGCCATGCGCCTGCTGACCGCGTGCCCGGAGGCCCATCGGCCGGCGCTGACGCACGCGCTCTATCGGGCGTACTGGGTCGACGGACACGACATCGCCGATCGCGCGGTCCTGGGCCAGTTGGCAGCGCCGTTCGGACTCGACATCGGCGTCATCGACGACCCCGACGTCAAAGCCGCCCTGCACACTGCGACGGACGCCGCCGCCGCGCGGGGTCTCTTCGGCGTCCCGGCGATGGGCGTGGGCGACCGCTTCTTCTGGGGTCAGGACCGCCTGCACTTCGTCGAGGCGGCGCTCACCGGCCGTGCCCCGGCCTACGCCGTGCCGAGCCCCGCCGCCGAGGGCGCCCGCGTGACGTTCTTCCACGACTTCTCGAGCCCGTTCAGCTACCTCGCCTCGACACAGATCGACGCTCGCCTTCGCGCGACGGGTGCGACGGTGCTCTGGCGCCCGATGTTGCTCGGGGCGCTCTTCCGCGAGATCGGGACGCCCGACGTGCCGATGCTGGCGATGAACGAGGCCCGGCGCCGGTACATCGCGCGGGACCTGGCCGACTGGGCCGCGCTGTGGGGCGTCCCGTTCCGATTCCCGGACACGTTTCCCCTGCGCACGGTCGTGGCCCTGCGGGTGGCGCTGGCCGTCCCGGAGGTCACGCACGCCGTCTATCGGGCCGCCTGGGCCGAGAATCGCGACATCGGAAATCCGGACGTCCTGGCGTCGGTGCTCGACGCCGCGGGCTTCGGCCCGTCGCTGGTCGCGCGCGCCGCAACGGACGAAGCCCTGAAGACCGCGCTCCGGGTAAACACCGACGCGGCGCGGGTCGCGGGCGCCTGCGGTGCCCCGACGTTTCTCGTCGAGCGCCCCGAGCGCGCCCCGGAGGTCTTCTGGGGTCAGGATCGATTCGAGCTCGTACAGGAGGCCTTGTGCCGTTGAACTCTTCTTCGCCGGCGACGCCGGTTTCGCCCTCTCCGATTCCGCTGCTCGATCTCAGGGCCCAGCTCGCGAGCTACCGCACCGAGGCGCTCGCGGCCATCGAGCGGGTGGTCGACGCCCAGGAGATGATCATGGGGCCCGAGGTCGGGGCCTTCGAGCGTGCCCTGGCCACCTACGCCGGGGTCGGACACGCCCTCGGCATGTCGTCCGGCACGGACGCCTTGCTCGCCGCCCTGATGGCCCTCGACGTCGGCCCCGGGGACGAGGTCGTGACGACGACCTTCAGCTTCTTCGCGACGGCCGGCGTCATCGCGCGTCTCGGCGCCCGTCCGGTCTTCACGGACATCGATCCGGCGACGTTCAACGCGACGCCCGAGGCCTTGCGGGCCGCGGTGACGCCGCGCACCAAGGCGGTCATCCCCGTGCACCTCTTCGGGCAGATGGCCGACGTCGCGACCCTCTCGACCACCCCCGGCTTGCCGCCGGTCATCGAGGACTCGGCGCAGAGCCTCGGGGCGCGGCTCGACGGGCGCATGACCGGGCAGTACGGCGCGATGACCTGTGTCAGCTTCTTCCCGAGCAAGAACCTCGGGGGGTTCGGCGACGGGGGGGCGACGCTCACCAACGACCCCGTGCTCGCCGAAAAGCTGGCGATCCTGCGGGTCCACGGCAGCAAGCCCAAGTACTTCCACCATGTCGTCGGCGGCAACTTCCGCCTCGATACCCTGCAGGCGGCGGTGCTCGCCGTGAAGCTGCCGCACCTCGACACCTGGGCCGACGCCCGTCGGCGCAACGCCGCCCGCTACGACGCCCTGTTCGTCGAGTCCGGGCTCGTTTCGCGCGGGCTCGTCGTCACGCCGCCCACCTCGGCCCGCGCGCACCACGTCTACAACCAGTACGTGATCCGGGTCCCGGACCGCGACGCGCTGGCCCGGGCGCTCGGCGAGCGAGGCATCGGGACGGCCGTGTACTACCCCCGGCCGCTGCACCTGCAGCCGTGTTTCGCCGGCCTCGGGTACGGGCCGGGCGACTTCCCGGAAGCCGAACGGGCCTGCGCGGAGGTGCTGGCGCTGCCGGTCTACCCCGAGCTGCCGTCGGGCGCGCTCGAGCGCGTCGTGTCCGAAATCGGCCGTTTCTACGGGCTCTGAGGCGTTTCCGCATCGCTTTTCCCCTCGCCGGGCGCAGGGGCTTCTGGCAGACTCGCACACACCTCCCGCGGCTCCCGTTTCGGCGGCGTAAGCCTCTGCGGTCGATTTCACCCCCGGCTCCGCCGGCGGATGCCGGGCACGGCGCCCCGCAGTCCGCCTCTCTGGCTCCCAGCCCCCTCAACGTCGGACGGCCCATGCGATTGTCTCGTTTCCTGGCGCGGACCCGCGCACTCGGCGACACCCCCCTGAACGCAGTCGAAATCGACGCGCTCGAGGACGCCATCGACCGGGGCGACGACCTCGCCGCGTTGCTCAAGGCCCGGCCGACGGCCTATGCCTCGTTGACGCCGCGCAACCTGCTCGTCGTCTGGCGCGCGCACCAGAACCTCAGAGAGCACCTGCGGTTCCTGGAGGACGTCGGGGCCCGGCGGCGAGAGGGTGGCCTGCCGGCGATTCCGACGGCGTTGCTCGCGCAGACGATCGCCCGCCACGAGATCGCCGTGCTCGAGCGTGCCGATACGCTCGCCCCGCCGGGGGCCACGGCCGAGCACCGCCGCCGTGACGCGATCAAAGAAGCCCTGCTCGTCTGGAACGCCTGCATGGCCATCGCCCAGCGCGACGGGGCCGTGCGGGTGGCCGACGCCGCGACCGGGTCCGAAACCGAGGACCTCCGGGCGCAGTTCGGTGGCCTCGTCGGCCGCGAGAAGCTCTCCGAGATCCCCCCGCATCGCTGGCTGGCCATGCGTCGGGGCCGCAAGGCCGGGGCGCTGTCGGTCGAGCTCGATCTGCCCCTCGAGGCGATCGTTGCGCAGGTGCAGGTGCACTACGAGAACCTGCGCGCCATCGCCAACGGCCGCGATCATCGCGCCGTGGCCCAGGTCCTCATCCTCGCCGACCTGCCGGCGGCGCTCTTGTCCGCCAAGGACGAGGAAGCCGAGGTCCGCGCGATCTCCAACGCCGCCGAGGCCTACCTGGGACTCCTGTGTTCCAACCGCCCGAAGGTCAACCTGGCGGCCGGCATCTGGGTCCCCAAGAAGGGGGGCCAGCTCGCCATCGCCCTGGTCGGCCGAGACGGACGCGTCGTGCACCACGGCAAGGCGTCACCGGGCGATCACCCCATCGAGGCCGTCTCGAAAGTCATCGGCGAACATCCGGTGGACGGCATCGTCCTGCCGACGCAGGCGGAAGACATGGAGCTGCTGAACCGCCTGGCGGGCGGTTTCGCACCCGACATGCCGGTCCACCGCATCAAACCGACGGCGGTCCGGGAAGGGGCCGAGGCCGTCACGGAGGAGCTGCCGCCGCAGGACAAGTACGCGGTGGTCCTCGCGCGACGTTGCATCCGGCCGATGCGCACCTGGAGTCAGGTCGACCCCGTCAGTCTCGGCCTCGCCGAATATCAGCAGGATCTCGACGAGAACCGACTGCGGCGCGCGCTGGTCGACGTGCAGTCCGTCGCCCTCGCCGGCGTCAAGCCGGACGACCTCTCGAAGCTCATCGCCTCGGCGCCGGCCGCCACCCCGGCGCTGGCCAAACCGGTGTCGGCCGCCCCTCGGGCGCCCGCGGCGCCTCTGAACCCGCTGATCAAGGGGGTCGACGACCTTCGCCCGGGAATGAAGCTCAACGGCGTGGTGTCGAACATCACGCAGTTCGGCGCTTTCGTGAACATCGGTCTTCAACAGGAAGGTCTGATCCACGTCAGCGAGCTGGCCGACCACTTCGTGAAGGACCCCAACGAGGTCGTCAAGCTCGGTCAGACGATCTCGGCGCGGGTCTTGGGCATCGACCGCGCGCGCAATCGAATCTCCTTGTCGCTCAAGGCCGAGCGGGGCTCCTCGCCCGCGCCGCCGATGGGTCCACCCGGCCTCGACCCCCGAACGGGAGCGCCCGCCGGGCCGCCCTCGGGCCGCGGCGGGGACGCCTTCTCGGGTGGTGGTGGCGGCCGCTCCGGTGATCGTCGGCGCGGTGGCGGAGGGGGCGGGGGCGGCGGCGGCGGCGGCGGCGGAGGCCGGAGCGGCGGTGGTCGCGACAAGGCCATGGCCGATCTCGAGGCCCTGTTCCGCAAGCCGAAGTGACCCGCGCCGCGCGTCAGCGCCGGCAGATGAACGGCTGGTAGAAGCCCGAGTAGTAGTCGGCCCAACGGCCGTCGCTCTGGGCGTTCATCGCGGTGCAATGCTCATAGCCGCCGGCGTTGTCCGGCTGGTCGTCGGCCCACGCGTCGAAGTCCCAAGGGGTCCCGTCCCGCCACCGGAACATCCCGGGCGTGCCGGTGTCGAGGCCGCCGATCCACCAGCGCGTGCGACGCCTTGCCGCGGCGGCCGTTGCCAGCGCCGCCTGCTCGGTCTCGTCGTGGATGCTGGCAAAGGTCGCCCCCTGATCGACGCAGAGCGTCTCGGCCACCGAGAAGCGAACCGGGCGATGGCAGATCAGAAACTCGGTCTCGCGGCCCGGCACGGGGACGGCGCGGCACATCGGGCAGTCCTGACCGTCGTCCGTGAAGCCGGTGCAGTCCTGATCGCGCTCGTCGCCGCAGGTGTCGTCGGCGCCGGGATAGACCGTGGCGTCGTCGTCGTCGCAGTCGCCGGCGCACGGCAGCGTGAGATCGCCATCACCGTCCTGCCCGGGGTCGAGGCAGCTCAGCGCGCCAGCCATGCGAATCGGATGATCGACGACCCAGGTGCGCAGCGCGTCGATGTCGAGCAGCCGCTGTTCGGGGCGAGTGGGGGTCTTGCGGTCCCGGGAGAAGGGCTCTTCGAGGAGCGCGGCGAGGCGGTCGATCTCCGGGCGCCAATCCGTGGTGGCCAGCGTCGCTGCACCCTCGCGGATGGCCTCCGCATAAGGAAGGCGGCACGGCAGCCAGTCGACGCACATGCGAAAGAGGCGGGCGGGTCCGGCGTACGGGTTGTTCGTTCGGGTGAAGGCCTGATCCATGCCGCTCGGCAGAAAGACGAAGCGGTCGTCCGACGGGCGTCGATACAGGTAGTAGTTGTTGCGGAGCTGCGCGTACCCGTCCCAGTGCCCGGTCAGGATCTCAGCGGCGAAGAAGCGGCGCATCCGGTCGAGGTCGACGGCGGGCCCGACGGCCGCCTCGAAGGTCGGTGGGGTCGCGCCGTCGAGCGCCCGGACCAGGGTGCGGAGGTCGGCCTTTTCGTCGTCGTCGTCGCCCGCGTCCTGATCGAACGCAGCGACGTCGCGCAGCCAGAGATCGAGATCGTCGAAGCCCTCGTAGAGGTTGCCGTCGGCATCCCCCGGGAACGCGCGTTCGAGGAAGCGCTCGTCGAGGGTCTCGATGTGGCTGTAGAGCCCGTAGTTCGTGCCGTTGACGCTGATCTCGACGTATCCGACCCGCCCAGCCGGCAGCCCGAGCGCCGTGAACATCAGGCTGCCGAGCCGTTCCCGCATCTGCGTCGTGTCCTGGATCATGTTGTTGAACGTGAGCTTGCTCAGCCCGGCGAACCGCCGCCGCGGGACGAAGTGGTTCACGTCGATCTTGAACGCCGCCTTCTGCCCGAGCGCCCGAAAGCTGCCGCGTCCGCCCTTGAGGCGCAGGCCGACCTGCGGCAAGTCGACCCCATCGATGGTCAGATCGGCGGCGACGTAGTCGGCGTGCGGATCGGCGCGCAGGGCCGCCTCCGACGCTTCCGGCAGCGTGATCGTGACCGGGATGACGATCTCGGCACCGAAGAGCCGCGCCTGAAAGGCGAGGTCGTCGGGGCTCGGACCGAGGTCCGGTGTCGGCCCGGCATCGCCAGCAAGGGCGCCGTCGGGCGGGGTCTGTGGGATCGCATCGTCGGCGACGTCGGCGCGGGGCCGACCGTCCGTCGAGTCCGGTGCGGCGTCCGCCGCAGGCGTCGGCACGTCCAGCGAGGGGGCCGCGTCGCCGGTGGGGGCGAGGGCATCGGAGGAGGAGCCGTCCACCCGTGCACCCCCGGCGGCGGCGGCATCGGCCTTACCCCCCGGCGAGACTCCGACGGTGGCATCCGTCGACGCGCAGGCGCCGAGCACCGCACAGGCGAGGGCGACGCGGACCCAACGGCGATCGAGTCGGCTGGCCTTCATGGATTCTCGGCCTGTAGCGCCGCCTGCAGGTGTTCCCGGCGAGCCCGGGCGAGCTCGAGGTAGGTCTCCCGCGCCGTCGACGCCTCGGGGGCGGGCTGTTCATCGACGACGTGGAGGGGCCGCACGCCGGGCCGATCGAGGTAAACGGCGAGTTCCGCGGCGGCGCGTTCCGAGACGCCCTCGAGACTTGCGGCCGACGTCGGTCCGTCGAGCAGGCGGCGGAGCTGCGAGACGTAGAGCGCACGGACGGGCGGCTGCGTCACGACGAGCCGGTCGAGCCGGGACTCGGCGCAGTTCAGCAGCGGATCGGCGATGGGCGCCGGCGTGTGGCAACGCCGGAACGTCTCGTCCTGGTCCCATGCCATCACGTCGAAAAACGGGCTCTCGGCCCCCAACCGGCTCGGGGGGGGCGCTCGATCGTAGAAATACACCTCGTCGATGTAGTCACCGTTCTCCAGGACGCTGTTGTAGGCGAGCAGGAGAAGATACTGATCGTACGCCATCCGTCGCAGGAGCTCGGCGAGCAGTTGCTCACCCTGCCATTCGTTCTGCGCGGTGAAAATCGCCCGATAGGGGGCGAGAAAGGCCTCCCGGTCCGGAATCGACGACTCGTCCGGGTGGTCGATCTCCACATCGGCATCGGACAGCCGGCGGATGATGCGGGAAAGGTCCGGACTGATCCGCGCCAGCGCAGCACGGGGGCGCTCCACCATCAGATACACCCCTCGCGTCTCGCCTCCGTACCGGAGCTCGACATAACTGAACCACGCCGGGAACAGGTCGAGCCGGGAGAGGATCTCCAACGAAATGCGCGAGCGCAGAACGAGGGGATCTTCGCACATCGACAGCAGAACGACGTCTTCCAGGGGCGGGCTGTCTTGCAGATGCACGGGGTGCTCGAACCGGACGGTGAAACTTCGCCTCGGACAGACGAGCGTGCCCTTGCCGCGGAGGTTGATCTCCGCAGGCGGCGCCGCGCGTCCATTGAACGTGTTCTCGACCGTCAGGCGGCGGGTCTTGTCGTTGCTCGTGCGGACGAACTGAAGCTCACTCTCGTCGAGCGCCATCTCCCAGGTGAGATGGGCGTCACGCACGACGAACGGGACCGAGATTGCGTCGAGGCCGGCCCCCCCCGCCGAGAGGCGGCCGAACGTGTCGTCGGCGTCGGCGTCGATTGGGGCGGTGACCCATGCGACGAGACTGCGGGCGTCGTTGCTCAGCGTCGCCCGGTCCGGTGTCACCTGCAGCCCGCCGGTCGCGGCGAGCTCGACTTCGAACCGGCCGTCGGCATCCCCCGCGAGATCGAGCCGCACGGCGACCGGGCCGCGCGCTTCACGCATGCTCAGGGCGGAGGGCGTCAGGCGCAGGGTCGCGGGGCCGGTGGTGGGGGGCGCCCCAGCGTCGGGGGGACGTCCGGCATCGGCTCCGAGCGGGGCAAGCTCGGGCAGCAACGGGCGGTCGAGCGCGCCGCCCCCGTCGTCCCGCGGGTGGTGGGCGTCCGCCGGCGGGCCGGATTCCCCCCCGGCTTCACCGGAATCCACGGCCGTCCCTGCCTCCATCGCGCCGGCCGGCCCGTCGCCGGAGGGTCCCTGCGCCGGTGTGCTGCCCTGACACGCGAGCAACCAGGGAGCGAGCGCGGCGGCTCGGATCAGGGACCGGCAGGACATGGCGGGATGCTAGCAGAATCCGCTGAAATCCAGCGGGCCTGTGTTATCGTCGCCCGGTCCCGGATTCCCAGATCCCGCTCGCCGATCATCGTCCCTCGCCCGCAGCAGGAGCGACGCGCACACATCGATGGCCACCGCGCTCGATCAACGCATCGGGGAGACCCTGCTCGGCAAGTACGAGGTCAAGTCCATCCTGGGCCGTGGCGGCATGGGCGTGGTCTACGAAGCCGAGGACACCCGCCTCGGTCGGCGGGTCGCGATCAAAGTCCTCAATCAGGCGGCCCGGTCGCAGAAGGACGCCGATCAGCGATTTCACCTCGAGGCGCGCGCCATTGCGTCCCTCATCCATCCGCATCTCGTCACGCTGCTCGACTACGACGTACTGAGCGACGGGACGCCCTGCATGGTGATGGAGCGGGTCGAGGGCATGAGCCTCAAGGCATCGATGGCCAGGCGCACCTTCACGCCGCTCGAGGTCACGCTCGTCCTCTATCAGACGTTGCTGGCCCTGTCGGCGTGCCACGCCAAAGGGGTCATTCACCGAGACCTCAAACCGGAGAATCTCCTGCTGACGCGGGGCGGACCGCAGGGGATCACCGTCAAGGTCATCGACTTCGGTCTGACGAAGCTCCTGGCCGACTCGGGGGCCGGGTCACTGACGGTGAACGGGCAGGTCTTCGGCAGCCCCCGCTTCATGGCGCCGGAACAATGGCTCCAGAAAGAGGTCACGCCGCGGACGGACCTCTATGCCCTCGGTCTCATCGGTTACTGCCTCGTCCGGGGCGAGCACTTCATCACGGCGCAGAATCCCTTCGAGATCTGCCGCGCGCACATCAGCCAGCCCCGGCCGCCCCTGCGGGCCACCTCCGACGGGACCCGCGTACCGACGTTGCTCGACCACGTGCTCCGCAAGGCCGCCGATCCGGATCCGAGGAACCGGTACGAGTCCGCCGAGGCGATGATCACCGCGCTCGAGCCGCTGACGATGGACGCGATGAACTTTGCCCGCTTCACGGGTGAACACGCCGCCATTCCCACGGGGGTGTCCGACGAGCTCCCCGTCGCTCGACCCTTCGACGCGGCTGCGATGGCCGCCAGCATCGACGCCTCCATTGCGGCGGGCGAGCTCGATTCCCTCGAGCTGACGCAGCCGGGTCTCGAGGCCGCGGGGGCTGCCCTGAAAGCCGCCGCGCCGGTGTCGCGGACGGACGCCGACGAGGACCCCGATCACACGATCGCCGAGGAGCTCGCGCCCGGGGCGCCGGATCCGCTCGCGACCCTGCTCCTGCAGCCCGCGCTGGACCTGAGTCAGGCCGGGCCGCCGCCGACCGATCCGGAGCCCTCGGGCGAGACGCCGAATCGGGTCAAGTTCGCGGTCGCGGGTGGCGTGTTCACGGCGATCACGCGCGGCGACGTCGAACGTGCGATGAACGACGCGGCGCAGTCGACGGACGACGAGACGACGAGCGAGGACGCGGTGTCCGTTCGCGGCTCGGTCCCCCCACCGCCTCGAGCCGCGTCGGCGCCGCTCCCCAGGGTCACGCACCCGCCGGCGAGCGCGTCACTGCCGCCCGGTGTCGTCTCGCCGGACGGCGTATCGAGCCGACCGGCGGCCCCGCCCCGCGCGTCTTCGGCAGCCGGCGCAGAGCGGCGACGCCCGACCGTGCAAGTGCAGTCGGCGGCGCGGTCGGCGACGCGGAGCGTCCGCTCCACGGCGCTCATCGTGGTCGGCGTCGTGGCGGCCGCCGCGATTGGCGCGGCCGTGGCCTGGTTCTGGATGCCGTGAGCCTGCGGGGGGCCGGCCGATTCGCCCCGACGCCGACGGGGCGCCTGCACCTCGGCAACGTTCGCACCGCCCTGCTCGCCTGGCTCTGGGCGCGGTCGGCGGGCCTGCCCAACGTCCTGCGCATCGAAGACCTCGACCCGGCCGCCGTGCCTGCCGGCGCCATCGAGGCCATCTACGCGGACCTCGATTGGCTCGGTCTTTGCTACGACGAAGAGCCGCGCAGCGGGGGGCCCGTGGGACCCTACCGGCAGTCGGAACGCTTCGCCCTGTACGCGCCGCCGCTCGCGGCACTGGCCGCGGAGGGCCTCCTCTACGCCTGCGACTGTTCTCGCCGCGAGGTCGCGCTTGCGGCGCTCGCGCCGCACGCCGGCGACGAGGGCCCCGCCTACCCGGGGACATGTCGCCCGCCGCGGCCGGCCGCCCTCGACATTCGTTCAGCCATCACGAGTGCACGGGGGCGACCCTGTGCCCTGCGGCTCGATGTCCGGGCGGCGCTCGAACGGCTCGGGGTTCGCGACATCGCTTTCGACGACCGCGTCCGGGGACGCGTCTGCATGGGACCCGACGACGGGCTGTTCGACTTCGTGGTCCGCCGAACGGATGGACAGGCCGCCTACCAGTTGGCGTGCGCCTTCGACGACGTCGCGATGGGATGCTCGCAGGTGCTCCGCGGCGTCGATCTCGTGACCTCGGCCGTCCGGCAGGTGCTCCTGCTTCGCCTGCTCGGTTTGCCCGAGCCGCAGTACGCGCATGTCGGCCTCGTCGTCGATTCGGACGGCCAGAAGCTGTCGAAGCGTGACGACGCCATCGCCCTGTCGGCGCTGCGTGCCCGTGGTCTCCCGGCCGAGCAGGTGATCGCGACGCTCGCGTCCCTGTGCGGCCTGCCGGCGACGGCCGACCTCGACGCGCTCTGTTTCGCGCTCATCGTCGGCCCCGGTCTGGCGGACAGCGTGCGGCTGCCGCCCGGGGGCCTCAGCCCTTGAGGTTCGCGTTCGCGAACGACCAGTTCGCGAGGTGATCGAAGAAGGCCTGAACGAAGTCCGGGCGGCGGTTCTGGTAGTCGAGGTAGTAGGCGTGCTCCCAGACGTCGACGGTCAAGAGCGCCTTCTGCCCGGCCTCGGTCAGCGGGGTGCCCGCGCCCGAGGTGTTGACGATTTCCAGCTTCCCGTCCTTGGCGACGAGCCACGTCCAGCCGCTGCCGAAGTTGGCCGCGGCCTGCGCCTTGAACTTGGCGACGAAGTCCGCGTAGCTGCCGAAGGCGGCGTCGATCGCCGTGGCGATCTCACCGGTGGGCGCGCCACCGCCCTTCGGCGTCATGCTGTTCCAGAAGAACGTGTGGTTCCAGATCTGCGCCGACTGGTTGAACAGCCCGGCATTGCCGTCGGTCTTGGCCGCGCGGATGAGGTCCTCGAGGCCGAGCTCGGCGTACTTCGTGCCGGCGATGAGCTCGTTCGTCTTGTTGATGTAGGCGAGGTGATGCTTGCCGTGGTGGAAGCTCAGCGTCTTGGCCGAGTAGTGCGGCTCGAGGGCTTCGGCGGAATACGGCAACGCAGGGAGTTCGAACGGCATCAGATGGTCTCCTGAGAGTCGGAAGTGCGAGTCAGCGGTTCACGGCCGCAGGCCGTTGCCGGATTACGATGCCACGGCCGGCCCCCCGGGTTCCGAAAAAGCGCGCGCGCCCCCCTCCGAATGCACACACCCACCGCCGCGAAAGGGCGAATCCCCCATGGACGTCTTGCGCACCATCCACGCGCACAACAAATTCCTGGTCCTCCTCGTGCTGGTCCTGGCGACCGTCGTGCTCCTCGTCTCGGCCGCACGGGGCCGCGACTGGGGGAAGCTCCAGCGCGCCTTCTACTCGGCCACGCATGGTCTTCTGGGGCTGCAGGTCGTCCTCGGCCTCGTCGTCCTTTTCCACCTCGGCCTCGGCGTGCCCTATCGCATGGAGCACCTCGGCATCATGCTTCTCGCGTTCGGGCTCATGCACCTCCCGATGAAATGGAAGCGTGAGACCGGGCCCGAGCGGGCCCGCAAGACCGGCCTCGTCGTCGCCGCGACGCTCGGGCTCGTGATCCTCGGCATCGCGCGTCTGCCGTTCCCGTTCTTCGGCGTGCCGAAGACGGGGGCGGCCGCGGCGCCGGCGACCGCACCGGCTTCCCAGGCGCCCTGAGGCGCCGAGCGCCCGTCAAGCGGTCCGGTCGAATCGCCGCGCCGCGACGCCGAAACCAACGAGCCCGACCGCCAGCAGGACGCCACAGGGGAGGGCGAGTTCCGCCCACCCGAATCCGCGCCACAGCGCGCCCTCGAGCGCGAGAATGCCCCATTTGATGGGGCTGAACGTGCCGGCGGTCTGCATCCACCCGGGCAGGGCAAAGAGCGGCACCATGCCCCCGCCGAGCATCGAGAGCGGCAGGAACAACGCCCACGCGAGCCCGCTGGCGCTCTGCTCGCTGCGGGCGAACGTCGCCACGACCATCATCAGCCCGACGAATGCGATGGCCAGCGAGAGGCCGGCCACGATGAGCCTGGGCAGCGAGCCGGGAACGACGCCGAGGGCGACGGCGCCCAGGACGAAGAGCATCACCTGGACGGCGACGAGGGCGATGAAACAGGCGACGCCCTTGCCCGCCAGCACGTGGGCGCGCCCGATGGGGGACGTGCACAGGCGGGAGAGCGTGCCGCGCGTCCGTTCGTTGACGAGCCCCATCGCAAAGCCGAGGGCACAGCCGATCATGCCCCAGATGACGCCTTGCGGCAGGCTGACCTCGTAGCCGCTGCGGGGGCCGTCGCGCTCGTCTTTCACGTCGTGGCGGGTGATCGCCACCGGTCGCCACGCGCCGCCCTCGGCCGGGCCCGCCGCGTCGGCCGAAGCCTGCGTCCGGGTGCCGACGAACCGCTTCACCTCGCCGAGAAAGCCGGTGAGGACGGGATCCGGTCGGGCCGCGGTGTTGGCCTCGACGAGTGCGCGATCGACGACCCGGACGGATCGCTCGCCACCGGCAAAGACGTCCGACAGACGTTCCATCGCCGCGCCCATGAGCTGTCCCTCGAGCATGGCGGCCTCGGCCGTCCGACTCGGGTCGACGTGCAGCTCGATGACGGGCGGGTCGCCGGCGAAGAGACGATCCCCGGCGGCGCCGTACCCCTTCGGTGCGATGACGGCGGCCGTGGCGTCTCCGCGCCGAACGGCGCCGAGCGCGGCGGCCCGTCCCTCGACGTTCGCCTTCGCGTCGACGCCCGAGAGGCGCCCGACGGCCGCAAGCAGTGCGGCGGACCCCTCGCTCGCGTCCTCGTCGACGAGCAGCACCGGGATCTTGCCCGAGTCGTCGCCGTTGCCGCCGAAGATGGTGCCGAAGAAGAGCGCCGTCACCAGCGGCCAGACGAACGTGAAGACGAGGTGCCCCCGGTTGCGCGCCAGCAGGCGAAGATCCTTGGCGGCAATGGTGAGAATCGCGTGCACGGGGCCTCAGTCTCGCAGCGAGCGCCCGGTCAGGCGCAGAAAGACGTGCTCCAGGTCGGCGCGCTCGACGTGGAAGTCGAGCACGGTCGCGGTCGCTGCGAGGCGGGCGAGGGCCGCCACGGGATCGGGCGTCGACTCCCGGTGGGTCCCCCCGGACGTCGTCGCGACCAGGACCGGGTCGCCCCCGTGGCGGGCGATGAGCGCGTCGACCGTGTCGAGGGCCAGCAGCCGCCCGTGGTCGATGATGGCCACGCGGTCGCAGATGCGCGCGGCTTCTTCCATGTAATGCGTCGTGTAGATCACGGTCAGGCCCGCATCCCGCAGGGCTACGATGCGGTCGAGGATCGCGTTGCGTGATTGGGGGTCGACGCCGACGGTGGGCTCGTCGAGGAGAACGAGGGATGGCTCGTGGACGAGCGCGGCGGCGATGTTCAGCCGGCGCTTCATGCCACCCGAGAACGTGACCGCGCGCTCGGCCCGGCGATCGGTCAGGCCCGCGAGTGCGAGCGCCGCTTCGACGCGCCCCGCCAACGCGGTCCCACGGAGACCGAAGATCCGCGCGAAGAAACGAAGGTTCTCCTCGGCGGTGAGGTCCTCGTAGAGGGCGAGCGCCTGCGGGGCGACCCCGAGGCGGGCCCGGACCTCAGGCCGGGTCGGCGCGCCGAGGCCACCGAGGTCGACGCGGCCCGCGTCGGGCTCGAGGAGGCCCACGCCGAGCGAGACCGTGGTGCTCTTGCCCGCACCATTCGGGCCGAGGAGACCAAAGACCTCGCCTGCGCGGACCTCGAAGCTGAGGTCGTCGACGGCGACGCGCGCGCCGTAGGCTTTGCGGACGTTTTCGAGGGTCAGCACGGGGCTCGACCCTCGCCGACCGGCGGGCCGCTGTCAACGACCGGGAAGGCCCGGGAGCCGATTCAGACGCCCTGCGCGCCGGTCTCGGTCGTGCGGCGACCGGCGGCCTCTTGCGCGGCCGTGAGCGCCCACTGGGCGAACACGAAGGTCGTCGTCAGGAACGTGAGCCCGACGGTGAACTTCATGAAGCCGAACAGGACGAGCAGCATGATGGCGAAGGCGTAGAAGTCGCGGTGCGCCACGAACTCGAGCTTCGCGCAGAAGCGGTTGAAGGCGCTCTGATTCTCGGGCTTCAGGTGGGACCACTCCACGGCGAGGTGCGTCGCGCGCCCGGTGCCGAGGTGCTTGCGATACAGGTTGCCGGCGACGATCCAGCCCAGGATGAACGTCCCGATGCCGAGGTTGAGCCAGAGGCTCTCGCCGGAGAGGCGGAAGGCCGCCACGCCGAGGGCCAGGTGGTAGCTCAGGTTGATGACGTCGTCGGAGATCGTGTCGAACCACTCGCCCCGGGCGCTGTGCTTGAACTTGAGGCGGGCGATCTCCCCGTCGACGCCGTCGATCATGGACGAGACCTGGAAGAGCACCGCCCCGAGGGCCAGGAGCCACAAGCTCGAGGGAGTGACCATCGCCGTGACCGCCGCCGAGGCCAGGCCGACCGCCAGGCCCACCGCGGTCATGTGGTTGGGGACCACGTTGAAGTTCATCACGACCCGGGTGATGGCCTTGCTGAATCGACGGTTGATGTGCCGGCTCACCGGGCCGTCCGTCTTCTTCGTCAACTTGGCGAACATGACGCGCTCGGCCTCTTTTCGAGAAGGCAGGTCGTCGACGTCCTGCCACCAGGCGGCACCGATGTCCGCGACGCGGGCCTTGCCCGCGCGGGCGAGCGTCTGCACGCCCTCGGAGAGCGAGGCGTCGCCGTTTTCCGAGCGGAAGGTCTCGAGCGCATCGAAGAGGGCCGGATCGCAGCGGAACACGCCGGTGTCGATCGCATCGAACTCGGTGAGCTGCTTGCCGATGGCCTGAATGCTCTCGCGCTCGCCGACCCGCACCTTCGTGGCGTCGTCCATGTCGAAGATCGAGTCGATCTTGCGGTCGACCGCCAGGACCAGGCCACCGCGGGCGGGCTCGGCCTGCAGCGTCTGCCAGACCGCCTTCTCGACGATGTGGTCGGCCATGGTGAGAAAGAACTCACCGCGGATGTGCGGCCGCGCACACAGAACGCTGATGCCGTTCTTGAGGGTGTACTGCTCGTTCTGGACCCAGACGAGCTCGAGGCCGTCCACGTCGGGGTCGTCCGCGAGGCTGGCCTTCACCTGGTCGCCCATGCACCCGACGATGATGACGAAGCGCTTCACCCCCGCGGACTTCGCCGTGAGGATGGTGCGCTTGAGGAGCGTGAGCCCGCCGACTTTGACGAGCGGCTTGGGGAGCGGCTGCGCGTCGCTGCGGATGCGGCTGCCGAGGCCGGCGGCCAGAATGACGGCCTGTTCGACGTGCGTGGACATGTCAGTGGCTCCCCTCGCTCGGGTAGTCGTAGTACTCGGTCCCGAGGTGCGTGATGAGCTCTTCGCCCATCATGTGGCGCAGGTTGTTCTTGAGTTTCGTGAGCTGAATGAAGAGGTCGTGCTCGGGCTTGAGGCCCGCGGCGGCCATCGGGCCCTTCCAGTAGAAGCTCAGCCACTCCTGGATGCCCTTCTTGCCGGCCCGCTGCGCGAGGTCGAGGAAGAGGGCGAGGTCGAGCACGATGGGTGCCGCCAGGATGGAGTCCCGGCAGAGGAAATCGACCTTGATCTGCATCGGGTAGCCGAGCCACCCGAAGATGTCGATGTTGTCCCAGCCTTCTTTGGCGTCCCCCCGCGGCGGGTAATAGTTGATGCGGACCGCGTGGTAGAGGTCGCCGTAGAGGTTGGGATACGTCTCGGGCTGCAGGATGGTGTCGAGCACGCCGAGCTTCGTCTTCTCCTTGGCCTTGAACGAATCGGGATCCTCGAGGACCTCGCCGTCGCGGTTGCCGAGGATGTTCGTCGAGAACCAGCCCTTCACGCCGAGCATGCGCGCCTTGAACATCGGCGACAGCACGGTCTTGAGCATCGTCTGCCCGGTCTTGAAGTCCTTGCCCGCGATGGGCACGCCCACCTTGTCGGCGAGCTCGAGCAGGGCGGGGATGTCGGCGGACAGCGAGGGCGTCCCGTTGGCGTAGGGCACGCCCTCCATCAATGCGGAGTACGCGTACACCATCGCGGGGCTGATGGTGGAGTCGTCTTCATCCAGTCCGCGCTCGAAGGCGGCCAGCGTCTGGTGCGTCGGGCCGGGCTCGATGTAGACCTCGGTGCTCGAGCAGTTGACGAGCACGACCCGGTCGAGGCCGTTCTTGGCCTTGAAGTCGCGGATGTCCTGCCGAAGCGCGTTCGCCCAGTCGCGGCGCGTCCCGGGCTTGATGTGAGTGCCGTTGAGCCGCTTGACGTAGTTGGGGTCGAAGGCGCCGGGCATCGGCTTGATCTCGCGCAGCGCGCCCTCGAGCTTCGCGAGGAGCGTGGGCTCGAGCACCTGCGCGTGGGTGCAGGCCTCGTAGAGATCGCCGCCGAAGATGTCCCATCCGCCGAAGACGACGCCGTCGAGCGGGGCGAGCGGCACGAAGTCGCGAATGCGCGGGTTGCGGTTCTCGGTGCGCTTGCCCAGGCGGATGTGGGCCAACTGCGTGAGCGAGCCGACGGGCTCGCCGAGCCCCTGGCGGATGGCCAGGACCCCGGCCACGACGGTGCTCGCGACGGCGCCCATGCCTTGCAGCAGGATGCCGAGGCGCTCCGGGGCGGGGCTGGGGCGCTTGGGGTTCGAGACGGGGGTGGTCATGACGGTTTCCTCGAGAATCTCTGCGACGCGGACGTCGTGTTCGAGAGCCCGACATGCAACGAGTGCGCCAGCCCTGCGGTATGGTCGCCCGCCGCAGAACCGGAGCACGCGCACGCCAAGGTGCGGTTCGCGTTGCGCAACCCGAGCCCGGCCGGCAGAATCCTCCAGGCCATGAAACAGCGCCCACTCACGCACGCCAGCGCAGCGGTCTCCGTCGTCGCCCTTTGTGCCACCCTGATGCCGGCGCCCGCCCGCGCCGCCGACGACCCGCGCGGTCAGCGAGGCTGGTTCGTGGCCGGTGGCGGGGGCGGTGTCATCGGCGGCGCCGTCGATGACGCCGGTCGCGACACCCCGAGCTTCTTCGGGACGGGCGGCGGCTTTCGCTTCGGCGAGGAGGTCATCCCCCGCCTGACGCTCGGACTCGAGTTCTCGGGCGCCGGCGGCTCGGGCGACGCGTTCTCCGCCGGGATTGGCGGGCTCTTCCTCCAGTCGACCTATCGACCGGGGTGGGGGACGGAGGGCCTCGTCTTTCTGCTCGGCACCGGCGTCGGGGGCGGTTCGCTGACCGCCGACGACGACGGCGGTCCGGAGGGGGCCGGGGGCGGCGCCATCTTCCAGGCGGGCGTCTCCTACGAACTCGACTTTTTCGGCGCGCCCGACGAGGGCGTGGCCTTCGCGCCCTTCGTGCGGTGGCACTTCGTGCCCTCGACGCCGGACAACGAGGTGCAGTTCAGCGCCTTCGTCGTCGGCCTCGAGGTGCCCTACTACGCCGGGCGCTGAGCCCGGTCGTCGGGCGATGGAGGTCCCGTCCCCGCCGGTGGGCCGCAAGATCGTCCATGTCGACATGGACGCCTTCTACGCATCGGTCGAGCAGCGGGACCGTCCGGAACTGCGGGGCCGGCCGGTCGTCGTCGGGGGCTCGCCGGAGAGCCGTGCGGTGGTCTGCTCGGCGTCGTACGAGGCGCGGGCATTCGGGGTCCGCTCCGCCATCCCATGTTCGCAGGCGCGCCGGCTGTGTCCGCAGGCGGCCTTCATCGCGCCCGACTTTCGCAAGTACACCGAGGCGAGCCGCCTCATTCACGGCGTTTTTCACGAAGTGACGGACCTCGTCGAACCGCTCGCCCTCGACGAGGCCTTCCTCGACGTCACGCAGAATCGGCTGGCCGAACCCCTCGCGGGCCGGGTGGCGCGCCACCTGAAGCAGCGCATCCTGTCCGTCACGGGGCTGGTCGCCTCGGCCGGGGTCGGCCCGAACAAGCTCGTCGCGAAGCTGGCGAGCGGGCACCGCAAGCCCGACGGCCTCGTCATCGTGCCCCCGGCGCAGGTGGCGGATTTCCTCGCGCCGATGCCGGTCGACGCGTTGTGGGGCGTGGGGCCGGCGACGGCCGCGCGCTTGAAGGCCCTCGGACTCGAACGCGTCTCGGACATTCGCGCGACCCCGGTCTCGGCGTTGACGACCGCCCTGGGCCGCTGGGGGGCGTTTCTGCACGACCAGGCGTTCGGTCGCGACGAGCGTCCCGTGGAGACGTCTCGCGAGCCGCGGACCCGGGGCGCGGAGACGACCCTGAGCACCGACATCCGGGAGCTGGATGCCCTCACATCGCTGCTGTCGCGGCATGCCGAGGATGTCGCCGACGGGCTCGGCCGGGTGGCCCGCCGGGCGCGGACGGTCACGCTCAAGGTGCGGTTTTCGGACTTCGCGACGATCACGCGCAGCCGGACCCCCGACGCACCGGTGGCGGAGGCCGCCGAACTCTTCGCCATCGGGGAGGGCCTTCTCCGTGCCGTCCTGGCCGACGACGCGCGGCCCGTGCGGTTGCTCGGGCTCTCGGCGGCGAATCTCGAGCCGGTCGATGCCCCGCGCCAGCTCTGGCTGCCGCTCCCGGGTGCCCCGGCGTGACGCCGCGCTCACGCCGTTTCCGCGGGTGGCGGTGGTCGACGCTGGTCACGCTGCTTCTCGGGTACGTCGGCTACTACCTGTGCCGCGCGAACCTCTCGGCCGCGACGCCGCTGCTGCGCGAGGAACTCGGGGTCGACCTCGTCGCGCTCGGGTGGGTCAGCACCGCGTCGACGCTCGTCTACGGGCTCGGCAAGTTCACCCACGGCTTCTTCGCGGCGACGCTCGGCGGGCGCGCGCTCTTCCTCGCGGGCCTCGGCGGCGCGGCGGTCTTCTCGGGGGCCTGCGGCCTCGTCGAGGGGGTCTTCGGCCTCGTCGTCCTCTGGTCGCTGAACCGGTTCGTCCAGGCCGGCGGCTGGGTCGGGATGGTGCAGATCGCGGCCCAGTGGTACCCCCGCGTCGGGGTCGGCACGGTCATGAGCGTCCTCAGCCTGAGCTGGCTCGTGGGCGACGTCCTGGCGCGGGCCCTGGCGGGCGGCATCACAGGGGCGGGCCTCGGCTGGCGCGCCGTCTTTTTCATCCCCGCCGGGATTGCGCTCGTCCTGACGGGCCTGGCCGTCGTCACGCTCAAGGGCGGACCGGAGGCCATCGGCGAGGCGCCCCTGACGGAGGCGGAGGCCGGTGCACCTCGCGCCGAGCGGTTCGAGGCCCGCCTCGTACGCGACCTTCTCCGTCGCCCCGAGTTCCACGTCCTTGCCGTGATGAGCGTGCTGCTGACGGCCATCCGGCAGGCCTGTCAGGACTGGTCGAGCACCCATTTCGCCAGCCTCGGGTTGACGCCCGCCGAGGCCATGACGGCCTCGAGCATCTTCCCGGCGGCGGGCATCGCCGGGACGCTCTTCGCCGGCGTCTTCAGCGACGTACTCGACCGCGGACGCCGCGCGCCCGTCAGTCTGGCGCTCCTCGGGTGTCTCACGGTCGGCCTGACGGGGCTCGCCCTGGTCCCGGATCTCTCCGTGAGCGCCGCACGGGCGCTGTGGGCCCTCTGCGG
Organism: Myxococcota bacterium; assembly: GCA_023150895.1. Taxonomy (GTDB): domain Bacteria; phylum Myxococcota_A; class Bradymonadia; order UBA7976; family UBA1532; genus CAINDO01. Next base: position 11,015 of record JAKLJY010000058.1, on the reverse strand, counting down.
TTTCGGCCTGCTCGGGCCGTTCAGCCTGCTGGGTGGGGCGGTGAGCATCGACGTGGGGGGGCGCTCTGCGGCGGCGGTGGCGGCCGGGCTCGTCGACGGGATTGGCTACGTCGTCGGCGCGGCGCTCGGCGGTGTCGGCGCGGCGGCCCTCGCCGAGGCCCGGGGGTGGCCGGTCGCGTTCGGGTACATGGCTGCGGCGGCCGGGCTGGCCGTTCTGGCCGCGGTCCACCTTCTGCGCGCCGAGGCGGCCACCCGTCGCTCCGCACCGTGACGGGGCTTACTCGCCTCTACGCCGGCGCAGGCTGTCCTTGAGGCGTCGCCGGGCGTCGGGGTCGAGGTCGCGCCAGCGGTCGAGGTTCTTCAGGAATCGGGCGCGATCCGCGGGGCTCATCTCCAGGAGGCGCTTGTAGAGCTTGCGCATGCGCGTCCTCTCCCCCGGAGACAGCGTCCGCAATCGCTCGAAGTTCTCTCGCAGGACCTTGCGCTCCCGGGGCGGCAGATCCCGGTACTGACGCCAGTGGCGGCGAATCGTCTCGCGTTCGGCATCGGGCAGGTCCCGGAACCGGCGCCACCGCTCCCGGAGCGCCTGCCGCGTCTCGCTCGGCAGGTCGTTGAAGGCCCGCAGCTTGTCCCGCAACGCAGCCTTCTCGTCGTCGGAGAGCGTCTGCCAGCGCTCCAGGTTGCGTTTCAGGGCGGGGTCCTCGGCGGCGGAGGGGGTGGCCGAGGCGGCGGTGGCGGAGGCCGCGGCCGGACTCACCTGCGGGGACTCGGCTCGCCCGTCGCGGGCCGCAAGGCCGAGCAGGACGAACGCGATCGACACGAGCCCGAATCGGATTCGCGTGGTCATTGAAGCCTCGCTTTCTCGTCGGGGGCCGGCCCGGGGGGGGGCGCACCGGCGGGCTCCGGTCCCTCGCTTTCGTCGAGCAGGGTGTCGAGCGCGGCGACGGTCTCGAAGACGTCCTCGTCCCTCAGCGCTTCGAAGGCTTCGAGTTCGTCATACTGCTCGAGGAGGTCGAGGTGGGCGACCATGTCCAGCTCCTCGTCCGGGGGCGTGAGGTCCTCGACCTTCCCCGCGAACCAGAACGTCACGGCGAGGGCCGCCGCGGCCAGGGCCGCCGTGACCTTGAAGTTGCGCCGCCAGCGCGGGCCCGCGGCGACGGCGCGGTCGAGGCTCGGCCAGTGCCGCTGCGGCAGGGCGGGCAGTCGTAGCACGTCGCCTGCGACCGTGCGCAGCCCGGCGTCCTCGGTCTGCGCCTGTCGGAGGCGATGCCGCAGGTGCGCGTCGAACATCGGCGAGGGTTCCGGGCAATCGACAGCCAGGAGACGATCGAGGCGACCTGCGACCTCGGGCTCCATCGCCGGCGCCGCGGCCTCGATGTGCTCGGCGCGCTCGATGATCTTCAGCGCCGCGAGGCGATCCGAGAAACGCGCGTCGAAGTCGGGACCCGGCTCGGGGCGGTCGAGCGCCAGCAGGGTGAGCGCCCGTTCTTCGCCCTCGTGCTGGCGCCGAAGGAACGCATCGGGTGTCTCGTCGCGCCGCGGCTCGCCGCTCTCGACCACCTTGAACTCGAACTTCGGCGTCATGGGGTACCTCCCGCCGGGACGGCGGCTTCGCTCGCGCCCTCGCCGGGTCGGGCGAGGGGGTGCTCCAGAAAGGGGGCGAGCTCGTTGACGAGCGCCTTGCGTGCGCGATTGAGGAGCGACTTCACGGCGGCCACCGAGGTCGAGAGGGCGTCGGCGATCTCCTCGTAGCCCAAGCCCTCCTCGCGCAGCAGGAGCAGGGCCGCCCGCTGATTGGGGGGGAGCTTGACGACCGCGGCGCGGACGTGCTCGGCCAGCTGCGCGGCTTCGAGCAGGGCGTCGGCCCGCGGCTCCGTCGCGTCGACCGGCTCCCCCGGCAGATCCTCGACATTGTCGCCCCTGCGCTGGTGCTCGACGCGACGCAGCTCGTTGAGGCAGTGATTCGTGGCGATCCGGAAGACGTAGGCGGCGAATCGCTCGCGAGGCTCGTAGCGTTCGCGCGCCCGGTAGATCTTCAGGAAGACGTCCTGCGCAAGCTCTTCGCCGCGCGCCTGATCGCCCACGAACCGGACCGCGAACCGGACCAGGGGTCGCCGCCAGTTCGTGAAGAGGCGGGTGAACGCCTCGTCGTCACCGTCACGCACGCGGCACATCAGCGCGGCGTCGGGGTCCAGCGGGCCGGTCATGGGGGGCTCCGGGGGGCAGGGGGCGGTGTCGTCGGCACCGGGGGGGCGGCGTCGGGTTCGAGGGCCGCCTCGTCGGGGTCGGCCTCGGATTCGCCGGGCGGGCCGACGAGGAGCTCGAGGTCGAAGTTCTCGAGCAGTTCGAGGTTCTCGAGGAGTTCGAGCTGCCGCACGACTTCGAGGTCCTCGGGGGTCAGCGCGCGCAGGTCCGCCGTCGCGAGATCGCGGCAGAAGGCGAGCAGAAGGAGCAGGGTCGCCGGTTCCACGTCGGGGGCCTCATCCGCTACAACCCGCGCAGGGCCGTCGGGTTGCGCGGCATTGTGCGGGGGCCGCGAGCCGCGGGCAATGACCGGCTCAGTCGGGCCCGGAGGGCGCCGTTTCCACGGCGGCGGATACGCCGAGGGCAGCGCGGAGGTGGAGCCCGCCCGCGTCGGGGTAGAAATCACCGAGGCGGGCGGCGGCGAGTTCTCCGAAGAGCGAGACCGCCCGCGTCGCGTCGAAGTCGACGCGCACGTCGACCTCCTGCCCGTAGGTGGTGCCTCCCGTCGCCGGGTTGGGCACGTCCGCTTCGAGCCAGGCGAGCGTGACGTCCGCGGAGAGGTCCTCGGTCGGTGCGAAGAGCAAGGTCGGCCCGGCCGCGCGCAGGCCGCGGCCCATGACCCCCGGCGTCGCGGCGCGAGGCGTGCGCACGCCGCGCGCGGCGCCGACGTCGAAGAAAAGCGCGGGTCGGGCGGGGTAGGGCGCGATGGCCAGAAAGCCGTCGTAGTCGCCGCCGGTCTCGTCGCCGGTCAGATACAGGGCGAAAACGCCCGGATAGAACGGTCCGCCGACGTGGTGCCTGGCCGATAGGCTCGCCGCGTGGCCGAGGACGTCGAGGCGCTGCGCTCGCGCCGTCGCTCGTCCGCGGCGTTCGAGGAACGCCACGCACGTCTCGTTCGTCAAGCGCGCGGTCACCCCGACGTCACCGACGCCCGTCACCCAGGTCAGGGCGCCGCGACCGCCCGGCCAGTCGGCTTCGAGCGTGGCGCCGAGCCAGTGCAGCGTGGAGTCGAGCGCCACCGCCAGGGGTGGGGTCAGGCAGTCGAGCGCCGTGCGCCCGGTGCGCTCGCGGGCGAGCGCGGTCTGCAGGGCGCGCAGATCGAGCTGCGCTTCGATTTCGGCGCGGGCCTCCTCGGCAAAGCCCGTGTCGCGGGCCCACAGAAGCGAGACGTTCACCGATGCGCCGACCGCCGCGCTGGCCTCGACGTAGACCAGCGGTGCGCCGGTGGGGCGGACCTCGGCGCCGATCCACCCGATCCCCGCCCGGGCCTCGGCTCCCGGGCCGAAGACCTCAAACGAGGGTCCGAGCGCGTAGCCGTCCAGGAGCAGGCCGTCGCCGAGCGTCAGGCGCCGTTTGCCGACCTCCGCACGGCCGCCGGTCTCGTCGTCGCTTTCGATTCCGAGCCAGGCTTCCCGGAGAAACCACGTCTCTCGCGCTTCGTCCGTGAGCGTCACGCCGCCGACCGAGAACCCTTCGCCGCGGGTGAAGGTCAGGTCCCCCGTGTCGAAGCGCAAGCCGCCGTCGACGAAGTCGCCGAAACGGGCTCGGCCCTCGAGGCCGCCGATCGCGACGACGCGTTCGGCGTCGGTCGTCGACTGCAGGTCGCCCCGTCGCAGAAGGGTCGGGCGGCCCCGCTCGATCTCGCCGACGAGGTGCGCGTCCGCCGCGCCCGTGACCTCGATTCCGGACGCGCCGGCGATGCCCGCGGGGGTGGCGAGCAGCGCCGCGGCGCCGAGGCCGGCGGCAGGGCGCTGGAAACATCGTCGACGGTGTGGGAACACGCCCGACAGCCTATCACCACGGCGGCGATTCCCGGCTTTTCACGACCCGCCGAATCCCGTAGGGTGCGCCCGCTCGGGCGCCCGTTGCGCCCCGCCGACCTCGGGGGTGGAACTCGAAATGACCAAGGAACTCGCCAACGGTGAGCCGTGGACGCCGGCGCGCAGCGCCGCGCTGTACCAGATCGACGGGTGGGGAGAACCCTACTTCTTCGTCAACGCTCAGGGCCACGTCGAGGTGCGGCCGGATCCGCGCCTCGACCGGCGCATCGATCTCTACGACCTCGTCGGCGATCTCAAGGCCCGCGGTCTCTCGATGCCCCTGTTGGTGCGCTTCTCGGACATCCTCGCCGACCGGATTCGCCGGCTGAACGAGGCCTTCTCCAAGGCCATCTCCGAATACAACTACCCCGGCGTTTATCGGGGCGTCTATCCGGTCAAGGTCAATCAGCAACGGCACGTCGTCGAGGAGATCGTCGAGTTCGGGCGCCCCTGGAACTACGGCCTCGAGGCCGGTTCGAAGCCCGAGCTGCTGATCGCGCTCGCGGCGAGCCAGGAGCCGGGCGGGCTGATCATCTGCAACGGCTACAAGGACGAGAAGTACATCGAGACGGCGGTCCTGGCGAAGGGCTTCGACAAGACGGTCGTCATCGTCCTCGAGCGCATCGAGGAGCTCGACTTCGCGTTCAAGGCCGCGGACAAGCTCGGCATTCGTCCGGTGCTCGGTGTCCGCGCGAAGCTCACGGCGAAGGGCATCGGCCGGTGGGCGGACTCCGCGGGTGATCGGGCCAAGTTCGGCCTCACCGCGACGGAGATCGTCGAGGTCATCGACCGCTTGCAGGCCCGCGGCATGCTGGATTGCCTGCAGCTTCTGCACTTCCACATCGGCAGCCAGATCTCCAGCATCCGGCCGATCAAGACGGCCCTGCGCGAGGCGACGCACATCTTCGTCGAGCTCTGCCGCATGGGCGCGCCCATGAAGTACCTCGACGTCGGCGGCGGCCTCGCCGTCGACTACGACGGTTCGAAAACGGACTTCCACGCCTCGCGCAACTACGACATTCACGAGTATGCCGCGGACGTCGTCGGGGCCATTCAGGAGGCGTGCAAAGACGCCAACCTCGAGCCGCCCACGATTGTCAGCGAGAGCGGGCGGGCGGTCGTCGCCCATCAGTCCGTCCTCGTGTTCGAGGTCGTCGGGACGAGCGAGATTCCCATCGGAGACGCCGTCGCGCCGGCCCCCAATGCCAACAAGGTCCTGCGGGACATGTACGAGGCGTGGCAGAACGCCACCCCCCAGAACGTCCAGGAAGCCTGGCACGACGCCTCGCAGGCCAAGGAAGAGGCCTTCACCCTCTTCAAGCTCGGCTACCTGAGCATGCGCGAGCGGGCCGAGGCGGAGCGGCTCTTCTGGGCGTGCTGCGGCAAGTTCCTGAATCTGGTGCGCGGCATGAAGCAGGTGCCCGAGGAACTGCAGGACCTCGAGCGCATCATGGCGGCCATCTACTACTGCAACTTCTCGGTGTTTCAGTCCGCGCCGGACAGCTGGGCCATCGACCAGCTCTTTCCGATCATGCCCATCCACCGGCTCGACGAGGAGCCGGCGCGCCGCGGCACCATCGCCGATCTGACGTGCGACAGCGACGGGGCCATCGACAAGTTCATCGACGTCCAGGACATGAAGCACGTCCTGGAGCTGCACGCCTTCAGCCCGGAGCAGCCGTATTACCTCGGCCTGTTCCTGAACGGCGCCTACCAGGAGATCCTCGGCGATCTGCACAACCTGTTCGGCGACACGAACTGCGTGCACGTCCAGCTCGGGCGCGAGGGCTACCACGTCGCCCACGTCGTCAAGGGCGACTCCATCACGGAGGTGTTGCACTACGTGCAGTACAACCCGGAGACGATGGTGGAGAGCGTGCGGCGGCAGGCCGAGCGGGCGCTGCGCAACGGGCAGATCACGCTGCCGCAGGTGCGTCTGCTGATGCGCCACTACGAAGACTCCCTCGACGCCTACACGTATCTCGGCGACGACGACGAGTAAGGGCCGGTTCGGGTAAGGCTCGGGCGGGGGTCTGCCGATACCCCGTTCATGGCAAACCCCAGCACGCCCGCGGGCAAACCGCATGTCCGCATCGGCGACCTGCTCATCCAGGCCGGTCGCATCACGCAAGCGCAGCTCGACGAGGCCGTGCGCCTCCAGCAGCGCACCGGAGAGCGCCTCGGCAGCGCGCTGGTGCGGGCCGGCTACATCACCGAGGGCGAGCTCGAGCAGGCCCTCTCCGGACAGCTCGGGGTCGCCGCCGCGACGGCGAAGGACCTCGAGATCGATCCGGAGATCGTGAAGCTGCTCGCGGACGACTTCGTGAAGCGCTTCGAGGTCGTGCCCGTCCGGCGCGAAGGGCACGTCCTCGTCGTGGCGTGCGCGACGCCGAACAACCTGCGGCTGCTCGACGAGATCCGCTTCGTCACCGGCGTCCGCGAGGTCCGGGCGATGCTCGCGACCGAAATGGCGATCCGGCGCGTCATCGAGAAGCACTACAGCACCCACGCGCTCCTCGAAGAAGTCATCCAGAACGGCGGCCTGTACGAGAAGGCCATGAAGATGGCCCCGCAGGTGGAGAACGCGGCGCGCGCGGGGGAAGACGCCGACGACGGTGGCAACGACGTCTACAAGCTCAAGGCCGAGAGCGAGTCGCAGCCCATCGTCGCGCTCGTGAACTTCCTGCTCATCGAGGCCGTTCGCCGCAGCGCGAGCGACATCCACGTCGAGCCGTACGAGGAGTTCTTCCGCGTCCGCATGCGTATCGACGGCATGTTGCATGCCGTACTGAACCCGCCCCCGCGCCTCCACAAGGCGTTGATCAGTCGCCTCAAGATTCTCTCGGGGATGGACATCTCCAAGGTCCGGGTCCCGCAGGACGGCCACATCGCCCTCGAATACACCGGCGAGGTCCTGCATTACCGCGTGAACACGCTGCCGACGATCTACGGCGAGAAGTGCGTGATCCGACTCATGAAAAAGGAGTCGCACCTCGCCGACATCGACCGCCTCGGCTTCGAGAAGAACGTCTACGCCCGCCTGCTGCAGACCATCGGCCTCCCCCAGGGGCTCGTGCTCGTCACGGGTCCGACGGGCAGCGGCAAGACGACGACGGTTCACGCGTGTCTGAACAAGATCAATCGACTCGAGACGAACGTCGTCACGCTCGAGGATCCCGTCGAGGCCAGCATCCCCGGCATCAACCATGTGCAAATCCACCGGCGGGGCGGCGTCACGTTCATGGACGGGCTGCGGGCGATTCTTCGGCAGGATCCGGACGTCATCTTCGTCGGCGAAATCCGGGATCGTGAAGTCGCGCAGACGGCCATGGAGGCCGCGATGACGGGCCACATGGTGTTCTCGACGCTGCACACGAACAGCGCCTGCGAGACGCTGACCCGGCTCGACGACATGGGCGTCGAGATGTTCCTCATCGCCGGTTGCCTCAAGGCCGTGCTGGCACAGCGTCTCATCCGCCGGGTCTGCCCGCAGTGCAAGACGGCCTGCGATCCGGACGTGATGGGGTTGCAGGAGCTCGGCCTCTCGGCCGACCAGATCGCCCACGGGCGGTACTTCAAGGGCCGGGGCTGCAATCACTGCATGAACAGCGGCTACAAGGGCCGCGTCGGCGCTTACGAGGTGCTCTTCGTCGATGAAGAGCTGCGTCAGCTCATTCGCCGCCGCGCGCCGGTGGAGCAGGTGCAGGAGACCGCGGTCCGCAACGGCATGAAGACGTTGCTCTCGGCGGGCACGGAGCTGGTGTTGCAGGGTCTGACGACGCTCGACGAGGTCCACCGCTGCATCGGCGCGCCCTGACCGACGCAAGCGTCTTGTCAAGGGGCGGGCGCCCGTCCCAGATTGGCGCGACGAGACCGAGACGAGAGCAGAGTGCCATGACCGAGCGCAGACGAAGCCATTGGGGGTGGGGGTGGGCCGACCGGTTCCCTCCGGAGGAGGGCCTGCGGGCCATCGGGGGCCACGTGCAGTCGACGCTCGGTTTCGCGCCGTCCACGCTGCGGCGCCCGATGGACCTCGACGACGTGGTCGTGCCGCCGCCCCGCGTCACGCCCCCCGAGGCGTTGTGGTCGTTTTGCACGACCTCGGGCCGCGACCGACTGCTGCACACCTACGGGCGGGCCTGGCGTGACCAGGTTCGGGGCTTTCTGGGGGACTTCGGCAACGCGCCGGACTGCGTCGCGCACCCCAAGTCCGAGAACGACCTCGTCGAGCTGCTCGCCTGGGCGAGCCGCGAGCGCGTGGCGGTCGTTCCGTACGGCGGCGGAACGAGCGTCGTCGGGGGCGTCGAGCACCCGCGAACGAGTCGATTTCGCGGCACGGTCAGCGTGGACATGAGTCACTTCGACCGCGTGGCCGAGGTGGATCCGGTCTCGCGCGCGGCGCGGATCGAGGCCGGGACGCTCGGGCCGCGCATCGAAGAGACGCTTGCGCGGGACGGCTTCACGTTGCGCCACTATCCGCAGTCGTTCGAGTTCTCGACCTTCGGCGGTTGGGTGGCCACCCGCGCCGGCGGGCACTTCGCCACGGTGTATACGCACATCGACGATCTCATCGAGAGCGTTCGCATGGTCACGCCGGCGGGGCTCTTCGAGACCCGCCGATTTCCGGCGAGCGGGGCGGGGCCGTCGCCCGAGCGCCTGGTGCAGGGCTCCGAGGGCGCGCTCGGCATCATCACGGAGGCGTGGGCGCGGATTCGACCGCGGCCCCGCTGGCGCGCGACGGCGACGGTCCACTTCGCGGACTTCGAGCGCGCGGTCGATGCGGTCCGCATCATCGCGCAGAGTCACCTGTACCCCACCAACTGCCGGCTGCTCGATCCGGTCGAGGCAAGCCTCAACGGCGTCTGTTTCGACGGCAGCTCGGTGCTGATCGTGGCGTTCGAATCGGCCGACGTGCCCGTCGAACACTTGCTCCGGTTCACGCTGAACATCGCGGCCGATCAGGGTGGCAAGCTGCCGCGGGAGCCCATCTACCGGGACACGGAGGCCGGCGGCGATCCGACGGCGGGCGCGTGGAAGGCGGCCTTCATCGACGCGCCGTATCTGCAGTCGGCCCTCATCGGCCTCGGCGTGATGGTGGACACCTTCGAGACGGCCTGCACGTGGAGCCGGTTCGCCCGCGTGCACGCGGCCATCCGGCACGACGTGACGGAGGCGCTGACCGAGGTCTGTGGTGGCGGCCGGCTGAGCTGCCGATTCACCCACGTCTATCCGGACGGGCCAGCCCCGTATTACACCTTCATCGCGCCGGTCCGGCCGGGCAGCGAGCTGAGTCAGTGGGCCGAGATCAAGGCCGCGGCGAGCGAGGCGCTCTTCAACCGCGGGGCGACGATCACCCATCACCACGCCGTCGGGCGCACGCACCGGCCGTGGTACGATCGGGAACGACCGATGCTCTTCGGTCAGGCGCTCGCCGCCGTCAAGCGCACCCTCGACCCCGCCGGAGTGATGAACCCGGGCGTTCTGCTCGACGACGTCGCCGCCCCATGAACCCGACGACTCGAACACCGCAGCGGACCGCCACGGCGACGCTCCTCGCCGCCTGCCTCGGGTTTCTGTTCAGCGCGGCGGACATCGTGCTGCTCATCTTCTTTCAGGCGGAGGTCGCCGCCGCCCTCGGCGTCGATCTCCAGAAGGTCCGGGCGGCCATCGGGGTCGGCCTGCTCGGCAGCGCGGCGGGCGGCCTGTTCTTCTCGCAGCTCGGCGACCGCGTCGGGCGGGTCCGCGCGCTCGGCATCTCGGTCCTCCTGTACTCGCTCTCCACGGGCGGCATGGCCCTCGTCGATGGCATCGGCGGCCTCTTCGCGTTGCGGTTCCTGGCCGGGGTCGGCACGGGCGGCGAGTGGTCCCTGGGGTTTGCCATGGTGGCCGAAGCGTGGCCCCGGGCGGGGCGCGGGGCGCGGGGCGGGCTGGTCACCGCGATGTTCAATCTGGGCACGTTTCTGGCCATCGGGCTCTACCAATCCGGGTTGACGTGGCGCGGGGCCTTCGCCGTGATGCTCGCCCCGGCGCTCGGCGTGGTCTGGCTGCGCGCGCACGTCCCCGAGTCGCAAGCGTTTCGTGACCTCCAGGCCGCCCGGGCCGATGGCGCCATCGCCGGTGATCCGACCCTTCGCGCGGCGCTCACGCGGCCGCCGCTCCGGGCGGTCCTCTCGGCGCCTCTCGGCCGCATCACGCTGCTGACGACGGTCTTGTTCGCGTTTCTGAACTTCGCTTTCTACAGCTTTGCCACGCTGTTTATGCAGTTCCTCCAATCGCCGGCGGAGGCCGGCGGGCTCGGGCTTTCGAAGGCGGAGGAGCTGCCCTATCAGCTCGCGCTGAACGTCACGGCGCTCGTCGGCGTAATGGGCGCGGGTGCGCTGTCCGATCGCCTCGGCCGCAAACGCGTGTTCGCGGGATGTGCCGGGCTCGGCCTGCTCGGGTTCGGCGCTCTGGCGACCGTCGTCGCCGGCACGTCGCCGGGGGGAGGGGTCCCGGCGGGGTTGTTTCCGGCGTTCGCGATCTGTTGCCTGGCCTTCGGGGTCAACGGTGTCCTCGGCGCGTGGACCCCGGAACTCTATCCGACGCACCTGCGCACGACGGGCCCGGGGTTCGCGCAGAACCTCGGCAAGGGCATCGGGGGCATGCTCGGACCCGTGCTGGCCGGCAAGCTTCTGCCGACCGCCGGGTACGCCATCGTGCTCGGGCTGCCCGGGCTGTTCTTTCTCATCGCGGCCCTGTTCGCCCTTCGCCTTCCGCGGGTCGACGGGCGGGCCCTCGAGGGCGTCGAGTCGACGCGCTATCTCGACGCGTGACCCGGGGGGGCAGGCGACGCTTTCGGATTTTGCGAGGCGACCCTTTCGGCTAGGGTCCCGCGCCATGGTGCGTCCTGACGAAACGATTCGACCAGCCGTGAACGCGGACGACCGTGTCGTTTCTCGCTGCATCGTTCCA
>JAKLJY010000057.1 GCA_023150895.1 Myxococcota bacterium | reverse complement strand
CGCGACGCGCCCCGCCCGCGACGAGCGTCGCGCCGCCAAGCTGTTCATCCGGTCGGTGACGCCCGGGGTCAAGGTCTATGTCGACGGGCGACCGAAGGGCACGACGCCCCTGGTCAACTTCGAGGTCCCCCCGGGCGTGCACAACGTCACCGGTGAGCTCGAGGGTCGCCGGGAGTCAATCGATGTGGACGTCGGACCGGGCGCCGTCAAGAACGTGAAATTCAAGCTCTGAGGCGCCCATGCCCGCGCGACGCCCCTGCCGTCCCGGCCTCGTCGGCCTGCTCACCGGCCTGGCGCTCGCGTCCCCCGCGGCGGCGCGGACGTGGCGACTCGAGTCCGGGCGGGTGTCGCCCCGGGTCGAGCAATGGGGTCCGGACTGCGGGCCCGCCCCGACCCACGTGCAGGTGCCACCCGGCGCGCTGTACGAGGAGACGCCCGACGGGTCGCTGCAGGGCGAGGCGAACGCGCCGCCGCTCTTCGGCACGGGCCTGTGCCGTGCCCTGACGCACCAGCCCGATCTCCGGGAAGACCGCGCGGGGGAGACCATGTCGTGCGCCTCGCCGGAAGGGGCGGCCAAGAGAGTCTCGGTCCGGGCCGCGCGTCGGGTCCTCCCTTCGGGCCTCCAGGTCGACCAGACGACGCACTACGCCTGGACGCTGCAGGGCACGCAATGTGCGGTCGAGGTCGCCGGTCGCTACCAGCTCGTCGATCCGGCGCCGCCCCTGGCGCCCGCCGATGCCTGTGCGAGCCCCGGCCCCCTGGCGACGCTCCGGCCCGTCGGAGCGGCGAGGCGCCTCGTGCCAGTCGATGGGCGGGTCGCCCTGGCGGTCCGGGCCACCGACGCTTCGGGGTGTGCGCTCGCGCTGCGACCGGCCTGGGGCACCTCTGGTGGCGCGGTGGCGGAGGACGGTACGTTCGACGCGCGGGGGCTGACGCCCGGCACGGCGGCCACCGTCACCGCTCGCATCGGTGACGCAACCGTCGACTTCGTCGTCCGGATCGCCGCGAACGACGCCGACTACGCGGCCCTGACCGTCGCCGAGCCGACCCTCGCGGAAGGTCGGTTGCCGGTCCTCCCCCCCCAGCATGGCGAAGCGCTGACCGGTGCCGCGGCCAACGACGAGACTGCCCAGAACGCGACCCTGCGCGGACGACTGCTCGTCGGCGCGTTCGTCGGTTTCCTCGTCATGGCCGCCCTTCTCGGCGTCGGCATCGCGGTCCGCGCCGCGCGTCGCCGACCGGACAGGGCGGCCGAGGTGCTCGACGAGAACGCGCGGCAGGTTCTCGCCCGCAGCGCCGCCGCCCGCCAACGCAGCGCCGCGCGCGAGCCACCCGGACGTATCTGCCCCGTCTGCGGGGTCACCTATCCGGCCGACGCCGAGTTCTGCGGGACGGACGGCACCCGCCTCACCCGATTGAACTGAGAGGCGACATGCAACACGACCCGTTCTCCCCTGCCACGGCCGCCATCGTGCTCATCGGCAACGAACTGCTGAGCGGCAAGTTCCGCGACGAAAACGCCGCCTGGCTCGCCGGCCGTCTGCGGACGCTCGGCGTGGACCTTCGCCGCATCGTCACCGTGCCCGACGTCGAGGCGGACATCGTCGACGAGGTGCGCGCGTGCGCCGACCGGTACACGCACGTCTTCACGAGCGGCGGCGTCGGGCCGACGCACGACGACATCACCATCGACGCAATCGCGCGCGCTTTCGAGGTGCCCGTCGTCCGCGATCCGACGCTCGAGGCGATACTCCGCGCCCACTTCAAGGAACGCTTGAATGCCGCCCATCTCCGGATGGCGAACGTCCCGGCGGGCACGACGCTGCACCACGGTGGCCCGATCGCCTGGCCGGTCGTCCGGTTCCGGAACGTGATCATCCTTCCCGGCGTCCCCGAGATTTTCCGGGCGAAGTTCGACGCTATTTCGTCTTCGTTTCAATCACTTGCATTTCATATTCGAAATCTCTGGTTGAATTCGGACGAGGGTGAGATCGCCGGGCTGCTCGAGGAGGTCGAGCGCACTTTCGGCGTCCAGATCGGTAGCTACCCGCGGATCGACCATGCCGACCATCGCGTCCGCATCACCGTCGAGGCCCGACGGCCGGCCCCCGTCGACGCCGCCGTCGCGGCGCTCCTCTCGCGTCTGGCACCGGCCGATGTCGTCCGGGTCGATCCGCCCTGCGCCGACCCGGAGATCGACGATCCGGCGTGACGACGCGGGGCACCCCTTGCGGTTGCGGCATTTGGTGACTAGTGTTATGGGGCCAGTTCCGCATACGGAGGGACCCATGGCCACGCCGATTTCGCAGACGCAGAACCGCCCCGTGCCGCAGCCCGCGCGCGGGCCGCAGCAGAGCCAGGTTCGCACCGAAGCGGGCCGGGGACCCGAGACCCGCCGCGCAGACCGCCCGGAGACCGAGGCTCAGCGCCCCCGTCCGTCCGCGGAGCAGGCCGACCGCGTCCAGCTCCAGAGCCGCGACCCCCGCGAAACCGGCCGCACGGTCCAGGCCCAGGGGCAGGCCGTCTCCCAATTCCAGTCGGCCGGCCAGAAGGTCGACGCCGGGCGCCGCGATCTCGAGCGGCTCGGCCAGCTCGCCGAGCGTTCGGCCAACGGCCCCGAGTCCGAAGACCGCGCCGCGCTGAACGAAGAGGCGCAATCGATCGGCAATCGGCTCGCCGAAACCGACCGGGACCCGGCGGTCGAAGGCGCGCGCAACGCCCTTCGTCAGGCAAGCCTCGAGCGAAACGCCGATCAGGCCCGGACGGAGGCGGATCGGCTCGGCCGCCGCGCCGACGCCGCGTCTCAGGTCGAAGAGCGTCGCCCGCCAACCCTCGTGCTCGAGGCGCGCCGCCCGGACTCGGCCCAGGCCCGCCAGCGCGCCGATGCGGCGGAGACCGACGCCCGTGCGGCGGAGCGTGCCGCCGAACGTCAGGCCGAGGCCGACGCCGAAGAGGCGGGCGAGAACGAGCAGTCGTCCACACGGTTGCGTCCGGAATCCGTCGACGTCAGCACCGCCGACCGCGCCCGCGACACCGGCCGGGCCGTGACGGAGGCCCAGGGACGCGCGGATCGCTTCCGCTCCGACCTCCAGCGCGCCGAGAATGAGGCGGGGCGCGAGGCCAACGAAACGACCCGACAGGCCGCCGAGTCGACGGGCAATCGGCGGCTCACCACCGAGGCCGAGAGTCGCCAGACGGCCGACCGCGTCCGCCGCCAGGCCGCCGAGGATCCGCGCCGCTTCGTCGACGCCCAGGCGCGGGTCAACGCCGACGCCGCTGCGCGCCTGCTCGCCTAGCCGCCCCCCCCGGTGCCGACGGTTCCGGCGGCGGGCAACCGCAAGTCGGCATCCGTCCGGGCGATGCAGAGACGGGTGTGCGCCCGGACGCTCGACCGCGCAGCGAGTGTTCAACGCGCACGTCGCCGTCGTCGGGCGCGACGCGTTACCTCGCGCTGGTGAAATAGTCCTCGCGATCCCGGAACAGCACGTTGAACGACGTCAGGCTGCCGTAGCACCGCCGAATGTACGCACACATCGCGTCCGCCTCGTCCGGACCGACGTGCGGGTGGGCCCCGAGAAGCGCTTCGAGCCCCATCAGACGGTCCTTCACGACCGCCAGACGGTGGAAAAAGAGATCGAGGCTCTCCGTGACGGTCTCGCCCTCGCGGACATACCGCGCCTCACCGCCGGACCAACGCTCCCCGATGGCGGCCGGACGGACGCTGAACGATTGCCGCTCGACCTCGTCTCGGAGGGTCCGGAGGAGGTCGGCCGCCTCGCCCCGCGGGCCGTCGCCCGTCGACCGCTCGAGGAACCCGGTCGCGAAGCGCAGAACGGCCTGATAGGCCAGCGAGACCTGACGCTGCAGGTCGAGCTTCTCGGCATCCTGCAAATGCTCGTGGCTGTTGATCTTCTGTTCCATGACCCGGAGATTGTCGCGAATCATGACCAGCTTGTGGAACAGGGCGTCCATGGCGAGATTCTTGGGTTTGAGCTCCTCGTCGCGCGGCCACAACTGGAGTTCCGCCGAGGACCACCCACGCCCCAGGTCGGCCATGGCGACATGTGACGCGAGCGCGAGCGCGTCGACGAGGACGGCCCGCAGCTGCTCCGCGCTGAGATGCGTGAGCGCCGCTGCCAGGGTACCCGAAGAGATCCGTGACGCGTGAGCCGGCGCAGCCGTCGGCACCCGGCGCGCCCCCCCCGGGTGGGTCGTCGTCTCGGGAATGTCGACACCGGCCCGCGTGAACGAGGCGCAGGCACGCATGTTCTCGTGAAAGACGCCCATGACCTTACTCAGGCGACACTCACCGAGTCGCCCGTCGTCACGCTCCCGGATCGCTTTGAAAAAGCGACAGCCTCCGCAGGTCTCCTCCATGGGCACCCCCCCTCATCGGGTGTCATTTCCGTGCTGCGTTGAGGGTTCCACCGTACCCCACCCCAATGGCCACGTCACGCTTCGTCGCATCCGCCCACGCGGCGCAGGGGTGATTTTGATCGCGAGTCGGGGTATTGGGCAAAACACAGTCAGGAGTGATGTTAACAATGTCTGAATTCGCACAGGATCCCCGCCGCGCGGCCATCGAGGCCGCCTTCGCCGACCGCAGCCTGCTCTCCGCCGCCTCGGATGCCGTGCGCAGCGTCCTCGGCGACCTCGACGCCGGTCGCCTTCGGGTCGCGCGGCCGCCCGCAGAGGCCGACGATGACTGGATCGTCGACGGATGGCTCCAGCAGGCCGTCGTCCTGGCTTTCGGGCTCTTCGAGGTCCGCGCGATCGAGGGGGGCGATCTGCTCTGGCAGGATCGCCTGCCACCGAAACGGCTCACCAGCGAAGACCGTGTCCGTGCCGTCCCGCCGGGCGTCGCCCGCTTCGGGAGTCACCTCGAGCCGGGCGTGGTCCTGATGCCCGGCTTCGTCAACATCGGCGCCTACGTCGGGGCGGGGACGATGATCGACACCTGGGCGACGGTCGGCAGTTGCGCGCAGATCGGGCGGGACGTCCACCTGGCCGGCGGCGTCGGCATCGGCGGCGTCCTCGAGCCCCCCGGGGCCCGCCCGGTCATCGTCGAGGACGGTGCGTTCCTCGGGTCCCGGTGTGTTGTCGTAGAGGGCGTGCGAATCGGCCGCGAAGCGGTCCTCGGTGCCAACGTCGTGCTCACGGCGAGCACGCCGATCGTGGACGTCACCGGGCCGACCGAACGTGTCCTGAAAGGATATGTGCCGCCGCGCAGCGTCGTGATTCCAGGCACGCGTCCGAAGGTCTTTCCAGCGGGTACCTGGCACGTTCCCTGCGCGCTCATCGTCGGCCAGCGCAGTGAAAGCACCGACCGGAAGACGAGCTTGAACGCCGCGCTTCGGGGGTTCGATGTCCAGGTCTGATCTGTCGAAAGTCGCCCATCACTGTCTCTGGCTGTGTGAAATTCCGAGTGTCATCGGCGACGAGCGCGCGCTCGCGGACGCCGTGGCCAGCCGCTTTTCCACGCGCTGGCCGCTGCGCCGCCTGGGAAACAACCTCGTCTTCGGTGGTCCTACGGGGCCCGACCGACCACTGCTGGTGTTCTTCGGGCACCTCGACACTGTCCCGGGCGAGGCGCACACCCCCAGAGTCTTGCCGGACCGCCTCGTCGCCCTCGGCGCGAGCGACATGAAGGCCGGGCTCGCGTTGATGACCGTCCTGCTCGAGGAACGCTCGCCCGGCAGGGGGGCCGTCGATCTCGCCTTCGTCTTCTACGACCGCGAGGAGGGTCCGTACCTCGAAAACGGACTTGGACCAACGCTTGCAGATCTCTCCTGGAAGAAGTCGATAACATTGGGCATCTGCCTCGAGCCGAGCGCCAATCGCCTTCAACTCGGTTGCCTCGGTTCACTCCACGCGCGCCTGACCTTTACGGGCCGCCGAGCGCACTCCGCGCGCCCATGGGAGGGCGAGAACGCCATCCACAAGGCCGGAAGACTCATCAGTCTCCTGGCAAGCCGGCCCCCCCGGGAGGCGACCTTCGGCGGACTCACCTACCGCGAGGTGACGAGCCTGACCTTGGCGCAGGGGGGCACGGCGCGCAACGTCGTTCCGGACCGCTTCGTCGTCAACCTCAACCACCGGTTCTCACCGGGCACGCCCCTATCGAAGGCGCAATCCGACGTCCTCGCGCTCGTCGACGGCGCCGCCGAGGTGGAATTCACCGATCTCAGCCCCGCGGGGGACGTGAACCTCACGCATCCCTGGATCCGGCATTTGATCGACGAGCTCGGGCTCACCCCGGAGCCGAAGCAGGCCTGGACGGACGTCGGCCGTCTGTCCGAAGCGGGCATTCCAGCGGTCAACCTGGGCCCCGGGGAGCCGACGCAGGCGCATCAGGCGGGCGAATGGGTACCCTGGAGCCACCTGGACGACGGGCTCGCGCTCATCGAGCGTTTTCTCCGGCATCTCGGCTGACGCGCGCTCAGGGACAACCGGCCGACGCGCACCCCTCCAGCATGACGTCGACCCCGATATGTGCGTCGCAGGCGGACGCAGCAATGGTCGACTCCCCGTATTCGGCCTCGCCCCGCGCAATCGACGTGCCCTCGGCATCGAGGCCGAGAACGACGACGTGCGCAGGGCCGGCGGGCACGCTGGGCAAGAGGCCGCGCCCGCCCTCGCACAAGAAGACGGCGTGGGCCGGCGGCGCGTCTCCGACCCGAACGACGGCCTCGACCTGCCGCAGGCCCACGGACGCGCAGGTGAGCCCATCCGGCAGGTGCCAGCGCAGTTCGAGCGGGCGGGGCGTCAACCCCAGCCGCAAGGACGGCATCGTGGTCGCGCCGCCCCCGACGCGCTGGCCGTCGAGGCGCGCAGCATGGGTGACGCACGGCCGCCCGTCGAGTCCTTCGAGCACGATGCTGTAGGTACCCGTCGGGACGTCCGGGATCCGGAGGCGTCCGGTGGCGCAGGCCGCCTCGGCCGCGGCGACCGGGTCTCGGGACTCGAAGTCGTAGAGCGCGCCGCGCACCGAGACGACACCGGCCGTCGCGCAGTCTCCCGCGCCGAAACGGAATGGGACTTCGACGTCGACGACCTCGTCGTCCCCGCAGGCAGGCGCGCTGATCGCGACGAGCGCGAGGGCGATACACGCCGGCCAGCGCCGCGCCGGGCGCGCAGTGCGAGGACAATGACCGGCGGGAGGAGACGCGGCACGCACGGCGGCACGGTAAGGCCAACTCGCCTCCGCTGGCAACCGCGCCGCGGTCACCGTTCGGCGAGGGCGAGGGTCTCGCCGGGAACGGGCCGGTGCACCCGGACGGCCCCGGTCTCTCGCACCAGCCTCTCCGCGAGGTGTTCGCGCGCGGCGCCGTCTCCATGGACGAGGACGACCTCTCGGGGCGCCAGGGCCCGGACCGCCGCGACCACGTCCTGCCGGGCCGCGTGGGCCGTGAACGGAAACGAGCGCACGGTGAAGCGAGCGTCCGGTCCCTCGGTATCCCGCGCAGACGCCCGAAGCTCGAACCCCGGCGTCTCGGGATCCAGATAGCCGACGAAGAAGACGGCGTCGCCGGCCCGCGTGCCGAGGCGTTCGGCGAGGCCGTTGGAGAGGCTGCCGTCCCCGAGCATGCCGCTGCCCGCGAGGAAGACGGCCGGCTCGACCGGCGGCTGCGCGGCGACGGCGGCCGTCAGAGGTCGGCACGACCGGAGCGCAGCCGCGAGCAGGTCGGCGTCCCCTTCCCCGGGATCGGCACCGGCCACACACGCCCGGGTCACGGCCCGCGCGAGGCCGCTGAGGTAGATCGGGACCTGGGGCAGCGTCCCCTGAATTCGCCCCCGATGGAGCAGGACGAGCATCTCCTGAGCCTTGCCAAACGCGAAAACGGGGAGCAGGACGCGGCCCCCGCGACGAAGCGCATCGGCCAATGCCGTGAGGAGCGCCGCCTCGAGCGTCGCCTGTTCGAGCCCGTCGAGCGCGGCGTTGCCGCCCTGCGTCGACTCGACCACCAGGACGTCGACCGGACCGGCGGGCCAGCGGGCCCCGGCCTGCCAGGCGCGCGACGCGAGGTGAACGTCACCGGAATAGAAGACGCGTCGGCCGGCCATCTCAATCAGGACGCCCGCCGCCCCCGTCAGGTGCCCCGCCGGAAGCAGCGTGCAGTCGGGCCCACCGGGCCAGAGGGGGGCGGCGCGACCGAATGCGCGCTCCGCCCACGGGATCGCGCGACGCTCCGCGTCCGAGAAGGGCAGCCCGGATGCGCCCGCCTGAGACCGGCAGCGGCGCAGGTGGTCGGCGAGCGCCAGGTCGACCAGCGCCCGCGTCGCCGGCGTCGCCGTCACGCGCACCCCGGGCAATCCGCGCAACAGAATGGGCAACCCGCCGGAATGGTCGAGGTGCGCATGCGAGAGAACGACCGCCCGGGCCCCGGCCCGCTGCGCGGGTCCAACCTCGGGGGCACCCCCCCCGCGCGGATCCCGCCCGGCATCGAGGACGACGGCGGCGTCGCCGATGGAGACCAGGTGGGCGCTTGCGCCCATGACCCCCGCGGCGCCCAGCGACCGGTACCGGATCACGGGGCCGCCCGGTAGACGACCCGCCCCGCGACAATCGTCGCACGAACCCCCTTCGCTCGGACCTCGGCCGGCGACGCCCGACCGGGCTCGGCCCCCAGAACGGTGAGATCCGCGTCGAGCCCCGGTGCGAGCCGGCCGCGTCGCGTCTCGACGAAACCGGCGTAGGCGGCGTCCGTGGTGAAGCCGGCCAGGGCCTCCTCGGGGGTCAGGCGCTCCTCCGGGTACCACCCCCCCGTCGGTCGACCCGTCGCATCCTGGCGGGTGATGGCCGCCAGGAGTCCATCGACGACGGCGGGCCGCTCCACGGGGAAGTCGCTCCCGAGCGCCAGGCGGACGCCCGCGCTGCGCAGACTCCGCCACGCGTAGGCCCAGCGAATGCGCTCGGGGCCGAGGCGCCGTTCGGCCCAGTCCATGTCGCTCGTCGCGTGGGTGGGCTGAACCGCGGCGATGACCCCCAAGCGCGCCATCTCGGCCTGGTCGGCGGGGGCGACAATCTGGGCATGCTCCAGCCGGAAGCGGCGGTCGTCTCCGGGTTTCAGAATCTCCCCGTACACGGTCAGCACCTCGTGAGCCGCGGCGTCGCCAATGGCGTGGACGCCGACCTGGTACCCGGCTTCTGCGGCGCGGCGGACCCAGGACCGCAGCTTCACGGGGTCGATGAGCGCGAGTCCCCGGGTCTCGCTGGCGTCCGCATACGGCGCACTCAGGTGGGCGCCCCGGCTCCCGAGGGCGCCGTCCGCGAAGATCTTGAAGCCGCGGACCGAGAGGAACGGGCCCGAGACCGGTGGTCGGTCGAGGCGTGCAAACGCCGCGGGGTCGTCCGCATCGAGCATGACGTGCACGCGCAGCGGCAGCGCCCCTTCGGCCGCCATGTGCTCCAGCACCGCGAGCTGCACTGCGGAGGTGCCGGCGTCGTGCATGCCGGTGAGGCCGACCGCGTGGCAGGTCGCAACTGCCGCCTCGATCCAGAGGCGGATCTGACCGGGGGTCGGCGGGGGCAGGCGCGCGGTGACGAGCGCCATCGCCGCGTCGACGAGGACGCCCGTCGGCTCTCCGCCCGCGTCCCGCACGATCCGCCCGCCCGCGGGCTCCGGCGTCCGGCGGTCGATCCCGCCGAGGCTCAGCGCCGCGGCGTTCACCCAGAGCGCATGGCCATCCACGCGGCGCAACACGACGGGGCGGTCCGGGAAGGCCGCCGTCAGGGGCCGATGGTCCGGAAACTCGCCGCCGGGCCAGTCGTTCTGGTCCCAGCCACGCCCTTCCACGGGCACGGACGGAGGCAGGTTCGCAGCCGCGCCGACGACGCGGGCGACCGCCTCTTCGACGGAGGTCGCGCCGGCCAGGTCGACCTCTGCCAGCGCTTTGCCGAGCCCGGTCAGGTGCGCGTGGGTGTCGACGAGCCCGGGGACGACGGTCGCCCCCGGGAAGGCCTCCACCTGTGCATCCGGCCCCGCATGGCGCCGTGCATCGACCAGCGAACCCACGAAGTCGATGCGGTCTCCGTCGAGGACGAGCGCCTCCGCCCGCGGGGCGCCCGGGTCCATGGTCAGGACCACATCCGCGGTCACGAGCGTCTTCTGCGACATCGAGGGGCCTCCGTTCGGCGAGGGCGCGGCGCCACCGCACCCGGACAGGGTGGCGACGAGGGCGAGTGCCCGTGCGAGGGCGGTGGTCATGGGCGGGTCCTCATGGAATTCGCGCAGGGGAACGCCCCTTCTATCCGACGCGCGCCCGGCGGAAAAGGCGGCTTTACGCCCGGCGCGGACCCGGGCAGATTCCGCGTCCGTATGGCCGTGCCCGCAATGAAGAAGCTGGCGTTCAGGCGCCACGCCGAGCGCTTCTGGGACGAGATCCCCCCGAAGTATCGGGCGGGGGCCGTCCTGCTCGTCCATTGGGATGCCGAGCCCGATCGGGAGAACCCCGGCGTCTTTCTCCTCGGCGCCTGCGAGCCGGCGTATGCGGCGCTCGACGAGGTCCTCGACCTCGGCGGCGGTCAGAGCCCGCTGGACCGGCAAAGCCTCGTGCATCTCTGGTACGGCTCGTTCGCCGCGATGGCGCTGGCGTCCGAAGCCTTCGACTGGACGGGCGAAATCGAAGAGACCTTGTTGCACGAGCTGACGCACCACTGGGAGCAGCGGGCCGGGCTCGACGGGCTCGATCGGTTCGATGCCGCGCAGATCGAGAACTTCCGCCGGGTCCGCGGACTGCCCGTGACGCCCGGGTTCTGGCGCGACGGGGTGCGCGTCGGCCCGGATCGCTGGGAGATCGATGGGGACCTGTTCGTGGAGATGCCGGGTCCGCCTCCGTGGACGTTCGATCCCGGCGATGGGGGCGGGCCGGTGACGGCAGCGCCCGAAGCCGGCCTCGGCTTTGCCGTCGTGCCCGAGCGTGGTGGGTACCTCGACGCGGAGCGCCGCGACCTCGTCCTCGCACCCCGCCCGGCGGTCCCGCTCCCGTGGTGGCGCCGCCTCTTCACCCCGTTTCGACGGGCCGCCGCCCGACTTCCTGGAGAATCGACATGAATTTTCGCCTGATGGCCCACGCTGCGCGTCCCGCGCTGATCGGCATGATCCACCTCGACGCGCTGCCCGGCGCCCCCGCCTATTCGGGCGATCTGGACCTCGTCGTCTCGCGCGCCGTCGCCGACGCCCTGGTGCTCGCGGAGGCCGGCTTCGACGCGCTGATGGTGGAGAACTTCCACGACACCCCGTTCTTCAAGACGGACCTGCCGCCGGAGACCGTCGCCGCGCTCACGCGGTGCGCCCTGGAGGTGAGGCGGGCGGTGCCTGCGCTGCCGCTCGGCATCAACGCGTTGCGCAACGACGGCGTCGCCGCATTGGCCATCGCCGTGGCGACGGGCGCCGCCTTCATCCGGGTCAACGTCCTCACCGGCGCGATGGTCACCGATCAGGGCCTGGTCGAGGGCTGCGCCGCCGACCTGCTCCGACGCCGCGCCGCGCTCGGCAGCCGCGTCGCCGTGCTCGCCGACGTGCTCGTCAAACACGCCGCGCCCCTCGGCGCGCTCGACCTCACGCAATCGGCCCAGGACATGGTGCACCGGGGCGGTGCGCAGGCGTTGGTCGTCTCGGGCACGGGCACGGGGGCGCCGACGGATCCGGACCGTGTTCGTACGCTTCGCCGGGCGGTCCCCGAAACACCCGTGGTCATCGGCAGCGGGACGACGGCCGAGAACCTGCGGACCCTCGCCGCGGACGCCTACATCGTCGGCACGAGCCTCAAGGTCGCCGGCCGGGTGGACCTCGACCGGGCCCGGGCCGTCGTCGCAGCGCGAGGCTGAGCCTCACTCCGTCGGCTGGTGCTTGAAGACGCCCGCGCCGCCGGTGACGCCGCCGAAAAGGTCGACGAACCCGATGCGCTCGAAGGTGCTGTAGCCGCCGGCGCAGTCGAGGTTGCCGTTCGCCCGCGCCGTGAACTCCGCTGCGGAGCCCGAGCCGACGCTGTCGAACGAGTACCAGTAAAAGTGCGGGTCATCGAGGGAGAACTGGAGCTTGTGCCAGGTCTGGTGATTGAAGGCCTCGGCGTCCGCCGGGCAGCGGGTGTTGCCGTTCACGCAGCAACTGTTCTCCGCCGGAGAGAACCCGACGCTCCCCGGGAACTCGGCGGTGAGCGACGCGCCCTGCCGGTCGGTGGCGTCGGCCTGATACGCCGTCACCGCGCCGTCGAAGATCCGACGGAGGTTGACCGTGGCCTCGGACGTCTTCGAGCGCCGAACGCTCTGCATCAGCGCCGGAATCGCCAGCGACGCCAGGACGCCGATGATCGCCACGACGATCATGAGCTCGATCAGCGTGAACCCGCGTTGCCGTCGTCCCACGGTCGTCTCCCGAATGCTCTGCTGGAGCGTGGAATTGACGATACCACGGGCTTGTCTGGGGTGACGAGTAGATTCAAGATGCGCCCACCGGGCGCCTGCCCCGGCGCCGCCACCGAGAGCCCACACATGCACGCAGCCCCCTCCGTCCTCGCGCCGCTCGACGCTTTCCCCCGCCGCCACATCGGCCCTTCCGACCCCGAGATCACGGCGATGCTCAACACGGTCGGTGCCGCCTCCGTCGACGCGCTCATCGCCGAGACGGTCCCGGAGGCGATTCGCCTGGGCCGCCTCCTCGACCTCGGCCCGGCCGTCGCCGAGAGCAGCCTGCTGGCGCGCCTCGAGGCCCTCGCCGAAGCCAACACGCCCATGCGGTCGTACATCGGCATGGGTTACCACGGCACGATCACGCCCGGCGTCATCCTGCGGAACATCCTCGAGAATCCGGGGTGGTACACGCAGTACACGCCGTATCAGGCCGAGATCTCCCAGGGACGCATGGAGATGCTGCTGAACTTCCAGACGCTCGTCTGTGAACTCACGGCGCTCCCCGTCGCGAACGCGTCCCTGCTCGACGAGGGCACGGCCGCCGCGGAGGCCATGGCGCTCTGCCTGCGCAGCCGCACGACGGGCGGCCCTGCGACGTTCTTCGTCTCCGAGGCGTGCCACCCGCAGACGATTGAGGTCATCCGGGGGCGTGCGGCGGCGCTCGGCGTCGAAATCCTCGTCGGCGACCACGAGGCGCTCACGTTCGATCGCCCGCTGACCGGCGTCCTCGTACAATTTCCGACGACGGATGGTCGAATCATCGACTACCGCGACTTTTTCACACGCGCGCACGCCGCCGGGAGCTTCACGGTGCTCGCCGCCGATCCGCTGGCACTGACGCTGTTCACCCCCCCGGGCGAGCTCGGGGCAGACGTGGCGGTCGGCAGCATGCAGCGTTTCGGTGTGCCGATGGGGTACGGCGGCCCGCACGCGGCCTACATGGCAACCACCGACGCGTTCAAGCGACAGATCCCCGGCCGGGTCATCGGCGTCTCTCGCGATGTCCATGGCCGACCGGCGCTGCGGCTGTCGCTCCAGACGCGCGAGCAGCACATCCGGCGGGACAAGGCCACGAGCAACATCTGCACGGCGCAGGTCCTCCTGGCGAACATCGCCGCCGCCTATGCCTGCTACCATGGACCGGATGGCCTCACCGCCATCGCCGCCCGCGTTCAGCGAGCCACGGCGATCTTGCGGGCCGGCCTCTCCGCCGCCGGGGTCTCGGTGCCCGACGGCCCCGTCTTCGACACCCTCCGCGTCCGGCCGAAGGCCGGCGCAGACGATGTGCTCTCCGCCGCCCTCTCCCGCGGCATCAACCTGCGCGACTTCGGGGACGGCAGCCTGGGCATCAGCCTCGACGAGACGGTCACTGCGGAGGACCTGCGCGACCTTCTCGCGGCGTTCGGGCACCCCTCGGCCGAGTTCGCTGCGCTCGAGACCGCGGCCGACATCGCCCGCGGCGCCCTGACGCGCGTCTCCGGGTTCCTCGCGCATCCGGTCTTCCACGCGTACCACTCGGAGACCGAGATGCTGCGCTACCTGGCGCGGCTACAGAGTCGGGACCTCTCGCTCGTGCAGTCGATGATCCCCCTGGGGTCCTGCACGATGAAGCTGAACGCGACGACGGAAATGCGGCCCGTCACGTGGCCGGCCTTCGGCGCGCTGCACCCGTTTGCCCCGGCGGATCAGGCACGCGGGTACCACCGCCTCTTCAAGGAGCTCGAGGCGGGCCTCGCCGAGATCACCGGCTTCGACGCCATCTCGCTGCAGCCCAACGCCGGGTCGCAGGGCGAGTACGCCGGTCTCCTGGTCATCCGGGCGTACCACCGCGCCCGGGGCGACGCCGCCCGGAACGTCTGCCTCATCCCCCTCTCCGCCCACGGGACGAACCCCGCGTCGGCGGCAATGGCCGGCTTCGAGGTGGTGGTCGTCAAGTGCGACGCGCACGGCAACGTGGACGTCGCCGATCTCGAAGCGCAGGCGACGAAACACGCCGACCGCCTGGCGGCGCTGATGATCACCTATCCGTCGACGCACGGCGTCTTCGAGGCCCGCATCAAAGACATCTGCGCCATCGTGCACCGCCACGGAGGCCAGGTGTACATGGACGGGGCCAACATGAACGCGCAGGTCGGACTCTGTCGCCCCGGCGACATCGGGGCGGACGTGTGCCACCTGAACCTGCACAAGACGTTCGCCATCCCCCACGGCGGCGGGGGTCCCGGCATGGGACCCATCGGCGTGAAGTCGCATCTCGCCCCCTTCCTGCCGGGGCACCCGGTCGTCCACGGCGTGGGCGGTGCTCAGGGCATCGCGCCCATTTCGGCCGCCCCCTGGGGCAGCGCGAGCGTGCTGCTCATCTCGTGGGCGTACATCACGATGATGGGCGCCGCGGGTCTGAAGCGGGCCACCGAGATCGCCATCCTCAACGCGAACTACATCGCGACCCGCCTCGATGCCCACTACCCCGTGCTCTACAAGGGCGACGACGGGCGCGTCGCGCACGAGTGCATCGTCGACCTCCGGCCGTTGAAGGCCGCCTCGGGGGTCGATGTCGAGGACGTCGCCAAACGCCTGATGGACTACGGGTTCCACGCCCCGACGATGTCCTTCCCCGTCCCCGGCACCCTGATGATCGAACCGACCGAGAGCGAGTCGAAGGTCGAACTCGACCGTTTCTGCGACGCGATGATCGCCATCCGAGAGGAGATCCGCGCCATCGAACGCGGCGATTGGCCGAAGGACGACAACCCGCTGAAGAACGCGCCGCACACGATGGACGCGCTCGTCGTCGCCGAGTGGGCGCACCCCTACAGCCGCGAGCAGGCGGTCTTCCCCTCCCCGTCGACCCGGGCGTTCAAGTTCTGGCCGACGGTCGGGCGGGTCGACAATGCGTTCGGGGACCGCAACCTGGTCTGCACGTGCCCGCCCATCGAGAGCTACACCGTCTGAGGACAATCCGCGGGGCTTGAAATTCCCTGCGGACCCCGCGACGTTCAGGTCTGAGCATCGATGCGTCGCCGCCGTCCCGAGACCGCCTTCCCGCGATTCCCGCTCGCCCTCGGAGTGGCGCTCGGGGTGCATCTGCTCGTCGGTCCGGCCTTGCTGGGGTTTGTCGCTCGGCCGCCGAGGCCCGCCGGTCTCACCGAGAAGAAGCCGCTCGAAGCCCGGGACGGGGCCGAGCAGAGCGTGCCGGCGCAGTTTCTGACGCCGGCGGAGGTCGAAAAGCTGCTCGGCCCGGTGCCCCCGGCCGTCGCCCCGGCACCGCCCCCCGAGCCGCCGCCGACGCCGAGCGCGCCGCCGACGATGCCGCGGGAAGAGCGCCCCGACGGGCAGATCGTGTCCATTCCGCCGCCGCCACGCGAAGAAGTCCCGGAGCACGCAAAGCTCGTCTCCGAGTACGACAGCAAGGTCGAGCGCGAGCAGGTCAGCGCGTTCAATGGCGTTCCGCAGCCGGAGATGCGCAAGGGCAACACGCTCGTCGCGTCTTCCGGCGACGATCCGGACGGCAATACGACGGACACCCGCGAGGTCACCAAGGACAAACCGACCGAGTCCCGCGCAGCCGCGCCGAAGCCCGTGCCCGGTCAAGGCGAGGCCCGGGAGAATCCGACGAAGGAGAAGGGACAACCCCTGCCCCGCCAGAAGGCCGTCGAGGGGCGCTCGGCCCCGGAGAGCGACGTCGTTGCCGATCCCACCGGCGAGGCCACCGCACGACGCGAGAACGACGGACCGCCGCAGCCGGCTCGGGACGAGATCATTCCCGGCGGCGCGGGTGCGCTCGGCGGCGCCGCGGCGCCGCGGGACTATCGGTCTCTGCTGCCGAGCATCGGCCCCCAGGATCTCGCTCGCCAGGAGGGCAACATCGACGAGCTCGACGACGTCGAGAAGGGCCGCGGGACGTTCCTGAACACGCGCGCGTACAAACACGCGTGGTTCTTCAATCGCCTGAAGGAGGAGATCTACGAACACTGGAACGCCGTGGGCGCCTATCGACGTCATGACCCCTACGGCCGCGTCTACGGCGTGCGGGACCGCATCACGGTCCTGCGGATCGAGCTGACGACGGACGGCAACCTGCGCGACGTCTACGTGCTCCAGAACTCCGGCGCGGCGTTCCTCGACGACGTCGCCGTTCAGGCGGTCCGGGAAGCCCAGCCGTTCCCCAACCCGCCGCGCGGGCTCGCCGACGACGACGGCATCATCCGGATCACCTACCGGTTCACACTGGACATCGAGACGGGCGGATTCCGGCTCTTCTGACGTCCCACGAAGCCCGGGGCGCGTGCGACTCCTCCGGGTCCGGGCTTACACGGGTCTACAGCGACACCCGGACACCGCCGATGGGAGGGTCACGCCCCGGATCGCCCGGTGCGCGCCCGAACCCGACCTGGAGGCCGGCATGACCGCCGTCGCCTTGAGCATCGACACCGAGGCGGAGCTCGACCTCGCCCGCGAGCACATCCGGGCGCTCGAGCGCGCTCTCGGCCGAAAGCAGCGCGAGGTCGACCTCATCCAGGAGGAGCTCTCGCGGTCCAACGACTTCTTGCGGGAGGTCCACCGCGTCCTGCCCGACGCGCTCCTCATTCTGGACGGACTCGGCAGCGTCTTCAGCGCCAACGAAGAGGCGCTGCGGCTGCTCGGCGCCACGCGGGACGAGGTCCTCGGTCGCCCGCTCGGCGACTTCCAGACCGAGGTCGAAATCACGCAGGACGAGCGCCATGCGCTGCTCGTCGAGCGACGCGTCCTCCGACGGGAGCGCATCTGGCGGTCCCTGGATGGGGTCCACATTCCCGTCCTCGTCTCGATGGCCACCGCTGGCACCGGCGACGAACTGTCGCGCATGACCATCTGCATCGCGGCGGACCTGCGCGACCGTCAACGCATGGAGATGGAGATCCGGCAGCGCCAGAAGCTCGAGGCCGTCGGGCAGCTCGCAGCGGGGGTCGCCCACGAAATCAACACGCCGATTCAGTACGTCGGCGACAGCATCCACTTCCTGAGAGAGGCATTCGAAGACCTCGGCCGCGTCGCCCGGGCCTTCCGGGCCAGCCTCGGCCCGCTGCAAGCCGGGGAACTCACGCCCGAGGCGTTCGTCGCGGAGCTGGATGGATTGTGGCGCGACGCGGACCTCGACTTCGTCTTCGAACACGCCCCGCCGGCGATTGCCCGCGCGATCGACGGTGTCAGCCGAGTGGCCGAGATCGTCGGCGCCATGCGCGAGTTTTCGCACCCCGGTCACCGCACGCACGCGGTGGTCAACCTCAATCGGACGATCGTCAACACACTGACGGTCGCGCGGAACGAGTACAAGTACGTCGCCGACGTCGAGACGGACCTCGGCGACCTCCCCGACATCGTCTGCCATGGGGGCGAAATCGGG
Source organism: Myxococcota bacterium (assembly GCA_023150895.1). Taxonomy (GTDB): domain Bacteria; phylum Myxococcota_A; class Bradymonadia; order UBA7976; family UBA1532; genus CAINDO01. Next base: position 30,268 of record JAKLJY010000057.1, on the reverse strand, counting down.
CAGGTCCTGTTGAATCTCATCATCAACGCCGGGCACGCCATGGCCGACGTGTTCCAGCAGTCCCAGCAGCGCGGACGCCTGACCGTGCGGACGCGACGGGAGGGCGACGCCATCACCGTCGAGGTGTCCGATACCGGCGGCGGCATCGCGCCCGCCATCCGCGAGCGGATCTACGAACCCTTTTTCACGACGAAGCCGGTCGGTCGGGGCACCGGACAAGGCCTCGCCATCGCGCGGGCCATCATCGAGCGTCACGGGGGCACGATCGACTTCGACTCCGAAGTCGGTGTCGGGACGACGTTCCGCCTCCGGCTTCCGACGAGTACCGAGGCGTCGCGTGGCCACACCGGCACCGGTCGAGAGGACCACCCGACATGACCGATTCCCGCCCCCGCATCCTGTGCGTCGACGACGAGGCGCAGGTCCTCGAAGGCATCAAGCTCAACCTTCGCAAGCAGTTCGATATTCAGGCCACCACCGATGGCCGGCACGCGCTCGAGATCCTGCTTCGCGACGGCCCGTTCGCGGTCATCATCTCCGATCTGCGGATGCCCAACCTCAGCGGTGTCGAGGTCCTCGCGGAGGCGGCCCGGAGAGCGCCCCACACGGTCCGCATGATGCTCACCGGCCAGGCCGACCTGCCCACGGCCATGGCGGCCATCAACGATGGACGCATCTTCCGTCTGCTGCTCAAACCGTGCCCGCCTCAGAACCTCGCCGAGGCCATCGCGCTGGCCGCCGATCATTATCGCCAGCAGGCCGAAGAGCGCTCGCTCGCGCAGGCGACCCTCATGGGCGGCATCAACGCCCTGACGGGGACGCTCGCCCTGAGCCGGCCCGCCGCGCTGAACCGCGCCAAGCGCGTTCGCGATCACGCCGCCGAACTTGCGGCGGACCGTCGCCTGCCGGAACGCTGGTCGATCGAAATCGCCGCGATGCTGTCCCAGCTCGGCGCCGTGGCGCTGCCCCCGGAGATCGCCCGCAAGGTGTATGACGGCCTCGAATTGAATGAGCGCGAGCAAGCGGCCGCCGACACCGTGACCCTGGTCGCCGCCAAGCTGATCGCCTCACTCCCGCGGACGGAGGAGATTCGCCGGTTCCTCGAGTCCATCAACCTCCCGGCGGGCGGACTCGAGACGCCGCAGGGCAAACGGATTCCCCCCATCGGCGCCCAGGTGCTGCGCGTCTGTGTCGACTACGATCAGCTCGTCGTCGGCGGTCTGCCGCCGATGGATGCCATCTGCGAGATGTCGTTTCGAGAAGGCGCGTACGAGACCGAAGTGCTCGGCCGCTTCTCCGTCTTGCGCCGCAACGAACTCAGCAACATGGAGAGCGCCGAGATGCTGCTGATGAGCGTCAGCGCCGGCATGATGCTCGGCGAGGAGTTGCGCCTGACGAGCGGACACGTGCTCGCGCCCCGAGGCATGCGCATCACGGACGATCTGCTGCAGCAGATGCGCACCATCCTGGGCATGTCGCCGACGAGCATCGTCCGCGTGATGCGCCGTACGCCGGCCAAGGCCGCCTGAACGCCGGGCGGCCCGGGAGGCCGCCAGCTCAGAGCGTCGCGAGGTACGCGTCGTACTCGGCGGCCGTCTTCAGACCCGCCAGCGGCTCGGCCGAGGTCGGCCGCAGCCGGACGATCCAACCGGCGCCGTAGGGGTCCTTGTTGACCTGCTCGGGTGCCCCCGAGAGCTCGCCGTTGACGGCCACGACCTCGCCCGCACAGGGCGCATAGAGGTCGCTGACGGTCTTCACCGACTCGACGACGCCAAACGTGCCCTTGGCATCGACGGTGCGCCCCACGGCGGGCAAGTCCACGAAAACGACGTCGCCGAGCGCGTCCTGGGCGTGATCGGTGATGCCGACCGTGATCGTGCCATCGGCTTCGAGCCGGGCCCACTCGTGGTCATCGGTGTAGCGCAGGTCTTGGGGGCTTCCCATGGGGTTCTCCGAAGGTCTCCGGGGTTGTTCTGGCGGCGGGTCGATCTCAGCGAGCGACGAAGGGGGTCTTGACGACCACCGCCGCCTCGGCGCGGTCGCGGACCTGGACGAAAATCTGAGAGCCAGGGGCCGTCGACGACTTGGGGACGTATGCCATGCCGATGCACGTCTTGAGCGTCGGCGAGAATGAACCGCTCGTGACCGTGCCGATGGTCTGGCCGTCGGCGTCGACGACCGCGTACCCGTGCCGCGCGGGGACCTTGCCCTGCATCTGGAATCCAATGAGCCCGCGCGTCAGCCCCGAGGCCTTCTGGGCGCGCAGGACGTCCTGACCGATGAACCCCCCCTCTTTGTCGAGGCGGGTCACCCAGCCGAGGCCCGCCTCGAGGGGCGAGGTCGTCGCGTCGATGTCGTTGCCGTAGAGCGCGAACTTCATCTCGAGCCGCAGCGTGTCCCGCGCCCCGAGACCGATGGGATGAAGGGCCCCGTCGGCCGCGTCGAAGAGCGCGTCCCAAAGGCGGCCGCCCTGCGCTGCGGGCACGTAGAGTTCGAAGCCGTCTTCGCCGGTATATCCGGTGCGGCTGATGATCGACGGAATGCCCGCGACCTCCCCCTCGGCAAACCAGTATCGCTTCATCGGCGACAGGTCGACCCGCGTGAGCCGCTGAACGAGCGCCGGCGCGGCCGGCCCCTGCACGGCGAGCTGTGCGAACTCGACCGAGCGATCGACGGCCCGGGCCTCGCCGGTCAGGTGCTCGACGATCCACGCGAAGTCCTTCTCGCGGTTCGACGCGTTGCAGCAAATGAAGATGTGCTCGGGGCCATAGCGATAGACGACGAGGTCGTCGACGATGCCGCCATCCGGCTGGCACATGCAGGTGTAGAGCGCCTGGCCATCCGCGATGCGGGTGAGGTCGTTGGTGATCAGTCGATTGACCGCGGCGAGTGCATCCCGGCCGCGGATCTCGATCTCGCCCATGTGGCTGACGTCGAAGATGCCCATCCCGGTCCGCACGGCGTCGTGTTCGGACTGGATGCCCGCGAACTGGACGGCCATTTCCCAGCCGCCGAAGGGCACGAATCGGCCGCCTTTGGCCTTGACGTTCTCGAAGAGGGGGGTGCGAAGCAGGCTCACGGTGCCTCCGGACGAGGTCGGGGTCGCCCGCCGCACCCGTCGGAAGGCGGCGCAGCGGCGAGCGAAGACGGCCGGACTTTATCCCTTTTCCGGGTCCCGTAAAACGGAACAACGGTGTCGATTGCGCTCGGCTTGCGCGGGGTCAGACGCGAGGCGAGGCGGGGCGCCCGCACGGCCCCGTTCGCGCCCGGCGCCCGCGTGAACCGCTCGCACCGCCCCCGCGTTCGCCGTCGCCGATCACCGCTCGGCCACCCCCGGAGCCGGTCGGGCTCAGGCGATTCCGAGACGCCGCTCGGCCGCCACGCACACGTTCTCGAGCAGGCACGCGATGGTCATGGGTCCGACGCCCCCCGGGACGGGTGTCACGGCCGCGGCGACCTCGCAGGCTTCGGAGAAACACACGTCCCCCACCAGCTTGCCCTCCGGCGTCCGGTTGATGCCGACGTCGAGCACCACCGCGCCCGGCTTGAGCCAGTCTCCGCGGACGAGCTCGGGCCGACCCACCGCGGCGACCACGATGTCGGCGCCCCGCACGACGGCAGGCAGGTCCGGCGTCCGGCTGTGACAGATCGTCACGGTCGCATCGGCCGCGAGGAGCAACTGCGCCATGGGTTTGCCCACGATGTTCGAGCGCCCGATGACGACGGCGTGCCGACCCCGCGGCGAGATACCGGCGTGGGCGAGGAGGCGCATGCATCCGGCGGGTGTGCACGGGACGAAGCCGGGCTCCCCGAGCATCAGCAGGCCCTGGCTCTGCGGCAGGAAGCCGTCGACATCCTTCTCGGGCGCGATGCGGCGCTGGAGTCGGCGCGCATCCTCGGCAGAGATCCCCGGGGGAAGCGGGAGTTGAACGAGGATGCCGTCGACCTCGGGATCGGCGTTGAGACGGTCGAGCGCCGCCTCGAGCGTGGCTGCGTCGACGTCCGCAGGGAACCGGAGCGTCTCACCGCGGATGCCGCACTCCCGGGCCGCCTTCTCCTTGTTGCGGACGTACGTCGCGGAGGCCGGGTCGTCGCCGGCGAGGACGACGGTCAGACCCGGGGCGCGGCCCCGCGCGACGAGACGGCGAACGCGCTCGGACACCTCCGCGCGGACGAGGGCGGCGACGGCTTTTCCATCGATGAGCTGGGCGGGCATGGCAAGACCTGGAGGGCGCCGCAAGCGCCTTGGGGCGACGTCGACCGGGGCTCAGATCGACGCGAGGTAGCTCTGGAGGGTGCGGGGATCGACCCGAGTGAACCGACAGCCGAGCGTGAGCCCCTGGTCGTCGGTCCGGCGGACGTGAACGACCTCGCAGGTCGTGTCGAGGTGGGGCGCGCCGTCGGTCCCGTCGACGATCAGGCGGAATTCTTCCGGGATGAGACGTCGCGAGGACGAGAACCCGGTCACGAAGGCGCCACCGAGGCTGAGGTTGCGGACGACGACGGGCGTGTCCTCGGCCTCGAGGCCGCTCTGGATGTGCGCCCGCAGCTCGACGGGTTTCCGGGGGAAGATCCGCAGCTCGGCCCCCGACGCGGCCGCCGAGGTGCCGGCGCCCGCGCTTGCGCTCCCCGGCTTGCGGCCTTTGCGGCGGGCCTTGTGGGTGTCCTCGAAGTTGCGCAGGAGCTCGTCGGCAATGCCGTGCTCCTTCATGAACGTCAGGACGCTCTCCCGGTAGATGCGGCGCTCGTTGGAGCGCGGGAGGCGGAACCCGGCGAGCTTGCCCTCGTCGAACCACTTGATGACCGTGTTGATGTTCACGCTGAACACCCGGGCGACCTGCCCCGTGGTCATCACCGTCGCTCTGGTCTGACTGTTGGTCACCTGCATGGGTTCCCCCGGATTGCTGCGTTCACGCCGGCCACCCGACCAAGATAACGAAACGCAACAAAATAAAGAAGATTACATTGCGCGCGCGAAGTCGAAATCCGGTTCCATCTCCATGTACGCGCAGCGACGGCAGAAGAACTCGGGATTGGTGAAGCGGCCCGTCCGGGCCCGAATGGCCGCCGTGGCCTCGTTGAGGCGCAGGAAGAGATCGAGCGTGTAGAAGGACTCTTCGCCGCGTGCCTTGCCGGTGACCTTCCAGAAGATGGACCAGGTCGGCACGATGCCTCGCGGAATCAGGTACTCGGCGCCTGCGAGGTTGCTTTCGAGGGCGGCCTCGGGGTCTTCGAACGCCCCCTCGCCCTCGAGTTCCGCCCCGCCGACGAAGGCCGACATGACATTCCCGGGACCGAAAACGTCGACGGCCTCTTCCAGGGCGGCCAGCCAGCGGTCCCGACCGACCGTCTTGTGCTTGCCCGGGCAGATCCGGGCGAACTGCGCCGGATCCCAGACCTCGAGGTTGAAGCAGGCGCCCCGAACGCCGGCGTCCTTCATGGCGACCATGTGGCGGCGCTCGATGGCGCCCGATCCACACGCGACGTAGTAGCGCTCCGTGAGGCCTCGCTCGGCGAGGCTGCGGGCGATTTGCAGGTACCGCTCACCCTCCGCCGCCATGTCGAGCATGCTGCCACCGACCAGGTACAGGTGGCGCGAGTGCGTCTCGGGGTGCTGGCAGGCTTCGGCGACGCGATCGAGGGTGCGCTGCGGCAATTCGGCCTCGTAGAGGCGCTGGCCGAGCGCGTCCATGCGCTGATCAGGGACACCGTACAGACAGAACGTGCAGCTCAGGTTGTCCGTCTTGCCGGCCAGGCCGACCTTGGGAACGACGAAGTACTCGCACCCGGGGGCGACGTTGAGCACCAGCATGTCGCCGTGCTGGACGAGGCCGCTCGAGCGCATCGGGGTGCCGTCGTGCGTCAGCGCCTCGGCCCAGGGCAGCTTCGGCTCGAACGTCAACGATGTGACCGGCCGGCCGTCTTCGAGCAGCGTGAACTGTCGCGGCGCGTCACCGTCGACGATCCGGAAGCGACTGTCGCGCTTGATGCGAAGGCGGACCTGCGTGTCGTCCGGAAACCGGACGAGCTGCGGTGTGTAGAACTTGTTCTGCCCCTCGTGCAGGGGCTCACCCGGCTGCAAGACGAACGGCATGTGGCTCGGGAACGCCCACTCGCCGGCACGGCCGAGGCAGGGGTCGTAGGCGACGCCGTGGAAGAGCAGCGCGGCCTTGAGCCGAGCGGCCGCCGGGGTCTGCGGGTGGTTCTCGGCGAGGCGTTCGAGGATCGACATCTGTCACTCCCTGTGAGCGAGCCGCAATATGTGGGTACGTGCGGACTCGGCGCAAGAGGGTAGCCCGTTTGCCCGGGCCGAACCACCCGTGCGTCAGCCCCGGTCGGGGCGCGTGATCTGTGCTCTCACGGCGCGGAGAACCTCGGCCGCGGCGTCCGTCATGCCATTCCGAATGAGAAGCTGGGCGAGGTTCGTCAGGAAGGGCGGCGTGGCCGCGCCGAGTTCCATGACCCGCTCGTACCACCGGAGGGCCTCCTGGTCCTCACCGGCCTCTTCGGCCACCTGGCCGATGGCGAGCACGATGTCGGCCTCGTTCGCGAGCGCGGGCACCGCATCGACCAGCCCGACGAGCAGGTCGTAACACGCCTGAAGACCTTGCTGGTCCCTCAGCAGCCGCGCGACCTGGAGACCGACGCCGTACTCGGTCGGCCGCAGCTTCAGGTACGCCTCCGTCAACCGACGGACGTTGGACCAGTCCTTGTGCTCGCACGAGAGTTCGACGAGGCGCGCGGCGGTCGCGACACGGTCCTCGTGTCCTTCGGGCAGGCGGTCGGCCACCTTCAGGTACAGGTCATAGGCGCGCCGGCTCTCGCCTTCTTCATAGGCCAGATCGGCCAGGAGCTTCTCGGCTCGCCAGGCCTTGATGCTGTGGTTGCGCATCCCGATGACGGCGTACCCGGTCGGCTCGACCTCGAGCGCCTTCTCGAGGTACCGCCGCGCATCGGCGTAGTTGTGAAGCTGAATGTACGCAAATGCAGTGTGATACCAGAGATCCGGATTGTCCGGGAAACGCGCGAGACCGCGGTTGCCGACCTCGAGCGCTTGCGCCGCCCGGTTGGCCTCGATGAGCCCCCGGACGTGCCCGACGTAGCTGAACGGGACCGGCAGGTTTCGAATCACCATGCCGTAGGCCGCGGGGTTGCGCTCGAAGAGATCGACGACGCGGCCGAAAGCGCGGGTCGCGGCGTCGGAGCGACCGCCAATGCCGTGCTGCGACCCGAGGTAGAACCACGTCAGCAGGTCGTCGGGCTTCTCCTTGAGCCGAGCTTCCAGAAGCTCGATGTTGCGGGCGTCCTTGGCTTTCTCCCGCATGACGCCGGGGTCGGCGCCGTAGTGGTCGAACGTCACGTCGAGCCGGTAGTCGGTCGAGACGTCGCTGCGATCACCGCCGACCTCCTCGTGCACTCGCCCGAAGAAGCGCATCGTGGGCACGTTCTGGAAGAGGCGTCCGCTGAAGCCGTCGCTCATGAACTTGCCCTCGCGGGTGTAGTTCAGGATGCGGACGCAGACGACTCGGTGGGGATCGCCCCCTTCTTCCATCACCGCCCGAACGGCCGAGAACGACCCCTTCTGCAGCCGTTCGTCGGCGTCGAGGCACAGGATCCAGTCCGCCGTGGCGTAGGCGATCGACGCGTTTCGGGCCGCCGAGAAGTCACCGACCCAGGGGAAGAACTCGACCCGGGCGCCGGCGGCGCGTGCGAGCGCCACGGTGTCGTCCGTCGAGCCGGTGTCGACGACGATGATCTCGTCGGCGAGTCCCTTCACGGACTCGATCGCGCCGACGATGAACTCGGCCTCGTTCTTGGCGATCATGCAGCAGGCGAGCCGCGGCGCCGGCCGCGTCGCCGCGTTGGCGAGCGTGCGGTCGATGGCGTCCCGGACGAGGGCACTCGCGGGGCGCGAGGCGTCGAGGCGCCCACGGGCGTTCGCAATGCTGCCCGAAAGGGGCGGGTAGTCCGGGTCGATCTTCGCGAGGTGCTCGAAGATGCGCAGCGCGTCCCGGGCGTGTCCGAGCTCGAACAGTGCGACGCCGAAAAGGTTCAGAAGGTGGGGATGGCGCGGGTGCGCGGGCAGCGCCTGCGCGAGCCGCTCGACCACTTCGGCGCGCCGACCGAGGTCGAGCAGGGTCAGGGCCTCGTGTCCGAGCAGCGTCACGGAGTCGGGGTCGAGTCCCAGCGCGGCCTGCCAGAGGTCGAGCGCCCGGGCCGGGCTCTTTTCCCGCAGTGCCAGCGCTTTGACGTACTCGGCGGACTGGGAATCGCGGACGGTGGCCAGTTGCATCGGCATGGTGCCGGTTCTAGCAGGCCGTCCCGGGGTCGGCCAGATTTCCCGCGCCCGTCCCGTTGCGCGGGGACGTCAGATCGCCACCAGGTAATCGGACTTGGCGACCGGCTGCGCGTCCTCGGTGGTCGTCTGTGCCGCCGCCCACGCCCTCGCCTCTTCGCGGATGAGCTGCCAGTGCGACTCGTCGATGTTCAGGAACGCCGCCACGCAGCGCGGATCGAGCTGCGTCCCGGACACGCGCACGATCTCCTGACGCGCCGCCTCGTCCGATTGCGCCTTGCGATAGGGGCGGTCGCTCGTGATGGCGTCGAAGGTGTCCGCGACCGCGAAGATGCGCGCCCCGAGGTAGATGTCCTCCCCGACGACGCCCTTCGGATAACCGCTCCCGTCCCAGCGCTCGTGGTGGTCGCCGACCACCCGGGCGGCCTTCGCCAGGAAGTCGATCTTGGCGAGCATGTGGTAACCGATGTTGGCGTGGCGCCGCATGATCACCCACTCCTCCGGCGTCAGCCGACCGGGCTTGAGGAGGATGCGGTCCGGCACGCCGATCTTGCCGACGTCGTGGAGCATCGCGCCCCACTCGATGTCCGTGAGGTCCGGATCGTCGATGCCCATGCTCTCGGCGATCCGGCGGGTGAACAGGCTGACGCGTTTGCTGTGCGCCATCGTCTCTTCGTCGCGGTAGTCGAGGCATGTGATGAGACTGCCGATGACCTGCTCCGTGCGCTGCGCGAGCTTACGGTCGAGGGACCCGTTGAGCTCGGCGAGCTCCGCGGCGTGCTTCTCGACCAGGCGGTGCAGACGTTCGTTTTCGCGGGCGAGCCGCACGCTCTGGACGGCCTCCGTCAGCGTGCCGATCAACAGCTCGCGCTTCCACGGCTTCGGGATGAGGCGGTAGATGCCGACCTGGAACGCGTCGACGGCCACCTCGAAGTCATGGTGCGCCGTAATCAGGATGCGCAGCGCGCCCGGCGCCAGCGCCGGCACCTGGCTGAGCATTTCGAGCCCGGTCATGCCCGGCATGCGGTAGTCGCTGCAGACCACCTCGACTTCGCCGGGATGTGCCGCCAACCAGGCCAGGGCCTCTTCCGGGGACGAAACCGTCACCGGCTCGAAGCCCGACAGTCGGACGATCCGGCGAAACGCGTTCAAGACGAACGGCTCGTCGTCCACGTACAGGATGCGGGGTGGGTTGGCGGCGTCGAACACGGGGTCGTCTCCTGTGGGCCTTCATCCGTTCTTTCGGCGCGCAAGATTGTGGGCGTGACGGGTGGGTCAGTTTATGCTGCGGGCTCGGCTCGGGTAGACGTCCCCGGGCCCGACGTCCGGTGTGGGGGAGCCTTCGGTGCAGCAGCCGGTGCCGTTCGGAAAATACATTCTGCTCGAACGCATCAGCGTGGGCGGCATGGCCGAGGTCTTCAAGGCCAAGTCCTTCGGGGTGAAGGGCTTCGCCAAGATCATCGCGATCAAGAAGATCCTGCCGCAGCTCGCCGAGGACGCCCACTTCGTCGACATGTTCGTCAACGAGGCGAAAACGTCGGTCCAGCTGACCCACGCCAACATCTGCCAGATCTTCGACCTCGGCCGAGAAGGCAACGACCACTTCATCGCCATGGAGTACATCAGCGGCAAGGACCTCCTGTCGCTGCACAACTACTTCCGGCGCACGCGGGTGCGGATGCCGGTCCATCTGGTGACCTACATCGCCGCACGCATGTGCGAGGGCCTCGACTACGCGCACCGGCGCCGGGGCCCGGACGGCGAACCGCTCGGCATCGTTCATCGGGACATCTCGCCGCAGAACGTGATCGTGTCCTACGACGGCGGCGTGAAGATCATCGACTTCGGCATCGCCAAGGCCCGCACCCGCAACTACCAGGAAACGCAGGCCGGCGTCCTCAAGGGCAAATTCGGCTACATGTCCCCCGAGCAGATCGAGGGGACCCGCGAGATCGACCACCGCTCCGACATCTTTGCGATCGGCACCGTGGTTCACGAGCTGCTGACGGGCAAACGCCTCTTTCTCGGTGACAGCGACTTCGCCACGCTCGAGATGGTCCGCAACGCTGAGGTCCAGGCGGCGAGCGTCACCAACCCCGAGGTCCCGCCGGAGCTCGACGCGATTCTTTTCCGAGCGCTGACCCGGGACCCCGACGAGCGCTACGCCTGGGCCTCCGACATGGCCGACGAGCTGAACATGCTCGGTCACCAGCTCGGCAAGCCGTTCGCGGCGCAGGCCCTCGGTGACTGGATGGTCGAGCACTTCGCGGCCGACATCGCCAAGGAGAAGGCGCGGCACGAAATCTACGCCGAGATCGACGGCACGGGCTCACCGGACGACAGCGTGGAGGTGGACGCCACCAAGGTCGACGATCCGGCGCTTGGTCTGCCCGGTCCGGGCTCGTCCCTCGACATCGAAGAAGAAGAAGAGACGTCGCTCTGGGAGCCCATCGAGGAGCTCGTCGCCGCGCCGCCGCGCCCGAGCCCGCGCCACACGCGGGCGACGGAGAACGTGCCGGCGGTGCCCGCCGCGCCGCCCGAAGCGGCCGCCGCGCCCGTCTCGCGCCCGACGCTGCCCGGGCTCCCCATGCGTCCGGGGGGCACGACCCGCCGCGACGTCGTCATCGCCGTGCTGCTCGTTCTCCTCGCGGGCGCGGGCGGGGTCCTCGCCTACCGGGCGCTCGACGCCCAGAAAGCGGGCACCGAGACGGCCGGGCTCGTCATCCGTGTCCAGCCCCCCGACGAGGTCACCATCTACGTCGACAATCAGGTCGTCGCCGGACGCAGCCCGTTCGTGCAGAAGGATCTCGCGGTGGGGAGCCACGCGCTGCGGGTCGAGCGGTCGGGGTACGAGCCCTGGGTGGGACAGATCACGCTGCGGACGGACGAGGTCGCCGAGAAGCAGGTCGTCCTGCAGCCCGTCAAGGCCGTGCCGGCGCGGGTGCTCTTCGTCGTCGCCCCGCCCGACGCCACGGTCACCGTCGATGGTCACACGGTCACGCCGGCGGAGCTCGCCAGCTACCTGAGTATCCCCTCCGGCCGCGCCGTTCAGGTCACGGCCACGCGGGACGGCTACCTGCCCTACCGCGAGAGCGTCAAGGCCGACCCCGGCGTTTCCCGGACGCACCTCGTCACGCTCCTCCCGACGAAGGGCTCGCTCTTCATCGACAGCGACCCGCCCGGCGACGTTCTCGTCGACGGGGAGCGCCGCGGACGGACGCCACAGACCATCGCCGACCTCGACGTCACCCGAGAATATGCGGTCCGCGTCGAGCGTCCTGGGTACCAGACGTTTGAAGAACGCGTGCGCTTCGGCGAAAAACGCGATTTGCAGATCGAACCGAAACTCCAGCCGAAGGGGCGCTGAACGGCCCGGCCCGCCCCGGTCGTCGACCGCCCGAAGGAAGTCCATGATGCGTCACGCCTCGCTTCTCTCCGTTCTGACTGCGGCCGTCGGCCTCGCTGTGCCCTGCGTCGGTGAGGCCGCCCCCGCCGCCAAGCCCAAACCGGAGGCGAAACCCGCCCCGAAGCCCGCGTCGAAGCCCGCCGCCAAGACCGCGCAGCCCAAGAAGAAGGTCTCCAAGAAGCGCGGCGAGACGAAGAAGAACGACGAGGAAGAAGAAGAGTACCAGTGGACGATCGGCCTCACCGGTGGCGGTAACTTCGCCAACATCGGGGGCGAGTCGCTCGGCGGCGTCGACGGTGTCGAGACGAACATGAACGCCGGCTTCAACGTCGGTCTGCTGGTGCTCTACAACCTCGCGAGCTTTGCGGACGTCGAGTTCGGCCTCGGGTATTCGACCAAGGGCTACTCGACGGAGGTCGAGAGCAAACTGCCGACCCAGACCCAGGTCGTCACGGTCGACGACACGTTCTCGTACATCGAGATTCCCATCGGCATTCGGCTCAACTACCCCGCCGGCAGCATCCGGCCGTACCTGAGCGCGGGCCTCTACGTCGGCATCCTGGCCGGCTCCGAACGGTCGACGACCATCGACACCACCTTCAACGCACCCGAAGTCTGCCCGGGCGACGCCTCCGGCCAGTTGAGCGAGACCTGCAACTTCAACAAGACGGCCGAGGTCCCCGGCGCGAGCACCTTCGACGCGGGTTTCAAGGCGCAGCTCGGCGCCGAGTTCGACGTCACCGACTCGTTCGGCGTGTTTGCCGGCGTCGGCTACTCCCGCAGCTTCACGGACCCCCTCGACGAGACGAAGCAGGTGGCCACCGCGTCGACGTCCTCGGCGCAGACGCCGGCCGAGGGCGAGATGCCGGCCGACATGATGGACGAGACCGCCGGCGGCACCGACACCGGGTCGACGGCAGCGGGCGGCAAGAACGCATCCCAGGCGCACAGCGTCATCCAGGCGGTCGGCGGGCTCTTCTACCAGTTCTGAGCCCCCGGGGGCGTCGTTCAGGCGCCGGCGCCCAGCCGCAGTGCCGCCGCGGCGGCGATGCCCGCCAGAACGAGCACGAGGACCGGCGTGAAGACCCGTGCGCGGGCGGCCCAATCGGGCCGTTTGGCGGCCGCGACCCAGGCCAGGACGTCGTCGAGTTCCAGCGCCGCGATCTCGTCGGCGTTCAGGAGGCGCGGGGCCAGCGCCGCGAGCTCCCGTCCGGCGACGGCGCGCACCTCGGGCCAGAGCGCCGCGGCTGCGGCCCGGTCCGCCGATGGGATGGCCGCCCCGGTCGCGGCGAGGCGCGCGATGAACGCCGGCACGCGATAGCGCTCGATCAAAACGAACTGGCTCGCGCCCGAGATCAGCGTTCCGGCCGTCAGCAACAGAAAGAACGGGTCCAGCCGCCGCAAGATCGTCACCGTGGCGAGATAGGCGATGGCGAACGCGATGGCCGACAGACGCAACGCCCACGCCACCCGTCGCGCCGCCCGCCGCTCCGCCTGCCAGGCCGCCCGGAGCGCTGAGACCGTCACGGCCCGGAACTGCCGTTCAGGCGCTCGAGCACACGAACGTGCTGGCGTGCCTTGTACAGGCTGTGCCGGTTGTCGCCGGTGTTGTTGTTCTCGTCCGTCTGCCGGTCCATGAGCTGAAACTCGACGAGGCAGAAGACCACCCGCCCCCACTCCGGCCGGTACCCGGGCATGTCCTCGACGAGGTCGTCGACCCGCACCGGGATGTCGACCACGAAGTTGATCATCTTGAAGCCGGCGGCGCTGAAGATGTTCTGGTGGGCGCGCTCGAGCTTCTCTTCGAAGTCGACCGGAAGGTGGAGGAGGTCGACGAGCGCACTCAGGCCGGGATCGCCCTCGAGCGTGCGACGAAAGTCGACGAGGTCGTTCCGCGAGGCGCCGGGGACGACGTAGTTGAACGGAAACAAGTGGCTGCTGAGGTAGACCAGCGCCCCAAAGGCATCCGAGAGCGCCTCGGTCACCACTCGGAAGCGCAGCTTGTCGTGGACCTCGGCCGCGAGGCTGTCGCGCCGGGCGAGCAGCTTGGTCAGGATGGAGTCCGCCGTCTTGCGGCTCCCGCTGAACTCGGCGATCCGGACGCCGTTGGCCTTCATGCCGTCGAGCGCCCGGAAGACGCGCTGCTCGACCCGATGGAAGAGCTCCGACAACGCGATGGGCATGCGGAAGAGCAGCTCGCGCCCGTCGACATGGTGGATGACGTGCATCACCTTGAGCACCCGGCAGGCGTCCCGCTGCGCCGGCCCGGGCTGGCTGGCGAGGAGGAAGAGGTCGCGGGGGTCATCGAGGTCGACGACCCCCGAGTGCAGCTTCAAGCCGAAGTTGCGCGTGAGGTAGTCGAGCGCGCGCCGGTGCACGCTGTCGAGTTGGAGTCGATCCGTCGGATCGGAGAGCTCGAAGCCGCTGACCCGCAGGAAGTCGTCGATCTGGTCGTGGCGCGTGAACGCCAGCCGACGCCAGTCGATGACGGAGGTGCCGTTGAGCACGATCCGCATCTGCTCGACGTCCTGCAGATTGTAGGCCCCCGGCACATCGGCCAGGGTGGCCTGAAAGACCAGCGGCGCGTCGTCGAACATGGGCTCCCTCGAGAGGGGCGCACCCTAACGAACCCCCGCCGCCGATTCAACGCATACGCGCCCGCTCAGCGGGTCTTCTGCAGGTTCAGCGTCGTGAGGAAGAGCGCCGTCGTCACGGAGAGCGCGGCGAGATTCCCGATGACCATGGCCGCCGGCCCGCCCGCCACCGCCGCCGTGATCGCCCCCGCCCCGCCGAGAATCGCCAGCGTCTTCATGTGAACTCCTCCATCGTGGGTTGATTCGAGACATTAGCCCAGAGAGACCGACTTTTCATCATCTCTCCGCACAATGTAGGTCAAATTTCATACATGTCACCCCCCTTGTCAAATCCGGAGATCCGGACGCATCCTCGCGGCATGCCGACGCCTTCCCTCCTGCCTCTCCCGCCGCTGCCCCATGCCGTCGAAGTGCTGCCGAGCGGTCTATGCCTGATCGCGCTGCCCATGCCCGAGGCCACGACGACGCTCGTCGCCGCCGACGTCCGTGTGGGAGCGCGGTACGAAACCCCGCGGGACGCCGGGCTGAGCCACTTTCTGGAGCACATGGTCTTCCAGGGCTGCGCGAGCCACCCGGACGCGCATGCCGTGAACGAGGCCGCGGAGCGGATGGGCACGGCGCTCGACGCCTACACCTCGCGGGACACGACGCACTTCGAGCACCAGGTCAGCCCGGAGTACGCGGCGGACGCCATCGGTCTGCTTGCGGGGGTTCTCGGCACGCCCGCGTTTCACGAGATCGAATCGGAGCGGTCCATCATCCTCGAGGAAGCGCTCGACGAGGTCGACGAGCGCGGCCGCCTGATCGACGCCGATACGCTGTCCCGGAATGCCCTCTGGCCCGACTCGCCTTTGGGCCAGAGCGTCGTCGGCACGACCCGGAACCTCGAGCGCTTCACCGTGGAGGACCTTCGACGCCACCACGGCACGCACTACGTGGCCGGCAACGTCGTCGTCTCGGTCGCCGGGCCGCACCCCGTCGAGTCGCTCCTGGCCTGGACCCGGGCGGCGTTCGAAGGCTTCACCCCCGGTCCGGAGGTCCCCGTCCCGCCGGTCTCGTCCGCCCTTCGCTCGGGGCTCGTTCACGTCGACGACGCGCGCAGTCAGGTCGATTGTCGGCTCGTCTACGGAACGCCCGGCGCCGGCGACGCCCACGCACCGGCCCTCGCCATGGCGCGGATGTGCCTCGACGACGGACTCGCCAGCCGGCTCCATCGGCGGCTGGGCAGTGAGCTCGGCCTCGCATACGACCAGTGGGCGCAGTGGGAGCGGTACCCGGATGTCGGCGCGTTCGAAATCGGTGCTCAGGTCAGCGCAGCGAAAGTCCCGACGTTCTTCGCCGAAGCCCGCGGCCTTCTCTGGTCGCTCGTCGACGATCCCCCGCGGGGCGACGAGCTCGCGCGCATGCGGTTCCGCGCCCGCTTTCACTTGCGTTCGACGCTCGAGCGTGCCGAGGGACGCGTCTTGCTCGTCGCCGCGCAGCGCCTGTATCCGGCCGAGCCGGCGAGCGTCGACGAACGCCTCGCCCGTCTCGACGCAGTGACCCCGGAGGCCATCTCGGCGGCCGTCGAGGCGATCCTGGCCGGCCCGGCGATCGGCGTGGCCGTCGGTCAGCTCGGGCGGACGGCCCGCGAGCGGATCAAGGACGTCGTCAAGGACCCAGGCCGACCCAAACCGACCCGTCGGTCCTGACCTCGCGCTTGAAGATGGGCGCGTCCTCTTTCAGCCGATCGATCGTGTAGGCACACGCGGCAAACGCCTCGGCGCGGTGTGGGGTGCTCACGGCGATGACGACGGCGGCCTCGCCGACCTCCAACGTCCCGAGACGGTGGTGGATCGCAAGGCGCGCCCCGGGCCAGCGCACGCCGACCTCGTCGGCGATCTCCTCGAGGACCCGGACGGCCATGGCTTCGTAAGCCTCGTATTCGAGCCGGACGACGCCGTGGGGGCCGGTGTGGTCCCGGACCATGCCCGTGAAGGTCACCAGACCGCCGCGATCCGGTGCCGCGACGGACGCCTCGACGGCGCGGGCGTCGAGTCGCTCGAACGTCAGGACCACCCGCGGCGCCCCCCCGGCGACGGGCGGGATCAGGGCGACGACATCGCCGGGCGCGAGCGGTCGACCGAAGTCGCGTTCGAAGCGCTCGTTGCGCGCCCAGCGCACGTGCCGGAACAGGGGGCCGAGGTCTGGGTGCCGCTCGGCGAGGTGGGCCCGGAGGGTTTCGAGCGTCGCGTCGTCGGGCAGGCTGATGGCCTCCCGCGAGGTGCCCGCCCGCTCCCGGGCCGCGGCGAAGTAGAGCACGGTGACGTCCATGGCGGCGCACACTATCAGGCGTGGTCCTTGTCGACCACCGCCGGCGCGCCGATACTACGCGCCGACCCTGAGAGTCCCCCTCCCGCCCCCGTCTGCGGAGCACGACGCCTATGATCCCCAATCGGCCCCGGCCGTTGCCCCTGGCCGCTCTCTGCGCGGCGATCGCCCTGCCCGGCTGTCTCGTCCCCGATGAGCGCTCGACGACGCGCTGGGTCTCGCCGGAGACCCCCGAAGCCGATGCCGACGAACAACCGCCGCAGGCCGATGCCGCCGCCCCGATGGACGTCGCCGTCCCGGTCGACGACGCCGCCGCGAATCTCGATCTGGGTCTCCCACCGGCCGACGCTGCCCCCCCGGTGCCCGACTCGATGCTCGAACCCGATCTCGGGCCACCCGTGGAGCGTCCGGCGGCCTGTGGGACGCCCGCGACCGGCGCGGCAACCCATGCGGGCGGCGGCCGTGTCGAGGCCGGGGTGGACGCCGGCAGCTTCGTGGGCGCGGCCGTCGACGTCCCCGCCGACGCGCTCGACGTCGATGCGACGCTGATGATCGCCTGCGCCGACGCCATCGTACGCGATGGTTTCACCCCCCTCGGCCCCGCCCTCCAGATCACGGCCTCGCCCGCCGCGAAACTCGGCCGCCGGGCGCGCGTGACGCTCGTCTTCAGCGCGCCGGACAAGCCGGACCGGGTCGAGGACCGCCACCTTCGCCTGTTCTGGAAGCCCTCGAACTACGGCTACGTCGCCGAGCCGCCGGTGATGGACCTCGTCCACGACCTGCGCGCGGGCACCTTCTCGTTCGAGACGCCGGCGTTCGGTACGTTCCAGATCGGTTATGCCAACGACGCCGGCGAACCGGTACAGCGGCGGTTCACGTACAAGGCCATCGGTGGCGTCAGCATGGGCTCCGGCGGCGCGGCGTACCTGGGCATGAAATACCCGCAGTACTTCGACTACCTGATCCCGCTCGGTGGCCTCACGGATCAGGCCTACATGCTGCATTACATTCGCAACCGCCTCATGGGCGGGTTCTGCCGCGACGGCGAGGGGGACGGCATCGGGAGCTGGTGCGGGCTCCCCGCCCCGACGAATCCGCTCGAGCACGCGAGCGACTACCTCTACTGGTACTACGACGACAGCGAAGGGGCCGGCGGCAACTTCGACCGCAGCGAGTACGTCAAGATCTTCCAGGACCTCGCGTACGCGTACGGAAACCTGCTGCTCTACAACCCGGAGAGCCCCTACCTGCCCCCGGGCACGCCGGCGGAGGATCTGCTGCTCGACTGGGGCACGCGCTGCTCCGCGGAGTGCCGGGGAGACGACTGCCAGGTCACCCCGCCGCGTACCCTGCCGCCCGGCACGTTCTTCGACGACGAGTACAACCCGCGGGGCGAGTACCCGGTCATCGCCTTCTGCGACGGCGAGGACGGTGACCCGCGGGGTGTGCTCAGCGGCGAGCGCCCGAACGCCGTGCCCCTCGAGGTCGCCTACGCCGTCGACGTCGATGGCAATGGCCGCCGAGACCTGCACGAACCCGTCATCCGGAACATGTACGAGCCCTATCGCGATCACGGTTGCGACGCGGTCGCGAGCCCCGACGAGCCCGGCTATGACCCGGAGACGAACCCCGATCCGCACGGTGACGACTACGACTGGTATCGCAATCCGAACGGGACGGAGGCCAACTTCGTCTACGACGACTGCGGGATGGGCCAGGCCGAAGCCTACGACGACCTCGGACTCGACGGGGTTGCCGGTACGCCGCAGTTCGAGGACGGCGGGTACGACCACGGCGAGGGCAACGGACGCTTCGACTACAACCCGAACGTCGCTCGATATCTCGAGCGCAACCCGGGCTTCCTGTTTCGTGATCTGCCCGTCGAGGACCGCGAGCGCCTGCGGATCTGGGCGGATGGCGGCGTCCGTGATCTCTTCAACTTCTCCATCGATACGGCGCATTTCAGCGGCCACCTCCAGGGGGCTGGCCAGAACGTCCGCATCTATAACGACTTCCCTAAGTTGTTTCAGGGGCTCGTGGACGACGGCGCAGCGTTCTTTCCCAACGCACGCCACAAGGACGCCTTCGGCCGCCGAGGGCAGAGCATCTTTCTCTCCTACGGCAACCCGGACGCCGACGCCTTCGACGTCTCGCAGGGCGACGGCGCCCACGTCGGCACGGTCGTCCAGGCGCTCAACCGGTTCATGAGCATGTTCGAGTGGGTCCACAATCGCTGGCCCGGGGGCGACTACTCGAAGATCGAGGGCGCGTTCAACCGGGAGGACGGCGTCGTGTTCTTCGACTCGCGGCGTTTCGGCAAGACGTACCGCTTCGGCATCAGCCTCCCGCCCGGATACGGCGACCCGGCCAACGCCGGCGTGCGTTACCCCGTCCTGCTCGTGCTCCACGGCTACGGACAGGGCCCCGAAGATCTGCCCGTCACCGGCGCGATCCTCGCCGCGCAGATGGCGAGCGGCCTCTGGCAGAAGTCCATCGTGGTCTTTCCCGAGGGCTTCTGCGGCGCGGCCGCGGTTTTCCAGTGCAACGACGGCATCGACAACGACGGCGACGGCACGGTCGACAGCAGCGCCGAGGGGGCGTTGCGGCGCGAGTGTTCGACCGACGACGACTGCGTCGGCACCTACCGCTGCGAGAACGGCTGGTGCTGCTCCCAGGAGATCGCGGTCTGCGGCCCGCCCGATCCCGATTGCGGCAACAACCGCGAGGGGCACTCCGAGGGCGGTGGTGTCACGCTCTGCAGCGATGGGGTCGACAACGACCGCGACGGGCGCCTCGATCTCGAAGACGAGGGCTGCCTCGGTAGTCCCGGGCAGGACTCCGAGGCCGACTGCAAGAAGGGCGCGTTCTACACGCAGCACCCGAGCGCGAAGGACGGCTCGCCGGGCGGCCCCGACTTCGAAGGCGCCATGATCGACATGCTCGAGTATCTCGACGCGAACTACCGCACGAAGCGCCCGGAAACCCTCACCGTACCGCGCTGAATTGCGCCCCCGGTCTGCTCAGAGGGTGAGATCCGGTCGAGCAGTGGCGACCCAGGCGACGATCGTCCGCGCATCGGTCATCGGCGTCAGCCCGGGGGCGGGAGCGACCTCGAACCCGTGGGGGGGCATCGGCCGCGCCGAGAGCCGCCAGGCAGCTTCTCGCAGCGCGGGCGGGGCGCCCGAGTCGTCGGCCAGGGCGTTGAGATGGTGCATGAACGACGTGCCATACTCGGGACGGGGCTCGAGCGCGAGTCGTGCCGCCAGCGCCATGCCGGCCGCCCGACGAGCGCCGACCCGGCCACGCCCGGCGTTTCCACTCGCCCAGGCGGCGTCGGCGCCGGCCATCTCCGGCTCGATCTGCGACCACAGGGCGCGCGCCCGTGCGAGGGCTTCCATCGACTCCACGTCACGTCCTTTCTGGCAAAGCCCGAGCCGACCGTGGCGCCGTCAGCCAGGGGGCGTCCGCATCACTTGCCGGCGCGCCTCGTAGTAGGCCACGGCGGCGCATTGTGCGAGATTCAGGCTCCGCACGTTCTGATTCTCGAAAGGGATGCGGAGTTGCTGCTCGCGCGGAAACGCATCGAGCAGATCCGCCGGCAACCCCGTCGTCTCGCGCCCGAAGACCAGCAAGTCATCCGGGCGATAGTCCGCGTCGTAGAAGGAGCGATCCGTATGCGCCGTGAACAGCCATGGTCGACAACCGGGCGGCAAGGCCGTGCGCCAATCCGGGGCGATGGTCAGTGGAATCCAGGGCCAGTAGTCGAGGCCGGCGCGTTTGAGATACCGGTCGTCGAGCGAGAAGCCGAGGGGCTCGACGAGCACGAGCTCCGTCCGGGTCGCCGCACAGAGGCGACCCACACTGCCCGTGTTCTGGGGAATCAGGGGATGAACCAGGACGATCTTCACCAGGAACGAGTCGGCGAATTCGGGCCGGAAAGCAAGCCCCAAGGGACCTCAGCGGGTCAACAGGCCGGTCGCCGCGCAGCCGGGGGCTGCTCGATTGATGTCGGCGACCACGACGGCGATCTCGTCTGCACCGTACCCGAGCTCGGAGAACGGCTGCGGCTCGCCCGCCAGGAGCCGTTCGCCGGCCCGCAGGACGCTCTCCACCGCCCAGCCCCGCGCAATGCCATGGGTCAGGCGCGCTGCGCCGAGGTCGGCCGACCCGCCGAACCCTGCATCGGAAACGGCCACGTTGATGGCCAACGCGGCCAGCTCGGAGGCCAGGGACCCGAGCTCCGTTTCGCTCGGATCTCGACGGCTCTCCGTCAGGGTCCCCTCCGTCGAGCGCCCGGGAAGGGCCTGCCGAACCGACTCGGGACCCGAGAACGAAACGGACTTCACGCCGCCGATGACCAGGCCCTCGGTTCCGAAGAGCTCCGTGAAGTGGTCGCCGAGGAGGCAGGCCCCACCCGACGGGTCCTGAGTGCAGGCGCTGCCGAACTGCGCTGCCGTGAAGGTGCACAGCGCGCCCTCGCGGAAGCCCGGGCCCGGCGCGGGCGCGCCGGTCTCGATGGGCGCCTCGGCGGGTGGCGCCTTGGCGATCGACCGCCCGGGGAGCGTCACCGACTCGAAAGTCTCGAAGCCGAGTTCGGTCGGGGCAACCCCGCCGAGGGGGGCCGGGGGATTGGCCAGAACGGACGTCACCGACGGGCTGGCCGACGGGACCGTTTCGGGCTGCGCCTCGCCGACGGCGGGCTCGAGAACGCCCGGCAGGTCGGGCTCCACGGCTTCGGCCCAGGTCTGCGGAAGACCGGGGGTGACCTCGCCACAGGCGGCGGTGGACAGGGCAGCGAGGGCGAAAAACGTCGGGATGCTTCGAGACATGGCGTCGAATCCTTTGTGTGCCCACCCCTTCGGATGGGGAGATGCGGCGCCTGGACGGGACCGCCGCGATGTTCGCAAAAGGAAACGACAGAAAACTTAGAATCAATTACCTCACTGAGTCCGAAGATACCCTTCGGTCGTCAGGGCGATGTGAGGGGCAAGACGCGGGTGTTCGGGCGGGCCGGAACGTACGCCACCATCCGACCGCGTTCGTCGGGCCCGATGGCCGTATTGAGCACCGGTTCGAGCGCCGGGCCGCGGCGAACGGTCACGGCACCGTCCGGCCCCTCGGAGAAGAGCGTGAATCGTTTGTCGCCCTGCGCGACGAGGTCGGTTCGCCCGTCGCCGTCGAGGTCGGCCGCGGTCAGCGCGAAGAAGGTGAACTCGTCTGCGGAGTCGCCGAGGCGTTCGACGACCGGTTTGCCGGCGACGTACCTCGCCCTCTTCAAGCGGGCCTTGGCGGCCTGCCCGTAGTTGGCGACCCAGCCATCGCAGAAGTACAGCGCCGGCGGCGTCCGTCCGAACGCGGTGAACGCGGCGCTCTTGATGCCGTTCTCGGTTTCGATGGGTTCGAGACCGCGACCCCGGTCGACCCGCAGGTCGCCCGGCACGTCCTTCGCGTCCCCATAGACACGCCCGAGGACCTCGTCGGTCCGCCCGTCCGCGTCGACGTCCGCCCAGAGTCGCAGGGTGGCCATGCGCACCTCGGGCCCCTCGGCCATCCATTGACCGCCCGCCCGCAGATGCCGCGTGCGGACCATGTACTTCGAAGCGTAGTAGGCGAACGCGAGCTCGACCTTGCCATCGGCGTCGACGTCGGCCACGGTGAGCGTGACCGGTTCGTTCCGCTCGCCGGCGTTTCGCCACAGCTCCGTCCGTGCGCCGGTCGCCGGGTCGATCGACTCGAGGACGAGCGGCGCCTGCAGGTGGCCGCGGCCGACCCCCCGCCCGACGTAGAGACGCGGGCCATCGCCGAGATCGCCGTGCGCCACGACGTGAACGACCCCCTCCCCGTCCGTCTGCCAGAGCGCGCGCCCGCTGGCGCCGGGCGTCCGGGCCCACAAGTTCGTTCCGTCGGCCCCGAGCAGGAGGCCCCCGGCAAAGAACACGCGGTCGGACGGCGGCAATCCCGTGGCGACGGCCCCCGTGGATGCAACACCGGACGAGCCGGGCGCCGAGGCCGCCGTGGTTTTGGCCGACGTCGCCCCCTTGGTTCCCGCCGACGTCGCCGCCGGGACGGGGTCGGGTCCGTGCGTCGTGCAGCCCGAGAGCGCGAGGGCGAGTGCGGCGCGGTGCGCTGCTCTCATCGGTGGGCGTCCATCAAGGCCCGGAAGCGTGCGAAGAGATAACCTGCATCGTGCGGACCGGGGCTGGCTTCAGGGTGGTATTGCACCGTGAACAAGGGATGTTCGCGGTGCCGGAGCCCTTCGTTCGTCCCATCGTTGAGGTTGACGTGTGTGACCTCGACCTCTGGCGGGAGCGTGTCGGCGTCCACCGCAAACCCGTGATTCTGGCTGGTGATCTCGATGCGTCCGGTCGTGTTGTCGCGGACGGGTTGATTGCCGCCCCGGTGCCCGAACTTGAGCTTGTAGGTCGATGCACCGAGGGCCCGGGCCGTCAGCTGGTGACCGAGGCAGATGCCGAAGAGCGGGACGCGACCGATGAGCGCGCGAATGTTCGAAACCGCGTAGCCACAGGCCGCGGGATCTCCGGGCCCGTTGCTCAGGAACACGCCGTCCGGGTTCTGCGCGAGCAGGACCTCGGCCGGCGTGCGAGCGGGAAAGACCGTCACCTCGCAGCCCTGATCGACGAGCAGCCGCAGGATGTTTCGTTTGATGCCGAAGTCGTAGGCCGCCACGCGGTACGGACGCAGCGGCCGTTGCGGCGGTGGGCGCAGCGCCGCCTCGCCGGCCAGGCGGGTCAGCCCTTCGGTCCAGACGTAGGGTTCCTGGCAGCTGACCTCGGCGGCGAGATCGCGCCCTTCCATCGCGGGCTCGCGGGCGAGGATGGCCTGGAGCCGTTCGCGACCGACCTCTCCCGTGACGAGCGCGCCGCGCATGGCGCCGCGCGTGCGCAGGTGCCGCACGAGGGCCCGCGTGTCGATGCCGGTCAAACCGATGACCTTGTGCCGTTTCAGCCATGCGTCCAGGGAGCTCGAAGCCCGCCAGTTCGAAGGCTCGTCGCAGGCCTCGCGCACGATGAGACCGGCCGCCTGGACCGCCGCGCTCTCGACATCGGCCGGATTCACGCCGTAGTTGCCGATGTGGGGGTACGTCATCGTGACGATCTGCGCGCGATACGACGGATCGGTCAGAATCTCCTGGTACCCGGTGAGAGAGGTATTGAAGACGACCTCGCCGGAGGTCTCCCCTCGCGCGCCGAAGGCTCCCCCTTCGAAAAAGGTGCCGTCCTCGAGCAGCAGGCCGGCGGCAGGACGTTCGCTCACGTCGCAGACTCCGCGGGGGCCGGGCGAAGCTCGCCCCCGACCAGGGTGTAACGGACTTCGCCCGGGAGGGCCTGTCCCAGAAAGGGGGTGTTGCGCGCGCGTCCGAGCGCCTCGCCGGGACTCAGCCGCGTTCGCCGACCCGCATCGAAGACCACCACGTCGGCGGGCGACCCCGCGGTGAACGCCGCCACCCGCCCGATGACCCGGGCCGGGCCGGTGCTCAGGGCCTGCAGCGCCCGCATCAGCGGGAGTCCGCCCTCCTCGACGAGGCGCAGCGTCAGCCCCAATGCGCTGCCGAGCCCCGCGAGCCCAGGCTCCGCCAGGTCGAACTCGAGCTCCTTTTCGACGGGCGACTGCGGCCGGTGCCCGCTGGTGACGGCGTCGATGGTGCCGTCGGCCAGACCCTGCCGAAGGGCCTCGCGGTCGGACTCGGCCCGAAACGGCGGGCGGGAGCGGAGCTGCGGGCTGTAGGCCGCCGCGACGGCCTCGTCGGTGAGGTGCAGATGGGCGGCGGTGACCGCACAGGTCACAGGGAGGCCGTCCGCTTTTGCACGCCGGATGGCCGCGACGCTCTCCGCGGCGCTGATGGGGCCGAGATGCAGACGAGCGCCGGTGGCGGCGCAGAGCGTGAGATCCCGGGCGACGATCGCGCTCTCCGCGACGGCGGGCACACCGTTGAGCCCGAGCCGGGTCGAGACCACGCCCTCGTGCATGACACCGACGCCGGCCAGACTCCGGTCCTCGGGGTGCTCGAAGACCGGGAGTCCAATGGCACGGGCGTACTCCAGGGCCCGACGCAGAAGCCCGGCGTCGGCGACGGAGAGGTCCCCGTCCCCCAGGCAGACGGCGCCGGCCTCGCGCAGGTCGAACATCTCCGTCAGGCGACGGCCGCCGCGGCCGACCGTGAGAGCCCCCATCGGCAGCACTCGGCAGCCCGAGAGGGAGGCCGCGCGGCGAACGATCATCTCGGTGACGGCGCGAGTATCGTTCGTCGGCGTGGTCTGCGCGCCGACCACCACCGACGTGAAGCCCCCCCGCACGGCCGCACGCCCGCCGCTCGCCAGGTCTTCCTTGTGTTCCTCGCCCGGGTCGCAGAAGTGGGCGTGCAGGTCCACGAAGCCGGGCGTCACGACACACCCGGCGGCGTCGATCACGCGCGCCCCCTCGGGCACTCCGACGGTGCGCGCCTCGACGGCCTCGACCACCGGTCCGGCCAGGATCAGCGTGCCGGGCTCGTCCCGCCCCGTCGCGGGGCAGATCAGCCGACCACCGACAATGAACGTCCGTGCGCTCATGCCTCCCCCCCACCCCCGCCGGCACAGTGGTAGAGCACCGCCATGCGGACGGCGATTCCGTTGGCGACCTGGTCCAGAATGATGGAGGCGGGCCCGTCGGCGACCTCCGGGGCGAGCTCGACCCCTCGATTGATCGGGCCCGGGTGCATGACCAGGGCATCGGGCCGGGCCAGCGCCAGAACGCCCGAGTCGAGGCCGTACCGCTGGCTGTACTCCCGGTCGCTCGGAAACAGCTCCTCCGTCATGCGCTCCTTCTGGATGCGCAGCATCATGACGACATCGGCGTTGCGGACCGCGGTCGTTCGATCGAACGTCGCTCGGCACCCCAGCGACTCGACGCCGGGCGGCATCATGGTCGGCGGACCGCAGACCCAGACGTCCGCGCCGAGCTTGCTGAGCGCGGCGATGCCGGATCTGGCGACGCGGCTGTGGGCGATGTCGCCGATGATGGCGACCTTGAGGCCGGCGATGCGCTTCTTGTGCTGGCGGATCGTCAGCGCGTCGAGCAAGCCCTGGGTCGGATGCTCGTGCCCACCATCGCCGGCGTTGACGATACTCGCGTCGAGCGAACGGGCGAGAAGGTGGGGCGCGCCCGAATGCTTGTGGCGCAGGACGATGATGTCCGGCGACATCGCCGCGAGATTTCGCGCCGTATCGAGGAGCGTCTCGCCCTTGACGACGCTGCTCGTCCCCCCCGCGATGCTGAGGGTATCCGCGCTCAGGCGCTTGGCGGCGAGCTCGAAGGACGTGCGCGTCCGCGTCGAAGCCTCGAGGAAGAGCAGCACCACGGTCATGCCGCGGAGCGCCGGGACCTTCTTGATGCGCCGCTGGCTGATGTCCTGGAACGACTCGGCGAGATCGAGCAACTCCGTGATCTCGTGCGCCGACAGCGGCGCGAGCTCGAGGAGGTGACGTCGTTGGGTGCTCATCGACCACGCTCCGGGGCATCGAGGAGATAGACCGCGTCCGGAGCTTCGCCGCCGTCGACCTCCGGCAGGTGCACCTTGACGGACTGCCCCGGCTCCGTGGAGAGCACCTGCCCGACGTAGTCCGGCTGGA
The DNA here is from genome assembly GCA_023150895.1 of Myxococcota bacterium. Classification (GTDB taxonomy): domain Bacteria; phylum Myxococcota_A; class Bradymonadia; order UBA7976; family UBA1532; genus CAINDO01. The sequence continues at coordinate 4,033 of JAKLJY010000057.1, read as the reverse complement.
TGGGCAGCTCGCGATGGCCGCGGTCGACGAGCACGGCGAGCTTAATGCGCCGCGGACGGCCGAAGTCCATCAGGGCGTCGAGCGCCGCGCGAATGGTGCGTCCCGTGTAGAGGACGTCATCGACGAGCACGATGGTGCGGTCCGCGACGTCGAACGGCAGGTGGCTGGCGCCGACCGCGACGCGCGAGCCCCCGTCGAAGGCGTCGTCCCGGTAGAGCGCAATGTCCAGGGCCCCCACCGGCACGCGACGACCACCGAGCGCCTGTGCGGCCAGGAGAACCTCCGCGATCCGCCGGGCGAGCGGCAGACCCCGGGTCCGGATGCCGACGAGGGCGAGCGTCTCCAGGGGTCCGGCCCGCTCGAGGATCTCGTGTGCAAGCCGGTGAACGGTCCGCCGAACGGCGGTTTCGTCGAGGACGAGGCGGCGGTTCGGCGCGACGGTCATGAAGCCTCCGGATCAGTCGACGGTACGGTGGACGGCCTGGCCGAGGCGGCCCCAGCGAATCTTCTCCCAGGCCCTCGACCACGGTCGACCCGAGTCCCAGGAGAGCCAGATGAAGAGTGCCTTGCCCTTGATGTTGCCCATGGGCACGAAGCCCCAGAATCGCGAGTCCAGGGAGTTGTCCCGGTTGTCGCCCATCACGAAGACGTGCCCCTCGGGCACCGTCCAGGGCAACCGGATCGTCGTCTGCGCCGCGGCGTCGAGGGACTGCGCGAGGCCTCCGGGCCCCGTGCCGCAGACCTGCTTGCGTTGCCGACTCTCCCACGTCTGCTCCGGGCGCGCGCCCAGAAACTCGGTGATCGAGGGCGCGCCGAGCGCCTCCCGCCGATGCAGCGTCTGGAAGACCTGGCGCCCGAGGACCGCATCGTAGGCATGGAGGCCACCGCCCAGGTCACCGAAGGGATCGGCCTCGGGACGCGGTTCGAACGCGGCGTAGTCCTTCATCGGCCCGACGGGCACCTCGCCCATCACCTGGCCGTCCACCGTGACGACGCCGTCCTGTGCGATGTCGATGCTCTGCCCGGGCAAGGCCACGACGCGCTTGATGTAGTCGACCGAGCCATCGCAGGGGAAGACGAACACGATGACGTCCCCCTGCGCCGGCGCATCCCACTGCACCGCCATCTTGTCGATGAACGGGATGCGGACCCCGTACGAGAGCTTGTTGACGAAGAGGAAGTCCCCCACCGCCAGCGTGGGGATCATCGAGCCCGATGGGATGGTGAACGCCTCGACGACGAACGTACGCAGCGCGAGCGCGATGAGTACGGCCACCACCACCGACTCGACGACCTCGCGCGTCGCGCTCTTGCGATACTTCCCGAGGTGTTCCGAGACCTTGACCTCGAGCGCCTTCAGGCCATCGTAGATCGCGACGACGTCGCCGGCGCCGAGGGCCGTCTTCACGCCTTCGAGCGCCGAGACGACCTCCCCCTTGGCTGCCGGATCGATCCGCGCGCCGAAGCGGACGAGGAGGTCTTCCGCCTGTCGCACCGCGGGGCGGGCGCGCTTCCTCGCGGCCGAGAGTCGCCGATTGCCGCCGAGTCCCATGTCGTCAATCGACCTTCAGCACGGCGAGGAAGGCCTCCTGCGGGATCTCCACGTTGCCGACCTGCTTCATGCGCCGCTTGCCGGCCTTCTGCTTCTCGAGGAGTTTGCGCTTGCGGGAGATATCGCCGCCGTAACACTTCGCCGTCACGTCCTTGCGCAGGGCCTTGACCGTTTCACGGGAGATGATCTTCGCCCCGATGGCGGCCTGGATCGCGACATCGTACTGCTGACGTTCGATGACGCCCCGCAGCTTCTCGCAGAGCACCTTGCCGCGGTCGTAGGCCCGGTCGCGATGCACGATGACGGAGAGCGCGTCGACGTTGTCGCCGTTGAGTTTGACGTCGAGCTTCACGAGCTTGCCGACCCGGTAGCCCGCCATCTCGTATTCGAACGACCCGTAACCGCGCGTGACGCTCTTGAGGCGGTCGAAGAAGTCGAAGACGACCTCGGACAACGGGAGATCGTAGTGAATCAGCATGCGATTGGCCGTGGAGTAGGTCAGCTCGGTCTGAACGCCGCGCCGTTCCTCGCACAACTTCAAGACGGGGCCGCAATACTCCGTCGGCACGTGAATCGTCGCTTTGATGTACGGCTCGCGAATCTCCGCGATGTCGTCCGGCTCCGGGAGATGGGCCGGATTGTCCACCTTCAGCTCGACACCGTCCGCTCCGGTGACCTCGTAGACCACCGTCGGTGCCGTGGTGATGAGGTCCATGTCGAACTCGCGCTCGAGGCGCTCCTGCACGATCTCGAGGTGCAAGAGCCCGAGGAAACCGCAGCGGAACCCGAAACCGAGGGCGGCGGAGGTCTCGGGCTCGAAGGAGAAGGCCGCGTCGTTGAGTCGCAGCTTCTCGAGCGCGTCCCGAAGCAGGTCGTAGTCCGCCGGCACGACCGGGAAGAGCCCCGAGAAAACGACCGGCTGCACGTCTTTGAAGCCTGCGAGCGGCTCGAGCTCGGCCCGCCGGTCGAAGTCGACGATCGTGTCGCCGACGCGCGCCTGCCGGACCTCCTTGATGTTGGCGACGACGAAGCCGACGTCGCCCGAGATCAGCTCGGGCAGCTCGCGGGCCCCCGGACAGAACGCACCGACCTCGAGCACGTCGAACGCACGCTCGGTGGCCTTCATGTAGATCTTGCTGCCCTTGCGCAACACGCCGTCGACGACCCGCACCAGCGCGATGACGCCCCGGTAGTTGTCGTACCAGGAGTCGAAGATGAGGGCCCGCAACGGCTTGTCGCGATTGTCCGGCGGCGGCGGGATGTAGTCGATGACCGCCTGCAGCACGGTGTCGATGTTCAGCCCGGTCTTGGCCGAAATCTCACAGGCGTGGGACGTGTCGAGCCCGATGCCCTCTTCGATCTGTTGCTTGACGCCGACCGGATCGGCGGAAGGCAGATCGATCTTGTTGAGCACCGGCACGATCTCGAGGTTGTTGTCGAGGGCGAGGTAGACGTTTGCGAGCGTCTGCGCCTCGACGCCCTGCGAGGCATCGACGACGAGCAGTGCGCCCTCGCACGCCGCGAGGGAGCGGGAGACCTCGTAGGTGAAGTCCACGTGGCCCGGCGTGTCGATCAGGTGAAGCTGATAGAGTTCGCCGTCCTTGGCGCGCCACGGCAGTCGGACCGCCTGGGCCTTGATGGTGATCCCTCGCTCGCGCTCGAGGTCCATGTTGTCGAGGTACTGGTCGCGCTTTTCGCGATCCGATACGGCGCCCGTGAGTTCGAGAATGCGATCGGCGAGGGTCGACTTACCGTGGTCGATGTGCGCGATGATCGCGAAATTGCGGACGTTTCTGGGCATCGCGTCTGGCACCCCGACGGGGAAAAAATTCCGGGCATTATAGGCAGGAGGGGGGGGTTTTCAAGCGCAGGCCGTGTCGAGATCATTGACACTCGGCCGCGCGCTCGCCGATGTACAGTGGGTCGGACCCGTTGTCCTGCGAAATCGAATCCGGAATGGAGGTCGCCCGATGTCTGCCCCTCGCCTGCTCCTGCCCGCCGCCCTCCTGCTCGGTGCCTGCGGCGGCGCCCCGCCCTCCGGGACCGGGGGCGCGGGCGGTCGCGGGGATGACAACGCCACCGGCCGCCCATACGACATCAACGGGGACGGTGTGCCGGACGCCTGGCAGTACTACGTCGCCCGGGACGGCAAGGACGTCCTCGTCCGCAAAGAGTACGACATCAATTTCGACGGGAAGATCGACGTCTGGCGCTTCTACGCCGACGGGGGGCGCTTCGATCGCGACCAGATGGACCTCGACTTCGACGGCAAGGTCGACGTGACGAGCTTCTACGAGAACGAACGCATCGTTCGCAAAGAGGTCGACCTGGAGTTCGACGCCAGCCCCGACCTGTTCAAATACTACATCGACGGTGACCTCGCCCGGGTCGAGCGCGACTCCGACAGCGACAAGAAGATCGACTACTGGGAGTTCTATCAGGGCGGCAAGCTCGAGAAGACGGGTATCGACGCAGACAAAG
>JAKLJY010000056.1 GCA_023150895.1 Myxococcota bacterium | reverse complement strand
CCGAGGAGCAGGTCACCGTCGCCCACCAGCCCGGCATGGCGCTGCTGCACGCCGGCAAGCACCGCCACGGCGCGCTGCCGCTCCCCCGCGGGCGCCGCCGCAACCTGGTCCTGTGGTGCCGCAGCGCCGCCTGGCGGCAGCGGGAGCAGGCCCTGCTGGACGAGGGCCGCTGCCCGCCGTGGTGCGGGGCCTGAACCGGGGACCTGTGCCGGCCGCCGCGACACCGGGTCGCGCGCCGCCCTCGGGATGGCGGGTAGCTTCCTGCTGCATCCCCTGGAGGCATCGTGCTCCTCGCCCTCGCCCTGGCGCTCCCCCTCGGCTGCTCCCCGGACCCGGGCGACAGCGGCGGCCCCGACGGCGGCACCGACGGCGGCACCCACGGCGGCCCCGACGGCGGCACCGACGGCGGCCCCCGTGCCCGAGGGCACGGACTGCGAGACGATTCTGCAGTGCAGCATCGACTGCGGACCGGACGTCCCCTGCCGCGAAGAGTGCTTCGACGCCGGCAGCCGACCGGCGCAGGGGCAGTTCCTCGACTTCCAGGCCTGCGCCCAGCAGATGGACTGCAGCGGTTGGCGCGCCTGCGCCCGCGCCTGCCCCGAAGAGGCCGCCGCCTGCGGACTTGATCCCGATCAGTAGGGTCCGACGTCGACGAACTTGCGGTTTCACACCGGGTGTGAGCGGTATGCCGTCACGGGCGCCCGCGGCCCGTGTGCGCGCAACCCGCGGGCCCGGCCCGCACTCGGCGATCGACGGACGATCGCGTCGTAAGGGGAGTTTCGATGGGGAAAGCGAAGGGGAAGACGACGGGGGAGGACAAGGCCGTCGAGGTGGGAGATGACTGCTTGGCCGGTGGCCGGCGGTGGAAGCGGTTTCCAGTGCATGTCGCGGACGGCGGGCCGATCGGTGCCATCTGGGTGAGACAGTGGACTGACAAAGAAGGGCACAAGGTTTCCATCGGGGGACGGTTCACCGGCAAAGTCGATATGCAAGACGAATTCGTCTTCAGCCCGGCGAAGGGTGTGGATGACGACCCGCCAGAGAAACTCCAATGGGAGTTCTGCGGTTGTCTGAAGTCCGATGCGACAGCGGGTGATATCGAAATCGAAATCGACTTCGGAATCTTCAAGGGAGACAATCTCCTCGGCGGCCGCAAGGCGAACACGAACGAGTGGTACGTCCGCCCCAAGATCCTCGAGAAGAATAACCTGACTCTCAGACCCGTCGATGACGAGACGCTCAAAGTCGACACCTTAAAGAAGGTGGTTCTTAAGCGCGTGGGGTCCGCAGCTCTGGTCACGAAAGGGCAAGTGTCGATCCTGGAGCATGGCTTCGAGACGCGTCCGCACCCGATCAGCACGGTGTGGGGCGGCGACATCAAGTACTGGACCATCAAAAAGGGCGAGAATGGTCCCTTCGCCAGCGTGGCGATCCAGAACCTGGATGCGTTTCCGAATAGCCTCGCCTTCAATCAGTCATTCGAAGTGTCGCCCCACGTCGGCGTCGCCGCGCGGACGAACCAGACAGCGGAAGACCCGGGCACGTACAGATTCTTCGCGGCGGATGTCTTCAAGCCCATCGCCTCCGGGACGAAAGTCTACTTCACTCACAAGGTCTACGCGTTCGATCAGAACGGCTCGCTGCACATCGGCTACTTCCTCGACGACACGACGGCTGCGAGCCCCGCGCTCAAGTGGTACGCCAACACAGTCATCCCCTATCCGGCCGGGGGACACGTGCTGAATCCGTACTATGGCCACCGCTTCGTCTATGCAGGTGGGCGGAAGTCCCTCAACCTGCCTGCCGGCTACTACGCCGTGACGACGCGCAGCGTCACTTACCCCGGGTGAGCCGGAATCCGGCCCCAACGTAGCGCCAGGCCCCGTCGGCCCCGAGCCTCGACGCCGGCCGACTGTTGGTGGCGATCACATTCCAGCCGCCGCCGCGTCCGACCCGGATTCGATGGTCGCCGCGCCCCTCTGCGGTCGGATCAAGGCGGACGCTGCGCTCGACCTTGGAGGCTTCCCACCCATTCGCCTGCCACTCCCGAACGCCACCGCAGAGATCCATCACGCCGAAGACCGAGGTGTCGACCGAGTACATGCCGACGCCGACCCGGAAGGGCGCCGGCCTCGCCCCGGACACCTGCGCCCAGGTCGGCTCGAAGAAGGAGCCCCACGGGAGCGGACGGCCGTCCACGCCGCGCGCGGCCTTTTCCCACTCCAGTTCGTGCGGCAGGCGCCACGCGTGGCCCGTGCGCTCCGAGAGCCAGCGGGCATAGTGGCAGGCCGAGAACCAGTCGACCTCGACGACGGCGAGATCGAGCAGGGTCTCATCGCGGTCGTCGCGCAGGCCGAATGAACCATCGGCGCGACGAACGAGGCCCCAAGCGTAGGTCGCCTCCCCCGTCGTCCGGCCCTCGTACCCTTTCAGCGCGGCGGCCTCGGTCTCGCCGCGGGCGACGAGATCGTTCAGAAACGCCAGGTACTCGCGGTTGCGGACGGGGTACTTCCGGATGACGAAGGCGTCGACCCAGATTCGCTGGCGCGGCAGTGCGTCGATGGCCAACCCATCCCCCCCCGCGATGAACCACCCCGCGGGCACGTAGCAGTCTTCCGGGCCGAGGCTGCCCTTCTCGGGCAAGAGGATCGGCGTCGGCAGGCGGTCACCGGGCGCCGTCGTGTCATGTCCGCAGCGGCGGTCGGAGTAGACGGGGTACCAGACGCGCTCGCGCTCGGGGTGGGTCAGCTCGACGGCGTAGCTGCCCTGTTCGAGGACGACGCCGCGCAGCGGGGTCGGGCCCAGGTCTCGCAGGAAGACGGGCACGAGGCGGCGGTCGTGCGCCTCGTAGCGGAACAGGCGGGCGAAGGCGCCGGGCGGCTCGGTGTCGAGGTCGAGCGTCCACTCGCCGCGGATCCAGGCGGTGAACTGACCCGTGTCATAGGACGTCAGCAGGCGCAGTTGCTCGGCGGCGGCCTGGGTTTCGCCGGCGTCGAGGGCTTCGAGGTAGCGCACCTGATGGTGACGGGCCAGCGCGATGCGCGCGTCGCTCGACTCGGGGGCGAGGGCGAGGGCGGCGCGCAGCTTCTGCAGCCAGTCGACCTCGAGGACCCGCGCCTCGACGATGCGGGCGGTGGCGGTGTCTTCGTCGCGCCACGCGCCGGCCTTCTCCTCGGCCGGGGCGTGCTGGGACACGGCGGCGAGTGTCTCGCGGGCGCGTCGGCGCAACTCGGCGGCCTCCGTGCGCAGCGCCTCGACCTGCGCCCGCAGCGTTTCGGCCTCGTTCATCAGCGCGGCGGCGCGCTCGCGTCGGTCCGCGCCGTCGATGAAGTCCGCCACGAGTCGGGCAAGCACGCCGGCGTCGGGGGGACGAGCACCGATGTCCCAGGTCATCGCGTGCCGACAGAGTTCCACCAGCGCGTCGGGGAGGTGGGGGTGTGTTGCGGGCACGACGGCGCGCACGTCGGCGCAAGGGACGACGAGCGGCGCCTGCACCGCGCTGCCCGAAAACGGCGGTCGCCCGGTCAGCAGCTCGTAGAGCATGGCCCCCAGCGAATACACGTCGCTTGCCGGACCGATGCGCGCGACTTCGCCCCGGGCCTGCTCCGGTGGCATGTAGTTGGCCGTGCCGAGCATCTGACCGAAACCGGTCTCGTGCAACAGACCGGCGGCGCGGGGCGTGGTGTTCACGGGGAGCCCGGGCTGCCCCGACGGCGGGCTCGACGGCGGCCCGGAGAGCGGGTCCGCGGGCGGGACGGAAGGCGGCGCACCGACGGCCTTGGCCAGCCCCCAGTCCATGACATAGACCTCGCCGTACTCGCCCACCATGACGTTGTGCGGTTTCAGATCGCGGTGCACGACGCCGCGGGCATGGGCGTATGCCATGGCTTCACACACCCGCAGAAACGCCTGGACGAGCCGGGCGAATGTCCACTGACCGGCTTCGTCGGGCCACGCACCGGCCCGGATGCGCAGATGGACGCTGCGAATGGCCTGCGCGAGGGTTTGTCCCTCGAGGAGTTTCATCGTCAGCCACAGGCGACCGTCGGGCAGGCGCCCATGGTCGTACAGGGGCACGATGGCCGGGTGATCGAGCTGCGCGGCGATCTGCGCCTCTTCGAGAAAACGTGCGTTGAGTTCGAGGTGCCCGCTGTATTCGGGGCGCAGCGTCTTCATGGCCACGACGCGGTTGAGCACGCGGTCGTGGACCCGGTGGACCTCGCCCATGCCGCCCCGGCCGATGACGTTCAGGAACGTGTAGCGCGTCGGTGTGGCGGGGGCTGCCAGCGGCGGGGGCAGCGCCGTTTCGGCCGACCAGTCGGCGGACGTCCCGGCGCTGACGGGCGTCTCGGACCCGGCCGCGCCGTCGGACGGATCGAGCGTGGGCTCGGCGGCCACCGCCGATTTCGAACCGGCGGCGGCTACGGGGGAGCGGGTGTTGGCGGCCACGGGTCGAATATCACCCGTGGTGAGCGCAGATTCAAACCCGAAGCGGGCTCAGCGCCACTTCAACTCGGCGGAGAAGGCGTTGAGCTTGCCCTTGTCTGCGCGGGCGAGGTCCTGAACCTTCAGCGTGAAGGCGCCGCCGGCGGGCTTGCCAACCAGGGCCGGCACCTCGAAGGTCTTCTTGACGTCGTCGGCGCTGCCGCCCGTCTTGTTCTGCAGCACGATGGCTTCGCCGTTGCGCTCCAGCGTGATGACGAGGTCCCCGATGTAGGGGTGCGTGATGTCGACGGTGATCTTGACGCTCGTGAGGTTGCCGGTGCCGGTCGAGGTGGCCGTGCTGGTGATGCCCGTGCGGTTGTTGTCCGGGATGTCTTTCGGGGCGCCGCTGCCGGCGAAGGTGCCGCTCTGCTCCGCGGCGGGCTCGACGGGCGCTGCGCCGCCGTTCTCGGTCACGAGCGAGAGCGACCAGGCGTTGAGCTTGCCGACGTCCTGACCGGCCGTGTCGAAGATGCTCAGCACGAAGTCGCCGGCGCTGTCCTGCCCCGCGAGCTGCGGCAGGTCGAAGGCGCGCTTGAGGTCATCCGTGCCGCCGCCGGCGCGGTCGTGCAGCACGATGCTCTGCCCGTTGCGGGTGAGCACGATGCGCAGGTCGCCGATGTACGTATGCGTCACGTCGACGTCGAGCGACGCCGTGCGAATCTTGCCCTTGCCGGCGGGCACGGTCAGCGTGGACGACACACCCGTCGGGTTGTTGTCCGGGATGTCCTTCGGCACGTCGCCGGCGGTGTACTCGTCCGATGCCATGTCGACGACCGGGGCCGCCTCCAGCGTGGCCGGGAGGATCTTCGACTCGACGAGGCTCGCGTACTCGATGTGCGGGTTCTCGTACTTGCGCACCGACGGCCCCTGGCTGAGGGGCTGCCACGCGAAGTCCGGCCACGCGTGGTCGTCCTTGGCCATGGCATTGGCCCACACGCCGTCGCCCAGGATGCGGGCGGCCGGGTCCTCGACGGGCTTGTCGAGGTACAGGGTGTAGGTCACCGTCCGCATCTCGATCTGGCCGTGCCAGGCGCTGTGCGCCTCGCTGGAATTCGTCGGGAAGACATCCGCCAGGATGTTCGCGACCGTCGCCTCCTCGTGGGGCAGGCCGTCGGTGACCCAGTGGAAGCTGGTCGTGACCTGCACGGGGTAGACGTCGATCTCACCGAGCTCGCGCTTGGTGGCATCCCCGGTGCGGTTGTTGTACTCGGTCTGGACGACCTTGGTCTTCACCGCGGCGTCGGTGTAGAGCTTTTCGAATCGCGACACGTAGCTGCGCACGGGCTGGTTCCAGACCTCGTCGCCGGTGAAGCGGTCGATGACGAAGCCCTTGTGCTGCAGGCCGAGCTGCGTGCCGAAGTAGATGTGGAACGCCGCGGGGGTGAGGTCCTCGTAGGCGCTGCCTTCGTTCTCCGGGTCGTCGTGGCGGCTGCCGAAGAAGCTCGACGCGTGCTCCATCCAGGCCTCGGTCAGCAGGGCCTTGACCTCGCCGGGGGAGAACTCGACGGTGACGCCGTTCTCGGTGACGCTGCCGCGCTTGCGGGGCTCGTCCTCCATGAGGGAGGCCGCCGACCAGGCGTTGCAGTGGCCCCACCAGCTTCCGACGCCGGGGACGCCGCGGCCGTGCTCGAGCTGCTCGAACTCGGTCGCCGTGTCGACGGTGATGGCCGGCAGGGCCATCTTGGCGGTGTCGAGCTCGCCGTTGACCTTGAGGTACTCCTTGCCGTCGTCCGTCTCGCGCCAGTCTTTGCCGGGGTTGTCGGCGATGTACTTGTTGAGCTTGCGGACGAGGTCGCGGACCTGATTCTGCTTGGGGCCGAGCTGCTCTTCCGTGATCTTGTGATAGTTCTTGATGCCGTCCCACTCGATCTTGTCGAGGCGGCCCTTCAGCAGGTCGATCTTCTCGGTGGCGCTGAGGCAGAACGACTTGCCCTGCTCGACGAGCTGCGTGCTGGTGAGGTCGGCGGCGAGGCCGCGGCACTCCTCGAAGCTCGTCTTGTGGCGGTGGCTGATGCCGTTGCGGGTGTAGGCCCACCACGAGCCCACCCAGGGGGCGTGGGCCATCTTGCCGCGGGCGGGCAGCGTGTTGAAACGGACCTCGCCGTACACGCTGTTGTCGGCGGCGGCGGCGGCGCCGGTGCCGACGGCGGCACCGGTGAGGACGGACAGGACGGCGATGGCGGCGGCGGTGGTCTTGCGCAGGTTCATGGGTGTCTCCTGTTTCTCAGCGCGCGACCAGAACGCCGGTGGCGCTCGGGGTGATGACGAGGAACGGCCACGGTTCACCCGCGGCCCAGTAGACCTGCTCGCCGCTGTCGAGGCCGCGCCCCGCCAGGTCGAAGTGGAAGTACTGGCGATCCCGGTAGCCAGGGCTGGTGGCTTCCGCAATGGCCGCCAGGGTTTCCGGCAGCTCGGGCAGGCTCACCTTCTCGGCGTTCAGGTAGGCGTTGGGCACGACGTAGGGGAAGCTGGCGTCGAGGCTGCGCACCACGTTGCGGGGGTCGAGCTGCACGGTCAGACCGTTGGGGAAGTCCCCGCGGGGGCCGCTGTAGCTCGTGACGCTCACGGGGCGGAGCAGATCGTCGAGCACGAGCTCCATGCGCTCGACCACCTCGGTCACGGCCAGGGTCTTCTCGGGGGTGATGAGCTGCGAGACGCTGCCGCGGGCCTGACCCTGCGTGATCTCCAGCGTCGCGGTGTCGCGCTCGCGGCCGCCGATGGAGGCGGTGCCGCGCGCGGCGACCTTGAAGTCGAGCACGACGTACCCGGCCTCGGGCTTGACCTCGGCCTGGAACGGCATGTCCTGCATCTGCACGCGGGTGTCGGCGCGCATCAGGTAGGCGACCTGCCAGCGGTCGTTGACCTTCCAGAACTCGCCCCGCAGGCCGAGCTGGGTCAGGGCGTTGGGGCCCTCGGGGTCGCAGTCGAGGCAGTCGGCCTTGTAGCCGGCCGAGGAGAGCGTGTCCTTGCCGGAGGGGTCGGCGGCTTCGCCGGCGGCCTTCTCGTCCGGGCCGGCGGCCTCGGGGCCGGCGGAGCCGGTGCTCGTGGCGTCGTCGCACGCCGTGCTGACGCAGGCGACGAGGCCGAAGGTGAGGGCGATCGTGATCGGTCGCATATGGACTCCTGGGGCGCGCGTGGGCGCCGGTGGTCGTACGGGCATGGGGGTGGCGCACCATCCCCCAATGGCACGCTCCGAAGCAAGTTGCGCGCCATCGTCGCCGGCGCCTTCGGACGCCAGGCCGGCCGTTCGTCGATCGTCGGGCGGCGCGCCCGTGCACTGGCTTTCTTCTCAGCCGTTGCCCTCGCGCGCGCACGGGAGTACACGGCTGCCCATGCGCATCTTCATCGCCGACAAACTCGCCAGTTTCGCCGCCGGACGCCTTCAGGATCTCGGCGGCCTCGTCACCACCGAGACGGGCCTCGCCGGCCCGGCCCTGACGGCTCGCCTCGCGGCCCTCGACCCCGAGGTGCTCGTCGTCCGCAGCACCAAGGTCACGGCCGCGGACATCGCCGCCGCGCCGTCGCTCGCGCTCGTCATCCGGGCCGGCTCGGGCGTCAACACCATCGATCTCGCCGCCGCGAGCGAGCGCGGGGTGTACGTGACCAATTGCCCGGGCAAGAACGCCACGGCCGTCGCCGAGCTGGCCATGGGACACCTGCTCAACCTCGACCGCCGCATCTCGGACAACGTCGCCTCACTGCGCGAAGGCAAGTGGGACAAGAAGGGCCTCGGCACGGGGCGCGGTCTGCGCACCCGGACGCTGGCGATCATCGGGCTCGGGCAGATCGGCGGCGAGGTCGCCCGGCTCGCCCAGGCGTTCGGCATGAAGGTCGTCGCCTCGTCGTATGAACTCACGCCGGAGGACGCCGCCGCGCGCGGCATTCAGTACGCCGCCACGCCGGAGCAGGCGGTCGCCGGGGCGGACGCCGTGAGCGTTCACCTCGCGCTCGTGCCCGAGACGAAGCGGCGCATCGGCGCGAGCGTCTTCGAGGCCATGAAGAACGGGGCGTATTTCCTGAACACTGCGCGGGCCGAGGTCGTCGACCACGGGGCGCTCGCCCGGGCCATCGCCGAAAAGGGCATCCGCGCGGGCCTCGATGTGTTCGACGCCGAGCCGAGCGCCGGGCAGGCGGAATTCACCGATGCCCTGCGCGACAACCCGGGTGTCTATGGCACCTGTCACGTCGGCGCGAGCACGGCCCAGGCCGAAGAGGCCGTCGCCGAAGAGGTCGTGCGCATCGTGGCGGCCTACCGGGGCGGGCAGCCCATCCCCAACTGTGTCAACCTCGCGAGCCGGACGCAGGCGACACACGTGCTCGTCGTGCGTCACGCGGACCGCGTCGGTGTGTTGGCCGGCGTGCTCGGTGTGTTGCGGCAGGCCGGCATCAACGTGCAGGATATGCAGAACATCATCTTCGCGGGGTCGAAGGCCGCCTGCGCGCGCATTCACATCGTCGGCGAGCCGGCGGCCGAGACGCTCGAACAGATCCGGGCCGCGGCGGGCGATGCCGTCTTCTCGGTCGGCGTGACCCCCGCCTGATCGAGACGCCCGGCACGCCCGCGCGACCGGGTCGCCTCAGAGACTCACGGCGAAGTCCCCGAAGCTCACCGCGCCGCCCGGCACGGCGATGCCGACGGCGCCGTACATGTTCACGTCGATGAGATCGGGCCCGGGCCCCAGATCCGTGATCGTGAAGTGATTCGAGACGGCGAACGAGGGCAGCATGCCATCGTCGTCGAGCACGATGCAGCGGCCGGTGGCGTCGAACGACGCGACGTTCCGGATGACGGAGAAGTTCGAGAAGGCGGTGTAGGTGCAGGAGACGGCGAGCGTGTCGCCGGGCACCTGCGGCTGCAGCACGATCATGAACCGGCCCGCGAGGCCGCCGGCGGCGTTCTTGGCGAGATGGCCGGCCACCGTGAAGTCGCCGCGATCCGCGCCGCCCTTGACGCTCGGCAGGGCGTGGGCGAGGGCGGGCGCCAGGGAGACGGCGAGGGTGAGGGCGGCGGTGGACGTCGAGGTGAAACGGGGCATCGGGATTCTCCGGTCTGCGGGGTGTGACTCTTCGGCGACGGTGCTGCGCCCGCCACGACGCACCGCGCGTGCGATTTCCGTTCGTTTCCCTTTTTTGGTGACCGGCCCGATTGCCCGTCCGCCCGACGCCTCGTAACGTGCATCTCCCCGCTCATGCTCCGGAGGTCTGCGCCCGTGTCCGAGCCCGTGTCCGCCCCGAAAGACGATCTCTACCCGGTCAAGCCCCACATCCAGGCCGCCTCGCATCTGCGCTCCCTCGAGGAGTACAAGCGCCTGTACCGCCTCTCGCTCGACAACCCGGAGTGGTTCTGGGGCGAGCAGGCGAAACTCCTGTCGTGGTTTCACCCGTGGCATCAGGTCTTCGACGCCGACTACGAGGCCGTGGATTTCGCCTGGTACTCGGGCGGGCGCCTGAACGCCTGTTACAACTGCGTCGACCGCCACCTGCCCACCCGCGGCGATCAGACGGCGATCATCTGGGCGGCGGACGAGCCCGGCGAGTACCGGCGCATCACCTACCGCGAGCTGAAACACGACGTCTGCCGCATCGCCAACGTGTTGATCCATCACGGGGTGCGCAAGGGCGACCGCGTCTGCATCTACATGCCGATGATCCCCGAGACGGTGGCCACGATGCTGGCCTGCGCGCGGATCGGTGCGGTGCACTCGGTCGTTTTCGGCGGATTCTCGGCGGAGTCCCTGCGCGACCGCATCATCGACGCGGGATGCAAAGTCCTGGTGACCGCCAACGGCGGCCTGCGCGGGGGTCGCGAGATTCCGCTGAAGGCCATCGCCGACCGCGCCGTCGACGGACTCTCGCTCGTCGAGACGGTGCTCGTCGCCCGCCGGACGGAGAAAGAGGTCCCGATGCGCTCGGGCCGCGATCACTGGCTCGACGACGAAATGCGCCGGCAACGGTCGACCTGCACGGTGGAGTGGATGGGCAGCGAGGACCCGCTGTTCGTGCTCTACACCTCGGGCTCGACGGGCAAACCGAAGGGCGTGCTGCACACGACGGCCGGGTATCTGGTCTACGCGGCGTTCACGCACAAAATGGCGTTCGACTACCGCGACGGCGACGTCTACTGCTGTGCGGCCGACGTCGGCTGGATCACCGGGCACAGCTACATCGTCTACGGGCCCCTGGCCAACGGGGCGACGACGGTGCTCTTCGAGAGCGTGCCGACCTACCCCGACGCGGGCCGCTACTGGCGCATGGTGGACGATCTCGGCATCAACATCTTCTACACGGCGCCGACGGCGCTGCGGGCCATCGCGCAGGCGGGGGATGCGCCGGTCAGGCGTGCGTCCCGGGCCTCGCTGCGGGTCCTCGGCTCGGTGGGCGAGCCCATCAACCCGGAGATCTGGCGCTGGTATCACGACGTCGTCGGCGAGGGCCGCTGCGCCGTGGTCGACACCTGGTGGCAGACCGAGACGGGGGGCATTCTCATCGCCCCGCTGCCGGGCGTCACACCGACGAAACCGGGCTCCGCGACGCTGCCGTTCTTCGGCGTCAAACCGCTGGTCGTCGACCCGGAGAGCGGGCGCGTCATCGAGGGCGACGGGGTGAGCGGCGCCCTGTGTCTGAGCACCCCGTGGCCCGGGCAGGCCCGCACCGTCTGGGGTGACCATGAACGCTTCAAGATGACCTATTTCAGCCAGTACAAGCCCTACTACTTCACCGGCGATGGCTGCCGGCGGGACGAGGACGGTTATTACTGGATCACCGGGCGCATCGACGACGTGCTCAACGTCTCCGGCCACCGCCTCGGCACGGCGGAGGTCGAGAGCGCGCTCGTGGCCCACGAGGCCGTCGCAGAAGCCGCCGTCGTCGGCTACCCCCACGACATCAAGGGGCAGGGCATCTACGCGTACGTGCTCGTCACGGCCGAGTTCGCCGATCGCGACCCCGCGCAGCTCGAGGGCGCGCTCAAGGAGCAGGTGCGCCACGCCATCGGAGCGTTCGCCACACCCGACGTCATCCACATCGCGCCGGGGCTGCCGAAGACGCGCTCGGGCAAGATCATGCGCCGCATCCTGCGCAAGATCGCCTCGAGCGAATACACGGGCCTCGGCGACACGACGACGCTCGCCGAGCCGGAGGTGGTCGACAAGCTCGTCGCACAGCATCAGACGCGGTTCCCGCCGCGCTGACCCCCGGCTCAAGTCGGGATCGCGGCCGGTCCGTTCTCTCCGGAAAGGACGACGGAAAAGCGTCCGAGCCGAGAGAGCCCATGGCTGTTCGCCACGACACCGAAACGACGCCGGAGAGGGACTTCCCCATCGCCCGGATCGTCGGCTCGGTGGCGGTGGTGATCTCCGCCGTCGCCCTCGGGCTCGGCCTCGCGGGATGGCCCGCGGACGCGCCCCGCTGGCCGCTCTGGGTCACGGCGCTCGTGCCGCTCGTCGTCCTCGTCGCCACGGCGGCGGGCACGCGCAGTCGGCGCCGGGGACTCGAGGCGTTGCGCCAGAGTGAGGCGAGCCTGCGGTTGATGAGCGACAACCTGCCCGACGCGTACGTCTTTCAGTACGAGCGTGCGGCAGACGGCACCCCACACTTCACCTACGTCAGCGCCGGCATCGAGCAGGTGCATGGGGTGAGCGCGGCGTCGGTCGGACGGGACCTCGGCACGCTGCTCTCGGGCATCCCGGCGGACCACATGGCCGCGTTTCTGGCGGCAGAGGCGGTCAGCGCCCGCGAGATGTCGGACTTCGACCTCGACGTGTCCCACTCGCGCCCGGACGGCCGCCCCGGCTGGTATCGCATTCACTCCCGACCGCGCCGCACGGCCGCGGGCTCGCTGGTCTGGGACGGCGTGGTCCTCGACCTGACGGAGCGCCGGGCGCGCGAGGAACGCGAACACGCGGCCACCACGCGCCACCAGGCGCAGGCCCGGAGCCTCATGGCCCTGACGCGTGCATGCGCCCAGCGCCCCGAAGACGCCGCCGGTCTGATGCGCGACATCGTGCGTACGGCCGCCGAGACCCTCGGCCTCGCGCGCGGCAGCATCTGGCTCCTCGACGAACAGGGCCGGGAGGCCATCTGCCGCGTGATGCTCGACCGCGAGACCGGCGAGTGGCAAGAGGGTCTCCGGTTTGACCGCGACGCCTTTTCGGCCTATGCCGAGTCCCTGGCCGACGGAGACGTGGTGGCGGTCGCCGATGCTCTCGCAGATCCCCGGACCGCGCCGTTCGCGGACGTCTACCTGCGCCCGTTCGGCGTGACCGCCTGCCTCGACGTGCCCATCTACCGCGCCGACGCGCCCCGGGGGATGGGGGGTGTGCTCTGCCTCGACCACACAGGGGGTCCGCGACCGTGGACGAGCGACGAGGAGACCTTCGCCATCGCGGTCGCCAATCTCGTCTCGCTCCTGATTGCCGGCGAGCAGCGGGCCCGCATCGAGGACCGCCTGCGGCAATCGCAGAAGCTCGAGGCCATCGGGCAGCTCGCCGGCGGGGTGGCGCACGACTTCAACAACATCCTGGCCGCCGTGACGCTGCAGGCCGAGGTGCTCGCGACCTCGGAGGGCGTCACGCCCGAGATCCTCACCGGGCTGGGCGAAATCCGGACCGGTGTCGATCGCGCGGCGGGGTTGACGCGCCAACTGCTCGCGTTCGGGCGACGCCAGACGCTCAGGGTCGTGTCCCTCGACCTCGCGGAGGTCGTTCGGGCGATGGAGCCGATGCTCCGGCGCCTCATGGGCCCGAACGTGCTGTTCGACCTTGCCCTTGGCCGCGAAGGAGAGCGCCTGCCGGTCCGGGCGGATCGCAGCATGATGGAGCAGGTCGTTTTGAATCTGGTCGTCAATGCGCGCGACGCGATGACCGGTGGCGGCCGGATCACCGTCTCGGTGGCGCACGTTCCGGGGGATCCACAGCACGCCGCCGACCATACCGAGGCTGCGCCCGGGCCTTACGTGCGCCTCGAAGTGCGGGACTCGGGTCCCGGGGTGCCCGCCGAGCTGCGCGCTCGCATCTTCGAGCCGTTCTTCACGACGAAGGCCGTCGGGCAGGGCACCGGGCTCGGCCTCGCCACCGTCTTCGGCGTCGTGCGGCAGCACGGCGGGTTCGTCGAGGTCGACGATGCCCCCGGCGGTGGCGCGCGGTTCCGCGTCTGGCTCCCGCGCGACCGCGGCGCCGATGCAGCGGAGGACGTGGCCGTGCGGCCGGGCGCCTCGCCGCCCCCCCCGCCGGTCGGGCCCGACGACGGCCCCGGCGTGCTCGTCGTCGAGGACGAGGCGGGGGTGCGGGCCGTCTTGCGTACGGTCCTGAGCCGCAACGGGTACCGGGTCTTCGAGGCCGTCGGCGCGGACGAGGCGCGGCGGATCTTCGCCGAGCACGGGGCGCGCATCCAGGTCCTCCTGACCGATCAGCACCTGCCCGGGGGCGAACAGGGCACCGGCGTCGCGGCGCGGCTGCTGAGGCTCGACCCGAGCCTCGGTGTCGTCGTGATGAGCGGGCGCGGGCTCGACCCCCGGGAGCGCCCCATGACGGCTGCCGGGCCCGCCGCCCTCCTCGAGAAACCCTTCGGACCCGCCGAGCTGCTCGACGCCGTGCGCGCGGCGCGACCGGGCGGTCTCACCCCCCGCCGGGGAAAGGCTTGATCTCGAAGCCGTCGCGCTGAAGCTGCGCGACGACGTCGTCGTACGCGGCCTCCGTGTGCAGGCCCCACTCCAGCCGGCGACCCTTCGGCCCCGGCCCGAGAAGGGCGGCAATCTCGTCGGCGGACTCCGCGGCGAAGTCCTCGAGTTCATCGAGGATGTACTCGGCGTCTTCGTCGACCTCACCCGACTCGGGCAGCGCGTCGAAGACGGTGTTCGCAACGCGACCGTCGTGCAGGAAGAGCGCGCGCTCGGCCAGGGCGCCGATCACGTCTTCGGTCAGGAATTCGGCGCGGTGTGCGGCCGCGAACGCGCGGACGGTGGTGACGAGCGCGACGCGCGGCGTGGCAGAGGCGTCGGACGCGCCCGTCTTGGCACGCGCGGCAGTCGGCTTTCGAGGCGTGGGCATGGCATCTCCTGGCAGGGTCGGGCGCACCATACCACCCCCGGGGCCGCCGACGAGCCCCTACTCCGGCGCGAACGTGCTCGTCCAGCGCGGATCGGCCTCGAGCATCCAGTCGATCCAGTCGCTGATCGCCACGCCGCCCTGGGCCGTCGTGGTCAACGACCCCAGGTCGAGCGCGTCCCCGAACGCCGAGCCCTCCGAGTCCGGGCCGAGGAAGCCCGAGATGTCGCCGAGCAGGGTCGTGTGTTGGGTGCCCTCGATGACGAACGCGCCGAAGCGCCCCGGCCACGCGGTCGCGAGGCGTCCGAGCTGCTCGCGCACCGCGCCCTCGAAGGCCGCCGCCCCGATCTTCAGGAACAGCGTCCCGATGACGGTGTCCGCCGTCGAGCTGAACATGGCGATGCGCAGGCCCGGATCGCGTTCGAGCAACCAGCCCGCCATCGGCGTCAGGTGCCCGTTCGCGTAGCAGTCCGCACAGCTCTCGGGGACGAGATGCGCGATGTTCCACTCCGAGACGATGCCCCGGATGAAGGACTCGTCCCCGGGCTTGCCCAGACCGACGCCCGCGTCGTTGAAGACCATCAGCGAGGCTTCGGGCCAGACGTGCCGGACGAGGGGCGCCGCCAGGAAGGTGCCATAGCCGCCGCCACTCGAACCGGCGAGCATGATCCGCGCCGCGTCGGGGAAGGTCGTGCGTGCCACGTCGAGGGCGGCGGAGAGGTTGCGCAACCCGCGGTGCGAGCGGTCGATCACCCCGTCGCCGTCGTCGTCCACGTCCACGTCGCCGACGAAGAGGGAGCCGTCGCAGTAGGGCAGGTACACGACGTTCCAGTCGGCGAACGGGTTCTCGGGCAGCGCGGGATCGAGCGCGTCGAGGGGCGGCACGCCCTCGGTCGCCCGGTCGATCGCGAAGCAGAAGTCCGACCAGCACGCGCCGCCGCCCTGCAGAAACACCAGGAGGCTGTCGCTGCGGCTGCCGCGGCGCGTCGCGATCTGAAAAGGCGCACCCCGGAAACACATCGGGCCGTCGGCCGGATCGAAACGCCAGACCGTCACACCGGCGGCGTCCTCGGGGTCGGCGGCGGCCGGGGCGGTCCCGAGGTAACGCCCGAGGCCGGCGGCCATCACCTCGGCGAAGGGGTCGACCGGGGCGGCGTCCGGGGGCATCGCGTCGGTCGCGTCGGCGGGCATCGCGTCCGCGGCGTCGACGGCGCGGCCGGATGGGTCCGGTGCGGCAGCGTCCCCGTCACAGGCGGTGGCGGCCAGCGAGAGACCCAGGGCGGCGCCGATTGCACCGGTCGGGCCGATCGAAAGCAGGCGTTTCATGCGTGTCGAACTCGTCACCCGAAAGAAGTGAAAGAAGAGCGCCCACGGCGCTTCCCGGTCGGGTCGGCGCGGGGCGGGTTTCCCCGTCCCCCATCCGGCGCTATGCTGCCGCCGCTTTCAACGACCCGGAAGAGGTCCCGGACCATGTCCACACGATTCCTCGCCGCCCGCGCGGCTCTCTTGATCGCCGCTCCTGCCGCCCTGCTGGTCTCGGCCGCCCCCGCGCGCGCCGAGTACCCCGACTCGAAGCCCTACGTGGGCGTGCTCGGCGGGTACAACCTCGTCTTCAAGGGCTGGCAGATGGGCGGGGACATCCGCCACGACGCCGACTCTTCCGCCATCGCCGGCATTCGCGCCGGCTGGCAGTTGAAGCCCCGCTGGGCCCTCGAGTTCGACGGCGCCTGGCTGCCCCTCGAGGGCACGACCGGCCTCTCGTACGACGTCGGCGTGCTGTGGCACATCACCGACGGTGACTGGGCCCCCTACCTGACCGGCGCGTTGGGCGCGTACCACACGGTCGGCGGCGACGTCGGCGGCGACTTCGACCCGAAGGCCGGCCTCGGTGTCGGTCTGCGCGGCCTTCTGGCCGAGTGGGTCGCCCTGCGGGTGCAGGCCCGCGAGATGATCTCCGACGGCCACGACTGGCTCGGCTCGCAGGCCCTCGAGCTCACAGTCGGGTTCGACTTCTTCCTCGGCAAGAAGCCCCCGCCCCCGGACGCGGACAACGACGGCGTCCTCGACGCGAGCGACGCCTGTGTCAACGCCGCCGGGCCGGCCTCGACGAACGGCTGCCCCGACAAGGACGCCGACGGCCTGAAAGATGGCGAGGACGCCTGCCCCGACGCGGCCGGGCCGAAGTCCCTCGGCGGCTGCCCCGACCGCGACGCCGACGGTCTGAAGGACACCGAGGACAAGTGCCCGGACGCCGCGGGCAAGCCCACCCACGGCGGCTGCCCGGACAAGGACGCCGACGACATCGTCGACGCGGACGACAAGTGCCCCGAGGTCGCCGGCCTGCCCGCCTTCGGCGGCTGCCCGGACTCGGACAACGACGGCCTCACGGATGCCGAGGACAAGTGCGCCAAGGAGCCCGGGCCCGGCGCCACGGGTGGCTGCCCCGACAAGGACGCCGACGGCGTCGCCGACGCGGACGACAAGTGCCCCGATCAGGTCGGCGTCGCCGCGGAGGCGGGCTGCCTCCCGGCGGTGATGGCGAAGTTCAGCGGTGCCATCAAGGGCATCACCTTCGCCACCGGCAAGTCCACCATCGAGAAGAAGTCGACCAAGCTCCTCGACGAGGCGGCCGAGGCGATGAAGGGCTTCCCGAGCCTGAAACTGCGCATCGAGGGCCACACCGACAACACCGGCAAGGAAGAGACGAACCTGCGCCTCTCCAAGGAGCGCGCGGACGCCGTCAAGGCGTATCTCGTTTCCAAGGGCGTCGAAGAGGGTCGCCTGACCGCCGAGGGTTTCGGCGGCGCCAAGCCCGTCGAGGACAACAAGACGCCCGCCGGCCGCACCGCCAACCGGCGCATCGAGTTCATCGTCCTCGCTCAGTGAGGCCCGGCGGGCGACCGGCGGCGCCTCAGTCGTCGTCGGCGTCCCCGCCACCAGACGTCTCGCCCGCGAACGCCGTCTTGCTCGACGTCGCGACGAGGCGGTGCAGCTCGGTCCGCTCCGCCACGGTGAGCTCGCGCCACCGCCCGCGGGGCAGCTCGCCGAGCGTCACGTGCATGATGCGCGTGCGGACGAGGCGGACGACCCCGTACCCGAGGGCGTCGCACATGCGTCGGATCTGCCGATTGAGCCCCTGCGTCAGCACCAGCGTGAAGCGACGCGCGCCCGTTCGGGTGATGCGGCAGGGCAGCGTCACGGTGTCCAGGATCGGTACGCCCTCGGCCATGCGCCGCAGAAAGACCGCATCGACGGCCCGATCGACCGTTACATCGTAGGTCTTTTCGTGCGCATTCCCGGCGCGCAGAATCTTGTTCACCACGTCGCCGTCCGACGTGAGGAAGATCAGGCCCTCCGACGCGACGTCGAGCCGGCCGACGGGGAAGACCCGCCGGGGGTGCGCGACGGCCGAGACGATGTTGTCCGGCGCGCGGGGATCGGTCGTGCAGATGATGCCCGCGGGCTTGTGATACGCGAGGTAGACGTGCGCGTCCGGGCGCGGCGCGTCGATGGCGCGACCGTCGAGTTCGACCCGAGCCCCCGGCGGCACCTGCGCGCCGAGCGAGGCGACGACGCCGTCGATGCGCACCCGCCCGGCCTCGATCAAGCGGTCGGCCTCCCGACGCGAGCACGCGCCGGCTTCGCTCAGGTACTTGTTCAGTCGCAGGGTCGGTTTCGGCTCGTCCATGGCGGGGCACGGTAGTCGCCCGGGCGTCCACCGTGCAACGGCGGCTCCCGCGGCGGAGACGTGCTGGCTCGGACTTGACGCAGGTCAAGCCGGCGCGGGGAGTCATCGTCAGCACACGCGTCTGTCGATTGACGGGCACGGCCGAACCCAGGGGCGTGGCCCGACGCGGGCCCGCCGCGTTCCTTCTCCCCCGACGCGGCGGCCCGGACCGGGCCCGGAGGAACCGACCATGCGCAGCTTTCAGGCCCGCCTCACGGCGCTCATCTCGCTCCTGCTGGCGGTCACGCTGGCGCTCGTCTTCGTCCTCGTCCGCGGCGCCCTCGGCGATCGCGGTGAAGCCGACCGCTTCTCGGTCCTGGAGTCGACGGCAGGGTACCTGAACGACGCCGCCGGATGGCAGGCCATCGAGCGCGGGGTGGGCACGACGCTGCTCGGCAGCGCCGAGGATCCGCCGGCGCTCGTCGCGCGCTTCAAAGAGGTCCAGGAGAAGGGCGACGCCGACGCCGCGGCAGCCTACGAGCGGGTGAAGCCCCTGCTCGACCGGGGAGATGCGCCCGAGCTCATGCGGCGCTTCGCGGCCTGGCGCGAGACCTACACCGAGCTCCAGGCCGCCCGGGCGAAGGTGCTCTCGCAGGCCATGGAGAAGGCCGCGTGGGTCGGGCTGGCGACGCGCAACATCGAGCGTGAGTTCGAGGCCCGCAACGCTCTCTTCGCGCCGCAGGGACCCCGCGAGCAGGTGTTGCACTACAACGCCGTCCTGCGGGCCAAGGTCGCCACCCTCTGCGAGTTCGCCGGCCGCGAGCGCGCCAACCTCGGTGGCGCCATCGCCTCCGGCACGGCCATCCCGCCGGCGCTCGTCGACACGCTCCAGGGCTATCGCGCCGTCGTCGACCAGGCTGCCGCGGAGATCCTGGCCCTGAAGCACGAGCCCACCACCCCCGACGAACTGGTCGCCGCCATCGCGACGTTCGAGAAGAGCTTCCTGGGCGACTTCCAGAAGCTGCGCGAGGGCATCTACGCCGCCAGCGCCGCCGGGGCGCCCTATCCCGTCACGAGCGTCGAGTGGATCGACCAGTCCACGCGCGCCATCGACACGGGCCTCGCCATCTCCAAGACGGTCGGGCGCCTGTCCGCCGAAGCGTCGGTCGCCACGCGCCGGGCTGCAGACGCGGTGCTGATGCTGGACGCCGGTCTGTCGGCGCTCGCCGTCCTCGCGTTCGTCGGCGTGCTGGCCTTCGTGCGGCGTCGCCTCATTTCGCCGCTGCGCACCATCATGGCGGGCCTCGGCGACGGCGCCGAAGAGGTCCGGGACGTCTCGGCCAGCATCTCCGAGGCCAGCCAGAGCCTCGCCGCCGGCGCGACCGAACAGGCCGCCAGCCTCGAAGAGACGAGCGCCACGCTGGCCGCCGTGGCCGAGCGCAGCCAGGAGAACGCCGGCCGGGCGGACGAGGCGTGCGCCGCCATGCAGACCACCGCGGAGGTCATCCAGCAGGGGGCCATCGCCATGGACGAGATGCGGGCGGCCATGATCGAGATCCAGGCGTCGGCGCTGGAGATCGGCAAGATCCTCCGCGGCATCGAGGACATCGCGCTGCAGACCAACCTGCTCGCGATCAACGCCGCCATCGAGGCTGCGCGCGCCGGCGAGCACGGGGCCGGGTTCGCGGTCGTCGCCGAGGAGGTCCGGAGCCTGGCCCTGCGGGCCGGACAGGCCGCCCAGGAGAGCGCAACCCACGTCGCGCGTTCGAAGCAGACCTCGTCGCAGGGCGTCTCCATCGCCGCGCGCCTGAGTGACGCCTTCGCCGCCATCGACCAGCACAGCGCCGAGGTCGGCATCCGCGTCCAGGCCATCTCGATGGCGTCGACGGAGCAGGCGGACGGCGTCGCCCAGGTCAACCAGGCCGTCGGGGAGATGAACATGGTCGTGCAGACCAACGCCGCGAGCGCCGAGAGCTCTGCGGCGGCCTCGGAGGAGCTCCACGCCCAGGCCGCTTCGATGAACGAGATCGTCGAACACCTGCGGGTGCTCGTCGACGGCGCGCCGAAGTCCCGGCGGCGGCCGACCGCGCGCCGCGCGGACGAACACCGGACCGTGGGGCACGAAAACGAGCGGTCGATCGCCGGTCGATTCGAGCCGCTGGCGGAGTCGCCGACCCACGTCTAACGTGCCGGCGGTGAGCCGTCGCCCCCGCTCGAAACCCTCGCTTCGCCTCGCGATCCTCATGGCCCGCTTCGCGCCCGGCCACGGTGGACGCGGACACGAACTCGTGGACTATCCGCACGCTGCCGAAGCGGACGCGGCGTTTCTCCGGGCAGCGCGGGCGGCCGGCTTCGAGGCCACGCTCGTCTACGTCGGCCTCGACGACGTCGACGCCGTGGTTGCGGCCCTCGACGCCGACGTCGTGCTGAACCTCTGCGACGGGGCGGGGCCGGGCAAGGACGGGCTTCCGGGGCTGGAGGCCATCGCCGCCCTGGAGCGACGGGGGCTGCCCTACAGCGGCGCGAACGCGGCCTTCTACGCGCTCGGATGCGACAAGTTCGCCATGAAGGCCCGGTTCGTCGCCGCGGGCCTGCCGACGCCCCCCTGGCAGCGCGTCGCCCGGCCGGACGCACCCCTCGATCCGGCCCTCTCCGCGGCGTTTCCCCTGTTCGTAAAGCCCGCGGACTCCGGCGGCAGCGCCGGGATCGACCTCGACAGCGTCGTCGTCGACGAAGCCGCGCTCCGCGAGCGGCTGTCCACGCTGTGCCCCGAGTTCGGCGAGGTCCTCGTCGAGCAGTACGTCGACGGCCGCGAGATCACGGTCGGCATCGTCGACGGACCGAGCGGGCCGCGCACCCTGCCGCCCCTGGAGATCGCATTCGGCGCGGCCTTCCCGTCCGGCCGCGGGGTGCGCACGTTCGCGGCCAAGTACGACCCCGAAAGTCCGCTGTACCACGGCTTCGAGCTGCTCTGCCCGGCGCCGCTCGGCCCCCGGCTCGGGCGCCGCATCCGCGCGATGGCGCTGGCGGCCTACCGCGCGGTGGAGGGCACCGGCTACGGGCGCGTGGATCTCCGCCTCGACGCGGCGGGGCGTCCCACGGTCCTCGAGGTGAATCCGAACTGCTCGCTGGAATACGCCGAGACGGGGTATCGCGACTGCGCCATGCTGCCCATCGCCGCCCATGTGGGGGGGCTCCCGTTCGGGCGGCTGCTGCGGCGGCTCGTCGCCGATGCCCGGCGCCGTTCGCGCGTCCGGGGGACGTGATCAGGCCGCCTTTGCGACGCGGCGTTTCAGCACGAGGCGACCGGCGGCGTACAGCAGCCAGAGCCACGGGGCGCCGTGCATGGCGAGGTCGAACCAGTCCATGGCCTGCATGCCGACGGCGCCGCCCGCCACCCACAGCAGCTTGCCCCAGAGGTGGGGCTCGGGGGCGAACGGGGCGAGTCCCAGGGTCAACGAGGCGAGGGCGGGGGCGAAGAGGGGGTGCGCGGTGAGCATCGTCCATTCAGAGTCGCCGAGACCGTCGGGCGTTACACCGGCGCCTTCGCGTGAGAAATCGGGGCGGCGGGTCCGTCATTACCCCGGAAGTGGAGACACGATGCGACGTCCCTCCCGAGTCCGTGGGTGGCCGCCGGCGCTCATGCTGACGCTCCTGCTGTCGGCCGGCGCGCTCGTCGGGGCGTGGCCGCGGCACGCGCAGGCGGCCCCCCCGCCGGAGGTCGAAGCGGCGACGGCCCTGGCCACCGCCGGACGCCTGACCGAGGCCGCCGCTTCGCTGGAGGCGGCTTCGCGCACGGCGACGGGGACGGCGCGGTTGGAGATTGTCGTGCAGCACGCCCGGACGATCGCGCGGCTGGGCGAGCTGTCGAACGGACGTCGTCGCCTCGACGGCATCCTGCCGGCGATCCGCAAAGCCGGGGATCCCGAGCTGCTCGCGCGGGCCCTGCGCTACCGGGCTCGCATGGAGATCGACGCGGGCGACGAGGCCACCGCGGTACGGACATTGCGCGAAGCCATCCTCGTCCATCAGCGCTCCGGCGCCGACCCGCGCGGGCTCGACCTTGCGCGGTTCTCGGTGGCTTCGATCGCCAACGCACAGTCGGACATCGAGATCGCGTACGCCGGGTTCGCCGACGTGCTCGAGTCGGCGATGGCCCGGGGAGACCGGGACCTCGAGGCCAAGACGCTCATGGCGCTCGGCAATTGCCTCCTCCACTACCACCGGGGGGACCTGGCACATCCCCTCCTGCGGGAGGCCGTCACGCTGTTCTCCGAACTCGGCAACCGCGTGTCGGGGCGGGTCGCGCAGGCACGTCTTGCGTATACGCTGCATCTGGAGGGCCGGACGAACGAGGCCCGCCGGGCGGCCCACGAGGCGGTGACGGACCACGGCGACCTGGGCGGCAACGAGTGGACGCAGGTTCTCTGGCCTTACCTGCTCATCGAAGCGGATGCCGAAGCCGCGGGCGAGGCCCTCGCACTCGACGAGGCCCTTGCCGTCGCAGCAACGCGGCTTTCGATGCCGGCGTTCCGGGATGCCCCCGCGCTGCGTGCGGAGGTCCTGGTGGCGGCGGCCAGCGCATTGGTTCGGGCGCATCGGTTCCTCGAGGCGCGCAATCTCATCGATCGGCTCGATCGCGCGACCCTCGTCGAACGCCAGCAGCCCGAATACGACTTCGTGCGCGGTATCGTCCTCTCTTGGGCCGGTGACCCCGCCCGCGCCGCCGAGGCGCTCGACCGGGCGCTCGCGTATGCGGAGCGACCCGTCCCGGAGGCTTCGCATCGGGCGATCGCCCGGTTCGCGCAGAGCCCGTGGGTGCGGACGGCCACGGCGCATCTGGCAGATGCAGCGGTCCGCCTGGGTCGCCCTGCGCAGGCGCTCGGGGTTCTGGGCCGACAGAAAGCGCGAGCCCTCACGCTGGCGGTCATCCGGGGCGCGGGGAGCGGTGTCGGCGCGCCCGCATCGGCGATCTCCGCCCTCGAGACCGGCCGCGCGCTGGTCGAGGCCGTGCGCACGCTGCAGCGGCCGCAGGGGCCCCTCCAGCGGATCGCCGTCGCGGACTCGGACCGGGTGGCGTTGCCGGCCGGCCGCCTGGGGCTCGAGTTCGTCGTCGCCGCGGACCGTGTCCACGCGTTCCTCGTCGACGGTGAGCGCGTCCGCCATGCCGTCGTCACCAACGACGTCGCCCGGCTTCGCAACGAGGCCGCGAACTTCGTCGCCGACCTGCAGCGGCAACGGCCGGACTGGCAGGGGCCCGCCGCCGGGCTCGGGGCGCGCCTCCTCGGCCCGTTCGACGAAGAGATTCGAGCGGCCGCCGCGGCGGGGGGTCGCCTGACCATCGTGCCCCACGGCTTTCTGCACGCGGTGCCCTTTGCGGCCCTGCGACTGGGAGAGCAGACGCTCATCGACCTGCTGCCCGTCGACGAGGCCCCGAGCCTCGCGGTGGCCGCCGGGGTGCCCGGGCGACGCCGGCCCGACGGCAAGAACGACCTGCTCCTCGTCGGCGCCGTCGCGACCGAAACGGCGGGCAATACGTTGCCCGGGGCCGAACGCGAGATCGACGAGATCCACGCGTTGCTCGGCGGGGTGCGCCTGACCGGCCGGGCGGCCACCGAGAGCGCGTTCGTGACCGCCGCGGGTCGGGCCGGCCGCATTCTGTTGGCGGCGCATGGTCACCCGGCGCGCGGCGGCCAGCCGGGCTACATCGAGCTCGGGCCGAGCGCGACACACGACGGCCGCCTCGAGGCGCACGACGTCCTGGCCCTGGATCTCTCGGGCGCCGAGGTCTTCCTCAGCGCCTGCGAGACGGCCGTGGGCGACCTCGATCCGGGGGACGAGATGTGGGGCATCCTCGACCGGGCGTTTCTGCTCGCCGGGGCGCGCACCGTCATCGCCACGAAGTGGCCCGTCGACGACGCCGCAACGCGCCGTCTCGTGACGGCCTACTTCGCGCAGGTCGAGGCGCAGGGCCCCCTCGGGGCGCTGCGAGAGGCCCAGATGCGCCTGCGCCGGGGCGAGGCCCCCGTGGCCGCACAAACCACCACCCGCGGCGTGCGCACCGTTGCCGCCCCGGCGCAAACCCGCTACGAACACCCCTACTTCTGGAGCGGATTCAAACTCATGGGGGCCGCGCGCTGACGCGGCGCGGAGGGAGAGAGACTTTGGCCGAGAAGCGCACAAAGGCGAAGACGAAGCTGCCCGTGAAGCCCGGCTCGACGGCCGCGGACGTCCCCGACGAGAAGCCGCCGGTCCCCGGCCACCCCGGCGCCGCCGCCACCATTGCGCAGACGCCCGACGGTCGCATCACGGTCTGCGTCCACATCGTCAACGTCTGCGGCTGTGGGGGGGGCGGGGACACCGCCCCGAACCTCGAACCCGAATTCGGCGGTCCGGCTGGACACCCGAGCGGCGGCCCCGACGACCCAGAGAACTACTACCTCGACAACACGGGTCTGCGCGACGCCGTGACCCCGTTCACCGTCAAGGACGGCGCCACGAAGACGGTCGTGCCGAAGCTCGCGCAGCGGGTGCTCACGCGCACCAACGGGATCAAGACCGTTCAGCCGAAGGAGTGGGGCAACAAGGTCGCGATCAACAACAAGGGTGACGTACTGACGGGCGATTTTCACGCGGCGCCCTTCTTCTTCGGGACGCGCAAGATCGCCGGCGTCACCTACTCCCAGGGCTACTGCATCATTCGCGCGACCAAGGACCCCGGTGGCCACCCCTACGCGCTCTACCGGGCCCCGGCGTCCGGCGAGACGACCTACAGTTGGGCGTCCCTCCCCGAGCCCTCGACCACCGAGCGCCTCACGCCGACGCGCGTGACGATCTCGAAGATCGAGCGCTTCACCAACGGCTCGGCCGAGGTGACGGTGAACTACACCGAGGCCGCGCCGGTGAACGGGTGGTATTTGGTGGTCGTCCCGCACAACGTCGCCGTCGTCGGCGCCGCAACCGAATCGAACTACAACGCGCAGGGCGCCTCGGCCAAGGCGACGACGACGCTCGGCGGTCAGAAGGTCACCGTCTCCATCGTGCAGACGGAGATCCTCTACGCGTTCCTGGTCGACGGGGACCCGAACGTGTCGAACAAGGACCTCCCCAAGGTGGTCAGCAACGTCCACTGGCTCGCCACCTGAATCGAGGGCGACATGGCCGATGAGTCCCTGGCGCTCGGGGCGCGGCTCCCCTGGCGGATCGTCTTTTCGGTCGACGGAGGCGGCGGCGTCGACCACCGGGCCCTGCCGGCGCACGGGCGCTTTCTGGGGTTGGCCCGGGCGCTCGACCGCCACGCCCCGCCGGCCCTGGCCCGCCTCGGCGCGCGACGCCTCTACGCGCAGTTCCCCGCGGCGGCGCTCGCCGCGCGGTACGCAGCGCTGCAGGCCCTCGTGGAGCACGGCTCGGAGTTCGGCTCGCCCGACAAGGCCCTGCCCGTCGGCATGATCGACGATCGCGGCGGCATCCGGCGGGCCGGCGGCATTCGTCCGGCGGGGGCCGGTCCAGGCTGGAGTCGCGCGGAGGCGGTCAACCGGGCGTATGCCGGCCTCATCGACCTGCGGGCCGCGCCCCACCCCAACGGTCTCTTCGTCGTCGAGATCCCGCGGCGCCGCCACCCGGGGCCCGTCATCGAGGCCCTCGTCCGGCTCTTCGGCGAGCGGCAGGTGTACCTGCACGGCGGCCCTGCCCCCGCGCCGGCGGCCGATCCGCGCGATCTGAGTTTCCTGGCGGCACGGCGCGACGGCGACCTCGCCGGCCCCGCCCCCCGCGGCCTCGGCTTCGGGGAGCTGCACGCGCGTGGTGTCCGCGGCCAGAACGTGCGCATCGTCGACGTCGAGCAGGGCTTTCGGGCCCACCCCGATCTGCCCCCGGGCATGGGGGACCGCATCCTCTGGGGCCGCAGCTTCGGCCCGCCGCGCGAGCTCGACCACGGCACGGCGACGCTCGGCCTGCTCGGGGCGCAGGGCGCGACCGCCGCGTCGGCCGCCCGCGGGTTCGCGGGCCTCGCGCCGGACGCCGAGCTCTACTTCGCGTCCCCCTGGTCACTCTGCCCCGAGGTCGAGGCCCACCTCGGCGGGTGCACCTGCGGTCGAACCGGTGTGACCCCGTGCTCCGCTTGCGGCCGCGAGACGCTCGCCGCGCTGCTCGTCTCGGAGACCCTGCGCACGGGGACCCTCGCCGGCGTGATGGAGTACTCGGTCGAGTCGGCCATTCTCGGCGCACTCTTCGCGGCGGGGGCGGACGACCGGCCCGTCGTGCGCCCCGGGGACGTGATGCTCCTCGAGGTGCAGACGCCGCGGTACCGGCTCGACGATCCGCTCGCCCCACCGGCCTTGTGCCCGGTACAGACCGAGCCGGGCATCGCCACCGCCATGGCGCTCGCCGTCGCCGCGGGCGTCGTGGTCGTGCAGGCGGCGGGCAACGCCGGCCTCGACATCGATCCGCTCATCGGCGGGCCGATGCCCGAGGAACTCTCGTGGCGTCGAGGGGAGGACGGCCGGGCCGTCACCGACCCCATCCCGGGCGACGTGGGCGCGATCACGGTCGGCGGGGTCGCTTGGGACCTCGGTGATCGCACCACGCATGACGTCCACACCCGTTACGGTCGCTACAACCACGGCACCCGAGTCGACACTTGCGGCTGGGGCGAGGGCGTGCTGACCCTCGCCGGCGAGACCGCCTCGTCGCCCCTCTTCGAGAACTTCGGCGGCACGTCCGCGGGCGCCGCACAGGTGGCCGCCGCGGTGGCGCTGCTGCAGTCCCGCATTCTGCGCGGGACGAACCCGGCGGCCCGCCCGGCCTCGGCCTACGGGAGTCCGGCGCTCCGGGCCCTCCTGCGGGTTCAGGGCGACGTCGGCGTCCCGTCGGCGCCCGCGGCGCCGGACGAGCGCGGTCCCGTCGGCGAAACGCCCGACCTCCGGCGGCTTCTGCGGGACGCCCTGCGGTTGACGGAAGACGTCCGGTTCGTGACCCCGCAAGGTCCCCGGGGCATCGTCGGCCAGGCGCTCCAGCCCGCGCTCGACGCGCATGGGGCCTTGGCCGTGCGTTTCCGGGTCGAGCTGGCCGACCGACCGGCCGGCGCGACGACACCCACGGTCGTCGTGGAGCTGGCGCAAGGGCTCCCCGCGACGCTCTATTGCGCGCTCGCCTTCGGGAGCGTTCAACGGGTCCCCATCCCGGAGGCCGATCTGGACCGGGACACGACCGTCACCCTGACGGGGGCGCCGCCGCCGGGCTGGCCGGCCGAGGCGCTGCGCGAACGCTGTACGCCGTGTCTGCGCGGGCACGCCACCGCCGTGGCCGGCGCGCTGGTCACCGATCTCGGCCCGAGACCTGCCGAGTACACGACGCTGCACGGCGCCCATTACCTGCTGAAGCACGAGAACAACGTCCGGCTCTGCACGAAGATGGTCGTCCGGGACCCGCGCGCGACGCACTTCGAGCTGCCCTTCTGGCTCGTCGGCGATCCGGACGCCGACCGGGAGATGGTGCTGAGCACGCAGAGCGACGGTTTCCGTTCGCGCGTGGAGCTGCGCTTCCTCGATCCGCTGCCGGAGGCGCTCGTCCCCCCGGGTCAGTCGGCCTCGCAGGTCGTCGCACAGCCGTCGACCGCCCCGACGGCCCTCCTCAAGGGGGTCTTTCCGCGCGGTCTGCGCTGCCGCGCGCTGCTCGTCGTCACCGCGGGTGATCGAGACGAGAAGCGCCCCGCCGCATGGACGCTGACGCAGACCTGGCTCGGCGACGAGGTCGGCTCGCTCACGTGGGTGTTCCCGGCGGTGAAGTAGGCCTGTACCCACGGCAACGTGTGGGGCGATGTCGCTACGTGCCGATACCGCCTCGGATTGCCCGACGTGTGCGTTCCCGCCTTGGGGTCCCCGGAGCGTCCAATCGTCGCGGGACGAGGCGCTGCAAGCTTGACCCGGACGACCAACCTGCCGTCATATCCAGTCGCGGCCGATGTCCGACGGGGTCCGTCGCCGGCTTGCCTGCCAATGCTTCCACACGACGGAGTCTCGACTTGGCCAACGATCGCGGTACGCACGGTGGGGCGCGGACCCGCTCGACTCCGGACCTCAATGGAGAACTCCAGGCCCGGACCGTCTCGGTGCGCCTCGATCCGGCGCGTCTCGCCGCACTCGAACGCTTGCGGACGGGCGACTCGTTCGGGCCGACGTTGTCCGACATCATCCGAAACCTCGTCGACGAGCGTCTTCGTTCGGGTGAGGCCCCTGCCCCCGTTGCCCCGCCTTCGACCGGGGGGGGCGTGGCGGCGGGCCCATCGCGGCGGCGACCGGAGAAGATCGTCACGGATCACTTCGAGCGCCTCGGACGCGCGTGGCAAGACGTCGACGTCGACCTCGTGCAGAGCTTCGAGGACATCCTCGCCCGTCAAGACTATCCGGAGGCCACGCGAGACGCCCTGCGGCGGGAGTTTCACGAGTCGACCCATGCGGTGCTCGCGCTGTCGAGGCATGGCCTGAGCCGCCTCGACCCCATCGCGCTGACGTTCGGGCGGGACGGTCAGGCCGGGCCGGATGGGATTGAGCCCACGCTCGACCTGAACGCGTTGCTCGTCGACCCCGCCTATCGCAGTCACGCCGCCGAACTCGGCCTGATGGAGCAGATTGCCTCCGGTCTGCCGCCCGGCACCGGGCTGCGGGCGCACTGTCGCGCCATCGGCATTCGACCCGCGCTCTGGATGCTCGTCCGGACGCCGGCGGTTCCCGAGCCGGTGTGGACGCCGGAAGAGCGGGAGCGCCTCCCGTTGGTCCGCGAGTGGCTCGCCGCGACCGGGCACCGCGATCTGCGCGCGTTCCTCGGCCCTTCACTCGCGAAGGGCGCCCAAACCGGTCATTCCGAACTCCTCGAGTTCGTCGACTCGGCGCCGGGCAGGTCCTTCGTCGCCGAGCGGCTGCTGCGGGCCGGCGACGCGGCGGACGCGACACCCGACGAGCCGTTGGAGCAGCGCACGATCGCAGCGCTCGTCGCGGCGTTTGCCACGTCGGCGTGGCGTCCGTCGTCGACGGGGGGAGCGCCCCGCGCCCTCTGTGGCCCCACGCACTTCCATGGTCGCCAGGGCGCCGAGGGCGAGGTCGAGGTCGTCCTGGACAACCAGAAGGGCGACGTCGCGAGCCTGGGCGCGCGGATACGCTACGTCTACTCCACGGATCCCGCCGAGCGCGCCATCGCCGCGCTGCGCTTCGACTTTCGCCGATCCTATGCGGCGGTCGAGCTCACCGCGACGCGCCACCGGCTTCAGCGCGGCAAGGTCCTGACTCAGCTCGAGCTGCCGGAGGATCCGGCCATGGGTCGTCCCCGGTGGCGCATCGCGGTCGGGCCCTCCCCCTCGGCTTCCGGCGAATGGCCGAGTCACGACGGCGCCGGCGCGGTTCGATGGTCGAACGTGGGCGCGGCCCCTCAGGGGGCGGTGGGACCGGCCGTCAGTACGTAGCCGGCCCAGGCCCGGACGTCGTCGCTGGCCTCGACCTCTTCGAGACGGATCAGGCCGCGGGTGGGCGACGACGCCCCCGGCGTTCGCATGCGGAGCATGGCCCGCTGCGCGCCGCTCAGCGCGCGGGCCGGCGGGGTGCCTGCGGCGAGCCGCTCGTGGAAGAGGCTCGAGAACAGCGCCGCGCTCGTGTCCGTCACGGGCCAGAGGCTGCTGACGACCCCCGACGCACCGGCGAGGACGAAGGCGCGGTCGAGCGTCGCCGCTTCCTCCGAGGTGCTCCGCGGTCCACCGCTGCTGTGGCAGGCGAAGAGCGTGACGAGCGGCCCGGCGAGGGTCAACGTCGCGATGTCTCGCGGCGCCCACTGACCCCCGGGCCCTGCGAGCCGAAGGTGGGGCCCGGACTCGGCCTGTCCGCCCCCCGTGTGCACCGCGACCTCGATCAGACCGACGTGGGGTGCGCGGCGCTCGACTTCGGTGCGGTTCGCCGCCGGACCGCTGAGCACCTCGACGTTGGTGTAATACAGCCGGAGCGCCTCGGCCTCGCCCCGCGCCGCGACGAGATCACCGTCGGGATCGGCGAGCGCCAGGGCGGCGGCATCGGGCGCGGCCAGTCCGTCGCCGCGCCGGCCGAGTTCGAGCCAGGTGCTCACCGACGGCGCCCGGACGAGGTCGAAGCGTTCGACGAGGGCGCGCCCCCGGGCGTCCGGAAGGGCCGAAAACGGCACATCGCCGAGGTGGCCGGTCGGGATGAGCGTCAGCGTGTCGAGCGTCGCATTTCCCGGCAGGGCCCGGAGCGGCTCGGTCACCAGCTTCGAGAGGGCGCTCGCGTCCGTCCCGGGCATGGGTCCTTGGCGAGCGAGTGCGTCGCGCAGCCGCTCGACCATCGCCGCGACCGCGTGCCGGGACACGGGATATCGCTGAACGGCCACGGCCTGACGCGAGACTGCGAACACGACGAGCGCATCCTGGGTGTGGACGTAGTCCAGGACGGCGCCGTTCGGGGCCAACGCTCTCTGAACGTCCGGGAGCGTCGGCAGGGGGGATGCATCCCGTCGCTCGATGCCCTCCAGGAGCGCGCGCCGGACGCGGTGGTCGCCGTCGAGCAGGCCTTCTCCCCGGGCGTGCTCCAGCGCGACCGTCTCGCTGAACCAGCGCGCCTTGAGCCGCTGAGCGGCGGCGAACGCCTCGTTCCATCGACGGGACTGGACGTAGAGTTCGACGAGGGTCTGGAGCGCGGCGAGGCGTTCGGAGTGGTAGAAGCGCACCATCGAGACGCCGGACGTCGAGCCTCGGCTCCGCAGGCCCTCCGTCGAACGGTGCCAGGCCTCCAGGGCGGCGATGGCGTCGGCCCGTCGGCCGCTGCCGAGCAGTGCCCGACCGCGGAGGGCGTCGGCAGACGCCGACTGGGCCGGTGAGCGCGCCATCCGCCGGCCGGCCTCGGCCGCCTGCAAGGCGGGGGGCCACGCCCCGAGGTCGATGAGCGCCCGCGCGCGGACGAAGTGAAGCTCGTCCAGGAGCTCCGAGGTCTGCGCCCCCCCCGTGGTGAGGATCGCCTCGTCGGCGGCCGCCAGCGCTTCGAGGGGCAGGCCGAGTGCGAGCCGCGCGAGCCCGACCGCGACGGCGAGCTGCCTCCGCGGGACGGGGCGGTCGACGAACTCCGGGGCGAGCTGCGCCGCGAGGGCGAGCGCATCCCGCGGGTGGCCCGCGAGCACGAGGGCGGTCGTCAGGTAGAGGCGAGCCTGTCGCTGGGCGGCCACCGCGCCGGACCGCTCCGCCGCCCGCACGGCCTCCCGGCAGAAGACGAGCGCAGCCTCGATGTCTCCGGCACTCTGGGCGGCGACGGCCATCCCCAGTGCGGCCTGCGCGGCGTGACTCCAGAGGCCCGAGCGCAGCGCGAGCTCGCGGGCGGGCGCGTAGAGACCGAGGGCGAGCCAGGGGTCACCCGAGGCGCCGGCGAGCGCCGCCAGGGCGAGCTCGACCGCGATCCGCTCTTCCACCGGGCCGTCGACGCCCAGAAGCGCACGGGCACGTTCCAGATCCGCTCCGGCACGCCGGTCGTGTCCGCGGCCCAGGTCCCGGAGGATCCGGGCGCGGTGCCGGCGCGCCACGGCTTCCGGAACGGGTGCACCCGAGCGGGCGGCGGCGCGAACGGCCCGGTCGATGAGCGCCAGCGCGACCCGGCTGCGACCCAGCGCGCGTTCGGCCAGCGCCTCCCGGACCAGACGCGCGGACGGCGGCTCCGCAGGCGACTCGACGGAGGCCGCCGGAGCGCGCGTCGTCTGCGCCCGGACCACGGGCGCCGCGGCGAGAAGGGCAAGGGCCAGGGCGCTCACGGGCACGAACGACGACATCCGGGCGACGACTCCGCGGGGAGCCTAGACCGAGCCGCAGGTCCGCGCAAACTGCGGGTCCGAACGGTCTCTGTCTTGTGTTGTCGTAATCAAGATTTGACACGTATGAAACGGCTCGACACCGTGGTCTTGCGCGCTCGATTCTCGACGTGCATTCACCAGCGAGGTGTCCCGTGCTCAACGTGCGTCCCGCTCTCGCCCTCGCCGTCGCCACCGCGATCGGCATCACCGTCACCCCGTCCGCGCGCGCGACCGAACCGGCGCTCGAAGCGGCGTTCGCCCCCGAGGCGCTGTCCTCGGACGGACTCTCGGCCTGCGGGTTCGTCCCGAACGCGAACAAGACCCTGTGGACGCGGACCTGCGCCTCACCGATCGCCGAGCCCTGGCCGTGGCCGGACGGCCCCGACCACCCGGTCGCCGTCCTGACCGCGCCCGTGACGACCTACGAGGCGTTCGCAGCGGGCGTCTACCGCCTGGCCCTCACGGGCAGCGGGGCCCTGTGGTTCAGCGTCGGCGGTCAGCCCGCGCAGCGCTGCGTGCCGGTCGGCGGGCAGACGATCTGCGACCTGACGCTGAGCGGACCGCTCGCGATCGGGCTCGAGGTCCGCAAGGCGACCGCGAGCGCCACGGTCTCGGTGATCCGCTGCTCGGCGAGCACGACGGCCTGCCCCTGAGCGCGGGCAGGCCGCCTCTCACGCCCCGCGCAGAAACGCCAGCAGATCCGCCGTGGCCCGGCGGGCCGTCTCGCTCTCCGGGGCGTTGTAGAAGGCGTGCGGCGCGCCGTCATACACGTTCAAGACGACCGAGCGCCCGGCCGCCCGGCGGGCCGCCGCGAATCGCCGGGCGTCGTCGACGGGGATGAGCGTGTCGGCGGTGCCGTGTTGCACGAGCACGGGACAGTCGAGCGCGACGACGGGACCATTTACGGGGGACCGCGCCCGGCGGCCGTCGGGGTCCCGACCCGCGGCCAGGCGAGCGAGCAGGCCGCCGAGGCCACCCGTGAGCGTCTCGAAGTCGTACAACGAAAAGACGCTGACCAGTTTGGCGGGGGCAGGTGCCAGCGTGGGCGCGCTGAGCAGGGCGAGGCAGCCGCCGGCGCTCAGGCCGCCGAGGGCCAGGCGGCGCGTGTCGAGGCCGAAGCGCGGGGCGTTCGCGACCAGAAACGACCAGGCGGCGCGGGTGTCCTCGACGCCCGTATCCACGTCGCCGCCCCGAAAGAGCAGGCGGTAGTCGAACGTCATCGTGGCGAAACCCGCGCGGCGGCACGCCGTGGCGAGCAGGCGCATCGGTTTCATCGCCCGCGAGCCGACCGTGAAACCGCCACCATGGACCCACAGGATCCCCGCGTGCGACCCGGGACCGTCGGGCAGGTAGAGATCGGCCACGGGCGGGCGGCCGCGGCGACCGGGCTCGCCGAGGGGGGCGTAGGCGAGGGCCGCGTGGGTCGGGGCGTCCACGTCGCCGGGCGGACCGGCCATGCTCCACAGCGCGCGCAGGGCGCCGGTCACCCGACCCGCATCAGACATAGAACGCCCCCGCGATCTCGACGAGCAGGTTGCACGCCGCGTGGTAGAGCACGCCCGCCGCCACGCCGCCCCCGGCCGCGCGCAGCCAGCCGAAGAGCAGGCTCGGGAAGAACACCGCGAGCCGCTGCGGGTGCGGGATGACCAGGAAGTGCCCGAGGGCGAACAGCGCGCTCGTCCAGAAGAGGCTCGCCGGGTGGATCTCCACCCCGAACAACCGCCGGGTGCGAGGAAAGACGGCGTCGAGGCGCGTCTGCAGGTAGCCGCGGTAGAAGACCTCTTCGG
The DNA here is from genome assembly GCA_023150895.1 of Myxococcota bacterium. Lineage (GTDB taxonomy): Bacteria > Myxococcota_A > Bradymonadia > UBA7976 > UBA1532 > CAINDO01. The sequence continues at coordinate 15,574 of JAKLJY010000056.1, read as the reverse complement.
GCAGCGCCACGAGCAGGAGTTGTACGAGCACGAGGTTCAGCAGCCACCAGAAGCTGCGGCGGGCTTCGTAGGGCACCTCGTCGGCGGCGAGTCCGGCCGCGCCGAGGCGCAGGCGCTCGGGGGGCAGCCGGTCTCCGCCCGCGCTCAGCTCGACGCGAACGGCGTCGCCCCGGGCGGGAATCCGCTGGAAGCCCTCGCTGCCGCCCTCGATGGCGACCGGCGGACGGCCCTCGACATGACCCTCGAGACGCTGTCCGAGCGGCAGCTTCCAATGCAGCGAGAGTTGCTCGGGTCCGTCCGCCCACAACCGCACCTCGCCCTCGCGGGGGGGCTTGGGGTCGAGCGGCGCGTCTTCGAGCTCGACCGGCCAGCGGTCGAATCGGGCGCGCTCGGGGGCGAACTGCTTGTGCAGGACCTGGACCTGCCAGACGTGGAAGCCCACGAGGTAGATCGGGAACGTGAAGAGCATCCACAGTCCGCACAGGCGCAGTGCGCGGCCGATTTGCCGTCGGTGGATGCCGAACGCCTCCGGATCTTCGCCTCGCCGGTGCAGCACCTCGAGGGGCAGGTACAGAAACGTCGCGGCGACGAGCACGAGCAAGTAACCGCGCAGCGCGCCGAAGACGTCCGAGAGCAGCGTGAGGCCTACGGTCACCAGCAGGGTGACGGCGTAGAGGACGAGGGCCTCGCGGGGGCGTCGGGCGACGGGCGGCATGTCGCGCGGTGTAGCGTCCGGCCCGGCGCGGGCGCAAGCGCCGAAAGAATTGAATTGCCCGCCCCGTTGGGCGAAGGTCGCTCCATGGACCTCTGGGCCGTCGGCGTCGCGATTCTGATGCTGCTGCTGTTCGGCGGCGTAGCGTACCTCGTGCGCCGTCTCGGGCTCGGAGGCGCGGCCGGCCTGCTGACGAAGAACTCCGCCGACATTCAGGTCGTCGGCGCCCGGCGGCTCGACCTCAACGCGACGCTCTACATCGTCGAGGTCGAGGGGCGTCGTCTGCTCGTCGGCTCCGGGCGGGACGGCGCGCGCCTCGTCGCCGATCTCACCTCGGAACCGTAGGCCGATGCCCGTCGCGGACGCGCCGGTCGCCGCGGGCGGCGGGCTTTGGCTGCTGCTCGGCATTTTGCTGCCCGTCCTGGCGGTGACGGCGACCGCATTCGCGAAGATCTCGGTCGTCCTCGGCGCGCTGCGGGGCGGGCTCGGACTCCCCGAGGTCCTGCCGGCGCCGGTGCTGACGGGGCTGGCGGCGCTCCTGGCCGCCGTGGTGATGCTGCCGACGGCACAACGGGCGGCCGAGGCGGCCTCGCCCTTCGAGGGCACCGCGGCCGGGTACGCCGACGCCGCCGTCCGCGCCTGGCCGGTCTGGGAGGGGTTTCTCGAGAAGGAGACCCGGGCCGAAGACCTCGCGGCGGTGCGGGGGGCGACGGCGAAACTCGATCCGGCCCGCCCGGCCGACGCGCCGCCGAGCCCCCCCGAGCGCATCCTGGCCTTTCTCGTCAGCGAGCTCGGGGCGGCCTTTCAACTCGCCCTGGCCGTGTTGCTGCCGTTTCTGATCATCGACCTCTTGGCGAGCCACACGCTGGCCGTGATCGGGTTTCATCTCTTGCCGCCGTCGGTGGTCGCCCTGCCGTTCAAACTGCTGCTCTTCGTGGCGGTGGGCGGCTGGTCGCTTCTGGTGCGCGGCCTGATCGGCACCTATGCCTGAGGCCGGCCCGCCCGCGGTCTCGCTCGTGTCCGAGGCGCTGCGGCTCGCTGCGGTGCTCGCCGTGCCGGTCGCGCTCGCCGCCCTCCTGGCGGGGCTGCTCTCGGGGCTTCTGCAGCGCGTGACGGCCTGGAGCGACGCGACGCTCACCTACGTCCCGCGCCTCGCCGCCGTGGGGCTGGCCTGGGCGCTGACCGGGTCCTGGGTCGCCCGGGCATTGGTGGACTTCACCACGCGGGCCTGGGGCGGCCCGTGACGCCGGAGCCGGCGCTCGCGGCGGCCGTCGTGGCCCGAGTGCTCGCGTTCGCGCTCTGTCTGCCGCTCGGACCGTGGGGCGCGCGCCTGGCGGCGGGGCTCGTGGGCGGGCTGTCGCTGGCCGTGCTCGTCGGCTCGGGAGCGGGTGGGCGCGCGCCGGCGGTCGCGGCGGACGTCTCCCCCGGACTGGCCATCGGTTCGGAGCTGCTGCTCGGGGCGGCCCTCGGTCTTCTGTGCGGTCTGCCCGTGCACGCCGCCCGGGCGCTGCGCGCGACGGCCGACGCCCCGGCGAGCCTCGGTTTTGCCGGCCGGATCTGGGCCTGGGCGGTGTTCTTCGCCATCGGCGGGCCGGGCCTCGTCCTCGCGCTGCTGGCGACGTCGTTCATGCAGGCCCCGGCCGCTCGCTGGCTCACCGAGAGCACGCTCGTCGAGCTCGGTGCGCTGTGCTTTTACGGGCCGCTCGTGCTGGGTCTGCCGCTGTTTCTGTCGGCCTTGCTCGTCGAGCCGGCGGCCGCCCTCGTCGACCGCCTGACGGGGGCGCCGCTCCTGGCGCCAGGGGCTGCCGGCGTGCGCGGCGTGCTCTGGCCGCTCGGGCTGCTGATCGCGGCGCCGTTCCTCGCCGACGAGCTGCGCGGGCTGATGCTGCACACGCTCGTCACCCTGGGTGCGCCCCAGTGATGGAGCGGGCGCGGGCGAAGGGCGACCTTCCGCGTGATCCGGTCGTGACGGGCTTCGGCGTCGTGGCCGGGGGCCTTTTGGGCATGGTCGTCGCGGCGGCGGCGACGGCGAACGACGTCTTGCCCCTCACGCAGGCCGCGTTCGGCGCCCTCGACGCGGCGACGGCCTGGGAGAGCGCCCGCGGGGTCGTGCTGACCTGGCTGGCCGTGCCCGCGCTGGGCGCGCTTTCGGGCCTCGTCGGCGCGCAGTTCGCCCTCGGGGCGGTCGACTTCCGGGCGCGCGCCCGCGTCCGTGCGCCGCGGACGCCGGGTGGGACCGTCGTCGACACCCTCGGGGCGCTCGCCGTCGGCGTGACGGCCCCGGTCCTGGCCTGGGCCGTGCTGCCGTCACTTCTGCCCGCCCCGGACGCGGGCTTCGCGCTGCTGCGGGCCCCCGTGGTGGTCGGGTTCGGTGCGCTCGGGCTCGCGTTCCCCTGGGTGATGATCGCCCGGGCCCGCGCAGTGCGGTCGTGGCGCGAGCGGGTCGATCCGCAGCCGCCGCCCCGTCGCGCTCCGGACGGGGCCGATCCGGCGGTGCGGGCGCGCGTGCGCGGGGCGATGCACGACCCCTGAGCGGGGCGGCTGCCGAGGCCGGGCGATGGGCGCAACCGGCGCCTATGCGAGACCGAGCTCGGCCTTGAGCGCCTTGACTTTCGCGAAGTACGTCTTGCGGTCGTAGGGCACGTTCAGGATGCAGAACTCCTGCCGCACGAGCCCGACGCAACCGAAGCAGTAGTTGCACTCGGCGCAGTCCTGGCAAAGCGTCAGGTAGTGGCTCTCGATGCAGCGCAGGCTGTCGACGAGGTGCGAGCTCTGGTGACAGTCGACCGACCGCTCGATGTGCGTGCAATGGGAGCAGCCCGTGCTCTGCACGGCGTAGCTGCAACGGTGGCAGTTCTTGCAGCTCTTCGAGAACTGGCAGTGGCTGCAGTTCTCGCACTGCTCCACCTGGAAACAGCCGGGGTTGCCGCGCTCGCCGACCTGCTTCTGCAGGCGGGTGTACTCGTTCAGGAAGGCGCGCTTGTCGAGGGGGGCGGCGGTGGGGCCTGGCGTCATGTTGGCGGGCTCTCTCGTCGATGGCGTCGGGACGTTGACGTGTAGCGCCCCCCGTTCCAAAATCAAGTGTTCATGACACCCCGAGCCGCCAGGACCAACCCTTGAACGGAGGCGAGACCCGCATCGTCCGCGCCTCCGCGATCGGCGGACCGGCCGGTTCGATGCACGAGATGCTCGTGACCATCTATGGCGCGCGCATCGGGTCGAAGTTCGACCTCGGGCCGGATCGCCACCAGGTCAGCATCGGGCGCGATCCCACGGCGGACATCACCGTCGACGACGACAGCGTCTCGCGTCTTCACTGTCAGCTCGTCCGGGCCGACGACGGCTGGATGGTCGAGGACCTCGGCAGCACGAACGGCACGTACCTTTCCGGGCAGTCCGTGCAGAAGTCGCTCTTGCGCGACGGCGAGCTGCTCAAGGTCGGCAGCACCATCTTCAAGTTCCTCACGGGCGGCAACATCGAGGCCGCCTACCACGAAGAGATCTACCGCATGGCCATCTTCGACGGCCTGACGCAGATCCACAACCGGCGGTACTTCGAGGAGTTCGTCGAGCGCGAGATCCACCGCGGACACCGCCACGGTCGACCGCTGTCGCTCTTGCTGTTCGACGTCGACCATTTCAAGAGCATCAACGACCAGTACGGGCACCTGACGGGGGACTACGTGCTTCGCCACATGGCGCTCGTGCTGCGCCGGCGGGTCCGGCGCGAAGAGCTCTTCGCCCGGTACGCCGGGGACGAGTTCGTGGTCGTCCTGCCCGAGAGCCCGCTCGACGAGGCCATGAAGTTCGCCGACCACCTGCGCAGCAAGGTCACCGAGACGGAGTTCGTTTTCGAGGCGCAGACCATCGCCGTCAGCATCAGCGTCGGCGGGGCCGAGCTCTCGGCGGACATCAACACCCCTTCGCAGCTCGTCGCCGCGGCGGACGCCGCGCTCTATCGCGCCAAGCAGCGCGGCCGCAACTGCGTCTCCCGATGAGCTTCGCGCGCGGGCTGCGGTGGGTGGCCCTCGCCGCGGCGTTGCTTTCGGGCCCGGCCTGTCGCGACGGGGACCTCAGCTTCGGCGTGGCCGGCTGCGACTTCCTGACGGCCCCCGAGTTCCCGCGCAACGCCGAGACGACCATCGCTCAGGGGTTCCGGGGCGGTGTGACGCGGGCCGGGGTGGAGTTCCTGACGGCCCACCGCGAGCTGCTCTTCGGGCTGCTTTTCGAGGTCGACCCCGACGGGTTCGTTCACCTGCCGCTGCCCGACTTCGCCTTCGGGGGCGCCTACGCCCTCGCAACGCGCGACGTTCGGCTGAAGTTCGACCTGCGGGCGGTGGACTTCGAGATGGTGCCGCGGCCCGACCCGGCGCGCCTGCACTTCGCCGTACGCGAGGCGCGCCTCGCGCTGGAGGGGGGCATCCTCTCCGCGGAGCTCGACGTGCCCGGGGCGCACGGGGACGCCGCGTGTTACGTGCGCAACGGCATCGGCCTCGGCACGCGCGAAGAGGGCGTGGCCCACCTCGACCTCGCGTTCGACGTCGAACTGGCGGTCGGTGACGACGGCGGCGTACGGGCGCTGGTCAGCGGCCTCGACTACACCCTGCACGACTTCGGCTTCGAGCTCGACGAGGACATGAGCCTGCCGGAGTGCGACGAGGACCTCCCGGACCCCGAGTGCGCGTACCTGTGCAGCCTGGTCGAGGCGGGCAGCGACGTCGGTCGCAACATCTACGAGACGTTCCAGAGCCAGTTCGACGACCTCCTTCGCCCGGCGCTGCAGGACGCCGTCGACGCGGTGCTCAACCAGATCGACGGGCAGCCGCTGGCGCTCGTCGGCCGACTGCACCTGCGCCTCCTGACGTCGCTTCTGCCCTCGTTGACGGACGCCTGGCCGCTCTCCTTCCTGCTCGCACCGAGCCCCGGCGGGTTTGCCGTCCAGGCCGACTCCGGGGGCGGCGCGGACGGTGCAGAGCTCACGCTCGACGTCGGCCTCGTCTCGGGGGACCACCCGTGCGTGCCTCCGCTCGAGGGCCTGCCGCCGGTGTTCGCGGCCCTGACGCCCCCGCCGCTCGGCGGACTCGGAATCGACGGCCTGCCCTACCATGTGGGCTTCACCCTGACGGACGCGGTGGTCAACCGCGCGACGTGGGTGGCCTACCGGGCCGGTGCCCTCTGTCTGCTGGTCGATCAGGCGACGCTCGGCCAGATCCCGGGCATCCCCAATCTGGATTCGAGCCTGCTGGACCTGGCGCTGCCCGGTCTGCCGGCCCTGACGCGCGGTCCGCGGCCGATCCTGATCGCAATCGATCCCGCGTTCGAGGCGGCGGACTTCGACCTGATCGGCTTCCGCGACGTCGAACGGGCCCCGGGGGATGTGCTGCCCCGCGCCGGACTGGACGTGCGCCTGCCGCATCTGGGCATCTCGTTCTACGTCTTCATCGAGGATCGCTGGATGCGCGTGTTCTCGGTCCGGACGGACGTTGCCCTCGCGCTGGAGATCCAGACGCCGACACCGACGCAGATTGCCCTGGCGGCGGCGCAGCCACAGATCGGGGCGCTCGAGCTGATCTACGACGAGCCGGTCAAGGGGCAGAACCTGGACGTCCTGCTCGAGCTCCTGCTCGATCTGGCGCAGAGCGCGCTGTTGCGGGACGGTCTGGCGTTCGATCTGCCGCTCTCCGGCCTGCTGGAGCAGCTCACCGGGATCCGGGTGGACGTCGGCATCGTCGACCTGTCGACGTCCGGGGATCGATGGCTGACGATGGGCCTGCGTCTGGCCGACACGCTCGGCTCGCCCCCGGCCCTGCGGCCCGCAGTGGAGACGACGGCGGCGCTCGTCGAACGTGCAGCCGAAGCCGCGACCCTCGCCGTGAGCGCCCCGGGCGCGGATCGCCCGCTGTATCAGTGGCGATACGCCGGCGGGCCCTGGAGCCCGTTGCGGCCCGCGCCGGACGGCCGGCTCGCCCTCTCGGGGGGGCGCCTCACGGCCGACGCCGCGCAGGTGATCGAGGTCCGGGCGGTGGATGCGGCGACCCCGGCGAGCCCGCCGGATCCCACCCCGGCGCGCCTGACGTTGCCCTCGCCCCGGCAGGCGTTCGGCGTGTTGCCGGCATCGGACGCCGCTGCGAACGGGTGTGCCACGACCCCGGGTCGCGCAAACCGGTTCGGGGGACTTGCGGCCCCGGTCGTCGCGCTTCTGCTGCTTCTCCCCGCCCGCGCCCGCCGACGGCGGTCGTTCGCTGCGGTGCTCGCCGCGCTCGTGGCCGCGCTCGTGGCCGCATGCGGCGAGCCCGGCGCCGCCCGTCGCACGGCTTGTCTCGACACGGCCGAATGCCCGGGCGGGCTGGTCTGCCTCGACGGGTTCTGCGAGCCGGTACCGCACTGCGCCACCCGCGAGGACTGCTGCCCGGGCTCGGCCTGCCAGCAGGGCGTCTGCCTGCCCGCGGGCGCGACGTGCGCGGCCGACGCGGACTGCCTCGCCCCCGAGCGCGTCTGTCTCGACGGACTTTGCCATCAGCGCGCGTGCGGCGCCCCGTCGGACTGCCCGCCGGGCGTCTTCTGCGTGGGCGGCTTCTGCCACGCCGGCCCACCGTGCGGCGGCCGCTGCGGGGACGACCGCCTCTGCTTCGCCGATCTCGACGTCTGTGCCCCGGTCGACTGTCCCGCCTGTCCGCCGGGGCAGATCCGCCTCGCCGCCGATCCCGGAGCCTACCGCGGCCCGGTCTGCGATCTCGACGCGGTGCAGTGTGCCTGCGTGACGGCCCCCCCGGTCGACAGCAACGACGTCGGGCGTCACGCGAGCATGGCCATCCGGCGCGGTCAGCCCGTCTTCGCGGCCTACGACGCCGACTACGGCGATCTCGTGCTGGTCGAGGACGTCGAGTCCGGCGTCCCGCGCAAGACCTGGCTCGACGGTTTTCCGGCCGACGGCGCGGTGGAGGCCGATCCGGCCGGGCCCCGCCGCGGCATCACCACGCCCGGTCCCGATCGCGGGCGCTACAGCAGCCTCACGGTCGATACCAAGGGCCGCCTCGTGCTGGCCTACTACGACGCGACGGAGGGAGACCTCCGGTACCTGCGGGACGATGGCACCGGCGTCTTCGGGGCGCCCATCGTGGTCGACGCCCTGGGAGACGTCGGTCGTTTCGCCCGGGTCCGGACGGATTCGCGCGCGCGGGTGCACATCGTCGCCCATGCCCCGCGGGGCCCGGATGGGCAAACGGCTCTGCGTTACTCGGTCTCCGTCGGGGGCGACCCCGCCGGCCCCGGCGACTTTTTCACGGAGACGGTCGAGTCGTTCCCGCCCGCGTCCGTCACCGTGCCGTTCCCCGGCGAGCCGGCCGACGGGGTGGGGGTGGCGCCCTGCCTGGCCATCGGCCCGGACGACCGGGCCCATCTCGCCTACTACAATACCGTCACGCGCCGGCCGACGCTGGCCGTGCAGCGGGCCGCGGGCTTCGAGCGGTTCCCCCTCTCGGGCACGCTCGCCCCGTCGCTGGCCGACGACGCCGGCGACCGCTGGGCCCGCTTCGAGGCCCACGACCTCGGCCGGTACTGCGACCTCGTCGTCCGCTCCGACGCCACCGTCCTCTATGCGTTCACCGACGCGGACACCCAGACGCTTCTGCTCTACGACGGCCCCGTGGAGGGCGGCGGCACGATCTCGCTCGTGGACGCGGGCGCGCCGGGTCGCCGGGGCTTCGTGGGGGCCGATCCGGCGCTCGTGCTCGACATCCTCGGAGAGCCGGTGGTCGCCTTCCAGGATCAGACGAACAACGACCTGCGCTGGACACGCCGCGTCGGCGGTGTCTTTCTGCCCGGTCGATCGGTAGCGACGGCGGGGGCATTGGGGTTCTACAATGGGCTCGCGTTGGTCGCCGACACGGCCGTCGTGGGCACCGTGGAGCTGCGGGCCACCCCGACCGGGCGCTCCGCGCTCGCCTTCCACGTCTTCCGCCTGAACCTGCCGGTGCGCTGAACATGGCCTTCTACGAACTGGACATCCGCGACGCCGTCGCCACCGTCGAGCTGAACCGGCCCGACAAGCTCAACGCCCTCAACGCCGAGGCCTGGGACACGCTCGCCCCCCTCATGCGGCGGCTCGACGCCGACCGCTCGGTGCGGGTGGTCGTGCTGCGCGGGCGCGGGCGCGGTTTCACGGCCGGCCTCGACGTGGTGGACATGATGGGTCGACTGCCCGTGACCCCAGGCGGCCCCCCGGACGGCGACGGTCAGGCGAAACTGCACGACCTCATCCGGCACATGCAGGGGGCGGCCACGGCCCTCGAGCGCAGCCGCGTGCCGGTCATCGCGGCGATTCACGGGCCGTGCATCGGCGGGGGCATCGACCTCGTGACGGCCTGCGACATCCGCTACTGCTCGGCGGACGCGCGCTTCTCCGTGCGCGAGACGCGCCTGGCGATGGTGGCGGACATGGGCACCCTCCAGCGTTTGCCCGCCCTCGTCGGCCCGGGCGTCGCCCGCGAACTCATCTACACGGGGCGCGACTTCGACGCCGCCTTTGCCCACCGCATCGGCCTCGTCGAACGCGTCTTCCCCGACGCCGAGACCCTCTTCGCCGGGGCGGACGCCCTCGCCCGCGAGATCGCCGCCAACGCCCCGCTCGCCGTCCAGGGGGCCAAGCGCGTGCTGCTCGAAGCGGAGCGCGGCGAAATCGACCGCGGTCTGGAGTACGTGGCGACCTGGAACGCGGCCCACCTGCTCACCCAGGACCTCGGCGTCGCCGTCACCGCCTTCGTCACCAAAGAGAAGCCCGATTTCTCCGGGCGCTGAGCGCGAGAGCCCGACCATGCCCTACTTCGTCGACGCCCCCGAGGTCATTCCCTCCGCGGGCAACAAACCCAAGATCATCCAGGAGTTCTTCGGCGCTGCGCGCACGGGGACGGACAGCCTCAGCGTCGCGCGCATGGAGAGCCCGTCCGGCTGGGTCGAGCCCGGGCAATGCCCCGAGTTCGACGAGTACACCGTGGTCCTCAAGGGTCTGTTGCGCTGCCGGTTTCAGCAGAGTCACGTCGACGTGCACGCGGGTCAGGCCATCCTCGTCGAGGCCGGCGAGTGGGTGCAGTACAGCACCCCGGGGCCCGAAGGCGCCGTGTACGTCGCGGTCTGCCGGCCGGCCTTCACCCTCGACCGGGCGCAGCGCGACGAGGGCTGACGCCCGGCGGTCCCCCATTGTCATCGCGCCGTCCGCGTGTTTCTCTACGCCCGCCCGCCCGCCCGTGCGGGAGAAACCGGACGCTGAACGCGTCTTTCCAATGGGGAGCATCACACCGTGGACAGCTACGTACAGAAGGCCGTCGAATTAGGGATGGACATCGGCACCCGCGTCGTCGGGGCGATCCTCCTGTGGATCGTCGGTCGTTTCCTGATCGGCATGGCGCAGCGTTTGATTTCGGCGAGCATGGGCCGGCAGAAGGTCGATCCGACCCTCATCCGCTACCTCTCCTCGACGCTCGGCATTCTGCTCAACATCGTCCTCGTCATTGCCGTGCTCGGCGTATTCGGGGTCGAGACGACCACCTTCGCCGGTCTGCTCGCGGCCGCCGGCGTCGCCATCGGCATGGCGTGGTCGGGCCTGCTGTCGAACTTCGCGGCCGGCGTGTTCATGATCGTGCTGCGGCCCTTCAAGGTCGGCGACTTCGTGACGGTCGCCGGCATCACGGGCACGGTCGAGGAGATCGGTCTCTTCGTGACGACGATTCACACCATGGACAACGTCCGGACGTTCGTGGGCAACAACAAGGTCTTCTCGGACACCATCCAGAACTTCACGGCCAACCCCCATCGCCGCGTCGAGCTCGTCTGTCAGCTCGCGCACGGGGTCGACGTCGAGGACGCCATGCGCCGCCTGCGCGAGCGCGTCGCGAAGATCCCCAACGTGCCGGCGAACCCCGCGCCGGAGGTCAACCTCCTGACCTTCACGCTCGCCGGTCCGGTCGTCGCGGTGCGGCCCTACACGCACAACGACCACTACTGGCAGGTCTACTTCGACACGAACCTCGCCATCGTCGAGGTCGGTGGTCAGGCCGGTTACCCCGTCCCGAACCAGCATTACCACATCACGAACGTGAAACCGTGAAACGGACCGGCGCGTTGAATTAAGGTTCGCCCCGAACGGGACCACCTCGATTCTTCAGAAAGCCGGATTCGTGCAGCGTCTGACTCTTTTCTCGACCTCGCCCCGGGCAGTTCGGCCCACTCTCAGCACCCTCACACGCCTCTGTCTCGCCACCGCGCTCGTCGGCGTGGCCTGTGGCGAGGACGCCGCCAGCGACGCGGACGTCGACGCCGGATCGGGCGGCGGCGGGCAGCTGACCGGTGGGCAGCTCACCGGTGGCGAGAACGCCGGCGGCCAACCCGTCGCCGGGGGCAATACCGGCGGCGAGGCCGGTGGCGGCGCTGGGGGTGTGGGGGGCGCGCTGCCGGGCGGCGCCGGGGGGGCGGGCGGCACGCCTTCGTACAGTCCCCACGCCGAGGGGTACGAAGCCCCCGAGGTCCATGGCCTCGAGCTGAAGACGGGCGCCCTCGACTGCCGCACGTGCCACGGCATGGCGCTCGAGGGCGGCATCGGGCCGTCGTGCGACGAGTGCCACCAGCCCGCGTGGCGCACGACCTGCACCTACTGCCACGGGGGGGACGACACCGAGACCGGCGCGCCGCCCCGCGAGCTGCGGCCGGACGCCGCGCCGACGTTCGCCGCCCACACGTCGCATACGTCCGAGAACAATCACGTCGCGTGGGACTGCGGTCAGTGCCATCGGGCGCCCGTCGATGTCATGACCGAGGGGCACGTCTTCGACGCGACCGCCGGTAAGGCGGAGGTCGACTTCAGCGGCGGCCTCAGCCCGCAGGGGACCTGGGACGGCACCGGCTGCGCCAACCTCTACTGCCACGGCAACGGGCGGGCCAACGGCGCCATCGAACACACCGCCGCCACGCCGGACTGCAACGGCTGCCACGACCGCAACGCGCTCGGCGGCGAGCACCGCGAGCACGTCCGTCGGAACATCGCCTGCGGGGAGTGCCACAGCGCGACGGCCGAGGGCACGGACACCATCATCGACGTGACCAAACACGTGAACGGCGAGAAGGACGTCGCCATCACCGCGGCGGGCTTCACGTTTTCGGCCGGCACGTGCACCGGCACCTGCCACGGTGAGGGACACCGCAGCCGGCGGTGGTGATGGTCGTGAGTCCCGCCTGACTCCCCCGGGTCCCCCCGGACAGGGGTACTGGACGTCGGACGACGGATCTGGCGAAATTGCGGGCCATGGCTGTGGAAACGCCCTTCGATGCCGCCGTGCTCTTGTCGATCGAGCGCGATCTGGCGGTCACGCTGGCCGAGACGCGGGAGCTCGATGCCGCGCTCGAGGCCATTCTCGACGCGGCCCTCCGCCTCGGCGGTCTCGACGGTGGCGGGGTCTATCTCTTCCGGGAGGACGGGGGGCTGCGGCTCGCGGTGCACCGCGGGCTCGGGGCGGCGTTCATCGCCGACACCACGGACATCGACCCCACGGATCCGCGGATCGACGTGGTGCGCCGCGGCGTGCCGATGTTCGCGACCTACGACGCCATCGTGGTCTCGAACACGTCCGAGGCGCAGCGCGGCGAGGGGCTGCACGCGCTCGCGGTCATCCCCGTGTGCAGCGGCGATGAGACGGTCGCCGTGCTCAACGTCGCCTCCCACACGGTCGACGAGATCGCCCAGCCCGTGCGCGACGCCCTGATCAGCATCGCCTCGCGCATCGGCAACGTCGTCCAGCGGGTCCGGATCGAGGCGGCCGTTCGTGCCTCGCAGGCCGACTTTCAGGCCCTCTTCGACGGCTTGCGGGATTTCCTTTTCGTCCTCGACGAGGCCGGCGCCATGGTGCACGTGAACTCGGTGGTGACCGAGCGTCTCGGGTACACCCGCGAGGAGCTCCTCGGCCAGAGCGTGCTGTTCGTCCACCCCGAGCCCCGGCGCGACGAGGCGATGCAGATCGTCGGCGAGATGCTGGCCGGTGCTTCGACGTTCTGCCCCATCCCGCTGGTGGCCAAGGACGGCGCCCACATTCCGGTGGAGACCGTGGTCAGTCGCGGACGATGGAACGGTCGCCCCGCCATCCTGGGCATCAGCCGCGACATCACCCGCCGGGCGCTGGCCGAATCGGCGCTGCAGCAGAGCGAGCGCATCCAGCGCACCATCGTCGACCACGCGCCCGTGGGCATCGCCCGGCTCGACGTCCACGGCCGTTTTCTCCAGTCGAACGCCGCGCTCGAGGCCATGTTGGGGTACTCGCACGACGCGCTCGCCGAGCTCGACTTCGCGCAGCTCACCCACCCCGAGGACGTCGCCGGGAGCGTGGAGCTCTTCCGCAGCCTGGTGCGTCGTGAGCGCGAGTCGTTCATGCTCCAGAAGCGGTTTCTGAGGCGCTCCGGGGCGTTCGTCTGGCTCGAGGTCTCGTTCTGCGCGGTCCATGGGTCCCCCGATCAGCCGGACTTCGTGCTGTTGCTCGCCAACGACATCACGACCCGGCGCAACCTCGAGGCGGCGCAAGCGGAGAGCGAGCGGCAGTTCCGCCAGATGGCCGACGCCGCGCCGGTGCTCATCTGGGTCTGCGATGGCGAAGGGCGCCGCAGCTTCTTCAACCGCACCTGGTACGCCTTCACCGGGCGCACGTCCGTGCAGGAGCTCGGGGACGGATGGATGGCCGGCGTCCACCCGGACGACGCGTTTGCGGTACGCACGAGCACGACCCGCGCGCTCGCCGAGCGCGTGCCGACGGCCCGGGAGTATCGCCTGCACCACGCCGGCTCGCCGTGGCGGTGGGTGCTGGAGCGTGCCAACCCGCGCTTCGACGCCAGCGGCCACTTCGCCGGCTTCATCGGCTCGTGCATCGACATCACGGACCGCAAGCGCATCGAGACCGACCGCGAGGAGCTCGTCGCGCAGCTCCAGCACGCCCTGGCGGACGTCAAGACCCTGCGCGGCCTCGTGCCCATCTGCGCGTGGTGCCGCAAGGTCCGCAACGATCAGGGCTACTGGGGCGTGATCGAGGAGTTCCTGCGCGACCACTCGGAGGCCGAGATCTCGCACGGCGTCTGCCCGGAGTGCCTCGAAAAGCACTTCCCGGAAGAGACCGCGGCGATGAAAAAGGAGCCCGAGAAGGTCGGCTGAGAAGGGCGTTCGGGGCTTCTGGCCCGAGCGCTCTCGCGCCGGGCTTCAGCGCGGGACACGGCCGAGGTCGACCGTCCCGTTCGGGTAGGCCGCGACCTGGCCCCCAAGCGGCAGAAGGTCGAGCCGTCCCCGATGACCGGCGGGGGCCCCGCCGACCACGGGCAGGGGCGCCACGTCCGCCACGAACGTCGCCTCGACCGCGGCGGTGTCCTCCGCGGGCAGCCCCAGATCACCGAGCCAGACGCCACGGGCCCCGCTGAAGAGGCCGGCGGCGCGGAGCTGAGTGAGCGTGCGATCGAGGCGGTACGGCGCTTCGGCGACGTCCTCGAGCAGCCAGAGTGCACCGCGCACCCGTGGCAGTGACGGGGTGCCCGCAAGGCTCGCCAGCACGGTCAGGTTGCCCCCGAAGAGGCGCCCCGAAACGAGCGCCGGGCCCGTGTCGGTGGGCGGCCTCGGGCGCTCGCCACCGAGGCGCGCGAGGGCCGCATCGAGGTCGACGGTCAGCAGATCAGGGCGGCCGAGGCTCGTGACGACCGGACCATGCCAGGTCAGCCATCCGAGGCGTGCGGCGAGGGCATTGAGCAGCGTCGTCGCGTCGCTGAAGCCGACCACATGTCGGGGGGGCAGGCGCGCGGCGCCCCCGAGCACCCACTCGACGATGCGGCCGAGCCCGCTGCCGCCCCGGGCGAACCAGACGATCTCGACTCCGGGCTCGGCGAGGGCGGCCAAGACCTCGTCGGCGCGGCGCTCGTCGGTCCCGGCCAGGTAGCCCCGGGCGACCTCGGCGCGGCGCGCGCGGTCGAAGCGCACTTCACAGCCCGCCCCCTCCAGGCGCGTCAGACCCGCATCGACGGCGGCTTCGTGCCCGACGAGGGTGCCCGAAGGCGCGACGACGCGGATCACGGGCCGCCGCCCCACGGGGGGCGCGACCAGGGGAAGAGGCCTCACGCCTCGCCGCGCAGCCGCCGCAGGGCGTCCCGGTGTGCGAGCCGCGCCGTCCGTCGAAGCTCGGCCTCGCGCCAGCGGCGAATCTCGTCGTCGGACTCGGTCAGCAGTGGGGGCGCCGGGGTCGGGCGCCCGGTCTCGTCGAGGCTGACGAACGTCAGATAGGCCGTCGCGGCGTGGGTGCGCGCCCCCGTCGTCGGCACCTCGCGCTCGACCCGGACGCCGACCTCCATCGACGTGCGGTGGACGTAGTTCACGCACGCCCGCAGCACGACGATCTCGGCCAGCGAGATGGGCACCAGGAAGTGCATCTCGTCCATGCTCGCCGTCACCACCTTGCGGTGGCTGTGGCGCTGCGCGGCGATGGCCCCACAGATGTCGATCCACTGCAGCACGCGCCCGCCGAAGATCGAGCCGTGCTGATTGGTGTCGGGGGGCAGCACGAACTGCGTCATTTCGACGCGGGATGCGCTGACCGGGCGGGGGGCGAGGTCGGTCATCGGCCGGTTCAGTTGCGCTGCGCGCTCAGTCCGTTGCGACCCGGGTTGCCCGGGGAGCCGCCACCGGCGCCGCCCTGCCCGGGGATGAGCTGATTGTCGGCACGAATCACGGGGTTGGACGCGGAGGTGTAGAGGGCGAAGCTCACGCCGCCCGAGCCACCGCCGCCGTGGCCGCCGTTGCCGCCGTCGCCGCCGCGGCCACCGCTGCCCCCATCGCCGCCGTCGTCGGGGCCGCCG
>JAKLJY010000055.1 GCA_023150895.1 Myxococcota bacterium | reverse complement strand
CGAAGGCGCCGTCCTCGGTCGCGGACTCGACGAAGCGCAAGCCGGTGTCCCGCTGACCGACGTCGACGCAGGTGATGAGCTGCCCGCTCGCGAGCACGTCCTCGGTGAGGCCGCAACGTGGACACGCGAGCAGGTCGCGATCGTTCGGGAACAGACCGAGGCGACGAGCCTGCTCCTGGAGCGCTTGAAGCTGACGAACGAACGGGAAGATCCGCTCGAAGAGGGCGTCCGTCACGACGTCGAGGTCACGCGTCGCCCTCGAGCTTCCGGCGCCCGGGGTCTGGTCCTGCCGGCGCGTCGCGGCGCGCTTCCTCGACGGCTTCACGGGCATGGCTCCTTCGCCGGCCACTCTCCGAGCACGCTTCACGCTCGCTCGTCGGGCCCCAACTCGAAAGGGACGAGGCAGCCCGGGGAGTGGTCCTTGTTCAGCCCGACGCATCGCACGCCGGCGACGTCGGCGTCAAACCGGGCGTGACGGTGGCCAAAGGAGCAGTCCTGCGGCCCTCGGACCTGGTCAGGATCGAATTCCGGCGGGAACCGGGGATCGTTCACACCCCAGGGCGACGGCTGGGCGTCGCGGCAAACGAAGTCATCTTGCTTGCCGTTGATGAACAGCGTCGGGGGCGGCGCCGCCCGACGCTCCGCGACCCACGTGGGGAAATCGCCCGCGCCGTCGTACCGCTTGGTCGCGCCGTCGATGCGCGCTGGATCGGGCCACGCGCCGAAGTCGCCGACGTAAAGCAGTTCGCTTGCCAACCGCGGGAACATCCTTCGCGGCGCGCGAAGCCCGTTCCGCGTCGGGGTCAGCTCGAAGACGAACGCTGCGGGTGGCGCGTCGTGAATGTCCTGGAGCCGCTGGAGGTCATCCGGGAGCGCGCGGCGCTCGCGGAACTCGAAGCCGATCTCCTCGACGAACCAGGGCGAGGCGGGTGGCTTTCAACGTCGCCCCGGGCGATGTCCCGATGAGGTTCGCGAGCGCCCGGCCCCGACGAATGCGGAGGCCACTTTCGATCCGCACCGTCGGGACGGCCCGGCTCCACCGGTGTTCGACGGCCCGCCGCAGGCAAACCGCGCGCACGGCGCGGCGGTCGAGCTTCGTGACGAGCGCGAGGTGGTGACCCTACGGAACTCGTCCAGCAAGCTGCTGGATTCCCCCCCAACGCCTCCGAAACCTTCGTCAACCTTCGCGAACGCCCGGCAACCACTCGCGAACGCCCGGCAACCACTCGCGAGCGCCCGGCAACCACTCGCGAACGTCCGGCAACCACTCGCGAACGCTCTTCACCGAGCGCGATCGTCCCGCGACGGCCTGGCAGGCCATGATCCCTCGCGAGGGCCGTTTTCGGCGTCGATGGACGCCCGATCGCGGTCGACGAACGTTCCCACAGGATGACGAACGATTCCGGCGCGTTGACGGGCGTTCGCGATCCGTCGACGGACGTTCGCGACCCGTCGACGGACGCTCGCAACCCGTCGACGAACGTTCGAATCCGTTGACGAACGCTGGCCACTCGACGCCGGGGCCCTCGCCACGCAAACAACCGCGGAGTTGACGCGCGCCCGCGCCGGGGCGACGATTCCGACGCATGGGGACTCGGTCACGCGCGGCGGTCCTGGGCGTGGTCGCGGCCGTCGGGCTCGCGGCGTGCGACGAGGCGCGTCCGCCGCTGCTGGCGCGGCAGGTGACCGGGGTCGCGACGCTGGGCGGGCCGGTCGCGGGGGCGGCGGTGACGCTGCGCACCTGGCCGGGCGGGGGATTGCCGGGCGAGGTGCTGGCCGAGGGGGTGACGGACCCCGCGGGGGCCTTCGCGCTGTCGACGGCCTACGAGGGGCGGGCGCTGCGGGTCGAGGTCGTCGCGCCGGGGTCGCCCGTGCCGCTGGCGGCGGTCGCCGGTGACTTCCCGTACGGCGAGGACGTGGCCCTGCGCGTGGGGCCCTTCTCGACGTGGGTGGCGGCCGTGCGCGCGGAGCCGCCCGCCGGGGCGACGTCGGCGCTGGACCTGGGGGAGAGCGCGGCGGTCGGGCACCTGGGCTTCGATCCGGTGCGGCCCGCCGAGCCGGGGGACGAGACGCCGGCGCTGCTGGAGGCGGCCTTCGCGGCGCTGCCCGCACGGCTCTCGCGGCTCGTCGGGGCGCCGCCCGAGGCGCTGGGGCCGGGAGCGGTCCTGGGGGCGCTCGTGGCGGACGCGCAGTCGTTGCCGATGGACGGGGTGGGCGCGGACGGTGCGCTGGCGCTGACGGTGGGCGGGGTGCCGCTGCCGGTCACGGGGGACTGGCTGCGCGGGCACCTGGCCGACGCGGTGCTCGACGTGGTGGGCGCGCCGCCCTTCTCGCACTTGTCGCCGCGGGACGTGCGGCCGCTGGTGGACCGCCTGCGCTGCGGGGACGCGGTCGCCGTGGCCGTTCTCTTTGCGCCGTGTGCCGGGCCGCCGCCGGGGGATGCGTCGCCGCCCGTGATCACGCTGGAGGCACCCGCGGGCGCCGGATCGGCGGCCGAGTCGGGCGACGCGCTGACGGTCACGGGGCGCGTCGAGTTGCGCGCCCGGGCGGTCGATGGCGAGTCCGGCGTGGCCTCGTTCGTGGTCGAAGGGCCGGGGGGCGGGGCGCTGGACGACGCCGACGCCGCGCCGGACGTCTTCTCGGGTGCGTGGGACACGCGCAGCGGCCCGGCGGGCGAGCACGCGCTGACGTTCATCGCGACGAATCACGACGGCGTCGTCTCCCGGCGCACGCTGCGTCTGCGGCCGGACAACCTGCCGGGCGGGGTGGTGCGCGGCTGGGTCTTCAAGGGGCCCGCGCGCGGGGTGACGGTGACGGCGCACGCGGTCGAGGCCGACGGCTCGGCGGGGGCGGCGCTCGGTGAGGGCCGGACGGACGCCGAGGCCCGCTTCGAGATCGCCCTCGACGAGCACGCGGGGCCCGTGCTGCTGCGGGCTCGGGGGCGCGCGGACGGCACGGCGCAGTACCTCGACGAGGCGGTGGCCGGGCGCTGGCTCACCTGGGACGCCGACGAGACGCTCGAGGGCCTCGTGCCAGACTTCTCGCCGGGCGCGCCGGGCTTCGAGGTGGTCATCAGTCCGCTGACGGACCTCGCGGTGGCGCGCGGGCGGGCGCTGGCGGCCGTGGGCGCGCCGTTCGCCGGCGCGACGGTCGAGTCGGCGGCGCTGCTCGGGGCGCACTTCGACGTGCCCGATCCGCTCGGCACACGGCCGTCGCTGTCGGACGCACCTGCGCACGAGCCGCCGACGGCGGGGGACCGCTACATGCTGGCGCTGGCATGCCTGAGCCGGCAGGCGCTCGACCTCGCGCCGCGCCTGAATCCGGCGGCGCCGGCCGCCTTCACGCCGCTGGCGTTGGTGGCGCTGTACCGGGCCGATCTGACCGCGGACGGGGTGCTCGACGGGCGCGCGGGCACCGAGCCGACGGGCCTGCCGCCGGAGGCTTTCCGGGTCGAGCTCGCCCGGGCCTGCGCGCGCTGGCTGGGGGACGCCGCCAACACGACCGGCCTGACGTCCGCAGCGGTGGCCGACGTGCTCGACGCGCGCGTCTCGCGGGACGTTTCGGCGCTCTTCGACCCGGATCACGCGCCCGAGGCCTTCGACGCCGCGGGGCCCGCGATCGACGCGCCCGTGCTGACGAGCGTCGAGGGGTACGCCGGGCCCGAGGGGCTGCGCGGCCCGGTGCTGGTGACGGTCGACGCCGCGGATCCGGCGGGCGTGGCCGCGCTGGACCTCGTGATCGCGCCCGAGGCGCCGGGGGCCGTGACGCTGGTCGATGGGGTGCAGGTCGCCCATCGGGTGTATCTTTTCGACACGACGCTCGTGGCCGACGCCGCGACGCCGCCGCGGGCCGTGCGCCTCATCGCGCGGGCGCTCGACGCGCTGGGCAACCCGGCCGAGCGCGAGACGGACGTCTACGTGGACAACCGGCCGCCGGGGCTGACGCTGCGCGCGGACGGGGTGGTCGTCGGCGGGGCGGATGCTGCCGTGTGGTCGACGGCGCGGTCGCCCACCCGGCTCGCCGTGGCGACCGACGAGCCGGCACGGGTCGTGGTCACCGTCGATGGCGCGGAGGCGCACCGGGGCGAGGCCGCGCCCGGCCGGCCCGCGGAGGTCGATTTGCTCTGGCGGCGGGAGGGACCGGCGACGGTCGTGGTGGAGGCCGTCGATGCGGTGGGCAACGTCGCCGCGCCGGCCTCCGTGACGGTGCTGTTCGACGCGACGCCGCCCACGCTGGCCGTGCGGCCGACGGATTTCGTCGACGAGCGTCGGCTGACGGACTGGCCGCTGCCCGCGGATTTGCGCGCTGCAGGCCTGCCCCGGCAGGTGCTCGACGAGGCCGCGTTCGCCGAGCCTGCGGCGGTCGTCGTCGCGCGGCAGGTCCACCGCTGGGCACACGACGCGGCCCCCGACAATCCGGTCGACCTGCACCTGGTCGTGGGCGACGCGTGGACGCCGTCCGAGGCCCTCTCCGCGACGTGGCGGCGGGCCCCGGGCGCGTGTTTCCTGCTCGACGATGCGATCGCGCCCTCTCGCCCGTCGTTGACGGCCGCGGCGCCGGTGCCGGTTCCGGACGGGGGCGGGGGCGCCGCGCGCGTGCTGCCGCTCGACGCGGAGACGCTCGGCTTCGACCCGCTCGATCCGCTCGGGCCGGCGCGGGTGCCGGTCTGCCTCGAGGTCACGGTCGCCGACGCGGCGGGGAACGCCGTCGTGCGGACGTTCGATGTCGAGGCGCTGCGGGTCGCGCCGGTGGTCGAGTGGGGGGCGGTGGCGGCGTCGGATGTTCGGGCGCCGCGGCTGGCCGACGTCGACGCGGTGACGTCGACTCGGCTCCTCGCTGCGGGTGACGAGGCCATCGGCGTCGCGGCCTGGCAGTTCCGCAACCCGTATGCGGACCTCTCCGTCGCGGTCGAGCTCCGGCTGCCCGAGCCGGCCGTCGAGGCGGCGGCGCGGGGCGTCGAGGTCTGGTCGACGCCCCGGTTCGTCGGATTCGACCCCCCGGCCTGCGCGGCGGCGTTCGACGCGCGGCTCGAGGTGCCCGCGACGTGGCCCTTCCTGCGTGGAGACGGCGGCGCGTGGGTCTGCGAGCCGATGATCGACCTGCCGGCGACGTGGCGCGTACCGGGGTCGCTGGCCCTTGCGCTCGACGCCGGGCCCTACGGCGAGAACCTGGTGTTCGAGCTGCGCCGGGGCGCCGACGTCGGGCACGTGCTCACGGTGGGGCTATGGCCGGGTCCGACCCCCGCCCCCCTGGCGGCGCTGCTCGACCCGGCGGGCCTGCCCGCGCTGGAGGGCCGCCCGCACGCCGCGGTCGTGCAGGGGCCGGGCCGCACGGCCGGGCCGACGCTCGACTGCGCGACGCCGCCCTGCGCGGCGTGGTACGAGCTGACGCGCGGTCGGCAGCTCACCGGCGTGGCCACGGATCTCGGCGGCGAGCGGTGGGCGGTGGTGCTGAAGTACGGTCGTTTCGTGGAGCTGGTCCTGCCGACGGCGGGGCCGGGGGACCGCGCGCTGGAACTGCTTGATTTCGTTGAATGACCGGTTCGTCGGGAGGTGGGTCGTGCGTCGAGTGATCGCGATTGCCGTGCTGCTGTTATCCGGGTGCGAGGGCGACCGCGGGGCCTCCGGGGTGGAGGGCCCGGTGGGTCCCGCCGGCCCCGAAGGACCGCCCGGGCCCGCCGGCGCGGTCGGCCCCGAGGGCCCCGCCGGACCGCGGGGACCCGCAGGACCCGCGGGGGCTCCGGCCGAAGCGTCCACCTGCCCGGCGGACACGCTCCCAATTGGCGCCGGTGTCTGTCTCGAGCGCAGCGGAACGACGACTCCAGCCGGCGAGACGGCCGCCCTGAATGGTCAGCCCGCCGACGTCGCCGCCGCCCACTGCGCGCTCCGTGGGCGCCGGGCGTGCGTCGCTGCCGAGGTGCGACGGGCGTTTCTCTGTTATGCGCACGACGCCGGCCGCTTCTGCCCGCCGGACGCCCCCTCGGGCCAGAGTCTCGGCGCGCTCCGCTGCTGGACGACCGCCGACGTCACCCTCACCCCCGACGGCCCCTCCGCGCTCCACGCGACGCGCGCGGACGGCACCCGCCTGGTCTTCGAGACGGACGAGGAAGTCCAGGTACACCCCGCCTGCCCCGAGTACCGCTGCTGCGTCGATCTGTGAGACCATCCGGGGCTGAAACGGGGGATCCGCGCCCGCCCGGGCGCCGTAGGACCACGAAAGCCATTCCAGTCTCGGAGGAATCATGCAGCGAGCGCGAACGCGTGTGCGGGCGGGTACGGCGGGGACCCTCGTCCTTCTGGCGGCCGTCGGCCTGACGGCCGGGGCGTGCGAGTCCACGAACTCGCTCTTTCAGGGGATCAAGCAGGACGCCGGGGTGGCCGGCGGGGCCGGCGGCGAGGCCGGCGGCGGCTCGACGGGGGGCTCGACCGGCGGCTCGACGACGGGCGGCACGGGCGGCGAGACCGGCGGCGACACGCCCCCGGTGGGCGGCGAGACCCCGGACGCCGACGCCGGGACCGGCGGGGGTGGGGGCGGCGGGTTGCCGAAGCCCGACGCGCAGGTGCTCCCCGGCAAGGACGCGGACGTCCCGCCCGAGCCGGACGCGGCCACGCCGACGCCCGACGCAGCGGTTCAGGGCGACGCGCGCGTCGTCCCGGTCGACGGCGCGGTCATCCTGCCCCCCGACGCGGCCGAGCCGCCGCCGCCCGAGCCGGACGCGGCCGAGCCGCCGCCGCCCGAGCCGGACGCGGCCGTGGTGCCCGAGCCCGACCTGGGCATCGCCCCGCCGGAGTGTCTGCCCGGCGATACGCGCTTCTGCGCCGTGCCCACCTGCGCCGGCGGCACGCAGACGTGCGACGAGAACGGTCGTTTCGGGCCCTGCATCGGCCCGGACGAGATCTGCGACGGCCAGGACAACGACTGTGATGGCGCGGTCGACGAGCTCTACCTCGAGGTCGGCACGGACTGCCTCGTCGGCACGGGCGCCTGTGCGGCCGTCGGCGTGTACATCTGTGCGGCCGGCGGCGCCGGCACGCAGTGCAACGCCCGCCCCGGCAGCCCGACGTTCGAGATCTGCGATGGCGAGGACAACGATTGCAACGGCCTCGTCGACGACACGCCGGCGGGGGGGCCCCTGGCCACGGACTGCTACGACGGCGCGGCGGAGACGCTGGGCGTCGGCGTCTGTGCCGGCGGCGTCCGCCTCTGTGTCGGCGGCGCGTTCGGCGGCGAGTGTCTCGGTCAGGTGCTGCCGGCGGACGAAGAGGTCTGCGATGGCGAGGACGACGACTGCAACGGTGCGGCCGACGATGGCCCCGGGGGGGCGCAGCTCGAAGAGGTCTGTTACGACGGGCCGGTCGGCACGGCGGACATCGGCGCCTGCACCTCGGGCCGTAGCGTGTGCATCGGCGGTGTCCTGAGCGCCTGCCAGGGCCAGGTCGTGCCCGGCGAGGAGATCTGTGACGGCGAGGACAATGACTGCAACGGCCTCGTGGACGACGTGGCGGGCGGGCTGAGCTGCAACTGCCAGCCCGGCGACGAGCGCCCCTGTTACGGCGGTCCGGTGGGGACGCTCGGCGTCGGCGCGTGTGTCGCCGGCGTCCAGGCCTGCACCGCGGCCGGCGTCTACGGCCGGTGCGAGGGGGAGATCCGGCCCGCCAACGAGGCCTGTGACGGCGTGGACTCCGACTGCGACGGTCAGATCGACGAGGACCTGCGCGGTGTCGGCGTGGCCTGCAGCGCCGGGCTCGGCGCCTGTGTCCGCGATGGACGGACGGTCTGCGACAGCGAGGCGGGCGCCATCGTGTGCGACGCGGTCCCGGGCGAAGCGGCCCCGGAGCGGTGCGACGGCCTCGACAACGACTGCGACGGCTCGATCGACGACGAGCTCGGGCTCGGGCTCGAGTGCACGGCCGGCGCCGGCGCGTGCGCGACCCGCGGGGTCTTCGTCTGCGGCGACGGTGGCGAGGTGGTCTGCAATGCCCGTCCGCTGGCCCCGGTGGCCGAGCTGTGCGACGGCATCGACAACGACTGCGATGACGAGGTCGACGAGGGGCTCGGCCTCGGCGAGGCCTGCACGGCGGGGACCGGCGCCTGCGAGGCGGACGGCGTCTTCCAGTGTGCGGTCGACGGCTCGGTGAGCTGCTCGGCCGTGCCCGGCGCGCCCACCGACGAAGCCTGCGACGGCGTCGACAACGACTGCGACGGACAGGTCGACGAGGGCAACCCCGGAGGCGGTCAGGCCTGCGATACCGGCGCGGCCGGGGCCTGCGCCGTCGGCGTCCGCGTGTGCGACGCGGCCATGTTCACCTGCGTGCCCGTGGCGCAGCCCACGGACGAGCGCTGTGACGGGCTCGACAACGATTGTGACGGCCTGACGGACGAGGACGCCGCCGGCGCCGCGCTCACCCGCGACTGCTACGACGGTCCTGCGGGGACGGACGGCGTCGGCGCGTGCACGGGTGGCATTCAGACCTGCGACGCCGGGCTGTTCGGCGCATGTGTCGGGCAGGTCGTCCCCGCGGACGAGATCTGCGACCTGGCCGACAACGACTGCGACGGCGCGGTCGACGACGGCCTGGCGGGCAGCTGCGTCTGTGCGCCGGGCTCGTCGCGGGCCTGTTACACCGGCCCTGCCGGCACGCAGGACGTCGGCGCGTGCCGCAGCGGCATGCAGGCCTGCGCGGCGGACGGCTCGGCGTGGGGTGCCTGCGAGGGCGAGTCGCTGCCCGGCGGCGAGACGTGCAACGACCTCGACGACGACTGCAACGGCACGGTGGACGATGCACCCGGGGTCGGCCTGGTCTGCGGTGGCGGCGTCGGCGCCTGCTACCGCGAGGGGCACCTGGTCTGCAACGGCGAGCGCGGCACCCTGGAGTGCGACGCGCTCGTCGGCGACGCCATCGTGGAGGTCTGCGATGGCACCGACAACGACTGCGACGGCAACGTCGACAACGTGCCGGGCCTGGGGGCACCCTGCCGCGCCGGCCAGGGCGAGTGCACGCGCATCGGCAACAACGTCTGTGACGTGAACGCCCGCGCCCTGGTGTGCAACGCGCAGCCGGGCGCGCCGCGGGACGAGGTCTGCGACGGCCGCGACAACGACTGCGACGGGCAGCCCGACGACGCCATTCCGACCGTCGGTGACGCGTGCAGCGAGGGCGTCGGGGCGTGTCTCGACGCCGGTCAGATCATTTGCCGCGGGCCCGCCGGCCTCGACTGCGACGCGACGCCGACCCAGCCCGTGCGAGAGGTCTGTGACGGCGTGGACAACGACTGCGACAACACCGTCGACGACAATCCCGTCGACGTGGGTCAGGTCTGCGTCGCCGGCATCGGCCAGTGTGCGCGGGAAGGCCGATTCACCTGCATCGGGGGCGCGCGCACCTGCAGCGCGCAGCCCGGTCAGCCGCAGCTCGAGGTCTGCGATCAGCGCGACAACGACTGTGACGGTCAGGTCGACGAGGGCTTCGTCTGCCGCGTCTTCGCCTCGTGCCGGGTCGCCCTGGCCGCCGGGGCGCGGGACAGCGGGGTCTATCGCATCGGCAACGACCAGTTCTTCCGAGAACACTACTGCGATCAGGTCACGGACGGCGGCGGCTGGATCCTCGTCGGCTCCACGCGGGAGCAGACGCTCAATGATCAGACCTCGCAATGGTACGAGGATCTGCGCACGCTGGCCCCGGCCCGCGCCAATGCGGGTATCTACGCCGGCCTTCGCGCTGCGAACCTGCCCCGCCACGACGTCCGGTTCGCCTGCCGTGGGCAGATCGGGGCCGCCAACGCGCCCTTCGACGTCGACCTGAGCTTCTACTCGGTCGTCTGGTACATGGAGTGGACGGCCGGCGATGACCGCGCGAGCTGCTTCAGCGAGAACGACGGACGCGGCTTCGACCAGCCCGCCGCGGCGCGCCGCAACAACCTGAACGGCGAGTTCCTGGCCGCGGGGACGCCCTGGGCGGGTCGCCGCGACGGCGAGCCGACGAACTACCTCGAGGGCGAGGATCGCTGCGACGACACCTCGGACTTCACCGTCGACTTCACCGACCGCGGGATGGACTCCAACGAGGTCGACGGCACGGACTGGGGCGAGGACGACCAGCTGCGCAAGTGCGGCAACCGCAACGACGTCGCCGGTCAGTGGTTCATCTTCGCGCGCGAGCCCGCGGCGGCCGGCGTTCCCTGACCGGGTCCGCGCGCCCGCTCACCGGGCCGCGCGGATGACCCCGAAGACGGTCAGCGCGGCCCCCGTCGCGCTGACTGCGCTCCAGCTCTCGTCGAGCAGCAGCACGCCGAGCAGCATCGTGAAGACGACGGAGAGCTGCGCGGTGACCCCGAACGTCGCCGCCGGCACCCAGCGCATGACGGCGTTCATGCCGAGCTGCGCCAGCATCGCGGTCAGGCCGACGCCCAGCAAGAGGGCCGCCTCCACCGCGTTCGGCGCGTGAATCTCGCGCGAGGCCGGGACCGCGCAGAGCGCCCCCACGACGCAGAAGCTGAGAAAGATGCTCCAGACCGACTCGGGCTCGGGTCCGCTGCGCAGGGCACGGATGGCCGTGACGGCCGCCGCGGAGCTGACCGCGGAGAGCAGGCCCACGCCCACCCAGAAGGGGTCGGCGGGCGAGCCGGAGGAGAAGCTCGATTGTCCGAGCACCACGAGCGCGACGCCGCCCATGGCGATGCCGAGGGCGACGAGGGCCCCGCGGGAGACGCGCTCCCCCAGAAACGCCCGCGCCAGCAGCACCGTGAACGTCGGCGACGTGTAGTTCAGCAGCGTCGCCAGGCCCACGTCGAGGTGCTCGATGGTCAGGAAATACAGCACCACCGCGACGCCACCGGCCAGACCCCGCAGGGCCAACAAGCGCCATCGCCGGGGCGTGGCGTCGACGTGCCCCGTCGCCCACAGCCCCAGCGTCGCGACGGCGCCGATGGCGAACCGCAGGCCGGCCACCGTGGCACCGTCGTAGGTGCGGCAGGCGAGCTTCGACAGAAACGCCATCACCCCGAAGCCCAGGGCCGAGGCGACGAGCAGCCCGTATGCGCGTTGCGGCGTCAACCGCCGCGATTCTCGGACGCGGTGTCCCGCGAGACGCGCGCGGGGTCGAGGGGGCGCAGCACGAACAGCCGGGCGCCCCGCCGCAAGCGGGCCTTGAGGGAGAGGCCGTTCTCGGTGGCCAGCAGCTCGACGGGTGTCCCGTACTGTGCGGCCACCGAGGCCAGCGTCTCGCCTCGGGCGGCGACGTGGACGATGCGCTCGTAGCCGCGGCGGGCGTCCTCGCCGATGGACGCCGCGATGGCCTCGGGTGAGTGGAAACGAACGTGCAGATGCGTCCGGTGCCCGCGCGCGTGCCGCACGAAGGGCTTGGCCTCGCCGCGGGCGCGCTTGCCCTGGCGGGGGTACTCGAAGAGCGTCTCGAGTTCGGTCTCGGGCACCCCCGCGACGTCGCGCGCGTAGGCGTAGAGCCTGGCCTGCACGCCGCGGTCGACCAGCACCAGCTCGGCCGTGCCGGGCGCGCGCAGGGCCGTCACCAGCGCCCACAGGCGCTCGACGTCGATCTCGTCGAACGACCGGGCGCTCGGCCCCGGTTTGTTGCGGTACAGCAGAAGATCGACGTCCTGCCCGTTCTGGTGCGTGCGGTGGGGCCGCAGGTGACCGCCGCGCCGCCGCGAGATGTCCGTCACGATGAGGTCGCCGCGGCCGGGGTAGAGGGTTTCGACCTCCTGCGCGACGCGCCGCAGCGCGCGCACGGCCTCGGGCGTGCCCCACGAGTCGCGGCTGCGGACGAAGAGGCCCGGCGTGCTCTTCGCGAGGACGCCGTTCTCGAGACGACCGAAGGACGGCCAGCCCACGGCCCGGCACGGGGCGGCGAGCCCGAAGGCGAGGTCGAGGCCGGGCAGCAGCCGCAAGAGGCCCATGAAGGCCGAGGGGATTTCGACCAGGCCGGCCGGGACCGTCGCGGCGGCTCGGCCCGGTGCGAGCACGACACCGAGCGCGAGCGCGACGCCGAGCAGCGCGGCGCCGAACCGGCCGAGGCGGCGTCCGGGCAATCGGGCGAGGGCGGGGGGCAGATCCGACATGGGCGCGGCATCTTGCCAGACGGGCGCGCCGTCGGGAAACCCCGTCGTGCGTCCGGGCGTCCGGGCATTGACCCCGGCGGACACCTCCCCCATGCTCCGCCGCCATGTCCACCCGTCCGAACCGCACCGGCGTCCTGCTCGTCAACCTCGGCACCCCCGAGGCCCCCCACACCGCCGAGGTCCGGCGCTACCTGCGCGAGTTCCTCAGCGACCCGCGGGTCATCGACATGAACCCCCTCGGCCGGTTCCTGTTGCTGAACCTGATTATCTTGCCGTTCCGGCCGGCCCGTTCGGCCGAGGCCTACGAGAAGATCTGGACGCCCGAGGGCTCACCGTTGCTCGTGTACGGCCGTCAGCTGGCCGAGGGCGTCGCGCGGGCTTTGCCCGAGGCCGAGGTCGTGCTCGCCATGCGCTACGGCCAGCCCTCCCTCGCCGCGGGGCTCGACCGCCTGCGCGCCGCCGGGTGCGACCACATCGTCGTCGTGCCCCTGTATCCGCAGTACGCGAGCAGCACCACCGGCTCGACGCTCGAGGCCGTCTACGCCCTGGCGGCCGAGCGCTGGAACACGCCGTTCATTCAGGTCCTGCCGCCGTTCTTCGACGACGCGGCGTTCCTCGCGGCGTTTGCCGCACAGGGGCGCGACGTCCTCGCCGAGCTGAAGCCCGAGCACGTCCTGTTCAGCTTCCACGGCCTGCCCGAGCGGCAGGTGCGCAAGAGCGACGAGGTCGGCGACCACTGCCTCGTGAAGGCCGACTGCTGCGCCGTGCTGACCCACGCCAACCGCAACTGCTACCGCGCACAGTGCGTGGCGACGGCCCGCGGCATCGCCGAGCGTCTCGGGCTCGAGGCTTCGGCGTACTCCGTGGCGTTCCAGTCGCGCCTCGGGCGCGTGCCGTGGATTCGCCCCTACACCGACGACGTGCTCACCGAGCTCGCCGGGCGGGGGGTCAGGCGCGTGGCCGTCTTCTGCCCCGCGTTCGTGGCGGACTGCCTCGAGACGATCGAGGAGATCGGCCTGCGCGCCGTCGAGTCGTTCAAGGCCGCCGGCGGCGAGCAGCTCGCGCTCGTGCCCTCGCTCAACGCCTCGCCCGCCTGGATCGACGCCCTCGCGGCGCTCATCCGACCGCGGCTCTGAGCCGGGCTTCGAGGCTCAGACGGCCTTCGAGTAGAGCGGCCGGTCGGATCCCTGCCGAGCACGGAGCCGGTTGTCGAAGACCATGGCGACGTGCCGGGCGAAGACGCGCCCGAGATCGGTCAGCGTGATGTCGAGCGCGCCATCGGTCAGCCAGTTGCGCTCGATCAGGCCCTCTTCCTCGCGACGCTCCAGATCGCCGAGCTCGTCGCTCAGGAACCCGAGCTCCTGCCGCTCGAGGCGCAACCAGTCGTTGCAGAGGAGCTGGTTGATCCACCGCCGGCGGCGTTTGTCGTCGTCCGTCAGGGCGAGGCCCCGCTCGACGGGCAGGCGGCCGGCTTCGAGGGCCTCCTTGTACTCGCTCGGCTTGCGCACGTTCTGGGCGTAGGCGCCGGCCACGTCGCTGATGCCCGTGATGCCGAAGGCGACGGTATCGGGGGCGGCCGTCACCGTGAAGCCCTGGAAGTTGCGCCCGACGGTGCGCGCGTTGAGGGCGCGGACGAGGCCGTCGCCGGGCAGCGCGAAGTGGTCGAACCCGATGGGGCGGTAGCCGCGGTCCACGAAGGCGTCGTGCGCCTGACCGAGCAGCCCGAGCTTGTCCGGGCCCAGGGGGAGCTCGGCGAGCGGGATCTTGCGCTGCTGGGCGCGCAGGGTGGGCAGATACGCAAACGAGTAGACCGCCAGGCGGTCGGGACGCAGGCGGTTGACCTCTTCGAGGGTGCGGCCCCAGGCCTCGGTGTTCTGCCCGGGCAGGCCGTAGATGAGGTCGAAGTTGATGCCCGTGAACCCGAGCCCCCGGGCGTGGTTCACGATGAGCTCGGTCTGTTCGATCGACTGGTGCCGGCCGATGAGGTCCTGCACGCGGGGGTCGAAGTCCTGCACGCCCATGGAGAGGCGGTTGAAACCGAGCCGGGCGAGGAGGTCGAGCTGCCCGAGGGTGGTGTGCCCCGGGTGGACCTCGATGGAGACCTCGGCGTCGGGCAGGATGCGGAAGCGGTCGCGGATGCCCTTGTAGAGGCGGTCGATCTGCGCTTCGGTGAGGAACGTGGGCGTGCCGCCGCCCCAGTGGATCTGCGAGAGCGTGCGGCGCTGCCCGAGCAGCGACGTGACCAGATCCATCTCGCGGAAGAGGAGATCGATGTACTGGTCCGGCCGGTTGCGGTCCTTGCTGACGATGACGTTGCAGCCGCAGAACGTGCACAGCGAGTGGCAGAACGGCAGGTGCATGTAGATCGACAGCGGCTCGTCCGGGCTCTCGTTGGCCGCCCGCCAGATGGACCGTGCGTGATCCTCCGGGCCGAACGCCGGCGTCCACTCGGGGGCCGTGGGATAACTCGTGTATCGGGGACCGGCGACGTCGTAGCGTCGGATGGTCTCGGGCGGAATGACGGGGAAGTGCCGGGGCATCATGAAGCTCCCCACTGAGCGAAGGGCGTGCCGCGCCGCCGGGCGAGCAATCCCGGTGCTGGCGTTACCCGTTGGTGTCGAAGGTGCGTTACCGCGGTCTTCGGGTAACGGGCGCCGTCACCGAAGCCGAACGGTCGTCACCCGTCTTGGCGGTCGACGACGAGCAGGGGCATCTCCAGCGCGGTGTCGGAGACGGTGAGGCGGCCGCCCGGCTCGGTGTTCTCATGGGCGTCGTGTTCGAAGCCGGCGTTTTCGAGGGCGTCGAGGGCATCGGCGCCGTCGACCTCCCCGGCGTCCCCCGCCAGCGTCCCGTCGGGCAGCTCGTCTTCGAGGGCGTCGGCCACCAGGGCCTCGTGCGCGGCCGCGGCGAGGAGCGCCGGGGTGAAGCGCAGCGCCTCGAACGGAGCGGGCAGCGCGGGCGCGGTGGCGTCGGCGTTCGACTCGGGCAGGCCGGCGTCGGTGTGTTCGACCAGGAAGCGGGCGACGTCGGTCTCCCCGGCCGCGGTCGCGACGTCCGCCCGGACGTAGACGTCCAGCGTGTAGCCCTCGCCGAGGAGGTGGTGATCGTGCAGCTCGACGGGGGGAGTGGTCTCCGCGTCGTCCCAGGGCCGGCGGAGCTGCACGAGGACGGCGGCGGGCTCGGCGCCCGGCGCCTCGTCCGTCGCCTCGAAAACGGCGCTCAGCAGGCCGGTGGCAAGCCGGGCGTCGAGCCGGTAGCGCCCGGCGACCGTCTGGCCGATCAGGGCGTCGATGGAGAGGTCGGTCATGGGCCGATACTACGAAGGCGCCCGGCCGGTCGCCACGGGAATTCGGCGCCAAAGGCGGCCGGAACGACCTCAGACCGGCGAAACGCGCACGAACCGCGTCCTGGCGGCCACGAGCGCCCGGGCCTGCGCCCACGCGGGCTCCGGGGGGCCGTCGACGACGGGGTCGAGCACCTCGTCCGCCGGCCAGACGTACGGCAGGCGCGACAGGACGGCGCCCGTCTCGGGATCGAGCCGCTCGCAGATCATGTGGCCCGCGGCCACCTCGCGGCTCGCCCGGGCCAGGGCGAAGGCGTCGGGGGTCGGGCAGAGCTCGGGATCGGCGCGCAGATCCCGGACCAGCGCGTCGAACGTGCCCTGGGCCAAGGCGTCCAGGAAGCGGAAACGGGACCGCCCCACATAGGCGACGTGGAACCAGGCCGGGCGCACGACGACGCCGCGCAGCCCCAGCCGGATCGCCATGTTGCCCAGCATCGCCTGCGCTTCGTGGGCGAGCCCCAGGCCCGGCACGTCCTGGCCGGGCAGCGCGGGCCGCCCCTGCGCGAAGGCACTGCGCGGGTGGCGCAGGGCGAGCCAGTGGACGTACAGCACGGGACCGGGGACCTGGCGCGTCTGCTTCTCCAGCAGCGCCTCGACGAGGATATGCCCGGGCGCGTCCTTCGGTTCGTCCTCGAACCGGCCCCAGAGGCGCAGGCGGTCGCCCGGATCCGGCCCGTCGACGGTGATCTCGACCCGGAAGTCCCGGTAGCCCAGGCGCTCGAGGTGCGCGAGCAGGCCCAGGCGGAACAGCGCCAGTTCAATGCCCTCGCGCGTGTAGAAGCCGAGCAGGCGGCCGTCCCACGCCCGGCGCAGGCCGAGCTCGATCTCGACGTCGCTGAAGTCGAGCTCATCCGTGGCGTCCCCGTGACCGCCGCCGAGGCGGTCGGCCGGCAGGGAGGCCGCCACCCGGCGATAGCGCTCCCGCAACGGGTCGATCGTCCCGGCGAGGCGGGGTGGGCGACCCCGGATCAGGACGTAGAGGGTGCCGACCAGGACCTTCCACGCCTCGGCCTGGTAGCCCCCGGCCGGCAGCCACACCGCCGGGGTCTCGCCCAGACGGGTCGCGACGCGCCGGTCCCGCTCCCAAGCGCCCGCGAGCGTCATCCCCAGGCGCCCCATGGGGTCGTTGGCCAGGACGTCCCCGCCCGCCAGGACGAAGACGAGGTCGCAGTCCGGCATCCGGTTCAGCAGGGCGTCGAGCGCGCGCAGGTAGGTCGCGTCGTCGGCCCGCTCGGGCAGCACCGTCTCGTCGACGTGCTCGAGATGCCCCCAATCGGAGCCGGAGAGCGAGCCGTGCCAGACGGTGTCGCGCAGACAGGCCGCCGTGCCGTCGGGGGGATGCGCGTCGAGGTCGAGCACGCCGATCCGGCCCGTGAAACCCTCGTCGCGCAGCACGGCGACCGCTACGGCCACGTCGTTCACCGGGCAGAGGCCGGCGCCCCGGTCGGGGTAGGCGTGGTGGAACCCGCCCAGCAGGTTGGCCACCGGTCCGCCCTCGCGCACGGCGAGTCGGGCCGCCGCCAGCGTGCCGCCGCAGGCGAGCCGGACGGTGGTCATCAGCCCGTCGACCGGCACGTCCCAGGGCTCGATGCCGAACACGTCGCCGAGGACCTCCGGCGCCCCGAGCGTTTCGAGCCACGCGGGTGAGTGCACCCGGGCCAGGGCGTCGTACCCGATGCGCGGCGGCGTCCGCACCTGCCCGGGGGTGAGGCGCTTGCGGCTCTCCAGGAACCAGAGGGCGAAGTCGGCCCGTCGCGGCTCGAGCCCGAGGCGCGCCGAGGCCGTGGTCAGGGGCAGGCGGTACGCCGGGTCGTGGAAGATCGGCAGCGGGCGATCGGGGGCGAAAAAATGCTCGATCCGGTGGCGCAGGCCCCGGAAGAAGCCGGACGGGCGGGGCGGAACGGCGGCGGGCGGGACGGCGGACGACGACATGGACTTTTCGCGTAACGGGCGGGACCTGCGTAGGATGTGGGGTCCAGTACGCCGCGACGCAAGGACTTCGAGAGTGGCTGGTCGTTTCGCATCGTCCGGGGTCGTCCGCCTCGGTCTGCTCTTCGTCGCCTATGTGGCCACCGGCTACTTCGGGTTGAGCTATGCCGTGGCCTCGCCCGTCGCGACGACGATCTGGGCACCGACCGGCATCGCGCTGGCGGCCGCACTCCTCTGGGGCCCCTCGGTGCTGCCCGTCGTGGCGTTGGCGGCCGCCACGGTGACGACCCTCGTGGCCGGTGCGAGCTTCATGTCGGTGTCCATCGCGCTCGGCAACACCGCCGAGGTGGCGGTCGGTTGGTACCTCGTCACGCGGTTCGCGGGGGGGGCCGACTTCCTGCGCTCGGGGCGCGGGGCGTTTCTGTTCAGCCTGCTGGCCGGGTTCACGGCCCCGGTGGTCGCGGCGTTCGTCGGGGCGGTCTCGGCGAGCCTGCGCGTCGGGAGCTTCTCCGAGTTCGACGCGACCATGGCCGTCTGGTGGCTCGGCGACGCCGGCGGCGCGCACCTCGTGACCCCGCTCATCCTGGCCATCGCCCGGCCCGAGCCCGGCTGGGCCTGGACGCCGAAGCGGCGGGGCGAATGGTGGTTGCTGCTGACCTTCCTGGCCGCCACGGTCTACACGGTCTTCTTTTCGCCCCTGGGCGTCGGGCACGAGGCGTACCCGCTGGCGTTCCTGGTGCTGCCCCTCGCGGTCTGGGCGGCGTTTCGCTTCCGCGCCCGGGAGGCCGCCCTGGTCAATCTGCTGGTCGCGATCGGCGTGGTCTGGGGCACGCTCCTCGGCCTCGGGCCGTTCGTCACGACCGGTGAGCCCGGCGCGCTCCTGGTGGTTCAGGTCTTCCTGAACATCCTGTGCATGACGAGCCTCCCGCTGACCGCCGGCGTCTTCGAGCGGCGCGCCGCGCTCGCCGCGCTCGACGCGGCCCGCGCCGAGCTCGAACTCCGGGTCGTGGAGCGGACGGCGGCCCTCGACGAGGCGCAGGCCGCGGCACAGGTCGGCACCTGGCGGTGGGACGTCGAGACCGACCTGGTCTTCTGGTCCGACGAGATGCACCGCCTCTTCGGGCTGGTGCCCGGCAGCGTGAAACTCGACTTCGCGACGTACACCCGGCTCCTGACCCCGGAGGACGCGGCGACCATGCAGGCCCGGGTGCAGCGCTGTCTGGAGACCGGAGAGCCGTATCAGTTCGAGCACCGGCTCCGGCACGACGACGGCCGCGTCACCTGGCTCGACGGGCGCGGTCACGCCGTCCGGGACGCGCAGGGCAAGGTGATTCGCCTCGTCGGCACCGGGCAGGACATCACCGAGCGCAAACGCGCCGAGGAAGAGGTCCGCAAGCTGACGGAGGAGCTCGAGCGGCGCATCGAGGCCCGAACGCAGGAGCTCGCGCGGGCGAACGCGGAACTCGAGAGCTTCAACTACTCGGTGTCGCACGACCTGCGCGGGCCCCTGCGGAACATCGGCGGGTTCGCGGAGATTCTGCTCGAGGAGCTCGGGCCGTCGGCGTCGGAGCTCACCAAGGGCAACCTGAATCGAATCGTGACCAACGCCCGCCGCATGAACGACATCATCACCGGCATGCTCGCGCTCGCGAACGCCGGCCGCGGCGCGCTCGAGCTCGGTCCGGTGGACCTCTCCCGGCTCGCGG
Organism: Myxococcota bacterium; assembly: GCA_023150895.1. Lineage (GTDB taxonomy): Bacteria > Myxococcota_A > Bradymonadia > UBA7976 > UBA1532 > CAINDO01. The sequence goes on along the minus strand of JAKLJY010000055.1, from coordinate 33,738 downwards.
AGCAAGCGCTGGCCGATCTGCGAGAGGCCGCACCCGAGCGGTCGGTCCGGGTCGACATCGAGCCCGGGCTGCACGTCCACGGGGATCGCCGGCTGCTGCGGGTCCTGGTCTCGAACCTGCTGTCGAACGCGTGGAAGTTCACCGGGCGCCTGCCGGACGGCGAGGCGCGGGTGACGTGCGGGCTCGAGGTGGGGCCCGGGGGGCCCGAGCTCGTCGTGCGCGACAACGGGGCCGGCTTCGATCCGACGCTCGGCGGGCAGCTCTTTCTGCCCTTCCGCCGCCTGCATCAGCGCTCGGAGTTCGACGGCACCGGCATCGGGCTGGCCACCGTCGCCCGGATCGCCGAACGGCACGGGGGCGACGTCCGCGCCGAGGGCCGGATCGGGGGCGGGGCGAGCTTTTTCGTCCGATTGCCCGGGCTCGCCGGCACGTCGTCGCTGCCGGCCGACGATACCTGAGGTCCCGCCGCCCGGCATGGCACGGCGCCGTGCAGCCGGTTATGGTGCGCAGTCATGAACGCACGCCGCCCGGCCCGCTCCTCGCGATGCTCGCGCCTTTCTCGCCGCGCACTGTTCTCCGTCTTCGCGGTCATCGCCGCCGCATGTGATTCGACGACGGCGAACGCCCCCGAGACGGCCGACGCCGACCGCACGCCGCGCCCCGACGCGGCCGCCCCGGACGGGACCCGACCGACGCCCGCCGATGCCGCGCCGCCGCCCGCCGTCGACGCTGCCACGGACGCCGGCCCCGACGCTTCGGACGCGACCCCGGCAGATGCCGCCGCGCCGGACCTCGGCCCGCCCCCGGAGCCACCGCCCGTCTCGGACGTCGAAACCGCGCTCGACGAGGTCGACGTCTTCCTCGGCAGCGCCGGGATCGGGTTCGCGTATGCCGCGCTGACGCCCGCCGTGCAGGTCCCGGTCGGCATGGTCAGCCTGGGTCCGGACACCAGCACGGGCATCGTGCGCCCGCCGTTTCACCACTTCAGCGGGTACCACTTCAGCGACACGGACACGCTCGGGTTCAGCCACACGCACTTCATCGGGACGGGCGTCGGCGACTTCGGCAACTTCCGCTTCCTGCCCGTGGCGGCGCTCGATGCCGAACGCGTCGACGCGGTGGGACGCGATCCGTCCGCGCTCTTCACCCGCTTCTCGGCGCTCGACAAGGCCACCGAGCGGGGCTCGCCCGGATACTACGCCGTGCGGTTGCCCGAGAGCGGCGTCGAGGTCGAGCTGACGGCGACGGCGCGCGGCGGCCTGCAGCGCTACACCTTCGACGGGCCCGGCCCCGTGGCCGTGTTCTTTCACCCCACCTCGGACGCCGCCGGGGAGGGGGGGGCTCGCGAGGGACGCCTCGCCCGGGATGGGGAGGCGCTCGTCGCCGAGATCCTCTTCGGGGCGTCCTACACGGGCCGCAACCCCTTCCGCATGTGGGCCGACGTGGGGATTGACCCGCCGCCGTCCGAGATCCGGTTCGTCGGTCCGGACGGGGCGTCGCCCCCCGACGCGCAGCAGGTCGACGGCGTGCCGAGCGGTGCGCTGCTCCTGTGGGACGCGCTGCCGCCCGAGCGGCCGGTCATCGAGATCCGCACGGGGATCTCGTGGGTCGACGCCGCGCAGGCCCGCACGCACCGAGAGGTCGAGCTCGACGGGCGGACGTTCGAGGCCGTCGTGGACGACGCCCGCGCCGCGTGGGCGGACAAACTCCGCCGGGCCCGCGTCGGCGGCGGTACCCCCGAGCAGCGGCGCCTGTTCGCCACGTCCGTCTACAACGCCTACCGCATGCCTACGACGCTCTCGGGTTCGGACGGCCGCTACCCCGGTTTCGATCAGGCGGTGCATACCGCGGAGGACTTCGTCTACTTCTCGAACCTGTCGCTGTGGGACACCTTCCGGACGCTGCACCCGTGGTACTCGCTCGTCGATCACGACCTGCAACGGGACTGCTTGCGGTCGTTGATGGCGATGGGCGAGCAGGGCGGTTACATCCCGCGCTGGCCCGCCGGCGTCGGGTACAGCAACGGCATGATCGGCACGAGCGCCGACGTCGTGTTCGCCGATGCGGCCGTCAAGGGCGTCGGGGGCGTCGACTACGCGGCGGCGTTCGAGCGCCTGAAGCTCACCGCCGACGGGCCCGTCACCCCCGGGCACCGCTTTTCCGGTCGCGAGGGCATCGAGGCGTACCTCGCCCACGAGTACATGCCCGACGAGGCGACGGACGACAGCGTCTCGAAGGCGCTGGAGTATGCCAACAACGACAACGCGCTCGCGCAGCTCGCCGGCTTCCTCGGGCGCGAGGCGGACGCCGAGCGGTATCGGGTGCGCGCGGGCTTCTGGCGCAACCACTTCGACGCGGCGAGCGGATTCATGTACCCCCGCGGCCGGGACGGCCTGTTCCGGCCGGTGCCGGCCCGCAACCACGCGGAGGCGTACACCGAGGGCACGGCCTGGCAGTGGACGTTTTTCGTGCCCCACGAGCCCGCCGGGCTCGCCGCGGCCTTCGGGGGGCCCGGGCCCTTCGGCGAGGCGCTCGAGACGTTCTTCGTGCGCAGCAAGCTCGGGTCGACGGTCGGCCCCGTGCGCAACACGTTCCCGGACAGCTACTACTGGCACGGCAACGAGCCGGACATTCACGCCGCGTACCTGTTCGCGTTCTCCGACCGACCGGCGCGCGGTGCCTATTGGCTGCGCGAGATTCAGACGCGCCTCTACGCCGCCGCGCCCGACGGCCTCGCCGGCAACGACGACGGCGGCACGATGTCCACCTGGTACGTCTTCAGCGCGCTCGGGCTGTATCCCATCGCCGGCACGCCGGACTACATGCTCGGCACGCCGCTCTTTCCACGGGCCGAGGTGGCCCTGTCGAGCGGGGCGACGCTGCACGTCGTGGCCCCCGGCGCCGACGAGCGGCGGCGGTATGTTCGCCGGGTCACGTTCGAGGGCGAGGCGCTCGCGGGCCCGACGGTGTCCCATTCCCTGCTCGCCCGCGGCGGCACGCTCGCGTTCGAGATGGCCGAGACGCCCGAAGCCGGACCGTGAGCCGGGCGAGCGCCCCGGGGTCTCGCCTCACTCGGCGACGATGATGAACTCGACGCGGCGGTTCTTCTCGTCCGCGGCGGGCGAGTCGGTGGCGTCGAGCGGTCGCTGCGCGCCGAACCCTTCGGCCACGAGCCGGTCGGCGGCGACGCCCTTCTCGATGAGGTAGCGCCGTACGGACTGCGCGCGCCGCTTCGAGAGGTCGAGGTTGTGGTCCGCGGCGCCCTTGTTCGAGGTGTGACCCTCGATCCGGATCTTCTTGATCTCCGGGTGGGCGTTCATCGTCGCCGCGACCTGATCGAGGATGCCGAAGCTCTCGGCCTTGATGGTCGCCTTGTCGTTGTCGAAGAAGACCTTGTCGAGAATCTCGAGCTTCGAGGCCGTCACGCGGACCTGCGGGGCGGTGTCGGGGCAGCCGTCCTCGTCCTGGAAGTCGTTCTTCGTCTCGGCCTCGGCCGGGCACTTGTCGGCGGCGTCGAGCACGCCGTCGCGGTCGTTGTCCGGATCCGGGCAGCCGTCTCGGTCCTCGAACGCGTCCTTGTCTTCGGGGTCGGCGGGGCACTTGTCGACGGAGTCGGTCAGGCCGTCGCCATCGCGGTCCTGCTCGGCGTCCGGGCAGCCGTCGTCGTCGGCGAAGCCGTTCCTCGTTTCGGGCTCGTTCGGGCACTTGTCGAGCGCGTCGAGGAAGGTGTCGGCGTCGTTGTCGGCGTCGGGGCAGCCGTCCTTGTCTTCGAAACCGTCCTTGTCCTCGGCCTGCGCCGGGCACTTGTCGGCCTCGTCGGCGAGGCCGTCGCCGTCCTGGTCCTGCACCGGGGGCGGGGCCCAGGCGAGGCCGGCGAACACGCGCAGGTCCGGGGTGCCGAGGGCGGCGACGAAGCCCGTACCCGCACCGATCGTGGTCGCGAGCCCGTTGCGGGCGAGGTGGCGAACGGCGAGGTCGAGCTCGAGCGGTTTGGCGTTTTCGTTGCCGTTGACCTCCTCGGCCGGGGCGGCGCCGAAGAGTTCGGCGAAGACCTCGTAGCGCTTCGTGCCGGGGTGGACCCCGACCGCGGCGCCGTAGGTGAGCTCGTTGCCGATCTCGGTGCCCTGAATGCGCACGGTGCCCTGGTCGGCCGGGTCGAGCGTCTCATTGGACGGCACCCATTTGTAACCGCCGTTGGCGGCGAGGCGGACCCACGGGCCGAGGCGCCCTTCGACGATGGCCTTGGGGTTGAGCGTCACCTTGGCGGCGCTCATGCCACGCTTGTCCGAGCCGGTCGGCAGCGAGACGGGCAGCGCGAGGGCGAGGCCCAATCCCGTCGTGTCGCGCGCGCCGAGGATGCGGACCTTGGGCAGCAGTCGAACGTCGCCGAGGCCGGCGCCGTCCTTGTTCTCCGCCTCGACGCCCTCGCCCGTCGTGAGGTGCACGGGGAGATCGACGCCGAGCTCGAGGCGGTCCCACAGGCCGATGGCGGCCATCAGGTTCAGCGTCGTCATCGACTCGACGATGCGCTCTCGGACGTTCCCGTCGTCGTCGACGATCAGCACGGGGTCATGGCCGTAGTTGAGCCAGAGGCTCGGGGAGACGGTCTTGTGCTCGGGGACGAGGGCGCCCTCGACGGTGAGGTAGCCTTCGGTGCCCGGGGCGGGGCGAAATCGCTGGTAGTCCTGCGCGGCGGCCGGGCCGCACACCGCGCCGGTGGCGAGCGAGGCGGCGAGGAGCGCGCGGCGCCAGGGGTGATTGCGTTTCATGGGCGGTGTTTCTCCGAGGAGTCTTTGGTGTAAGGGTCCGCGGGGCAGCCGGCGTCCGGGCACGGCCACCGGCGCATCCCGAGGGGCAACCTCGGTTCGGTGGTTCCGCCCGGGCGCCGGCCGATGCCGCGGGGGGGTCAGCGGCGGTTGCGCCGCCGGGACGACAGGGCCGCGAGGGCCAGGAGGGCCAGGAGGCCCGCCGCGCCATTCACGGAGCGGCCGGGGCTCGCGGTGCAGTGCAGGGCGCCGGAGCCGCCGACGCCGTACACGTCGGTCGTCGGGCGGCTGTTGGGGTTGAGCGGATCGGAGCCGGCGATGATCTCGTCCTCGTCGGAGAAGCCGTCGCCATCCGTGTCCGTCTCGAACGGATCGAGGCCGCGTCCGCGCTCGTCTTCGTTGTCGAGGCCGTCCCCGTCGATGTCCGGATCGCAGGCATCGCCTTCGCCGTCCTCGTCGGTATCCCGCTGGTCCGGATTCGCGATGTTCGGGCAGTTGTCGTCGGCGTCGAGCACCTCGTCGAGATCGCCGTCCGGCACCTCGACCACGGGCTCCGGATCCTGGAAGTCCGGGATGCCGTCGCCATCGGCATCTTCGGTGCCTTCCTCGGCATCGGAGAGGCCGTCGTCGTCGGAATCGGTGTCGCGCGCGTCGGGCGTGCCGTCGCCGTCGGTGTCCTCGGTGCCTTCGTCGGCGTCGGAGATGCCGTCGTCGTCGGAGTCGGTGTCGACCACGTCCGGGGTGCCATCGCCGTCGGAGTCCTCATTGCCTTCGTCGGTATCGGGGATGCCATCGTCGTCACTGTCCGGATCCTGGAAGTCGGGCGTGCCGTCCTCGTCGGTGTCCAGGGCGCCTTCGTCCGCGTCGGGGATGCCGTCGTCGTCGCTGTCCGGGTCGTCGCGGTCGAGCGTGCCGTCGCCGTCGGTGTCGCCGTCACCCTCGGTGCTGTCCGGGATGCCGTCGTCGTCGCCGTCGCGGTTGGGCAGGTTCTCTTCGTCGTCCGGGATACCGTCGCCGTCGCTGTCCTCGTCGAGGTTGTTGGGGATGCCGTCGTCGTCCGGGTCGTCGGTGCCTTCCTCGGCGTCGGGGATGCCGTCGTCGTCGGAGTCGGTGTCGACCAGGTCGGGGGTGCCGTCGCCGTCGGAGTCCTCGGTGCCTTCGTCGGTATCGGGGATGCCGTCGTCGTCGGAGTCGGTGTCCCGATTGTCGGGGAGGCCGTCGTCGTCGGAGTCCTCGGTGCCTTCGTCGACGTCGGGGATGCCGTCGGCGTCGGTGTCGTCGTCGCCGGCGTCGCAGAGGCCGTCACCGTCGAGATCCGCGCCGTCGTGCGCCGCGTCGCGGACGCCGGAGGTGCAGTCGTCGCAGGTGTCGCCGTCGTCGTCGCCGCAGGCCGTCGCCGAGGTGTCGTCCGCGTCTTCCGCGTCCGGCACGCCGTCGTTGTCGTCGTCGTCGTCGCCGGCATCGCAGGCGCCGTCACCGTCGAAGTCCGCGCCGTCGGCCGCCGGGTTGGGGGTGCCGCCGGTGCAGTCGTCACAGGTGTCGAGGTCGGCATCGCCGCAGGCCACCGGATTGAACGGATCGCGGTCGTCGACGTCGGGCTGCCCGTCGTTGTCGTCGTCGTCGTCGCCGGCGTCACAGAGGCCGTCGCCGTCGAAGTCCGCGCCGTCGTTCGCCGGGTTGTCGTTCCCCGCGCTGCAGTCGTCGCAGGTGTCGCCGTCGGCGTCGCCACAGGACTCGGCGTTGCGGTCGTCCTCGTCCTCTTCGTCGGACTTGCCGTCGTTGTCGTCGTCGGTGTCGCCGGCGTCGCAGAGGCCGTCGCCGTCGAAGTCGTCGCCGTCGTTGGCGGGATCCACGGTGCGGGAGGCGCAGTCGTCGCAGGTGTCGCCGTCGCGGTCGCCGCAGTTCATCTCGCTCATCGGCTCGGGGTCTTCGGCGTCGGGGATGCCGTCGTTGTCGTCGTCGTCGTCGCCGGCGTCGCAGCGGCCATCGCGGTCGAAGTCGGGGCCGTCGGCCGCCGCGTCCACGGTGCCGTTCGCGCAGTCGTCGCAGGTATCCGCGTCGGCGTCGCCACAAGCACTCGCGTCGTTCGGGCTCGGATCCTCGGCGTCGGGCAGGCCGTCGTCGTCGTCGTCGTCGTCGCCGGTGTCACACAGACCGTCGCCTTCGAAGTCCGCGCCGTCGTTCTCGGGGTCGAAGTCGCCGTTGGCGCAGTCGCCGCAGCCGTCCACGTCGCTGTCGCCGCAGTCCGCCGGGTTCTGGTCATCGGGATCGAGGGCGTCGCGGAGACCGTCGTCGTCGTCGTCGGCATCGCCGGCGTCGCACAGACCATCACCGTCGAAGTCGTCGCCGTCGTTCGCCACGTTGCGCGGACCGCGGGCGCAGTCGTTGCAGGTGTCGAGGTCGGCATCGCCACAGTCCTGACCGTTGCGGTCGTCCGGATCCTCGGCGTCGGGGAGGCCGTCGTTGTCGTCGTCGGGGTCGCCGGCGTCGCACAGACCGTCACCGTCGAAGTCGGGGCCGTCGTTCGCCGGGTCGACCTGGCCCGAGCGGCAGTCATCGCAGGCGTCCTGATCCGCGTCGCCGCAGATCGTGGCGTCGAAGTCGTGGCGGTCCTCCTCGTTGGGCAGGCCGTCGTCGTCGATGTCGGGGTCGCCGGCGTTGCAGAGGCCGTCGCGGTCGAAGTCGTTGCCGTCGTCGGCCACCGCGTCGGTGCCGCTGCTGCAGTCGTCGCAGGTGTCGGCGTCGGTGTCGCGGCAGGCGCGGTCGTTCAGCGGCTGCTGATCGTCGGCGTCGGTCACGGTGTCGCCGTCGTCGTCGTCGTCACCGTCGTTGCAGGTGCCGTCGGCGTCGGTGTCGAGGCCGTCGGCGGCCACGTTCACGCGACCGCTGCGGCAGTCGTCGCAGGTGTCCGCGTCGCTGTCGCCGCAGTGCGTCCCGTCGAGGGGCTGCTCGTCGTCGGCGTCGGGGATGCCGTCGTCGTCGTCGTCGTCGTCGCCCTGGTCGCAGATGCCGTCGGCGTCCGTATCGGTGCCGTCGGCGGCCACGTCGGCGCGGCCACTGGTGCAGTCGTCGCAGGCGTCGCCGTCGGCGTCGGCGCAGACGGTCCCGTCGAGGGGCTGCTGGTCGTCGACGTCGGGGATGCCGTCGGCGTCGTCGTCCTCGTCGCCCACGTTGCAGAGGCCGTCGGCGTCCGTGTCGGTGCCGTCGCCGGCCGGGTTCACGAGACCGCTGTGGCAGTCGTCGCAGCCATCGGCGTCGCCGTCGGCGCAGCGGGTGCGGTCGAACGGCTCGGCGTCGTCGGCGTCGGGCACGTCGTCGTCGTCGTCATCGGGGTCGCCGGCGTCGCAGAGGCCGTCGGTGTCGAAGTCGGGACCGTCCTCGGTGACGTCCGTCCGGCCGCTGAGGCAGTCGTCGCAGGTGTCGCCGTCGGCGTCGCCGCAGGAGGTGGCATCGGTCGGGTTGTTGTCGTCGACGTCGGGAATGCCGTCGTTGTCGTCGTCGGGGTCGCCGACGTCGCACAGACCGTCGGACTCGTTGTCGGCGCCATCGCCGGCGAGGTTCACGTGACCCGAGGAACAATCGTCGCAGCCATCGGCGTCGGCGTCGGCGCAGGTGGTGGGATCGAAGTCATCGGTATCGGTGACGTCGGGCTGGCCGTCGTCGTCATCATCGGGGTCGCCGACGTCGCAGAGACCGTCGGACTCGTTGTCGGCGCCGTCGTTCGCCAGATCCACGTGACCGGAGGCGCAGTCGTCGCAGCCATCGGCGTCGGCATCGGCGCAGGTGTTCGGATCGCGGTCGTCCGAGTCGGTGACGTCGGGCTGGCCGTCGTCGTCGTCGTCCGGATCACCGGCGTTGCACTGGCCGTCGGCGTCGAAGTCGGCGCCGTCGTTGGCCGGCGCGAACTGGCCGTTGGCGCAGTCGTCGCAGGTGTCCGCGTCCGTGTCGGCGCAGACGTTCGGGTTGGCGTCGTTGCTGTCATTCGGATCCGCCGCGCCGTCGTTGTCGTCGTCTGGATCGCAGGCGTCGCCGGTCGCGTCGCGGTCGAAGTTCTCCTGACCGGCGTTGGCGGTCTCGGGGCAGTTGTCGTCGACGTCGGCGACGCCGTCGCCATCGATGTCGAGCAGCAGCGGCTGGCAGGCGAACTGCACGAGATCGGCCCCACCGTCAGCGTCGACAACGCGGATGGAGAAGGCGGTCGGCAAGGCGGCGCGGGCCTGCGCGATGGTGGGCGTCCAGGTCACGACGCAGCCCTGCAGCGTGGCGCCGGCGGGCAGCGGCCCGGCGGCCGCGCAGCTCAGCGCGTCGTCACCGGCGTCGCTGGCGTTGATGGTGATGTCTCGGGCCTGACCATTGCCCTGGTTCTCCGGGCAGGCGGGCACCACGCCCACCGGGGGCAGGTTGTTGACGGTGATGTCGATGAAGGCCGTCGTCGACAGGCCGCCGGCGTCAGTGACCTCGACCTCGATGCGGTCGACGCGTGGGCCGTCGCCGTTGGGCACGTACTGGAACGTCGGGCCCATGTCGTCGGGGTTGCCGACGAATGCGGGTGCCAGCACGATCGTGCCGTCGCCGTCGGTCAGGGTGTAGCGGTAGGTGAAGCCGAGCACGCCGTCGGGATCCGTGGCGTCGACGAAGACGTCCGCGGGATCGGGCAGGGCCTCGTACGGGCCGCCGACGTCCACCACCGGCGGCTGCTGGTTGCCGATGATCAGGATGCTGGCCGAGCCGTAAGCGCACAGCGAGCAGTCGGGGCGGGTCACGCCGTCGTAACACTCGCCGTTCCACTGACCGTCGTCACAGACGCGAATGGGCACCGCCACGCGGTCGCCGACCGCGACGTTGGCACCGAGGCGCATCCACACGGGCCCATCGAAGGCGTCCTCGCCGGCGTCGTTGTAGTCGCCGTCGAGGTTGGTATCGACGTGAATGCTGGTGAGGCGGTCGGGGGTGCCGGCGGGGCGGTGGGCGTCGCCGGGGAAGACCTCGTGCGCGGTGTCGACGTCGTAGCTCTGTCGCGGGTCGATCTGCAGCGCGTTGCCGGCGTAGGCGCGGTACTCGGCGGCGGGGCCGTCCGGGTGCGCGACGATCATCGGGGCGTGGTTGACCAGCGAGAGCTGGATCTGCACGGAGTCGTTGTCCTCGACGACGTGACCGGCGCTGTCCGTGACCGCCAGGGTCACGGTGTGCGTCTCGATCTCGCCCCAGGTGAGGTCCGAGGCATAGGTGTAGCGGAACGGCGCGTCGGCGCGGTCCGTTTCGTAGTCCCACCGGCGCTCGGCGGCGGAGACGACGTTGTCGTTGTTCAGGTCTTCGATCGGGTGCTCGCCCTCGTCGGTGAAGTCGCCGTCACCGTTGAGGTCGAGGCCGTCGGGGTAGTCGATGACGTTCCACTGGTAGCGGGTGATCGTCACGCCGGGGTCGAGCACGTGCGACCAGGAGTGGTCGAAGGTGACCTCGACGCCCGGGCCGGTGAGCTGCGGGTTGGCGCGGGCGACGGCCGTCGTCTCGAGCCAGCTCTGGATGATCTGGGTCGTCATGCCGGTGCGGGTGCCCTGGTTGACGGAGCCGCCCCAGGGCCAGCCGCCCACCCAGTTCCACGAGCCGTCGGCGGCCTGGAGGGGGAGCAGGTAGGTGGTGAACTCGGCGCTCCAGTCGCGGCCGTTGGGCAGCCGGTCGATCTCGGGCACGAACGAGCGCAGACCCTTGGTCGAGGCGTACATGTAGTACAGACCCAGGGCGCCGTGATCGAGCCCCTGAATGCTCGTGACGTGCGCGGCGACGGCGGCGGAGTTCGGATTGTAGGTCTGATCCTCCGTCCAGCCGTAACCCACCAGGGCGTTGCCGGACAGGCGGCCATCGCCGGAGTGATACGTGCACCGGCCGTTCGGGCAGTGGCTCTGCAGCCAGAGGCGCTGGCGGTCCTTCGCCCACTGGTAGGTCTGCACGTCGAACTTGCGCTCGAGCAGGCGCAGGGCCTCGGGCGCCCAGCCGTTCGTCGAGGCGTCGTCGTGCGTCGACGTGCCGCCGTTGAGGGTCGTGTAGTACCAGCCACCGCCCGTGGCCGAGTTGTTCATCGACTGCACGAGGCCGTCGGCGAGGTCCTGACCGAGGTCGCGCAGGGTGCGGCCGCGGATGCTCGCGCGCCCGGCCGGGGCGACGTAGTCGCGGTTGCCGAAGCCCACGATGGGCTCGACCCACGCGGTCGTCGCGTAGCTCTCCGAACCCCAGAACGTGCCGTCCATCACGCCGGTCACGTTGTTGATGTATTGCTGGTTGACCCCGAGGCCGGCGTCGTCGTCGAAGTAGGTCGACGAGGCCATGTCCATCGTCGTCAGCAGGGCGTTGATGCCGCACTGCGTCAGGTGGCGATAGTAGGGATCGGTGTCGCGCCCCGGGCCGAAGCCGTGGCCGCGGCGCTCGAAGGCGTTGAGCGCGTGGCCGGTGCCGTACATCACCGGATTCGACGTCGCGTACCAGCACGTGTGGACGTTGTTGCCCTGCCCGTCGTGCGTCTGGTGCTGGAAGTTCGTGAACATGTACCAGAGCGCCCGGTCGATGGCCCGGGCGGCGTACAGGTTGCGCGTGAGATCCAGGTTCTGGTCGGCGGTGCAGTTGGCCTGGGAGAGGCCGCTACAGACGCGATCGACGCGGACGACGACCGGCATGATGGCGGTCGCGACCTCGGCGCCGCAGGTCACCTCGACCTTGGGGTAGTACAGGCGGTCACCGGCGGCGACCGGGAGCTGGACGTTGAGCGGCAGCGGGGCGAAGTAGCCGGCGTAGCTCGCCGCCTTCGCCGCGTTCAGGTTGCCCTCGTTGGCGTCGGCGTAGTCGCCGTCGCCGTTCCAGTCCCAACGGTAGGTGTAGCTGGCGCAGTTGCCGCCCTCGGCGATGGCCTGGAGCATGGTCGGCATCGCGTTCAGTGCGACGTGCGGGATCTGCGGGTTCTCCTGGACCCAGGGAATCGGGGTGACGGCGAGCTGCGCGTGGGCAGCGGCGGTGAAAAGGCCGGACGTGGCCAGGAAAGCGAGTATCGGGACTCGACTGCGGGTGCTGGGCATGTGTGCCTCTCGTCGTGGGTAGGACGCACGAGGGCATTCGGTAGGTATTTTCCCGGATTCTAAAGCACCCGAGTACGGAGTGACCCTTGGTGGGTCATCGGTGACCGGGGTGCGGCGTCTGCGGTCGTTCAGTCCGGCGCGCAGTCGTCCGCGCCGACGTCATTGGCCGCGCCGCGCGGGTCGCCGTCGACGTCGTCGACGACGTGATCGAGCACTTCGCCCGCGCCCGTGATGCGGGGATCACCGCAGCGCGCGAGGTGCAGGTCCCCCGCCGCCGGGTCGATGAAGTCGGCGACCGCGGCGTCGAAGACGTTGCCCGCCTCGGTCGCCGCCGCCCCGTCCCGAAGGCGCAGGCCCCGGTTGGCGAGCGTGTTGCGCACGAAAACGCCGGTGGTCGAGCCCCATCGGACCTCGATCGCGTTCGGGTAGCCCTCGGCGTCGCCGAGAAAGACCGAGTTGTTGTCGACCCGGACGTCGTGCCCGCGTTCGATCACGATGGGGACGTCGTGTTCGCGACTCGCGGCGAACCGACTGACGACGACGTTGTTCCGGATGACGGTGTCGTAGACCTCGTCGGTCATCCCCAGACCGATGCCCCGAGCGCAGTCGACGATGACGTTGCGTTCGATCAGGTGACCCGCCCCGTCGGGGCTGTGCCACATGTGGATGGCGTGCTCGGCGAGGCCCCCCGTGTAGGTCGCGCCCCCGCGGTCGCCGGCGGCGCGGCCGTGCGCCGGGCGAGGCGCGCCTCCGGCGTCGCAGTGAATGCCCTCGAACGACGAGTCCCGGATGGCCCAGCGCTGCGCGCGATGCGTGTCGACCCCGCCGGTGTAACAGGTCGTGAAACCATCCGCCGGGCCGTACCCCCAGACGTTCGTGCGCCCCTCCGCCGTCAGGTGAAACCGCGTGCAGCTCACCTCGACGTCGTCGATCGACTCGCCGTCCTCGGGGCTCGACTTGACGAACTGCTGTCCCCCGTCGATGAGGCGCAGACCGTGGAGGACGGCCCCGTCGGCGCGGGCCCAGAGGTGGACGAGGTGGAAGATCGAGCGGCGGATCGTCACGTCGGCGATGACGACACCGGGCGCGTCGATGGTCACCGGGGCGGTGGTGTCTCCGTGGATGCGGTACGCCGAGTCGAGGACGACCGCGTCGGCGTTGCCCGAGCGGCTGCGCAGCGTGACGCCCGGCGTGGTGAAGTAGAGGCCGGTGTAGCGCCCGGGCTCGGCCTCGGGCAGCAGGTACGTGCCGTCTTCGAGGAGCACGGTGTCGCCCTCGGACGCCTCGCGAACGACCTCGCGCAGCGTCTTCTGCGCGCCCTCGACCGTCACGAGCCCGTCGCCGGCGGGCGCGACGATGAGGGTCCGACCCGTGGCGGCCGCGATGGCTGCGCTGCGGGCGGCACAGCGGCCGGTGACGGGGGGCGGTGGCGGCGGGACGAGGCCGCCACCGGAAGCGCCCGCGCCCGAGTCTCCGGCCGGACCGGGGCGGGCATCGGGCCCATGGCCCCCCGCGCCGCCGGCTCGGACGTCCCCGTCACCGTCCAGCCCGGCATCACCGCCGCGACCCGCCTCCGGACCCGCGTCACCGGGGCCGCCGGCCCCCTCTCCGAGGCAGGCGACGAGCAGGACGAGCGGCGTGAGTGGCAGCATGCGACGGAACAAGGGGGCCTCCGGGGGGCGGGCGCGAACTCAGGGGGCGCGCGTGCCGCAGACGTCGAACGTCTGGTCGACGCAGGTGCTCAGGCCGCACTGCGCGCCGTTGAAGTCGATGCTGAACGTCCCGCACCAGTGGTCGTTGTCGCTGAACGTGCCCGAGAGCATGTACGTCTCGGTGCAGCCGCCGGCAATGACGAGCGTCGCCGTGAAGTTCGGTCCGACGGGGGCGGGGTTCTCGACCATGCGTCCGGCGGGCGGCGTGATGTTCAGCCGCCCGGCGTTCACGTTGAACACGAACTGCGCGATGTTCACGCTGACGACCTCGAGGCCGATCAGAATGTCGGTACACGCGTAGACGATGCGGTCATCGACGTTGAATCGGCCCGTATAGTTCGGGGCGACGCCCCCCGGCCCGCAGACGCCCGCCGTACACACGTTGCCCGGGTTGCCGCAGGGGGTGCCGTCCTGGGCGCGGGGGCCCTCCCGGCAGCCGGCGACGGCATCACAGACCTCGACGCCGTCACACACGTTGGCATCGGCGCAGCGGGCGTTGTCCGGCGCGTGATCGACCCGGTCGGCGTTCTCGTTGCAGGCGTCGGCCGTGCACGCGACGCCGTCGTCGACGATGGGGGGGGCGCCGTTGCGGCAGCCGGCGATGGCATCGCAGGTCTCGGCGCCGTTGCAGAACAGACCGTCGCTGCATCGTGCGTCGTCGGCCGTGTGAATCACGCGGTCGTTGGCCTCGTCGCAGGCATCGACGGTGCAGGGCACGCCGTCGCTCAGCTCCGGGGGCGTGCCGTTGCGGCAGCCGGCGGCCGGATCACACGTCTCGGCGCCATTGCAGAAAAGGGCGTCGTCGCAGCGGGCCGCGACGGGCGCGTGGACGATGCGATCGGCCGCTTCGTCGCAGGTGTCTTGCGTGCAGCCGATGCCATCGTCGAGCAGGGGCGCCCGCCCCGCGAGGCAGCCCCGGGCGGCGTCGCAGGTCTCGCTCCCGTCGCAGAACAGGCCATTGCTGCACACCGCATCGTCGGGCACGTGCGTGATCGCATCCGTCGCGGGGTCGCACGCATCGATCGTGCAGGGAATGCCGTCGTCGAAGCCCTCGACGGGCCCCGGGGTGCAGCCGACGTCCGGCACGCAGATCTCGACGCCGTTGCACGTCCGCCCGTCGTCGCAGCGTCCGTGTGCGGGCGAATGGCGCACCGTGCGGGCGCCCTCGTCGCAGACGTCGTCCGTACACTCGAGCCCGTCGTCGACGGGGACGGCCTCGCCGGCCTGGCAGTCTTCCACCGGATCGCAGATCTCATCGCCGTTGCAGAACAGGCCGTCGCTGCATCGGCCGTCGTCTGGCCGGTGGACGATGGCGCGCTCGACCTCGCTGCACGAATCGATGGTACAGCCGACGCCGTCGTTGATCTGCACGGGCTCGCCGGGCCGGCAGTCCGCCTGCGGGTCGCAGATCTCTTCCCCGTTGCAGAACAGACCGTCGTCACAGGCCGCGTCGTCGGGGGCGTGCACGATGAAGTCCGCGTCCTCGTCGCAGGTGTCGGTGGTGCAGGCGACACCATCGTTCAGGACCGGCGCGGCACCTTGCTGGCAGCCGTCGACGGGGTGGCAGATCTCGGCCCCGTTGCAGAACCGGGCATCCTGGCACCGGTTGTTGCGCGGCGTGTGGGTGATGGTCCCCGCGTCCTCGTTGCAGGCGTCGAGGGTGCAGTCGACGCCGTCGTCGACCGCGGGCACGGGCCCGCCGGCGCACAGACCGGTGCCGACGTCACAGGTCTCCTGCCCATTGCAGAAGATGCCGTCGTCGCAGTCGTCGTCGCGCACGCAGGGGGGGCGGGGCGCGCAGCCTTCGCGCAGGCTGCACAGCTCGCCGGGCAGGCACGCCGAGTGGTCGGGCACCGCGCGGCAGTCGCCCGTGGCGTCGTCGCAGCGGTCGATGGTGCAGGTGACCGCGTCGTCGCACAGTACCGGGTTGCCCGGCTGGCAGACGCGGTCGACGCACGTCTCTCGCCCGTTGCACGGCAGGGTGTCGTCGCAGTCGGCGTCACCCGTGCAACCGATGGGCAGAAAGCACCCGACCTTGGCATCGCAGATCTGACCCTCCGCGCAGACGTCGTCGTCGGGGACGACCTCGCACAGATCGGCCTCTTCGTCGCACAGATTGCTGGTGCACGGGATGTCGTCCGCGCAGGGGGATCGGGGGGCCGGCCGGCAGGCGCCCCGGACGCAGAGCTCGAAACCGTTGCAGAAGAACCCGTCGCTGCAGTCGAGGTCGCCCTCACACTCGTCGCCGGCGTCGACGAGGGCGTCGCCCGCTCCGCCGCCGGCCCCGAGGTCGTCGCCCGAAGAACCGCCGCCCGCTCCGCCGCCGCCGTCTCCGGCCGGGCCCGTTCGCGCGTCCGTGCTGCCGGCCTCGGGCCGGGTCGCCAGGTCCAGGAACGGCAGCGCGTCGGGTGGGGGGGACTCGCCGCCGGTCGGCGTGCGATCCGGCAGGGTGAGGGTGGCATCGTCGGCCGGGCCCGCGCCCGTCGTCGTGCCCGCATCCCCGCAGGCGAACGTGAGCAGGGCCACCACCGTCAGGGTCAGGCGCGCGTTTCGCCCCCCGTATCCACCGTCGAAGCGACCGCTGGTGTCCATGCATCCCCCGCTGCGTGTTTGCGCGCATCATACGGCCATTGCGCGCCAACTCGCATCGGAGACTCGCGGGGACTCGCCGGCCGCGCGCCTTTCGCGTAAAAGAGCCGGCCCATGATGACGCTCGTCTGCCATCGGTGCGGTTTCACGCGGACCCCGGAGGGGGGCGGCGGGCAGCACCGCGTGCAGTGCCCGGCGGACGGTCTCTACCTCGTCGACGAGGACGAGCACCGTCGCGCCCCGCGGGACACCTACCTGGGCACCGTGCTCGGCGGGCGCTACCCCATCCTGGGCCTGGTGGGGTTCGGCGGCATGGGCGCCGTGTATCGCTCCATCCAGCCGCCCGTCGACCGGCCCGTCGCGGTGAAGGTCATCCACCCGCGCCTGTCCGTGGAGGACACCCACGCGGCGGATGCCACCGAGCAGGCCGACGCCGTTGCCGCGCGGTTTCTGCGCGAGGCGAAACTCATCGCCTCGCTGAGCCACCCGAACGTCGTGACGATGTTCGATTTCGGCACGGAGCCCGACGGCACGCTCTACATGGTGCAGGAGCTGCTCGTCGGCGACTCGTTGCGTCGGGCGCTGCCGGTGCTGACGCCGCGCGCGCTGGTCGCGGTGGTGCAGGAGCTGCTCTCCGCGCTCGGGGCGGCCCACGCCTTGGGCCTCGTCCACCGCGACGTCAAACCCGAGAACGTCATGCTCCTGCAAGGCTGGACGCCCGACGGTCTGCGTCCCCGGCTCAAGCTGCTCGACTTCGGGATTGCGCGCCGCGTGGGGGCCGACGAGGACTCCGGGCGGCTGACCACGGCCGGGGCGATCTTCGGCACGCCGGCGTACATGGCGCCCGAGCAGGCGCAGGGCGCCGAGCACGTCGACGCCCGCGCCGACCTGTACGCCGTGGGCGTCCTGCTCTACGAGGGGCTGTCCGGCCGGCCGCCCTACGCGGGGGCGAACGCGCTGGCGTTGCTGGTGCAGGTGCTCGCCGGTCAGCGGGCGCCGCTCGCCCCGCGCGCGCCGATCCCCGATGGACTCGCGGCCATCGTCGATCGCGCGCTCGCGTCGGCGCCGGCCGCCCGGTTTCAGACGGCCGACGAGATGGCCCGCGCGCTGTCCGTGCTGGTCTGGCCCGAGCAGGACGCCATCCTGGCGACGTCCGAGATGGCCAGCGGTCACCGCACGCTGCCCCTCGTGACCCGCCCCACGAGCCTCGGCGGGCCGGCGGCGTCCGCGGGGTCGAACCCCGCGCCGATCGCTGCGCCGTCGCCCCCGACCGTCCCGGACGAGACCGCCTCGCTCGAAGCCCTGATGGCGCGCCCGCCGCTGGCCTGGCGCCTCGGGGCGGCGATCGCCGTCGGTGCGCTCCTCGGCGGGCTCGCGTTCTGGTTTGGACGCAGTCCGACGCCCGCGCCGGAGCAGCCGGCCGCGATCCCCACCGCCGTCGCGCGACCGGGACCCGTGACGGCGGCCCCGGCGCCCGCAACCCCCGGTTCGACGGCCGCAGGCCCCGGGCGCGTCGACGCGCCGGCCACGATCGCGCCGGTCACGGCCCCGGCGCCCGTACCCGAGAGCGCAGCGCCCGTGTCCGAGAGCGCAGCGCCGAAGCGGCCGGCGAAGCGCCCGCCCCCGAGCCGGCCGGCGTCCCCGGCGAGCGAAAGCGAAGAGATCCTCGCGCCACCGCCGCGCTGAGCGCGTCCCGCCGCGACGCCGGGATCCGGGCGGTCAGCCCCGCGAGGCCATGTACGCCCTGTCCTGCTCGGCGAGCGCGCGCACGGCGTCCATGCTGCGGTCGGCGATGGCGTGCGCGGTCGGTTTGTCCGCCGGGGCATCGAGCAGGTCGTCGAGCGCGACGGGGGGACCGAGCCAGACCCGGACCGGCTCGGCACCGGCACGGAAGCGATCACGCGCGATGGTACCGAACTTCTTGGGGAGTCCGGCCACGAAAGCCGGGATGACCGGCGCCCGCGAGTCGTGCGCGATATAGCCCACGCCGGGTTTCGCCGGCAGAAGCGTGTACGGATCCTCGCTCGGGTTGCGCGTGCCCTCCGGGTGGATGCCGATGATCGTGCGGGGGCTCCAGTTGAGCAGGCGCGTGCACGACTCCACCGCGAGCCGGTTGAGCACCGGCCCGCGATCGTCCCGGAAGATCGGCGGATACATCGCGTTGCCGGACGCGGCGATGTTCAGCACGGCCCCGAGGGGACGCTCGTAGTAGTAAGTGCTGCGCACCGGGCAATACAGGTACGGGACCTTCTCGTAGAGCGGCCAGAACGCAATCGTCGTCGCGTAGAGGTCGAACCACGTGCGGTGGTTGCAGACGAGGATGAACGACCGGTCCGGCAGGTGTTCCTGACCGCGTAGCTCGAGGCGGTGTTTGATCAGCTGATGCAGGGCGGGGCGGGCGCCGATGCGCGTCCACCCCATCCCGAGGCGCTTGCCGAGTTCCGTTTCGTTCAGCCGACGCCCGACGATGTAGGGCAGCCGCTCGTTGGGTTTCAGGGCGGCCATCACCGCCTTGTGAGTGGATTCGTTCTGTCGCAGGAGATTCGTCGACGCCATGGCGCGATAAAGTAACAAAGACGGCGCCGCGGGGGGAGACCCCCGGGGGAACGGCAGCTAGAATCGTCCGCATGGTGACCAGCCTGTTCGTGTCGCTCGTTGCGCTGCTCGCTCCGGCGGAGGTCGGTGATCCCGCACCGCTCCTGCGCCGGGGGACGGAACTCTACAAAGCCGGGGTCTACGACAAGGCCGCCGAGGCCTTCGACGCGGCCTGGCGCCTCGCGCCGACGCCGACCACCGCGCTGAACCTGGCGCAGGCGCTCGAAGGGGCGGGCCGTCCGGCCGAAGCCCTCGACTGGTACGGGCGCGTGATGGAGAGCGAGGCCTCCGGTCCCCGGCACGAGGCCGCGCTGGCGGGACGACGGCACCTGCAGGGGCACGGCTTCCTGGCCGTGACGTGCGGACCACCCGGCGCCGCGCTGACGGCCGGGCCCCAGCGGGGCGCGTGTCCGACGTTCGGTGTCTACCTGCCCGCGGGCACGCATCCCCTGTCGCTGCGGGCGGACGGCCGGGCGCCCTACGACGGCACGGTCTCGATCCCCGGCGGGACCCGCGTCGAGCGCACGCTGGATCTCCGGCTGGTGGTGGCGGCGCCGGCGCCGCCGCCCGCTTCCGAGCCGGCGCCCGCCGTCGCCGCGGCGGTGCAGCCGGCCCCGGCCCCCGTCGAGCCCGCGCCCGAGCCCGACCCCGCCGTGCCGGCCTGGGTGGGGTATACCGTCGCGGGGGTCGGCGCCGCGGCCCTGATCGTCGGCGGATTGTACTACGCCAAGGCCGCCGACGACGCCGAGCGCGCCGATGGTCGACCGGACTCCCGGGCACGCGACACGCTGGAGGACGACTTCGATCGCCATCGCGCGGTCGGCTACGGCGGGCTCGGGGTCGGCGGGGCGCTCGTGCTCGCCGGCGGGGGTCTGCTGGTCTTCGGGGGGGCATTCTGATGCGTCGAAACGGCCGCCAGGGGCGTCTATTCGCGACGGTCACGCTCGGCCTGGCCGGCTGTCTCTCCTTCCCCGAGGCGAGCCCGTGCACCGCCGACACCGACTGTGCGGGGGCGGACCGCTGCGACGTCGCCACCGGGCGCTGCGTGCCCCGCGGCACCGCGGGTGACCCGGATGCGGGCGGCGGCGGGACGACCGGCGGCACCACCGGCGGCAGCACCGGCGGCAACACCGGCGGAACGGCCGGCGGCAACACCGGCGGCAACACCGGCGGCAGCAGCGGCGGGACGACGGGCGGCAGCACCGGAGGCGACCTGGGCGGTGCCGGCGGCGACGGTGGCGCGGGCGGCGACGGTGGCGCGGGCGGCGAGCCCGTCCCCGGGCGCCGGTGGCGCTTCGTTTCGGCCGGCGGCGCAGAGCCCTACCGGGCCACCTCGCGCGGATACGTGACGATCGACGGCGGCAGCCACACCTGCGCGCTGACGGGCGACGACCGCCTCTTCTGCTGGGGCGCGAACATGGACGGCCAGCTGGGCACGGCGGATCCGACTCCGCGGGTCGCGACGCCCGTCGAAGTGGACCCGGCGGCACGGTGGCGGACGGTGAGCGCCGGCGCGGCGCACACCTGCGCCATCCGCGCGGACGGCCCGGACGCCGGGCGGCTCTACTGTTGGGGCGAGCCGGAGCACGGGCGTCTCGGGCTGGGCGATCCCGGGCTCGTCGCCACCGTGGCCCCCCGCCCGGTCGGCAACGAACGGGACTGGGAGGCCGTCTCGGCCGGCGGTGCCCATACCTGCGGCTTGCGCGCGGGCGGTCTGCTTTTCTGCTGGGGCGCCAACGAGTACGGGCAGGTGGGGACGGGCGCGCTCGAGACGCCCTCGTTTCGCACGCCGCAGCAGGTCGGAGACCCCGGGTTCACCCAGGTCTCGGCGGGCCTCGCCCACACGTGCGCGCTCCGGGACGACCGGACGGTCCAGTGCTGGGGCGCCGCGGACCTCGGACAGGTCGGCGCCGGTCGGACACAGACCTGTGCGGGGGGGGACGTGTGCGCGGCCACGCCCCGGATGATCGAGGACCTGCCCCCGGATGTTCGCCAGATCGCGGCCGGCGAGGCCCACGCCTGCGCCTTGGACGACGCGGGCGACGTCTACTGCTGGGGCGCCAGCTTCGAGGGGGCGTTCGCCGCCGACGTGGACATCACGCCGACCCCCGTGGTGATGAACATCGACACGCCCATCCGTCACTTCGACGCCGGCGGAGCCAATACCTGCGTCACCACCGCCGACTTCTCCGTCTGTTTCGGCGAGGGGCGGTCCGGCCAGCGGGGCAACGGCTTCCCCGACGACCCGGCTGCGGCGGGCGCCCTGCCGCCGCTCGACGCGGGGCACTACACGCAGTTCAGCATCGGCGGCGAGCACGTCTGTGCCATCACCTCCGGCGGCGCGCTCCATTGTTTCGGCTCCCAGTCCGACGGCCAGCTCGGGCAGGGGGTGTTCAGCGGCGTCACCGTACCGACGCCCGTCGCGTTCGAAGACGCGTCCGCCCGGGTGGTGAAGGTCGCCGCCGCGCACGAAGACACGGCCTGCGCCCTCGTCGCCGGCGTCGACGCGGCCGTGTCGCGCGGCGACATCCACTGCTGGGGTGACGGGGTCGAGGACCAGCTCTTGGGCCAGGGCGGCCCGCGCTCGGCGGTGCCCGTACAGCTCACCCGGACGGGCGACTACGTCGATCTCGCCGTCGGCGAGCGCTTCGGCTGCGCCCTCACGGAGAACCGCCAGGTGCGCTGCTGGGGCCGGGGAGACCGCGGACAGCTCGGCAACGGGTTCGAGCAGGGCTCCCGCGGGATGCTCGTCGACGCGGATGTCTCCATGGCGGGCCTGTCCGAGGCCCGTCTCGTCGCGGGCACGTTCCACGCCTGCCTCGTGGGCACCGTGATCACCGAACTCGAATCGGTCACCATGGCGATGTGCTGGGGGTTCAACCCGGAAGGGCAGCTCGGCCCGGACGCGTCGAACGCCGGACCCTGGGGGCCGCTCCCGCTGCAAGCCGGCGAGCTGGGCGTTCGCGCCGTCGTTCAGGACGTCGCGCTCGGCACCACGCGTACGTTCGGCATTGCCCCCAACGGTCAGCTCGTGGCTTGGGGGGGCGTGCGCAACCTCTTCGACGGCACGTATGCCAATCGGGAGCGGGCGCTCTCGAGTCAGTACACCTTCGACGATCCGGACCCCGCCCCGTGGGTGCGTATCCGGGCCCACATGGATCGCCTCTGCGGGCTGCGACGAGACGGCTTGAACGGTCCGCGGATCTTCTGCGCCGACGTCTACGCCGCCGATCAGGCCGAGGAGCGGGGGCGTGCGCTCGACCTCCGTGCGTATCCCGACCGGACCCCGTGGGCCGACGTGGTCGTCGGCGACAACGTCGGCTGTGGCCTGGGGTCGGACGGTCGCCTCTTCTGTGCCGGCTACAACCACTTCGGGCAACTCGGCGACGGCCACCGCTCGAGCCTCGAGGCCGAGCAGATGACTCAGGTGGGCGGCAACACGCTGCGGTTCCATCAGGTCGCCGCGGGCGCCGGGTTCATGTGCGGCGTGCGTCGCGCGGACGATCAGCCCGCCGAGGACCGCCGCCTGTACTGCTGGGGCCGCGGCCATCGCGGGCAGACGGGGCTCGGTGTCGCCGACGTCTCGCGCCCGGTGCCGGTGCCGCTGCCCGACCCCTGATGCCTTCGCGCCGCGCCGTTCGCGTCGCACGCGCGCTTCCACGCAACGAACAGGAGCCTCCATGAGGACGTCGCCTCTCCCCCTCGGTCTTCGTGCTCGGCTCGCGTCCGCCGGACTCGCCGGACTCGCCGGACTCGCCGGAGCACTGGCCGCGTGTGATGACACCGCCGGCTCGGGCGCCGGGGCGCCGGACGTCACGGTGCGCCTGTTACCCGACGTCGGCCCCGACGGCGGACCCGACACCGGCCCGGTCGTGGATGCCACCCTGCTCGACGTCGGCGTGCCCGTCGACCAGGGCTCGGTGGACATGCAGCCCGACGGCCCGCCACCCGTGTTCGGTGACTTCGAACCCCGCCCGGACGCCGCCGCGTGTACGCTGATCGCGCTGGCCTCCGACGACGGCGGGCAGGCCGCCCTCGAACCGGGGGCGGGCGACGTCACGACGGCCTCGGGGGCGGACTTCTGGCGCATCACCGTGGTCGATGCCCGGGGCCGCCCCCTGCCGGCGGCGACGGCGTCGTTCATCATCGGGGCGGACGCGTTCACGCTCGTCGTCCACGCGCCCGGCCACCTCGCCGCGGTGCTCAACGCCCCGAAGGGCGACGGGACGTATGGCATCAACGCCGCCCGGCAGGCCGTCGAGGGCCCCGGCGCGAAGGAGGTCCTCGGCGCCTCGGAGGTGCCCGCGTGCGCGGCGGGCACGCGCTTCGTCTCCGTCGTCGCGGCGCTCGCGCCCTTGCCCCCCCGCATCACGCGCGATCTCGTCGGCGACGCGCTCGCCGATGCCTGCGCCCGGGGCGAGGAGCCGCCCGAAAGCCCCGCCTGCGCAGCGCTCGCCGGCCTCGAGGCGGCCCTCGGCGAGGCCCTGCCCGCGCGCCTGCGACTCGCCGCCGACACGCGCCCGGAGTTCCTGGCCACCGGGGCGGCGGCGCTGGAGGGACCGGCGGCCGCGCGCCTCGCGGCGGAGACGTGTGGCACGCCCTGGGGCGTGGTGCCCCTCGGCATCCTCGACGCGGCCGCCTTCCCCGAACCGGAACAGACGCCGCTCGCCCGGTGGCGCCGGCTCGCCACCGCGTTCGAAGGGGCGATTCGGCGGGTCGCGCCCGACGCCGAGGCACAGCGCGCGCGCCTGTTGCGTTTCGGCGTCGCGTTGAGTCACCTCGACGGGGTCGTGCGCCCCGCGGACTTCGAGCTCGTCGGCCCCGTCGCCGGGCTGGCCGGTGGCAGCGCCCTCGCCCGCGCGGGAGAGGCCGTCCGGGCGCTGGTCGCGGCGGGGGACGTCACGGCGCCGGCGTTCGACGCCGACGCGCTCGCCCGGTTCGCGGCGACGGGTCCCGCCCCGGCGTTCGACGCCTTCGGACATGCGCGCAGCGCCCAGCCGGCCGGTGCCTACGGCCTCGGCCCCGCCGCACTCTGCGACCTCGGCCGACTCGGCGGGTTGCTCGACTTCACCGCGGGCCTCGAGATCGAGAGTCATGCCGGCGTCGACGCCCTGCTCGACGTCCTCGAAGCCGTCCGTCTCGACGGCGAACCGCCGCCCGACGCCGGTCTGCCGCCCGCGCCGGACGCGGCCGTGCCGGCGGACGCGGGTGTGCCGCCCGTGCCCGACGCCGGGCCGGTCGGGGCGTGCGGACCCGACGACCAGGAGCCCAACCAGACCTGGGAGCAGGAGGTCCGCGACGATCAGCGCCAGCCGCGCAACGTGTCCGGCCTCGACCGACTGACCCTCGAGCCCGGCGACGTCGACTGGTATGTGTTCGAGAGCGGTCTCATCAACCCCCACCTGAGCGCGACGATCAGCGCCGAGCCACTGTGCGAGCGCCCTGGCGGGCGCCTCTGCGCCGAGCTGCAGTGGTGGACGTGGGCCTATGCCGAGGGCGTGCTCGACGACCGGCCCTTCACCCTCGTCGAGCGCACCTGCGCCGACATCGCCGACGGCATCGTCCTCGACGCCGGTGGTATCGGCGGCCTCGCCGGCGAGCCCTGGACCTCGATGGTCATTCACGTCACCGAGGACGCCGCCGCCCCCCTCGCCGCGCCCCTGCCGTACCGGATTCGAGTGACGCGGTGAGGGCGGATCGGTGATGGGGGGCTGAACCGCCGCCCATCCCGATTGCGCTCCACGGGGCGGGCGTGGCAAGACCGGGACATGCGCATCGGAACTCTGTCGACGGCGGTCGCCCTCCTCTGGGCGTGTGGTGAATCCGGATCGAGCCCGGGACCCGGCGACGCGGCGGCCGACGTCGCGCGGACGCCGGACGCGTCGACAAATGACGCGCTCGGGTTCGCCGACGCGGGCCACGCCGATGTCGGCGGCGGGTCCCCCGACGGGAGCGTGACACCGCCCGATCTGGGGCCTGAACACTTCGCCGCACTCGACGATCCGGAGACGCCCTGTTTCGAGATGGGGGCGGCGGACAACCCCCTCGCTTCGCCGGTTCACGAGGTCTGTCTTGCGCCCTTCGCGCTGGCGCGCACCGAGGTGACGAACGCCGAGTTTGCCGTGTGCGTGCGCGCCGGCGCCTGCGATCCCCCGCACTACGATGACGGCACCTGCTACACCTACGCTGGTGGATCGTGGGACCTCCGGCGGGCGGGAGAGGGCGTCCGGGCGGCGGACCACCCCGTCGTTTGCGTTGAGTGGGCCCAGGCTGCGGCGTACGCGGCGTTCGTCGAGGCAAGACTCCCCTCGGAGGCGGAGTGGGAGTTCGCCGCACGCGGCGGCGGGGGGGACGCAATCTACCCTTGGGGGGACACATATCCGGACTGTGCGCTCACCGTGATGAGTGAACGTGGAGCACCCTGCGAGGCGACGCTGACGGCACGGCCCTGCTCGCGGCCCGCCGGCAACACGCCGCAGGGCGCTTGCGACCTGGCCGGCAACGTCTGGGAGTGGGTACAGGACGCCTGGCAGCCGGACTACGTCGACGCACCCCGGGACGGCACTGCGCGGGAGACGGGGGAGCCGACCGTGCGAGTCGTCCGCGGCGGCGGCTGGCCCATGAGCAACGCCGACTACTTCCGGGCGCGGTACCGAGACGACGAGCCCGCAAGCTTCCGCTACGACTTCCTGGGTTTTCGCATCGCCCGGGACGAGTGAGCGGATCTCGACGAATTACGCGGCGGTCGAGGTACGGCGTAGCGCCGCGAAGCCCTTGCCCGTTCCCGGGTGAGCCTCGTGGTCGCCGGCGAGGGTGTGAAAGCGAGACGGGACGGCGAGAATCGGCTCGGGCTCAGGCAGGTCGGGGCGATGCGGCGGGACGAGCGTCGGCTCGTTCGCGACGTCGAGGTCCAGCAACTGCCGGCAGATCGCTCGGGTCAGAACCTCACCGAGAAGACTCGGAACCGCGTTCCCGATTTGCCGTTGGACGTCGGCGAGGGAGCCAACGACGCCGTACCCGTCGGGGAATGTCTGAAGACGGGCAAGTTCGAGGCGCGACAGTCGCCGCGAAGTCCAGTGAAACGGTCCGATTGCGGGGCCGGGCTGTGCGGTCAGCGTCCATGAAGGGCGATTCTTCGCCAACTTCAGGAGGAACGACCAGTAGCGGCGGCGCCAACCGAAGAGCGGAAGACCAGCGCCCCGACTCGTGTGATGCAGGTAGTTGGCCCCCTCGGGAATGGATGGAAGGAGGTCCGCCCAGCGGCCCCGCACGGCGAGTTCATCGAGATCGGAGGGCGGTCCGAGGTCGCCGAGGGCGTCCCACGCGTTGCGATAAGATGGAATCGGATCGAAAAGCGAGCGCTCGCTCTCCTCGTCTCGAAAGCCCGGTGCCGGAAAGCGAAATGGCCGTCCATCGCGGCTCCCGACGAGGATGATGCGCTCGCGGGTCTGCGGCACGCCATACCAGGCCGCGTTGAGCACCCGCGAGGAGACCGCGTACTGGGTACCCGTTCGTCGGTTGATCTGTTCGATTTCGTCGACGAGGTACCGGTAGCCTTCTTCCTTCCCGCTGAAGTTCAAACCCGCAACGTTCTCGAGCAGGAAGGCGCGCGGGCGGGTCTCTTCGAGGACGCGAAGGTATTCGCGCAGCGTGTTCGCCCGCGGGTCACTGAGGCGTGCCGAATCGCCCCGAGCCCAGAAGCCGCTCTTGCTGAACGGCTGACAAGGCGGGCCGCCGACGAGGAGGTCCGCCTCACCGGGTCCGAGTCGAGCCGCATCCAGAATCTCGGCCGTCGGGACGTCTTCGACCCGGCGTTCGATCACCGCCCAGGGGTACTTGCGGCCCGCGTTCGAGCGCAGGGTTTCGCAGCACCGGCGGTCCATTTCGACCGCGACGGCCGTCGACAGCCCGGCCGCGTGCACACCGAGGTCGAGCCCGCCGGCACCGGTGAACAGGGAGATGACGCTCGGCTTCTTCAAGTCCTGACTCCTCGGCGGCACGCTACTGGAAATGCGTTCAGGCGTCACTCCGATTCGCGTCCGTCGCCCGCGGTGGCGAAGCCGGTTCGGGAACGGCCTGTCCAATCCTCGCCGGACGCGGTACGTTGCCGAGCGTCGTAACCGGCAGGTCTGGAGTGTGGTGGGTGAACATGCGCGATGATGGCGATGCGACTGCGTCGAGTGTCGGACGGGACGACGTCGTGCCCTATGGCCCGGACTTCACGCCGTCCACTCTCGGGAAGGTGATGGGCGAGGATGCCGTTCTGACCTGGCTTCTCGAGAGGGCTTTGGCGGTCGAGAACAAGGCGGACCTGCTGGACGCGATCGCCGGAGGGTGCCTGAGCCACATCGAGAATGTCCGGAACCGCAGGGACATGGCCTCGCATGTCGTCCAGGGACTTCGCAACTACGGTCTCGTCGAAGTGGGGTCCGGCGACGAGGTTTCTCTCAGCCCGGCGGGAGACGCAATTCTGGGCAGCCGACCGGAGGAACGGGACATCGCCTTCGCGCGGCACATTCTGGCGAACTGCGGCGGATACCGGCTCGTGGAAACCATTCAGAGATTCGAGCTCAGTGGGCGCCGGCTATCGATGGAGTCCTTGAACGAGGCGTTCGGTCGACACCCCACGGAGAAGAGCATTTCGTCCATGCGCGCATGGCTCGCGCGCGCGGGGGTCATGAGTCGTGCCGGCCCATATCGCGTGCTGGACGACGGGCTCGCAACTGTCGTCGGTGCCGGATTCAGTGACCTCCTCGGGCTCGACGCCGGACAGCTCGAGTTCGTTCTGGCGGCACGCCACCTGTCGATCATGGAGAACTGGCCGGTTCTCGAGGCGCCCGACGTGCGGCAGCTCGCCGAGGTTCGCGGCAACGGCGTGAAGATCCCCTCAAAGGACCTCGGTTCGTTCGTGCGGCGACTCGAGGAGCGCGGCCTGATCGAGATTGCCCCACAGTCCCAGGGGCGCGGTGGTAAACGAACCGCACTTCGCCTGACGGCCACCGGAATCGCCCTGACCGATGAACAGATCCGCCGCATTCTCGCCCAGTCGCAGGCGGGGTACGCACTCAGTGAACTCGGATCCATCGGCGATGCACTCGCTCTCCTCGATTCGGGGACGGCCGACGAACGCGGTCGGGCGGCAGAGCGGCTCGCCGTGCATCTTTGCCTGATGCTCGGGCTCAGTGTCACGGGCTGGAGAGTCCGATTGCCGGTCGAAGTCGACCTCACGGCGGAGCGAAGCGTCGGATTCGCGTACCAGCGCTGGCATGTACAGGTGAAAAACACGGATACCGACCTCGACGCCGACCGCGTCGACCGTGAACTCGGGGCCGCGGCAGGTACGGGCGCGACCCACCTTCTTTTCATCGTTCCGAGAGCGAGTATCACGTCGGCGGCGCGGGCCGAGGCGATCTCGAAGGCCCGCCTCACGCCGCTCCACATCTACTGGTTGACCGCAAATCAGCTTCGGGTGCGCGACCCTGCCGTCATGATTCAGTACCTCGACGATCAGCTCCGCGTCATCTCACGGGAGAAGCGGGCAGAGGCGCTTCGCCGGGAGGGTCGTGGCTGAAACCCTCACCGCGTCCCGGCGACGCGCTGCCCGTTCTGGTGCAGGACGCACCGGGACACTGCACCGTCGGCGTCGCGTTCGAACGTCACGCGGGCGAGGACGACGCGCAGGTGGAAGGCGTCCTCGGCGTCGGCGTCGGGGTAGAGCCGAATCGCCTCCTGACCGCTCAGCCGGAAAGACAGGTGTGTGTCGGACCGAGTGACGAAGAACCGCATGGCCGGGCCGACCGTGTAGGTGCCCGTGTAGTCATCGAGGCGGGCGGGCTCGACGAACCCCTCGGCGGGCGGGGTGGGGGCGGGCACCTCGACGCCGGCGAGGCGGGCGAGCGCGAAGTTCGTCAACGGATACACCGCGTAGGTGTTCGAGGCGGTCAGGAACACGACCCCGAGGTCGTTCTCGGGGCCGAAGATGACATTCGTCGCGTGGCCGGGCACCGAACCATCGTGGAATACATATCGCGGCGACGTCTGGACGAACCAGTTGTACGCGATCTGCATGCCGTCACCGGCGGGCCGCAGGGGCGTCTGCGCGCGGGTGATGGCGGCGTCGAGCGGGCCCGAGCGCGCGCCCGTCTGAAACTGGAGATACCGTGCCATCGCCCGCGTCGAAGAGACGAACCCGCCCGCCGGGCTCAGCGCGGCGAGGTGCTGATACTCGACCTCCACCTCGTCGACGCGCCCGGGGACGAACGCCGCCGCATGGTCCGGATCCAGCACGGCGAGGGTGTCCGGCAGCGCGAGCGGCCCCGTCACGCGGTCGTGCAGCAGGGTCTCGTAGTCGGTCTGCGCGGCCCACGCGAGCACCTGCCCGAGCAGACCCGTGCCCGCGTTGCTGTATTCGAGTTCGGCCCCCGGGGCGCGGTCCAATGAGACCCCCGCGAGCCACGTCCACAGGTTGTCGAGGGTGAAGTCGGCGTACCACCGGGGCTCGGGGGTGTCCGGGTCCACGGCGTCCCGGGGCAGGGCGGAGGTGTGTGTCGTCAGGTGTGATAGCGCGATGCCCGCGCCCTCGAACGTCGGCGCCGTGACCCCCTCGGGCAGCAGCGCCTGCAGCGGTGTGTCGAGGGTGTGTTCGCCGCGCTCGACCGCGTCCGCGAGCAGCAGCCCGGTGAACGTCTTGCTCACCGAGCCGATGGCGTAGAGGGCGTCGGGGGTCGGGCGCTCCGGCCGGGCGGCCGAGACCTCGCCGAAGTCGAGGAAGTGTGTGTGTTCGCCGACGATGAGCGCCATGGAGGCGGCGGGCAGCCAGCCGGCTTCGACCCAGGGGGTGACGGCCGCCGTGACCTCGGCAGCGGCCAGGGCGAGCGCGGGCGGCGGGGGCGCGCCGGCGTCGGGCGAGTCGTCGCCGGCGTCGGGCGGGTCGTCGCCGGCGTCGGGAGAGCCTGCATCCGCGTCGGGAGCGACCGCGCCCGCGTCGCTTTCGAGGGCGTCCGGCGCGGGCACGGTGGCATCCGGCGCCGGTTCGTTCGTCGCGTCTTCGGCGCCGCAGGCCGTCAGACCGACGGCCATCAGGAGCCAGGGGAATGGGCGGTTCATGCAATCAACCCCGGGTGTTCGGCGAGCCAGTGTTCGAGCAGGCCGAGCTTGTCGCGCCACGCCTGCCGGGCGTTGGGATCCCAGACGAGCGCGTGGAAGGCATGGACCCCGCCGCGGTAGTAACGGGCTTCGCATCGGGCGCCGTGCGCGTCGAGGGCGCGCTTCAGGCGCCGAGTGTCGTCGAGCAGCGGGTCCGCGGTGCCGGCGAACGTGAAGACCGGCGGAAAGGGGCGCTCCGGCGGGCCGCGCTCGATGACGAGCAGCGGATCGGCCAGTTCGACGGCCTGCGGTGGGGCGCCCTCGGGCAGGTAACCGTGAGAACACTCCACGAGCCGGTCGAGCAGGAACGGCGAGAGCTTGCGGCGGCGGCCGAATCGCTCCGGATCGGTGACCTGCAACATGCCACAGGCGGGCAGCACGGCCCGGAACCGGACGTCGGCGTCCCAGAGCGCGCGGGCATAGGGCTCGGGCCGCGGATAACACGTCGCGACCATGAGCGCGGCGGCGAGGTTGCCACCGGCCGACTCGCCGGCGGCAATGAGACGCTCGGGGTCGCCGCCGTAGGCCCGACAGTGTTCGCGGACCCACAGCGTCGCGCGGCAGGCGTCCTCCAGCGCGGCCGGGAACTTGTCTTTGGGCGCGAGGCGGTAGTTGAGGTTGAAGACGACGTAGCCCCGGCGCGCGAACAGCAGCCCCATGAGCCAGTGGGTGTCTTTCGACAGGAACTGGAACGCGCCCCCGTGGCAATACACGATCACCGGCGCCGGCCCGCGCAGGTCGCGGGGCCGATACACGTCGAGCGTGTGATGCGGGTTGCCGTCCTCGACGTAGGGGATGTCTCGGGCGACCTCGACGCCGTGCAGGCGCGGGTTGGCCAGCGGCGTCAGGCCCCCGAGCTTCGACAGACCGGAGAAGCTGCCGATGACGAACTTGCCACCGACGGTCTTGCGCAGTTGCGTGCCGGCCGCGCGCAGGCGCGTGATCACGGGCGGGGCCCCGCCGGGATGGGCGTGACGCCGCGGTACTTCGCCGCGACCTCGCGGTAGTGTCGCCAAGCGTAGTCGATCCAGGCCGTGTCGCGTGCGTTGACGGGCCGGTGGATCTTGAACGGATTGCCGAAGACGAACGAGCCCGGGGGGATGACCTTGTTGCCCGGAATGAGCGTGCCGGCGCCGATGTAGCTGCCACGGCCGATGACCGCGTTGTCCAGGATGGTGCTGCCCATGCCGATGAGGCAGTCGTCCTCGATGATGCAGCCGTGAATGATGCAGGCGTGCCCGATGGTGATGCGCGCGCCGATGCGGCTGTGCGATTGCCCGCCGGTCATGTGCACGACGCTGTTGTCCTGAATGTTCGTCGCGGGGCCGACCTCGATCTCGCCCTCGTCGCCGCGCAGGGTGACGTGCGGCCAGATGCTGGCGTCCGCGCCGATGCGCACGCGGCCGATGACGGCGGCCGTCCGGTGGACGAACACGGTCGGGTCGATCTCGGGGACGAACCCGTCGAAGGCTTCGAGGTACGGGGGCAGAACGGTCTGAACGGTCACTTGCAGTCCGGGTCGCGGGGTTTAAGGTGTGGCGCCGCAACGATACCGAACTGCCCCGACAGGAGCACCCGATGTCCGCCACCGAGACGCACGTTTTCAAGTCCGAGGCCCGCGAACTGCTGGATCTGATGATCCACTCGCTCTACTCCCACAAGGAGATCTTCCTCCGGGAGCTGATCTCCAACGCGAGCGACGCGCTCGACAAACTTCGCTACGAGACGCTGACCGACGAGGCGCTGAAGGGCGCCCTCGCGACCGGCAACGAAGGCGAGATCCGGCTCGAGGTCGACAAGGACGCCCGTACGCTCACGCTGCACGACAACGGCATCGGCATGACCCGGGCCGAGGTCATCCAGAACCTCGGCACCATCGCCCGGTCGGGTACCCGCGAGTTTGCGCAGCGCCTGAAGGAGGCCCGCGAAGGCACGCCCGACGGGAACGAGACCGCCGCCCTCATCGGTCAGTTCGGCGTCGGGTTCTACTCGGCCTTCATGGCCGCCGACCGGGTCGAGGTCGTCACCCGCCGGGCCGGCACGGCGGCGGATGCCCCGGCGACGCGTTGGACGAGCACCGGCGATGGCACGTTCACCGTCGGCGACGCGGAGCGCGAAACGCACGGCACGAGCGTCACGCTGCACCTGCGTCCGGCCGACGCGGAGAACGGTCTGCCGGACTTCACGCAGGACTATGAGATCCGCCGCGTCGTGAAGAAGTACTCGGACTTCGTCACCTGGCCGATTCGCCTCGGCGACAGCACCCTCAACTCGCAGAAGGCCATCTGGACGCGCTCGCAGGGCGACGTGACGGCGGAGGAGTACGCCGAGTTCTACAAACACGTCGCCCACGACTGGGAGGCGCCCTACGAGACGCTGACGCTCAAGGCGGAGGGCACGTTCGAGTATCAGGCGCTCCTTTTCATCCCGAGCCGCCCGCCGTTCGACCTGTACTACCGCGAGCAGAAGTTCGGGTTGCAGCTCTACGTCAACCGCGTCCTCATCATGGAGCGGTGCGAGGAGCTTCTGCCCGACTACCTGCGGTTCGTGAAGGGCGTCGTCGACTCGCCCGATCTCTCGCTCAACGTCTCGCGGGAGATCCTGCAGAACGACCGCCGCGTCGGTCAGATTCGCAAACGCGTCGTCAAGAAGGTCCTGGACACCCTCGAGAAGATCAAGACCGAGGACCGCACGCGCTACGCGAAGTTCTGGGACACCTTCGGCAAGGTCCTGAAAGAGGGCCTCGCCATGGACCCCGACAACGCCGACAAGCTCAAGGACCTCCTGTGGTTCCAGAGCAGCGCCGACGCGACGGCGCCGACGTCGCTGAAGGAGTACGTCGGGCGCATCAAGGAGGAGAGCGGGCAGGACGCGATCTACTACGCCACGGGCGAGTCCCGGGCGGTGCTCGAGAAGTCGCCGCACCTCGAGGCGTTCCTGGCCAAGGGGTACGAGGTCCTGTTTCTGACCGATCCGGTGGACGAGCTGCTCGTCGACCACCTGACGGAGTACGAAGGCAAGAAGCTGCAGTCCGTCGGCAAGGGCGAGGTCGAGCTCGGCACCGAGACCGAGAAGCTCGCCGCCGAGGAGGCCCGCAAGGCGAAACAGACCGAGAACGCCACGCTGCTGTCGCGCATCCAGGCCGTGCTCGATGCCGACGTGAAGGAGGTCCGCGTTTCGAGCCGCCTGACGACGTCGGCGGCCTGCCTCGTCGGCGACGAGGAGGACATGAGCCCCCGCCTCGAGCGTCTGCTCAAGGCCACCCAGGGGGTCAGCGAGCTGCCGCGGCAGAAGCGCATCCTCGAGGTCAACGCGGATCACGCCATCCTGGCGCGCATGCGGGCCCGCTTCGAGGCCGACGCCGACGACCCCGTGCTCACGGACTTCGCCCGCCTGCTGCACGGCCAGGCGCTGCTCGCCGAGGGGTCGCCGCTGCCCGATCCGGCGGGGTTCGCACAGCTCGTCACTGCACTCATGGTGCGTGCTGGCTGACCCGGTCTTTATTCACCCCCCTCGTTTGCCGTAAGGTCGGGCCAGGGCCGCGTGCCCGCAGCGTATGGATTTTCCTGACCGGACCCGGTTCGAGACGCGACGAAGGGGAGACGTTTCATGAATCAGATGACCAAGGTGCTCGTGGCCTCGCTGGCCCTCATGGCCTGCGGCGAGAGCGGCGGCGGTGGTGGCGGGGGCGGAACCCCGGCCGGCGGCGGCGAGGGCAACGGCGGCACCCGCCAGGACGCACAGACCGGCGGCGACGTCACGGGCGACGCCGGGCCGGGCGGCAACACCGGCGGGAACGCGGGCGGCAGCACCGGCGGGAACGCGGGCGGCAGCACCGGCGGGAACGCGGGCGGCAGCACCGGCGGC
>JAKLJY010000054.1 GCA_023150895.1 Myxococcota bacterium | reverse complement strand
GCCGTCGCCGCCTTCAAGCCGGCCGCCGCCGCCGCCGATCCGGGCGCCGCCGCCGCTGCCGCCAAGGCCAAGGCCGCCGCCGACGCGCAGGCCAAGGCCGACGCCGCGAAGGCCGCCGCCGAGGGCGCGAAGGCCAAGGCCGCCGCCGACGCGAAGGCCAAGGCCGACGAAGCCAAGAAGAAGGCCGAGGCCGCCAAGAAGAAGGCCCTCGAGGACGCCAAGAAGAAGATTCCGGGCGGTTTCGGGTTCTGAGCGACCGAGTTCAGGGCAGCCCGGCTTCGCACACGAACGGCCGCACGCCCTCGCACCCCCGGTCGTCCCACTCGGTCTGCCGCCCGTCGCCGGTCATGACGATGCCGCAGTCTTCGCCCCCGTTCCCGCCGTCGTTGGGCTCGCCCTGATCCCAATGGCTGTAAAGAACGGCCGCGCCGTCGAGCCAGACCCACTGCCCTTCGGCGGACCGGTCGTTCAGGCCGAGCCAGGTGCCGCCGAACCCGCGCGAGGCGATGGCGCCGTAGACGAAGGCGTCCTCGGCGCCGTCTTCCAGGGCGACGAGGTCGTACCCGAAGCCCTGGCAGAACTGCCGGGCGAGCACCCAGTTGCGGCCCTCGCGACAGAGCAGATACGTGCTCGGCCCGGCGGGACCCGCGATGGGGCCCGCGACGACGTCGCACGGGCAGCCGGCCTCCTCGTCGACGGCCCCGTCACAGTCGTCGTCCCGCCCATTGCATGCCTCGGGCAGGCAGCTCTCGGCGTCGGCGGGCTCGAGGACCGCGGCGTCGGCGGGCTCGGGGACCGCAGCGTCGGCGATCGGGGGCGCGCTCGCGTCGGCCGGTCGCTCGGCCGTGGCGTCGGCGGCGTCCGTCGGGACGGCGGGTGAGACAGGGCCGGCATCGCGGGGGCTCTCGCCCGCGTCGCCCCCCACCGAGGGCGCCCACACCCGCCCGTCCGGACCGGCCGTGGTGCGGGCCGAGAGCGGCGGCTCGGCGTCGTCCGTCGAACCCGAGATCTCCGGGGCCTCACCGCTCGCGCAGGCGGCGACGAAGACCATCGCCGCATACGGGAGGCGTCGGCCCGACGAAGGTCTGCTCGGCACGGAGCGCATCGAAGGAGCGTAGCGCATCGCGCCCCCTCAGCCCAAGGCCCGCAGCGTTGCGAGTGGCACGGGATCACCCTGCACGAAGGCGCGCAGAAGCGCTCGCAGGGCCCCCGTCTCCGGCGGACGGCCCGCGGCCGCCCGGGCCTCGTCCCAAAGTCGCCGCTCGGGTCCGGTCATCCGCCCGTCGATGATGGCGGCGACGCCCAGCACGCGCAGCGGCAGTCGACGCGCGGGCTCGGGCAGCGCCGCGAGCGCCCGCAGGAACGCCTGCGAATCGTCCAGGTCCCCGGGCGCGGTCCAGTCGGGGTCGACCGCCAGCACGGTGCGCCGGACGCGTTCGAGCAGCGCCACCAGGTTGGGATGCAGGTCGTGCGTCCGGACCACCGTCGCCGCGACCGCCCGGAGCACGGCCTCGCGCTGCGGCGCACTCGTCGACGGCTCATCCGCGAAGAGGGCGGTCACCATCTCGTGCGCCGCGGACGCGCCCATGGCCCGCAGGCGCGCCTCGCGCAGGATGAACCAGCACACGGCCGCGTTCCAGGCGGCGGTCACCGGCACCGCGACGAACGGCAGCCACGTCCGGACCGCCGCGCGCCCGAAGAGACGCCGCACGAGGGCCTTCACCGCGAAGTTCGTCGCGCTGATCTTGGCCTTGTACAGCAGCGAGCCGAAGACGAGCCGCGCACGAGACGCTTCGCGCAGCGGGTCGACGCCCCAGCGTGGATCCGGCGGATTGGGGAGCTCGAGCGCGGCCCGGGCCATCTGTCCGGCGATGGCACGCCCCGCATCGCCCCGCGGGAAGAGCTCGAGGCCCGCAGCGAACGACAGCGCGTGGACCGCCCGCAGGCCGTCCCAATACAGGTACAGAATCTCGAAAAGGGAGGCGATCGCGGTCGCCCCGCCGACGACGAGCCAGAACACGACCGGTTCGGACACCTCGCGGTCGAGGACCAGCAGCTCGGCCCCGGCGCTGACGAGGGTCGAGACGGCCCCCGCCGCCGCCGCGCGCAGGATGGCCGACCGCTCGATTCGCCGCAGCAGCGCGCGCTCGCGGGCGTCGAGGACGTGCACGACGTCATCGGCGTCGTCGGTCGGGGGAACGGCCACCGGGCGGGGCCGGCTCTGCAGATACCAGATGCCGACCCGCTCCATCAGGGGCAAGGGGGGTTCGACCGAGGGGGTCGGGGCGTCGACCATGGGCACCCCATGTCACGAAGCGCCCCCGTTGGCAACGGCCCGCAGCGGCCTGGGCTTTCAGTCGTCGGCGATGTCGGCGCCGTTCATGCTGCGCACCGTCCAGGCGTGGTGCGCGGACGGTGAATCCTGGATGGCCGGCGTCCCGAGGACCTCGGCCATCATCTCGTCGAGCCGCCAGTTCACGAGCTCCTGTGAGTCGCCGTACAGCACCCGGACGCGATGCACGAGCCGCCCGCGGTGGCCGTCGATGGCCAGCAGATCGGCCGCGGTCAGCTTCGGCCAGAGCCCGAGCACGGGCCCTTCCAGGCGCGCCCAGTGAGCTCGCAGCCAGGGATCTTCCCCTTGTGGATCCTCGTGGACGAAGGTGTCCTCGGGGGGCGGCTCCGGCTCGTCGACGCCGGGGGGGGGGTGGGGGCGGCGGGGGTTCGTACCCCGTCCAGCCGCCCGCCCGCCAGGCCGCGATGCGCGACGGCAGGTGGACCGCGCCGCTGTCCACCATGAGCTCGCCGAGCCGGGGGTGCACCGCCGCATCGTCGTGGGCGAAGATGAGCGTACCGCCCCGGCGCAGGGCCTCGGCGTACACGACGGCCTCGGCCTCGTCGACGATGTGCGTCGAAAGAGCGCTGAGAAGGCCACCGGCCACGACGCCCGCCACGGAGCCCAGGAAGAGCACGGGGCCCGCACCGGGGATGGCCAGGGCCGCCAGCCCGCCGAGCATGCCGACGAGCCCACCGATCACGGCCCCGCGGGCGCCGTTCTCGGCGGCCCGTTCGAAGAAGCTGCGCGTCTGCACCGGGTCGAGGACTTCGTCGTGGCCACCCGCCACGACGTCTTGCACCACGCGCCCGTCGGCGTCGTGGGTGACGACCCCGAGGTCGGCCACCCGGGCGCCGACCGCCGTCAGCCGATCGATGGCCCCGCGGGCCGCCTTGAGATCGTCGAACAGAAAGATCCGCGTCTGGGTCGAGTGCTTCATGAGGCTCTCCTCGACTCCCCCGAAGGAACACCATGCGCACGGGCGCCCCGCGCGCAACTGCGAAGGGTCACTCGCCGCGGGGGTGTCCGAGCGTCCGCAGAACGGCTTGCACGCTCCGCCAGGCCGGTGCGCCCTCATAGCGGGCGGCGTCGCGCGCCAGGTCGCGCAGCGCATCGCGCAGGGCGCGCTCGGGCGTGTCGAGCAC
This sequence comes from Myxococcota bacterium, assembly GCA_023150895.1. Classification (GTDB taxonomy): domain Bacteria; phylum Myxococcota_A; class Bradymonadia; order UBA7976; family UBA1532; genus CAINDO01. Next base: position 49,423 of record JAKLJY010000054.1, on the reverse strand, counting down.
GTCGTCGAAGCGACCGTCGAGCAGGTGCCCGTGCGACGACGCGTGGTGCGCGAGCAGGTCGAGGAACACCTCCACGGCCCGCGCCCCCGCCTGCGTTCCCGCCTCCCGTCCACCGGGACAGACCCACGGCAGGTCCCGCGACCACAGTGTCTCGAGCAAGGGGTGTCCGCGCGTCATCAGCGCACAGCCGAGCAGGTTGCCCTCCCCCCGCCCCGCCCGGGGCGAGCCCCACCCCCGCACCGCGCGCCGCACCGCGTCCACGATCCGCAGGAAGTTGTCGTCCTCGAGCGAGAAGCCGACGAAGAGCATGTGTTTCGTCAGCAGCATGGCCTGCACGATGCCCGCCAGCGCGGCGTTGCGCTCCACGTAGCGCAGATAGTCCTCCCGCGTGAGGACGATGTCCTCGGGGTGCTCGACGCAGCCGTGCATCTTCAGCAGCCAGCGCGTGCCGTGGCGGGTCGGTGCATAGGGCAGCACCGAAACGTGCGGGTGCCCGGCATCGGCGCTCGCCTGCTCGAAGAGGGTGTCGTAGTTCGTGGTGATGGTCTCGGCCACGGGCAGGCCGGCCAGCAAGCCGTGGGCGAGCCCGTGGTGGCGATGCCGCGCGAACAGTGCGCGGACCTCGTCGCCGACCCCGCGCTCCCCGCCTTGCTGCCGCAGGCGCTCCCCCACGAACTGCGCGCGGTCCAGCGCGCTCAGATCCTGGTACGCGCGCAGCTCGTCCGTGCTCAGCCCCGCCTCGCGGGCGAGCTGCGAGAGCAGCGCCGTCCAGCTCGGGAGACCCGCCCCCATGCTGACCCCGGCGCCCAGGAACAGGACGAGATGCGCGTTCGCGGCGTCGTGGGCGAGGCCGACCGCCCGCGCCTTGGCCGCCTCGTCCAGCTCGGGCCAGAGGTCGACGCCGGGCTCCCGGGAGAGCCGCCTTCGCGTCGCCTGCGCGGCTGCGTAGTGCGCTTCGTCGGCGCACACGAGGGCGATGTCCACGTCGAGGCGCCGCGCTTCTTCGGCGAGCATCGGCAGCAGGTGGTCGTGGATGCGCCCCGCCACGTGTCCCATGCCCCCGAAACCGGTGCCGACGACCGGCACGCCCAACAGCCGCCGGGCCCGCTCGGGCAAAAACCGCGGCGCGTCCGTGGCCGCCGCTGCGCCCAGGAAGGCCCGCACGCCATCGAGATACCACTCGACCGGCTCCCCGGCCGAGCCGATCCAGGTGAAGTACGGGCGCGGCCCCGGCGCGTCGGGCACGGGCAGCGAGCGAGGACCGCTCGTGAACGGCAGCGCCCACGGTCCCTCCGAGGCCAGCGACGGCCGCGCCCCGGCCCGCTCCAGCGCGGTCCGCAGCGCCGCGTCCCGCCACCAGGAGGGGGTGACGTGCAAGGCCTCGTCCGTCGGCAGAAGCCAACCGTCGCAGGCCAGTCGGGTCAGATCACCGCGGATGACGAAGAGGTGGCCGGGCATGGAGACCATTCTGGACCGGGGCGGGGTTCGTGTCTGCCGGCGTGCGCCTCGGCCCGGTCAGGTCGTGATGCCGTGCAGAGCGCGCCCAAAGCTCACCATGTCGGGGTAGCGCTCGTCCGGCGCCTTGGCGAGGGCCTTGAGGACCACGGCGTCGAGCGTCGTCGGCACCCCTGCGCGAACGGACGACGGGGCCGGCGGGGCGCGGCGCACCTGCGCGACGACCACCGTCAGCGCGTCCCCCTGGAACACCGGCCGGCCGGTGAGCAGATAGAACAGCACGGCTCCGAGCGCGTAGACGTCGCTGCGGGCGTCTCCGGGCGCGCCGTTCACCCGCTCGGGTGGCAGGAAGGCGGGCGTCCCGACGAGCCCGACCTCGCCGGTCTCGCGGTCGTCGAGCAGCGAGTCCGCGAGGCCGAAGTCGACGAGTTTCACCTGCTCGTCGGGGGGCTCGCCGAGCACGATGATGTTCTCGGGCTTGACGTCTCGATGGCAGAAGCCCGCCTCGTGCGCGGATCGCAGCCCGGCTGCGGCCTGAGAGACCAGACGCACCGCACGGGCGGGCTCCAGCGCGCCCCGCCGCGAGACCAGCTCCGCCAGGTTCGGCCCCTGAAGCAGCTCCATCACGTAGTACGGCCGGCCGTCGCGCGTCGCCCCGAAGTCGTAGATCCGCACTGCATGCGGGCTGTGCATCCGGGTCGTGGCGCGCAGCTCGCGTTCGAAGGAGCGGCGGGCCTGCAGGTCGTCTCCGAGACGACTCTCCATGACCTTCACCGCGCAGGGTCTCTCGAGATGAGCGTCCCACGCGTGAAAGACCGAGCCGAAGCCGCCCTTCGAGAGCGCCCCGGTGATGCGATAACGACCGCGGCTGCGCGACAGGATTTCACTGACGCGCAGGCGTTCGATGTGTCGCGCCCCGAAGATCGCGAAGGCGGCGTAAATGGCCATGATGATCTCGACGCCGAGCAGGCGGCCCCAGAAGCCCGGTGCGGCGCTCTCCGCAGGGTCGACGGCCACCGCGAAGACCACCATCGAGGTGACCCAGCCCGACAGCGAAGCCCACGCCGCGCGCCGCCACGGACCGTCGACCAGAGGCACCGCGCGAACATGCTGATGCCGACGCCGCCGAGGTAAAGATTGCGCTCCGCCCCGGTGATCTCGGCCCCCAGCCAGCCCATGAACCCGCCGACGCCCATCTGCATCGCGAGATCGAGCCCGAAGATCCAGGGCGTCGCCGGCTCGAAGCGCAGCACGACCCAGGCCCCTGCAGCCAGGAAGAGCGCGAAGAGGCAGCGCGCGACGAAAACATCGACGAGCGGGGGCGCGCCGAGGCCGAGGCCCATGCCGAGGACCTCGGAGATCGCGAAGAGCGGAAAGATCAGCGCCCCGGCGAACGCGAAGTGCGCGACCGACCGGGCATAGCGCTCCCCCGTCTCCCGTTCGAGACGACGGGCACCGTCGTCGAGGAGCTCGAGGTCGGTCGATGGGGTTGCGCTGGGGAGCACGCCGCTCTCGTGGAGCCGGGATGCGCCGAGTGTACCCCGCGGCGGCCCGCGAGAATACCCCGCGAGGGGACTTCCCTCGGCGCCCGGGTCGGCTATCGTCGACTTCCGGAGGCGACCGACGCGTGGCGACACGATCCACCCGCACGAAACTCACCGGCACCGCGGCCGTCGAGGCTTGGCTCGACGCCTCGGACCACCCGCACCTCGACGCGATTCGGGCCCTGCGGCGGCTCATCCTTCAGACCGACTCGCGCCTGCGCGAGGACGTGAAGTGGAACGCCCCGAGCTTCTTCCTGGCGGAGGGCTTCGACGACCACGTCGCCACGCTCCGGGTCGCCCCGCGGGGCGTGTTGCAGGTCATTCTGCACCTCGGCGCCGCGCCGCGATCGCCCCCGCCCGCACTGGCCGGGCGCGTCCCCGATCCCGCGGGAGTGTTGCGGTGGGCGGCGCCGGACCGGGCATCCGTCGACTTCGGCGACCTGCAGGGCGTCACCGAGAAGGGGCCGGCCTTCGCCGCGCTGCTGCAGGCTTGGGTGGCCGCCGCCTGCGCGCTCGACGAGGCGAAGCCGTGAGCGAGGCGCTGGCGACGCCAAGAGAATCCGGTATGGTCTGCCGCCGGAGGTGAGACCGACATGAAACGAGCGACCGGCATTGGTGGCGTGTTCTTCAAGGCCCGGGATCCCAAGGCCCTCGGCGCCTGGTACCAGAAACACCTCGGGCTCGACGTGCAGCCCTGGGGCGGCGTGGCCTTCTCATGGGCGGGCGAGGACAACCCCGGCGGTGTGGGCACCACCATCTGGAGCCCGTTCGAGGCCTCGTCCACCTACTTCGAGCCGAGCACCGCGCCGTTCATGATCAACTTCCGGGTCGCGGACCTGCACGCCCTGCTCGCCGTGCTGCGCGCGGAGGGCTGCGACGTGCAGGACAAGGTCGAAGATTCGGAGTACGGCAAGTTCGGCTGGGTGGTCGATCCCGAAGGCAACAAGATCGAGCTGTGGGAACCCCCGGTGGGCAAGTGACCGGGCACACCGTCGACCCGGTCCGGTTCGCGGACGCCGCGCCGCGCCTGCTCGCGGGACTGCGCCGCAAGCACCCCCTCGCTGCGGCCGGAGCCGGCATCGCCGCGCAGTGGGCCGAATTCGAGACCTGGGCGCCTTTGACCGGCCGACGGGGCGACGCGCGGTTCGGGGCCATCTGCGGCGTCGCCGACGGACACCTGGAGTTCCTGTGCGGGGTCGAGGTCGACGACTTCGCCGCGCTCGCACCGACCGTCGGCCGCATGCGCGTCCCGCCCGCCCACTACGCGGTCTTCGAGCACCGCGGCCCGCCCGGGGCGACGGGGGCCACCTGGCAGGCCATCATGGGCGTCTGGTTTCCCCGCTCGGGGCGCGTCTCGGCGCAGACGCCCGACTTCGAGATCCATCGCCCCGGTGAGGCCGTCGTCGAACTCTGGGTGCCCGTCTTGCCGTTCGCCTGAGAACCCCGGAGTGTCGGGGTCCGGGCCTCAGGGGATGACCACGCACCCGGCGCGGACCTCGACGAGCGCCGAGTCGGTACACGACCGCAGTGCCTCGATGAGGCCCTGCACGAGGTCGTCGGCGGGCGCGAGGCTCTCCGGGCGGTCCTCGAGCTCGTAGCGGTGGTTCGTCTCCTCGCCATGCCGGCGCAGATCCACCGAGCGGACGAGGCCATCCGCACAGCCCGGGCAGCCGTACTGCGCGTCGAGCGACACGTCGAGCACGGCCGCCGCCGCCGCCCGGGCGAGCACGTGCGCCGCGGGGGTCAGCGTGCCGACGTTCTCGACGCACGGCTCGCCCGCGGGGGATTCGCACATCGTCAGCCGCACGAGGTCACAGGCGACGGCGCTGTCGGCGAGCTCGTCGGCCTCGATGGTGAGGTCGAATCGGCAGGCGCCCAGACACTCGCCCGCGCTCCGGCTGCCGCCGAGGACGATGGGATCGCGGGTGTAGTCGGCGCACGTCGGGGCGCCGCCGCTGGCGATCTCGCCGCCGCTGCCGCCGCCGCCGGTCTCGCCCCCGCCGCCGCCGGTCTCGCCTCCGCCGCCGCCGGTCTCGCCTCCGCCGCCCCCGTCGGGGGTCTCCGGTTCATCGGCGTCGGATTGGCAGGCGGGCAGCGCGGTCATGAACGAAACGGCGAGGGCAACGCGAGAGAAGACACGGGACATGGGTGACCTCCGGGTGAAGTGTTCGCCTTTCGGTGGTCGAAACTGCAAGACGCAGACCGCCCCGATGATCGGCCCGGCGTGCGGCGCTGCCCCTGCACGACCGCGAAAAACCGTGATTCGGTCTCAGATTTCGCGGTGTTTCACAACCCGAGCGTCTCCATCGTCGGCCGGACGATCTCCGCGAAGCCGCGCCGACGAATCGCCCGTCGGTCCGTCTCGCACAGGAGCCCGAGGCGACGCAGGGCGTCGTCGTCCGGCGACGCCACCACGGCACCGTCATCGACCGCCAGCACCTCGGAGGCGCGGTCGAACGCCGCACGCACGGCTGCGCGCACCGGTGCCCCGCCCTGTGCGAGCGACCAACGCACGAACGCCCAGGCGAGCTCGCCGTGACGGGCCTCCTCCTCGGCGATCCGGGTCCAGAGGATCCGCGCGCCCGGGTCGTCCACGCACATCTCCGCCGCCGATGCCGCCTCCAGCGCGCCGATGGTCTCGTTGACACACCCTTCGGTGAAGGCGTCGGCGGCGAGCGCGGCCAGATCCGCGGGTCCGGCGGGGCCGAAGACGTCGCGCTCGAGGGGCAAAGGCCCGGGGCCAACGGGCTCGCCGCGGAAACGGGACGCCTGACCGAACGCCGCGCGGGCGTGCGCGACCTCGTCGAGACCGGCCTGCAATGCCGCCGCGACCAGCTGCGGCGGCGCGCCGACGGCCATGAGTTGCAGCGTGAAGCGTGCGAAGGACGCCACGGACGCGTGCTCGAGCTGCGCAATCTCGGCCCACGCGTCCGCGGCGCGACGGCGGACGGCGACGCTCGGCGCGGAGACGTCCACGGGCCTACGTCCAGTCGGCGCGGCGGACGAGCGGGGCGACCCGTGCCACACCGGCGATGACGAGCGGGCGTCCCGTGCACCACTGGATCGAGATCGTGTAGCAGCAGCGTCCCCCGCGGTTGGAGAACGCCTCGGCGCTCGTCGGATCCCAGGGACCGTCCACGCCGCACAAACACTCACCCGAGCCGAGGCCATCGTGGCCGAGGTGCCCTGCGATTACGTTGTCCTGCTCGTACTCGGCGGCTTCGGGGCAGGCCTCGCCGGGTGGCGGTTCGTAACACTCGACCGCGTCGCAGCAGGGGCCGGAGAACGCCTCTGGATCGGAGCCATCGTCCGGAGGGCACGCCCCCGGCTCCGGCGCCGGCGGGTAGCTCGGCCCGGCGTCCGGCGGGGGCACGGTTTGCCCCCCCTGCCCGCCCGCGCCCCCCTGCCCGCCCGTCCCCGCGTCGTCCCCCGGGTCCGGATCGGCCTGACAGCCGCCGGCGGCGGCCAGCGCCGCACCGAAAACGACCGCCGCACGCATGCGCTCGGCGAGAGTGAGAGTGAGCGTGAGCGTGCCGGTCTTCGGGGTGACGTGCATGGGCCGATCATGGCACGGACGGCCGGGCCTACCCCAGCACTTTGCGCCGCGCCGCCTGCACGAGCTCCGGTCGGCCGTTGCCCTTCGCCAGGGTGCGCAACTCCCGCTCCGGCAGCAGGTCGAGCAGGCGCAGGGCCACCGCGTTCGGCGTCCGCGGGTTGCGGACCAGGGCGATGCGCACCTGCGGATCCGCCCCGAAGACGCGGTGTTCGGCGGCATAGACCAGCGCGTCCGGCGAGAGCGATGGGCTCTTCACCGCGAACTGCACCTCGTCGAGCCCCGTGCGGGGGTTCTTGAGCACGTACAGATGCACCGTCTTGTTGGGATCGCGCAGCAGGGCGAAGCGCGTCTCGCGATCAGCCACCAGCGCGAGCTGAACCTTCTCGGGCGTCGACAGGCGGCGCAGCCGATCGGCGACGCTGCCCGGACCAGCACCCGCCCCCTCGGCGTCCGGTGCGCCCCGGAGCCGCTCGGCCAGCGCGGACAGCCCCTCGGGTACCCCGTCGAAGACGACCGCGATGCCATGGCCGGGCGCCACCGTCCCCAGACGGGCGTCGAATTCGACCTCGACCGACGCCGCCCCACCGACGCGCACCCGGACCCGGCACGTGGCCAACGCCGACGCCCCGGCCGGCGCGTCGGCCCCCGGCAACCACAATCCACCGCGGCTCACCTCGGCCTCGAACGCCGCCAGAAACGCCGCCGCGTCGGCGAAGACGCGCAGCGGCGTGGTATCGGGCTCTGAGGCGTGCGCGGGCATCGCCGGGCACGGTAACACGGGGCGGGCGCGTCACTCGAACGGCCGTGCCGCAGCGCCGTGATCTGCGCGCGCGGACATGGTACCGTCTTCGTCGATGTCGAAGTCCGCCCTCCCCTACGACCCCGCAGACGTGCCCGTCCCCGACGTGGACGCGATCGTCACCGAGGATGACACGCCGGTGGACAACCTTGCCTCCGAGAAGCAGCAGCGACTGCTCACCGAGTCCCTGTACGCGTCGTGGGCCTGCCCGGGCGGGCGGCGATTTCTGGCGGCGGCCAACGTCGGCCTCTTCCCGACGATTCACCGGCCGCCCCTCGTCCCGGACGTCTTCGTCAGCCTGGACGTCGAGGTGCCGGAGGACTGGTGGGCGAAACGGCATCGGTCCTACTTCGTCTGGGAGTTCGGCAAGGCGCCGGACGTCGTCATCGAGATCGTCTCGAACCTGGAAGGGAACGAGGCGGGCTCGAAGCTCGCGGACTACGCCCGCGCCGGGGTGCCCTACTACGCCATCTTCGACCCGCAGCGACTGCTCTCGCCCGAGCCGTTGCGCGTCTATGAGAGCCGGGGCGGGGCCTACGAGCTTCGCCCGGACGCCCGGTTGCCGAGGGTCGGTCTCGGCCTCGCGCTCTGGGCGGGTGAGTACGAAGGCAAACATACCGAGTGGCTGCGATGGCTCGACGCCGAGGGCAACCTCATCGCCACCGGTGTCGAGCGCGCGAACAGCGAGCGCGAGCGCGCGAACACCGAGCGCGAGCGCGCGAACAGCGAGCGCGAGCGCGCGAACACCGAACGCTCCCGTGCAGAGCGTCTCGCGGAACGCCTCCGGGCCCTGGGCATCGATCCCGACACGGACGGCTGAGCGCGCGGATTTCCGGTTGAACCGGAGCGTCCTGCCCGGAACCGGCGCCGGGCAGGTTCTTGCCGTACGCGCCCACGTCGAGGCCGACCACCGTGTATGCTGCCCCGTATGGCGACCACGAACTGGGAAGTCACCCGCGGCCGGCAAGTCTGTTATGCGCAGGTCACGGCGCGGGAGGTCATCGTCGGCAGCCACTACGGGTCCGGGCATACCGACTCGGCCGGCGCCTGCTCGCACGTCGAGTTTCTGGCCGGGCGCTTTCAGGACCTCGTGCGAAGCGATCTCGGTGAGGCCACCCTGCAAGAGATGATCGCCGCCGTCCGCGCGGCCCCGGAGAACCCGGCCTTCGCCGCCGAGTTCGCGCGGGTGCGGGGCGTGCGGGCGCTGCTGTTGGCCATGCCGCACGACCCGGACCTGCCCGCCCTGCTGGCCTCGCCCGATCGCGTCGATGGGCAGTGGCCGCTGCACGAGGGCTGCCCCGTCGCGCTCACCGGCGGGGGCGCCGCGCTCTTCATCGACCGGGCGCTCAACGCGGTGGTCACCCCCCCGGGCGATCCGCCGGTGCGACACACGCTGCCGGGCTACGTCAGCGGCGCCGTCTTCGCCGCGGGCGTGTGGGCGCTGAACATCGGGGGCCTCTTCGCGCTCGACCCGACCGGTCGCCGGCGCTCACCGGAGGCTCTGGCCGCCGCACCGTGGGGCACCCTGCTCCGGGGCTGGGACGTCTACGCGGTCGGCGAGCGCATTCTGTACGCGTACCGCTGGTTCGACGCCGCGGACGGCGGCCCCGGCGTCTGCGAGTTCCGCCCGGACGCCGGGTTCGTGGGGCACTGCCCGCTCGACGCGACGCCCCGCCCGGCACCGCGGCCGGCCGGTTGGGTCACCGACGGACCGGCGCGCCGCTGACGGCGGTCTGCGGCGCGTGAACTGAGCGTCAACCGGCCTCCACCGTGGCCCGCACGAGGTTGTGATCGGACAGTCCGTGCGCCGGGAGGACCTGCGCCCCGCCGACCCGCGCCGCGCGCGCGAACACATGGTCGATGTGTTGGTCCTTGCCGTCGGGCTTCGACCGGGGCCGCGTCGGCAGCGCATCCGGGGGCAACGCGGCCGGGACGAAGTCCGTGCCGAGGCCGGCGGCGATGTGATGCACGCCGGCGTTGAAGTCACCGAGCACGGCGGCGGGCACCGCGCCGGACCGCACGGCGGCCGCGAGGCGGGCGAGTTGCCCCGGACACCGTTCGCCGAACGAGACGTGCGTGTTGAAGACCGCCAAGGCACCAGCGACGCGGACGCCCAGGAACCCCTTGCCGGGGTCGTCGGGAAACACGAGCGAGGCCATCGTCTCGGCGGCCATACCCGGGGCGACCACGGTGACGAGCAACTCGGTGGCGTCCCGCAGGCGCCCCACGTGCGGACGCCGCGGCTGCGGACGGCGCGGATACGCGAGTTCGAAGAAGCCCGTGCCCGGCGGGAGCACCCGCCGGAAGGCGTCGCGCTGGTCCCCGCTGACCTCCTGAAGACAGAGCACGGCCACGCCGTCCGCCATGACCTCCGCCACCCGGTTGGCGATGGCCGCCGCGCGCGCCGCCTCGTCCGGGTAGGGCGTCACCACGCCCTCGTCGTAGTTCTCTGCGTGGACGCGGTGCAGCACGTTCCAGGTGGCCAGGTGCAGGGTCGGCATGCCCGCATCATGCCTCGGGGCCGGCCGCCGAGGAAGATGCGCCCGCCACGCGGCTTGACGTCGGGTCTGGCACGGCGCACGGTCGATGACATGATCGCCGTGGTCCTGCATGACATGCCGCCCAACGAGGACGCCGCCGCCCGCGCGCTCGCCGGGGTCCTCGAACTCACCCCGGTCGAGGCCCGCGGCCGCCTCGCCGTGCCCCAGGGCGGGCCGGCCATCGTCGCGCGGCGCGCGGAGCCTGCCGCCGCGGCCGAACTCGTCGCGCACCTGAAGGCCGCGGGCTTTCCGGCGTTCACGGTGGACGCCGACCGCGTGGAAACGGACGCCCGCCGCACAGCCGCCCGCCGCTTCACCCTCGGCGCGACGGCCGTGCAGGTCGAGACCCGCACCGGCGACATCCGCGCGCTGCCCTACGCCGACGTGCGTTTCCTGGCACGGGCGACGGGCATCGCCTCCCAGACGACCACCTCCACGGTCGAGAGCCGCCAGTTCAGCGCCGGGCGCGCGCTGGTGTCCGGCGGACTCGTGCTCACGAAGGCCAAGACGACCACCACCCGCGAGACCGAGGAGACCTGGGAAGGTTGGCTCGTCGGGTACCCCCGGGCCGGCGCCGCGGTCGTCTTCCGCGAGGTCGAAACGCTCTGGGACGGCCTCGGCGCAGCGCTTCAGCCCACGCGTCAGGCCAACTTCACGCAGTTCTGCGCCCTGCTGCGCGCACGCTGCCCGGCCGCCATCTACGACGACCGCCTGATGCGCCGCGCCGGGCAGGTGCAACTGCTCGGCCCCGGCTTCGCGCCCGAGTCCTGCCTCGACCTCGCCCTGGCCGTGCTGACCGCCGCGCCGCGCTGAACCTGCGCCCGTGATCAGGTCGCGGTCCTCGAACCTCCGGGCCCGGGAGGACCTCGATGAGAAGCTCGGCAAAGGTCACGCCCTCGTCTGCGCGGCCTTCGGTCAGGTGAGAGCGGTCGGCCCCGGTGCGCATGGCGTCGTTCGTGGCGCGGGCACCAGACATCGCGCGAAACGGCGTGGATATCGCGACCGAGATCGGCTGCGGTCGGTGAGATGCGTGTTTGGGAAAGGCGACGAGGCCCGCCCCATCTTGCATCGTCGAATGACCCTCGACGACATCGGCCGGGGTCACGACGGTCGGGCTCGAGCAAAGTCAGCGCTCCTTGTCGAGTGTGGTCTCCATCGACGTGAAAGTAATGCCGATCCACGCGAGGCCCGTGACCGTTGTGAGGCTCGCAAGGGTGATCAGAATCTGCATCGGCTGGAATTCAGGGAGGTAACTCACGAAACGCGCCGGCATCCCCCGACGGCCGAGTTCGACGAAGCTCCAGCACATCACATGCGCACCCACCCCGAACAGGAGCGGCCCTCGGACACTCCCCGGGCGATTCGGTACGCGCCCCGGCAGGCTGAGAACGGCGCTCGTGAGCGCAAACCACTCCGCGTGATGGACCCCTACGGGGAACAGAGTGTGATGAATTGGGTGCGCTGGTTCGAATGCGGACAGGATCCCCCGCAACACGGCAGCCTGCCCGAACAGAAGCGCCGCGATGCGAAGCAAGCCGCGGGTCCAAGGTTGTGTCGCTGACGCCGCACGCCACGCCGAGCCCGCAAGGGCCACCGAGGCCATTGGCAGGACCAGGCCCGAAACGAACCCTAAGTCCGCTGCGGCAACGGTGGAAACGGCAAACGCGAGTGCGTAGATGCTCAGCACGAAGCGGGAAATAGGGCGTCGGGTTGCAGTTTCGGAGCCGAGGACAACGGCGCACGCAGAGAGTGCCTGGATCAGGGACTCCAGCAGGCCGGGCCAGCCGAGCAATAGCGCTGAGGAGCCCACGAAGAGACCCGCGCTCGCCCCCGCAAGACCCCACGGTGCAAACGTGAAGCCGACCGACGAGCGTGCAGTTCGGGCCAGCGATGCGCCCGCGGCAACGTAGCTGACTGAGACGAAGGCAGTGATGACTTGCGCGGGGGCTCCGCCGAGCACGGCGATCGCCCCTCCGTAGATCCCAAGCACGGCGATGGCCGAGATCCAGTCGGCCCGTTGGAACGAAACCAGGCAGAGAACGGCGAACGCGGGTGCGGCGATGAGGCCGGCGATGCCGTGCAACGTGTATAGCGACCCGCAGAGTTCCAAAGAGAGCAGTCCATCCGGCGAGAGCGAGGAGACTCGAAGGGCTGTACCGGCCAAAACGAGCAGGGCGACGAGCGCGACCACGGCCCTGAGTTGGAGACGGCACGGCATGGAGACCCCTCGAACTCTCAGACTGCAGGCCGAAGATGATAAACTCGCGGCCATCTCCATGCAAACTCGACCGGGTGGTCACCGCCGGACGGCACTGACCGAGGTCGCAGACACCTCGGCCGCTCGAGTCGACCGATCAGAGTGGCGAGCGTTTCAACCGTCCCGACCGCCACGCCGCGCTGGACCCTGCTCGTGACCCCCCGCCCGTTCAACCGGTCCAGTTTCCCTGGTCAGCTCGCGGTCGTCGAACATCCCGGCCGCGGGGACGTCGATGAGTAGCTCGACGAAGGTCACGGCGTCGCCTGCGCGGTCCCCGGTCAGGCACCAGCGGTCAGCCGCGGTTCCGACGGCCGCGTTCCGATTCGAGCGGATGGCGCCGCGCACGGTGCGGCTACCGGACTCGCTCTGTTCCGTGTGACGTGCCCCGGGCGACCGGCGCGCCGGACCGGCGAGTCGCACGTTGCCGTCAGTCGTCGTCGGGCCCGTGGTCTTCGTCTTCGTCGTCGGGTCGAAACGCCTGCTGCAGGAGCTCGAACTCCGTCGTCACGTAGTCGTCACCCACGACGCGCCACCACTTCTGCCGAGTGCTTTCCAGCAACTCCAGGAGCGCGCGGCGCTTTTCGGTTGCGTTCACATCGCGCAGCCAATCGGCGAACGGCTCGGAGACGACGAACATGTCCTCGTCGCCGTGCAGGGACTCGACCCGTTCACAGAAGCGGTGCACGAACCACCTCACCCGCTCGAGGGGATCGGGCATCAGCAAGGGGGCGACGTCGCACAGCCAGTGGCCCAGACTTCGAAAGGCCTCACCGGACATCATCGGTCCGCCCCACATCCGACCGGGCGGCTGCGCCGCAGCGACCGAAGCATCGACGCAGGCTTCGAGTAGACGCCGGAGGTGTCCCGGGTCGTAGCGCAGCACGTCGGCCGTCTCGAGGTGTTGGCCGTCGAGGATGTCGTACCGACCCTCACGTTCGACCCGGGCCAGAACGGCGTGAACGAACCGCGGGTCCCGACGCATACCCAGGATCTCCGCCACCTCGATCATCATCGAAATCCGCTCGGCGCCCGAGAAGACCTCGTCTGCATACGCGTCGATCGCTGCCTGCGCCCCCGCCCAACCGGCACTGCGGAGGAGGGCGAGAGCATCGGCCCGGTCGGTCGGCCGACCCCGAAGACACTTCACGAGCTCACGGACCAGGTACTCGTCGAGGTAAACGCCGTCGACCGGTCTCGCGCGTTCGAAGTCGAAGAGATCATCGTCGTTCTGCATGATCGCCCCCCCCTCACCCGAGCGCGAGCAGCATCTTTTCGAGCGTACGCATCTGATCGCGCAGCTCGGCCGCCTTTTCGAAGTTCATGTCCTTCGCCGCGGCCGTCATGGCGGCGCGGGTCGTCTCGATGCGCCTCTGCAGGTCGCCCCGGTCGGCGAGGACGTCGAGGTCGACGGGCAGGGGCGCGGGCTTGCCGCCGGCGGCGGGTTTGACGATGCCACCGAGGGCATGTTCGAGATCAGTGATGGACTTCTTGACGGTGCGCGGGGTGATGCCGTGCTCGGCGTTGAACTTCTCCTGAATGCGGCGCCGGCGGTCCGTCTCGTCGATGGCGGCCTTCATGCTGTCCGTCCACTTGTCGGCGTAGAGGATGACGCGGCCCTCGACGTTGCGGGCGGCCCGGCCGATGGTCTGGATGAGCGAGGTCTGGTTGCGCAGGAAGCCCTCTTTGTCGGCGTCGAGCACGCCGACGAGGCCGACCTCGGGCAGGTCGAGGCCCTCGCGCAGCAGGTTGATGCCGACGAGCACGTCGAACTCGCCCAGACGCAGATCACGCAGGATGGCGGTGCGTTCGATGGTGTCGATGTCCGCATGCAGGTAACGCACGCGCACGCCGAGGTCGCGGTAGTAGTCGGTCAGATCCTCGGCCATGCGTTTGGTGAGGGTGGTCACGAGCACCCGCAGGCCTTTCTCTACGGTGGCGCGGACCTCGTGCAGCAGATCGTCGACCTGGGTGCCGGCCGGGCGCACCTCGACCTGCGGATCGACGAGGCCGGTGGGTCGGATGATCTGTTCGACGACGACACCGGCGGCGTGTTCGATCTCGTACTTGCCGGGGGTGGCCGACACGTAGACGGTCTGGTTGACCACCCCCTCGAACTCCTCGAACTTGAGGGGGCGGTTGTCGAGCGCGGCCGGCAGGCGGAAGCCATAGTCGACGAGGACTTCCTTGCGCGCGCGGTCGCCGCGGTACATGCCCCCGATCTGCGGGATGCTGACATGGCTCTCGTCCACGATGAGCAGCCAGTCTTTCGGGAAGTAGTTCAACAGACACGGCGGCGGCAGGCCGGGCTGCTGCCCGGTCAGGAAACGTGAGTAGTTCTCGATGCCGTTGCAGTAGCCGATCTGTTCGAGCTGTTCGAGGTCGAACATGGTGCGCTGTTCGAGCCGCTGCGCCTCGAGCAGCCGGCCGGCGGCATTGAGCTCGGTGAGGCGCGCCCGCAGCTCCTCGCGGATCTGTTCGATGGCAACGTCGAGCCGCTGGGTACCGACGACGTAGTGGCTGCCCGGGTAGATGGCCACGCGGTCGAGGCGGGCGAGCTTCTGCCCGCGCAGGGGGTCGATCTCGGTGATGGCCTCGACCTCGTCGCCGAAGAGCTCGATGCGCACGGCCTTGCTCTCTTCGTGCATCGGGAAGACCTCGACGACGTCGCCGCGCACCCGGAACGTGCCGCGGTGGAAGTCCACGTCGTTGCGCTCGTACTGAATCTCCACGAGTTTGGCGATGATGGCCTCGCGGTCGACCGTCTGCCCGACCTCGAGGTGGACGAGCTGATCGTAGTAGGCCTCCGCGCTGCCGAGGCCGTAAATGCAGCTCACGCTGGCGACGATGATGACGTCGCGGCGCTCGAGCAGCGACCGCGTGGCCGAGTGGCGCAGGCGGTCGATCTCCTCGTTGATGCTGGAGTCTTTCTCGATGTAGGTGTCGCTCGAGGGGACGTAGGCCTCGGGCTGGTAGTAGTCGTAATAACTGACGAAATACTCGACGGCGTTGTGCGGGAAGAGCTCTTTGAACTCGCCGTAGAGCTGTGCGGCGAGCGTCTTGTTGTGCGCGAGCACGAGCGCCGGCCGGCCCGTGCGGGCGATGACGTTGGCCATGGTGAACGTCTTGCCCGAGCCGGTGACGCCGAGCAGCACCTGATGGCGGACGCCCGCCTCGACGCCGGCCACGAGCGCGTCGATGGCCTGGGGCTGGTCGCCCTGGGGGGCGTATTCGGTCACGAGCTGAAACGAGGTCACGGGCGACTCCGGGGTGAGGGCAGGCAGTGCGAGCGAGCCCGCATCTTACGCGTCTTCGACCGCATTCGGGCGCGGGCGGTGCGGTCGTCGTTCAGCCATGCCGTCGAACCGCGGTCGGCTTCCGGGCGCCGCGGGCTTCCCCCCGCTCGCCGTCGGGCCCAGAATCCCGCGCATGCACGCTTCCCGCTTCGTCTGGCGCCAGCGATGGTTCGACCTCACCTCCGGCCTGCTCTTTCGCCCCGGCCTCATCATCGTCGCCCTCGGCCTGCTCGGGGTCCTCGTGCCGCCGCTGGAAGCGCGGCTTTTGCCCCACGCTTCGGCCTGGCTCGGCACCGAGCCCGCGTCTGCGCAGGTCCTGCTCGGCACGGTGGCCGGGTCGATGATGACGGTCATCTCGGTCGTCTACTCCATCTTGCTCGTGGCGTTGTCGCTGGCCTCGATGCAGTTCTCGACCCGGGTGCTCGGCAGCATGATGCGCTCACGGGTCAGCCAACACATCCTGGGTCTGTTCGCCGGCACGTTCGTCTACTGCCTGGTGCTTCTGCGCTCGGTGCACGTCGACCCCGCGCCGGAGGTGCCCGGCGTCGCGCTGAGCCTTGCCTTGGCGTTGGCGCTGATGAGCCTCGGCGGGCTGGTGTATTTCATTCATCACATCGTGCAGGCCATCCAGGCGTACCACCTCGTCGATCGTATCGCGACGGACACCGAGGCGGTCATCGACGCGGTCTTCACCGAGGCGGGCGTGCCGACGGACGTCCCCGCCCCGGCCCCGCTTGCGCCCGATGCGGTGGTCGTGTGTGCGACGGCGTCCAGTTACATTCAGGCGCTCGACGTCGAGGGCCTGCGCCGCCTCGTGCCACAGGGCGGGCGCCTCGTCGTGGTCCATGCCATGGGGGCGTTCGTGTCGCGCGGCCTCCCGCTCGCCTATGCCGAGGGCGGTCCGGTCGACCCCGAGGCCGTGCGCGCCGCCTTCGACATGGGCCCCGTGCGGACGTTGCAGGACGACGTCGAGTTCGGGCTGCGACAGATCGTCGACATCGCGCTGAAGGCCATCTCGCCGGCGGTCAACGATCCGAGCACCGCCGCGACGTGCATCGACCACCTCGGCCGGTTGCTCATCCACCTCGCGGGCCGCCGCGCGCTGCCCCGCGAGCGGGATGGCCTCGTGCTGCCACAGCCGACCCACCCCGATCTCATCGACCTCGCGTTCGAACAGATCCGGCAATACAGTCGGACGGACATGGCCGTCGCCCTGCGACAGATGCGCGTCCTCGGCGACGTCGCCAGCGTCACCCGGCACCGGGCGAGCCTCGACCGCCTCGCGGCGCACGGGCGCCTGATCGAAGCCGCCGCCCGCGCGGCCTTCCAGACCGAGGACTGCGACGAGCTCGAGCGGCGATCCGCGCGCCTGCGGGGCTTCACGGGGGGGTGAGAGCATGTGATTGAATCGACCGCCCGCTCCGCGTCACCCGGCCGGCTCGAGCGACAGCCTGCGCCAGACCCGGAACAAGTGGAGCATGCCGAGCAGGACCCCGGCGGCGAAACACTCGATGCCGAGGCCCGGCCAGGCCAGGGTGGCCGCGCCGGCGGCCGCGAAGAACAGACCCGTGGGCAGGATCTGTCGGTCGACGAGCACGGCCACCAGCATCCAGGCGGCGCCCACCCAGAGCAGGAAGAGGGCGAGGCCGGCGCGGAAGGGCATGCCGACCGCCCAGACCAGACCCCAATGGGCCACCATCGCCAGATTGCCGACGCCGATGGCATGCACCATGCGCCGCACGAGTCCGTTGGCCCCCGCCCGGCGGGCCATCGCGCGCTGAACGCCCAGCATCGTGAGACCATACAGGGCGCTGAACCCCATGGCGGCCGCCGGCGTGACGACGAAACGGCCGGTGCGATCCGCCCAGCCGACGACCAGGGCGAGGGCCGACCACAGCACGGCGACGGCCTGTGCCATGCGGGCGCGCCAAGCCGCCTCGGCGCCGAGATCGTGGTCGCGAGCGAGCTGCCGCAGCGCCTCCGTGTGGCGGATCTCTTGCTCCCGCGCCGCGCGCAGCGCCTCGACGCGCGCCACCCGGGCCGGATCGGGCGCCCCCGGCGCGTCGAGCAGGAGCAACGCGGCGGCGTCGACGTTGCCGGCGGCCAACTCGAGGCCGAGCATCGCATCGACGGCCCGCCGCATGCCTTCGCGCAGTTCCTCCCCCTCGGGCCAGGCCGCGAGCGCCTGCTGGTACCCGAAACGACACTCGGCGTAGAGCGCGCGCGCACCGTGGAGCCGCTCGGCGGCGGGTCCGGCGATTCCGCCCTCGGCGTCCTCGGCGGCGAGGGCCTCGAGTCGCACGCACCGCTCGTCCGCCGCCCGGGAGAGCGCGCGCGCCCCGGCGTGCCGCCGCGCATCGACCAGCGCCTCGCGAAACGCCTCGGCGCTGCGAGGCCGGTCGTCGGGGCTCCGGGCCATTGCCCGCCGGCAGAGCGCCGCAAGGGCCGCATCCGTGGTGGCCGGCAGGGGCGCCGGGGTGCAGGCGTGCGCTTCGGTGAGCGTCGCGAGCAACGACGCGCCCCGATACGGCGCGCGCCCGGCGAGCAGCTCGTAAAGGATGGCGCCGAGGAGAAAGACGTCGGACCGCTCGGAGAGCGCCGCCCCGTGCCCGAGGGCCATCTCCGGGGCCATATAGGCGGGCGTCCCGACGACGGTCCGCTGCGCCGCGGCCTCGGGCAGTACGGCGTCCGGGCGGGTCGCCACGGCGAGCCCCCAGTCGACGACGTAGACCTCGCCGAAGGCCCCGAGCATCACGTTGTCGGGTTTGAGATCGCGGTGCAGAACCCCCCGGGCGTGCGCGAACGCCACGGCGCTCGACACGCGTGCGAGCACGTCGAGATGAAAGTCGAGCAGAGCGGCGGTATCCGTGCCGCCGCCGAGACGCGCGACGACGGCCGGGTCCTTCAGCGCGTCGCGCCAGGTCGTGCCCTCGATGCGTTTCATGACGAAGAGGGGCGCGCCGTCCTGCGTCTGACCGAGCAAGTGCACGGGAACGATGCCCGGATGCTCGAGACGGCCCGTCACCAGCGCCTCCCGCAACAGCGCATCGCGATCCGTCGCGCCCGGGCGCAGGCGCTTGACCGCGACCTCGCGCTGCAGGCTGACCTGCTGCGCCGCGAAGACCTGCCCCATTCCCCCCTCGCCGAGCAGGGTCTGAATCTGCACCTCGTCGGCCCGCCCGGCCTCGCCCGAAAGGCACGGCAAGGATGGCGCGAGGGGTGGCCCCGACTCCGGCCCGGCGCACGTCACCGTGCCGTCCGCATCGGCGACGAGGCGCGCCGGATCGAGTCCCGCCGAGACGAGCGTCTGCGCATAGGCCTCGAGCGCGCGGCGGTCCGCGGAGGGCACGGGACGGGTCTGGTCGATGCTGCGGGTCACGGCGGGCGTCATGAACCGTTCGGCGGGGAAAATCCATGGGGACTGAACCGCATGCACGACCGTTGCTCCACCCCGGCGGCTGGCCTAAAACGACGGCGTTCGTCCACTCCGGGAGGTCGTATGTCCATCGTCGTCCATCATCACCCCTTCACCCGCGCCGCCACCGTCGTCTGGATGCTGGAGGAGGTCGGGGTGCCCTACACGCTTCAGTACGTCGACGTCGCGAAGGGCGAGCAGAAGTCGCCCGCCCTCGTGGCGCTCAATCCGATGGGCAAACTGCCCGTACTCTGTGACGGCGACGTCGTCGTCACCGAGACGGCGGCCATCGGCCTGTACCTGGCCGACCGCTACGCACCCGAGCGCCTCGCCCCCCGGATGGACGATCCGGACCGCGGCCCGTACCTGCGCTGGTCGCTCTTCGCGCCCTCGGTCGTCGAGCCGGGCGCCATGGCCCAGGCCGCCGGCTGGGCGTTCAAACCGGGACAGGCCGGCTGGGGCGAGCACGGCGCGATGCTCGCGGCCATGGAGCAGGCCGTCTCCGGCGGCGATTACCTGCTCGGGGACCGCTTCACCATGGCGGATGTCATCTTCGGCGGGACGCTGCGTTACATGCTGCGCTTCGGCATGATCGGCGCTTCGCCCGGCTTCACCGCCTACGCCGAGCGCCTCGCCCACCGCCCGGCGCTCCGGCGCGCCGAGGCGAAGAACCACGAGATCGCGACGGCGCACGGGCTCGTCTGACGGACGCCGCGCGCCCCAGAACGACGGTCAGCCGTTCTCGTCGAACGCCTGGTCGTCCGCGGGGCGTTCGGGCGCCGGCGGGTGCGTCGGGTCGTCGTCGCAGTAGCCCCACTCGATGAGGCGGCGCAGCATGCAGGCCGCCTGCGTGCGGCTGTCCCCCGGGCAATCCCACAGAACCCCATCGTGTTCACCGGCGTAGTAGCCGCTGCTGCAGCCCGTGCCGTTGAGCGGGTAGTCGCACGAGACGACGGAGTCGCACAGGCCGGCCACCTTGACGTAGTGCTCGCAGGCGCACGTCTGGCAGCCGCCCTGAACGCGGCAAGGGCCGAGGCCTTCCTCGGCACCACAGGTCAGCACGCGGTCGTCGGACGCTTGCCACGGCGCCTCGAGGACGTCGTCGCATCGGTGCAAGACCCGTGCACCCGCGTCGGGGTCTTCGGCGCCGCCCTGCCCGTCTTCAGCGCTGTTCGCGGTGTTCGCGCCGTTGTCTGCTTCGCTCGGCGGCGACTCGACCTCGACGCCTTCGTCGACGATGCAGCCGGACAGGGCCGTAGCGGCGGTCCAGGACAAGGTGAACACGGAGCGGAGCGCGGCGCGAAGCATGGGCACGGTGGCCTCCCGAGCAGGTTCGTGGGTCGTGCCCGCTGAACGCTGCAAGGCGCGGGCCACGTTCGAGTCCGGCTCGGCCCCAGCGCGGGCGCGGGTCCCGGAGTTCGGCCGTGAACGTGGGTCCTCATCGGACCTGAACGCACGTTCACACCGACGGAAGAATCTGCGTTCGTCGGGTTGAACCGGATTGGCATGCGTCCTGCACTCCGTCACACCCGACATCACACCCCAAAGGCTCCCCATGCGCAGGTTTCGTCCGTCCTCCGTCCTCGTTCGTCTGCTCGCGTCCGGTCTCGCGTGCGGGCTCGCCGCCTGCGGCGCGTCCTCCGACGAAGCGGCCCCGACCACACCCGACCCCGAGTCGCCCGCGGTGGACGCCGCGCCGACGCCCGCGCCGGATGCCGGGCCGATGCCCGAGCCGGACGCCGCGCCGATGCCCGAACTGGATGCCCGGCGCCCCGCGGACGCCGGCGCCCCCGGTCTGCCCGACCTGCCGGCGCTGACCGAACCCGATGTGAGCTTCACCTGTGCGCCGGATGATCCGGACGCCGACGGGGACGGGACGCCGGACGCGTGTGACGTGTGCCCCGGCCTGCCCGACGTCGCGCAGGCCGACGCCGACGCGGATGGCGTGGGTGACGCCTGTGACGTCACACCTCACTGCGTGGCGGGCAGCATCGGGTATGGTCCGTGCGGGCCCGGCAACCCGGGGACACGGGTGCGCACCTGCGATGAGGTCGGCGCCTGGGGGCCCTGGGGCGAGTGTGTTACCGACGCGCCCTGTGACGACGGCGACGAGCGCGTCGAGGCCTGCGGTTTCAATCAACGGGGTCTGACCACCCAGCGCTGCGTGGGCGGCCGCTGGGCCCCGTGGTACGAGTGTTTCGATCTCGACGTCTGTCGCGATGGCGAGCCCGGTGTCCTCGACTGCGGCGGGCTCCCCGACACGCGCGAGGCCCTGTGCGTCCTGGGGCAGTGGGAGGCACGAACCGTCTGCGACGTCGAGCAGGCATGCGAGGCCGGCGCGGCGCGGACGACGCCGTGTGCGGAGGGGGGGGCGCGCGTCGAACGGTGCGAGTTCGGGCGCTGGAGGGTCGCGACGGAATGCCTCGCCGCAATCGATGGCTGCGAACTCGCCACGCATCCGCTGGTGCTGACGCCGGGCCAACACACGATCACCGTCGACAACACCGGGCTACTGTCGCAGTACCCCGCGAGCTGCGGCGCGGGTGCCGCGGGGCCCGAAGCCGGCATCCTGATCGAGCTGCGCGACGAGGCGGACGTCGACGTGCGGGTCGTCGAGTCGACGACGACGCCGGTCTTGCACGTCGTCAATCACTGTCGGCTTATCGGCCCCGATGGGGACTGGGTCGTGGACCCCGTCGAGCTCGCCTGCGGCGACGCGGGCTCGTTGTCCGTGCACCTCACACGGAACTTCTATGTCCTGCTCGTCGACGGGCCGACGGAGGCGGCGGTCGGCTCGACGACCCTGATGTTCGACGTCCGGCCGGCCCCGTGTGAGGACGATGAGATCGACCGGTGGGTCGGCAACGACGACTCGCGGATCTGCGTCGACGGTGTGTGGTCGCCGTGGGAGACGGACCCCCCCAAGGGCTGTGCGGGGGGACGCCCCGGGGACGGCGGCCGGCTCGACCCCGAGCTCGCGCTGTGCCGGTTCTGCACGGACGCACTCGAGCCGAATGACACGCTCGCCCGCGCGACGCCCCTTGCGATCGAACGCCCCGTCGAGTCGCTGACCCTGTGTCCGGTCGTCGACCGGTCGGACGCCTTCGCCCTCGACCTGCCCGGCGCCGGGCTCGTGACGCTGCAGGCCGCGGCGGACGGCCCGGCCCGAGGGCCGTGGGGGCCGGCTCTGGAGACGGGTCTCGGGCTCGTCCCCGGGGTCTACGTCGTAGACGACACCCGCCCGGCATACGTCGCCTTCGTCGAGCAGCCGGGGCGCTTCTACCCGCGCGTCGACGGACGCCGGATCGAGGCGCCGTTGACTTACGACCTCGTCGCAGACTTCCAGCCGAGCATCGCGTGCGAGCGCGGTGCGGGCGCCGGATGCGTGTCCTGCCTCGACGGAGGCGACGCCGCCGAGTCGGCCGGTACGCCGCGCCCGCTCGAACCGGGGATCCCCGCGCAGAACATGGCGGTGTGCCAGGGCCTCGACGCACGCGACACCTTCGAGGTCGTCGCCGAGCGCGCCGGCCTGCATCGCGCCACGCTCACCTTCCGGCGGCAGCAGGGCGACGTCTGGCTGCGGTGGGTGGACGAGGCCGGGCAGACGCTGAGCGAAGGCGCCGTTTTCGACGTGGATCGCGTCACCGTCGAGGCTGCGCTGGCACCGGGGCGCTCCCGGGTGGAGGTCGAAGCCGTGCGCGGCGAGATCGCCTACGACCTCGAGGTCACCGCCCCCTGACCGCGCGCCGAGGACGGTGGCCGCTCACCGCCCGAGCACCTGACCGAGGAAGAGTGCGCCCCGCACCGCGTCCGGCGGGAGGCCCGTCTCGGCGGCGAGCTCTTCGGGCGAGGGCGAGCGACCGGACCGCGCACGCAGCGTCCGCGCGGCCCGCAACACGACCTGCAGATGCATCCGCGCCTCGCTCGGTGGCGACTCGACCTCGACGCCTTCGCGTTCGAGGGCCTCGATGAGCCACGCAATCTCGCCCGTATCCACGCGGGCCGTCTCCAGGCGCGCGGCGAGGTCGTCCAGGGAGATGGACTCGACGCCGCGGGCGCGGACGTCGTCGAGCAGCGATTTCAACGTCGTTTCGAGGGTCTCGGTCATCGCGCGCAGCATGCGCGGGGCGTCTCGAACGGGCAAGGCCCCTGCGGTTACGGCGACAAGCTCCTAGTCCACCCGGCGGCAGGCCCCGTCGTAGCTGCCCTTCGGGCCGGTGCAGGGCTCGGGCGGCGCACCGGCGGGCCCCTCGACGTGCAGGCGGCGCTGCGCGGCGAGGAGGCGGGCGCGGGCGGCTTCGACACCGGCGTCGTCGACGCCCCGGATCTCGAGATCCGGCAGCCCGAACCTCGGGTTGCCCCGGGTGAGGAGCCACTTCTTGCCGCCCTCGTCGTTCTTGGTGACGATCCGCACCTGCACGTCCGGCGTCATCGAGTCGCCGAGCGCGCCGAAGAACTGGTCTTTGGTGTAGGCCCGGCGGGCGATGAGGTCGACGATGACACCGTCCCAGCGGTCCGCGATGGCGAGGGGCACCAGGCCCGTCAGGCGCAGATGCTCGCCCTGCGGGAGCAGGGTGGCGTCCCCCCGGACGAGCACACCGAGCTTCGCCCCCTGCGCGAGCGCCCACCCCTCGTCGGAGAGGCCTTTGAGCATGGGTGCGAGCGCCTCGGGCGAGAACGCCGGGTGCGGCAGATCCGCGAAGTCGAGCGTGAAGTCGACCTTGTACCCGTTGGGCACCGTGCGGACGCGCTGGCGCACGGCCCCGTATCGCTCGCCCTCGCCGTTGACCGCGGCGTCGATGCCCGTGAAGGCGTCGGGCCCCTGCGCGGCCTGCGGATCGGGCGTGAGGACGAGGTAGAGCTGCGACGACTTCACGTCCGGATCGGGCCAGAACGAAGAGTCCTCGGCGAGGGCGGCCGCGGCGGCACGACGCGAGGCAGTCCCGCCACCGCCGCAGCCGGCGAGGCCGAAGGGAGTCAGGCAGGCAAGCAGGGCGAGGCCCGCAACGGCGCGGCGGCGGGTGAAGGGGCGAAGGATGCGCATCGCCGCACGATGCCCGGGCAGCGGCACGGTGGCAAGCAGACTGCGGGCCGTTGCGCGGTCCCCGGTCGATCGGCAAGCTGCCGGCATGCACACCCATCGACGCCGACTCCCACGGCTTGCCTTCGCGGCGGTCGCTCTGCTCGCCGCCTGCAGCGACGACGCCGCCTCGAACCGGAAGCTCACCGGAGTCGACGCCGGCGGTTTCGGCGATCCCATCCCGCGGGGGCGCGACGCGCTCGTGGGACTCGGCGGAGCAGACGCCGGCGATGGCCCGATCGACCGCATGGACCAAGGCTCGGCGCCGACGGACGATGCTGGTTCCGCGATCGAACGCGATGCGGCCGGCGACGCCCGCGTGCCCGTCCCGGACCCCGACGCCCGCGTGCCCGTCCCGGACCCCGACGCCCGCGTGCCCGTCCCGGACCCCGACGCCCGCGTGCCCGTCCCGGACCCCGACGCCCGCGTGCCCGTCCCGGATCCCGACGCCCGCGTGGCTCCGCCGCCGGACCCTGACGCCGGTGTCCCGCCACCCCCGCCCGGCATCACCGACGTGCCCTGCCAATCCGGCCCCGGCAGCACGCTCTTCCGGATGCACTGGTTCGGCGGCAGCCACAGCGCCGACATCGACGTCTGGGAGGCCGCCTGCGACTACTCCATCGCACCCAACAGCGCCTGCAGCGCCCTGCCCATCTGCCGGGGTGGCATCGGCTGCGAGGTCGGCGTGACGGACGGCGGCGACGCGCTGGCGCTCGAAGGCGGCAACCAGTACCTGCAGATCCGGTTCGACGTGACGGGCCTGTTCTTCGAGCGGGTCACGGTCTACATGGAGGCCCGCGGCATGAACGGCCCCACGGACTTCGAGGCCTGGTCGCCCCTTTACGGACCCCTCGTCCTCGGCCCGGTGTCGAGCGGCTTCGAGTATCAGGCCGGCGCGTTCGACTGGACCGGGTTCCTGTTGCCGGGGGACGACCCGGATCTCACCGCCCTGCGCATCACCCCGGAGAACGGCTCGCTGGCCCTGCATGCGCTGGAGCTGTGCCTCGAGTGACGCGCTCGTAACCTTGCGGGTCGTGGGCGAGCAGCACGTCGAGGCCGGCGTCGGTCTCGGCGGCGCGCAAGCGGCCCCAGGTGGCCTCGAGCCAATCGCGGCGGAACGCGGTGAAGCGCGAAAGCGCGCTCTGGCGGCCCTCGCGGTACTCGATGGGGTGGTAGGCGGCGTCCCCGGCGTGCAGGACGCTGCGCAGCCCGTCCGTCAGCAGCACCGCCACGCTGCCGGCGGTGTGTCCGGCCGCGTCGAGCACCACGACCCGGCCGTCGCCCCCGAGATCGAGGTGGGCGGGGAAGCCGTGCCGCTCGCCGCCGCGCAGCTCCAGGGGCACAAGGCGCCCGCTCTCCCGCAGGGCCCGGCCGTGAAAGTACCCGTCCAGGGCGCCACGCCGGGAGACCGCCTCGATCTCGGGCGGGGTGGCGAGCACCTCGGCGTTCGGGAACTCGACGAACCCGCCGACGTGGTCGAGGTGCAGGTGGGTGGCCACGATCTGCACGACGTCCCGCGGTTCGATGCCGCGCTCGACGAGCTGCGCGGCGATGGTCCGCGGCGGGCCGGGCGCGTCCCCGTCGGCGCGAAACCGGAAGAAGAAGCCGGGCGGTCCGAAGCGCGAGACGGGGCGGGCCATCTCGGCGGACGCAAAGCCGCAGTCGACCAGCACGTAGCGACCGTCCCCGCGGGGCATGACCCCGACGGTGAGCGGCATGTCCACGACGCCCCGTGCGCCGGGGCAGATCGTCCACGCCGGCGCTCGCAGCCGCCCGCAGGTCAGGAAGAACAGGCCGCCCTGGATCGCCGGCGACGGGTTCACTTCGGCGTCTCCGTCTCGAGATACGGCGCGGGTCCGCCGTCGGCGCAGACGCCGAGCTCCGGGGCGGCCTCGCGGCAGGTCGCGAAGAACGCCTCGAGATCGGCCCGGGTCACGGTGTCCACCGCATATCCGCGTCGCCAGGCGGCGAGGCCCACGGCCCGGTCGAACTCGGGTGTCGGGGTCACGATGATCCGCGGCTTCGGCCCCGCCGGGCATTGGGGGTCCGGCGGCGGGTCGCGCCAGAACGCGTGCAGCGTCTCGACGAGCGCCGGATCGGCGTCTTGGCGGTGCAAGAGCACCACCCACCCGTGCTCGAGGTTGTGGACGTACCCGCGCGGATCGACGGGCTGGTCGTAGATGGCGCTCGCCACCCACTGACCGTAGTGGGGCCCGGAGAGCGGCGGGTTCGTGGCGTAGGTCACCGTCGTCCCCGGCGGGACGTGCGCGTTGCCCCCGTTCGCGCGCAGGTGCCCGCACAGCGCATCGTCGCCGGTCGTCGGCTCGCCCGGCGCCTCTCCGCCCGCGCCCGACGGCACCGACCCGTCGGGGGGCGCACTGACGGCGACGGGCTCGGCCTCACCACAGGCGGCGACCACGAACCCGCAGGCGAGTGTGAGACCGGAAGGGAGTCGACGACGCATCGTCCTGAACCTACGTCGTTTGCTGGGGCCGGCACGAAGAAAATTACGCCTGCGGTGGAAATTGCGCGTATTGTGAGAATTGCCTTCGGAGGGAGACCGATGCGGCTGCGGGTCGTGTTGTCGACGGAATCGGAGAACGCCGTGGTTGCGGCGTGGGCTCGCGCGGCGGGGTTCGACGTGATCGGCCCCGCGGCCGACGGCGATGCCCCGCGGATCGAGGCCCCCATCCTGAGCCTGAGCCTCCCGAACGCGCCGCGCCCCGAAGCCGACTTCCGCATCGCGCTGAGCCCGGTGCCCGTGGCCGGCTTCGACGACCACCTGCCGCCGCCCCTCACCGAGACGGCGACGCTGCACCGGCTCGCGCTCGGCGCCCGACTCCTGCGGGCGGAGCGCGACGCGGCCCGGCACTCGGCGCTGCGGGTCGCCCTCGATCTCTCGTGCGAGATGGTCTTTCGGGTGGACGTGACGGGGCGCATCCGCGACGTCAACACGGCGGCCTGCAAACGCCTCGGGTACGACCGCGAGAGGCTGCTGGGGATGTCGATCCGGGACGTGAGCCCGAACCACGACCCGAGCCGCTGGCCCGCACGCTGGGAACAGGTGTCGCGCGAGGGCTCGATGTGCATGCAGTCCTTTCAGCGGACGGCCGCGGGCGAGGTCTTCCCCGTGGAGGTCACGTTGGCGTTCGTCGGCGGGGCCGCCCGGGCCGACGACGCCATCGTGTCGTTCGTGCGCGACCTCTCCGAGAAGAAGCGCTCCGAGGCGAGCCTGCTGCTCGCCGACCGCCTGCACGCCCTCGGGCTCATGGCCGCCGCGACGGCCCACGAGATGAACACGCCGCTGGCGTTCCTGACGGGCAGCCTGGGGTACATCGAGGCCGAACTGACCCGCGAATCGGGCGAGCCGGACCGCACCGGCCTGTTGACGGCCGTCGGCGACGCGGTGGACGGCGCGCGAAGGGTCAACCGCATCGTCCGGGGTCTGCGGTCCTTCGCGCGGTCCGAGTCCGGCGAGACGGACGCGACCCCGGAGGCCATCCGGGTGCAGGAGGTGCTCGACACCGCCACCCGGCTGACCGGGCGTTTCATCGACGCGAGCGCCGTGCTCACCACCGCCCCGCCGCCCCCCGGCCCCGAACTCTGGGTTCACGCCGACGCCCCTCGCCTCGTGCAGGTCTTCGTCAACCTGCTCGTCAACGCGCTCCAGGCCATGCCGCCCCGTCCGCGCCCCTCGAACCGCATCGAGCTGCGCCTCGAGCGACGGGGCGAGCAGGTCGCCATCTGCGTCGCAGACAACGGCGAGGGCATCTCGCCCGCGGTCCGGGCGCGGATTTTCGATCCGTTCTTCACGACCAAACCCGCCGGGATCGGAACCGGCCTCGGCCTCTCGGTCTGTCATGGCATCGTCAGCGGCCTCGGGGGCCGCATCGAGGTCGACAGCGAGCCCGGTCGGGGCACCTGTTTCACGGTCCTGCTCCCGGCCGCGCCCCCGTCCCCGCGGGCCACGCTGACGCCGGGCGGTGTCCCGATCCTGCGCCGGCGGGTGCTCGTCGTCGACGACGAGGTGCAGCAGCTCCGGGCATTTCAGCGCCTCTTCGGCCGCGTCGCGCTCATCACGGCCTGTACCACCGCCGAGGAGGCCCTCGAGCACTTGCGCACGGGGGCGGCGTTCGACCTCGTCCTGTGCGACGTCAACATGCCCGGTCGTCCAGGCACGGACGTGCATGCCTACATTGTCGCCGAGCGGCCCGAGCTCCTCGAAGCGTTCTACCTGACCTCGGGGGGCATCTTCTCGCCGACGATCCAGCGCTACGTCGACCGGCACGGGCCGCGCATGCTGGACAAGCCGGTGGATTCGGCGGCCTTGCTCGCGCTCCTCGAAGCGCGCGCCCCGTCGGTCGAGCACGCGCGGGCCCCTTGACGCGGGGCCGCCCCCCCGCCGAAATGCCCCGCATGCAGAGTCTGTCGCTCATCGAGAAGATGGGTCCCATCATTCAGGGGCTCAACCCGCCGCAGCGCGAGGCCGTCCTGACGACGGAGGGGCCCGTCCTCGTCCTCGCCGGCGCGGGCTCGGGCAAGACGCGGGTCATCACCTGCCGCATCGCCCACCTGCTCTCGCGCAACGTCGCGCCCGAACGCATCCTGGCGGTGTCGTTCACCAACAAGGCCGCCGGCGAGATGCGCGAGCGCGTCACCGGCATGGTCGGCAAGATTGGCTCCGGCTGCGTGCTCTCGACGTTCCACGCGCTCGGGGTCCGCTTTCTGCGCGAAGAGCACGCGGCGGCCGGGCTCACGGCGGGCTTCACCATCCTCGACGAGGGTGATCAGGTCGACGCCGCGCGAACGGCGCTGCGCACGCTCGGCTATGCCATCGACCAGTACGAGCCGCGGCAGGTCCACCAGCGCATCTCGCACTTCAAGAACCTGCTCTCGATGCCGGGCCCGGTATCGGAACACCCCCTGGATCCCGTCGTTGCACGCGTCATGCCGCTCTATCAGCAGCGCCTGAAGGCCATGAACGCCGTCGATTTCGACGATCTCATCGGCCTGCCCGTCGTGATGCTCGAGAAGCAGGCCGACGTGGCCGAGCGATGGTCCCATCGGTTCCGGTACATCATGGTCGACGAGTACCAGGACACGAACGGCGCCCAGATCAGGCTCTTGCGGGCGCTGTGCAAGGGCTCGGGCAACCTGTGCGTCGTGGGCGATGACGACCAGAGCATCTACGCCTGGCGTGGGGCCGTCGCCGGCAACATTCTGAAGTTCGGCGAGCAGTTCCCTGGGGCGAAGATCATCCCCCTGACGCAGAACTACCGCTCGACGAACGCCATCCTGAAGTGCGCCAACGCGGTGATCGCGAACAACGCCGAGCGCCACGAGAAGTCGCTGTGGAGCCAGAACGGCGAGGGCGAGCGCGTGCGCTTCCACGTCGCGGACAACGACGAGGCCGAGGCCTTCTGGGTCGCGACGGATCTGCTGCGCCAGAAGCACGCCCGCGGCATGAAGTGGCGCGAATTCGGCGTGCTGTACCGCACCAACGCCCAGAGCCGCACCATCGAGGACGAAATCCGCAAGGCCGGCATCCCCTATCGCATCGTGGGCGGCACCAAGTTCTACGACCGCAAAGAGATCCGCGACGTCGTCGCCTGGCTGCGCGCCGTGGCCAACCCCTTCGACGAGGCCGCCTGGCGACGGGTCGTCAACGTGCCGCAGCGCGGCGTCGGCGACGCGAGCATCGAGAAGCTCGGCGAGTACGCCAAGGCCCACGCCACGCCCTTCTGGCGGGTGGTCGAACACTGCGAGCTCGTTACGGGCATCCCGACCCGGGTGCAGGCCGCGCTCAAGGAGGTCCACGCGCTCATCACCGAGTATCGCGGCCGATTCCGGACGGAGCCGTTGGGCGAGGTCTCCCGGGCGATGATCGAAGACAAACGCATCGGTTTCGGCGACGAGTGCGTCCGGGCCAGCAAGGACGCCCGCGAGACGCAGCGCCGCATCGAGAACATCCGCGAGATCCCCAGCGCGCTCGTGTCGTTCCAGACCCGCGAGCCCGACGGCAAGCTCGAGGACTTCCTCGCCCGGCTTGCGCTCGACACCCGCAAATCCGACGGCGAAGACGGCGACGAGGCCAAGGACGAGGTCAGCCTGATGACGCTCCACGGCGCCAAAGGGCTCGAGTTCGACGTCGTCTTCCTGCTCGGCATGGAAGAAGGCCTTCTGCCCCACGGCCGGGTCATGGCCGAGGGCGGCGCGGGCGACCAGGACGTCGCCGAGGAACGCCGCCTCGCCTACGTCGGCATCACCCGGGCCCGCAAGGTGCTGACGATGAGCGCCTCCCGGGTACGCCTGAAGTACGGCAAGATCGAGCGACGCAAGCTCTCGCGCTTTCTGTACGAGATCCCCGAGGCGCTGCTCGACGGGGGCTACGGCGGCGGCGCGGGGGAGAGCATCGTGGAGACGCCCGAGCAGCAGCACGCCCGCGTGCTCGACGCCTTCGACGCCCTGAGCAAGATGCTCGGCTGATCACGCCGCCGTCGCGTCAGGGCCCGAGCCGCGCGACCCCGTCCGGCCGGTCGGCCGGGACGACGACCGCGGTGAGCGGCCCGTCGGGGAGCAGCACCCGGGCGCCGAAGGGCCCGCGCGCGCGCCCCGTGCCGACGTGGATGCGTCCGTCGCCATGCGCCGAGAAGCCCCCGCCGCCCACGATCCGGACCGCCAGCCGGCCCGGTCCCGGGGCGAAATCGGGCGCCTCGGCGGGCCCGTCGAGATCGACCTCGACCCGGGCCCCGAAGGGCACGAACCCCTGACGATTGCGGACGTCGATGAGCAGAAAGCCCCCGTCCGGCGCGCCCCGCGTGCCCCGGTTCTCGCGGGTGTTGTTGCGGTACAGGCGCGTGCGATCACCGTCGAACCAGGCGTGCGCCACGAAATCGAGGTCCCCGTCGCCGTCGAGGTCGTCGGGCAACGCTGCGGTGTGCCGGCGGGTGAAGTCGGTGCCCATGCGGTGAAACGCCCGGAACGGCGTCCCATCGTCGACGATGCCGCTCTCCGCCCAGATCGGCTCGATCGGACACGCATCGCTCATCGCCGGCAGGAGCAGATCGAGGTCGCCGTCGAGGTCGACGTCCCCGGCAGCGACGCCCCCGAAGCCGACGGGCCACGTCGCGAGCGGGTGCGCGGCGTCGGCGCAGGGTGAACGCGGGCCTGCCCAGGCCTCGGGTGGCATCGGCGCGAACCCGTCGGGCCCGGAGCGATACACGATCGTCCCCGTGGCGCCCCGACCGTCCGGGCCCCGGGCCCTCAGGCCGAAGAGAACCTCGACCCCCCCGTCCGCGTCGAGATCGGCGACGAGCACCCCAACGAGCTGAATGTCGGGGGCGGGCAGCGGCCAGACCTCGACCTCTGGCCGCAGCCCGGCCGGGCCGCCCCGGTGCAGGTGCGGGACCCCGTCGAGCAAGAGCAGGAGATCCACGAAACCATCGGCGTCGAGGTCCGCTGCCGTCAGGCCGTAGACTTCGGCCGCCGGGCGCACGCCGGGGGCGAACGCGAACGCAAAGGGCTCTGCGGTCAGGCGCCCGCCCTCGGCCCGGAGGATGCTGCCCGCGGTCGTCACGTTCGCTTCGAAGAGGGGCGAGATGCGCGCCCCGGCGAGGTCGATGTCGCCATCTCCGTCGACGTCGAAGGGCACGAGGCCGTCCCAGGAAGACGCGGCGTCGAGGTTCCCGGGCAACCGTGCCGCGGCCGTGCCGGTGACCCCGTCGAGGACGTACAACGTTTCGCGGGGCGGCAGCCAGGTTCGCAGCGCCACGAACTCCAGGGGGGGCGCCGCGTCCAGATCCACCGGCACGATGTCCTCCAGGTAGGGCAGGCCGGCGAGCCCCGGCCCCTCCGACCCGGCTCCGAAGCGGAGCTCCGCCCAGGCACGCCAGTACGCCGGCAGCGCGCCGTCCGTGCGGGCGAGCACGAGGTCGCGGCGCCCGTCGGCGTCGACGTCGGTGGCCACGAGGCCCATGCCGCGCCCGCCGGCGAGGCCGACGGCCTCCGTCACCTCCACCATCGGGGGCAGCACGTATCGAAAGGCCGAGACGGCGACGGCGCGGCGGTCGGCGACCTCGACGACGACATCCACCGCCGGCACGTCCACCGCGCCGGGCGGCGTCGTCACACGCAAGTGGTCCGCGCCGAGGAACGTCACGTCGGGGGCGGTGTACGGCCCGAATCGGACCCGGGTCTCGGGGGTGAAACCGGCGCCGGTGAGGGAGACCACGGTGCCGCCCGTGTGCGGGCCTTCGGTCGGTTCGAAACCAGCGATTTCGAACGGGATCGCGGCGTCGCCGGTCGCGGTGGCGTCGGCGAGGGCGGCGTCCCCGGCCGCGTCGGGACCGGGCCGGCCGGACGCGTCGGGCTGCGACGGTGCGGCGTCCGGCGGCAAGGGCGACGACGCCGCATCGGCTTCGGGGGCCGGGGCGGGCACCGCATCGGGTGACCCCGGGCAGACCTCGTCGGGCCGGACGCAGCGGTCGACGGACGCGCAGCAGACGTACCCGTCGACGCACGGGCAGCGGGCGTCGGAGAGGGGGGCATCGCGGAGGCATCCGGCCTGGCCGAGCGCGGCGGCCGCGGCCAGCGCCGCGCCCAGCGCCGCGAGAGACGAGCGTCCGCGCGCCCGGGCGCCCGTCGTCACGGCGTCTCCACGACCCGCCACAACGCCCAACCGAGCGCGGCGGCCCCGAGCGTGAACGCCGCCCCGGCCCCGTAGGTGAGGCCGTTGCCCCGGTCCGTGAGCGCGGCACGGTCGCGCTGACTCGCCTGCGCCGCGTCGCCGTGCGCGTCCGCGGCCAACGCCGCCAGGACCCCGCCGGCCACCAGCAAGGCGGCGCCCCCCCCCAGCAGGGCCGGGGTCCGCCAGGCGTCCTCGGCGCGGGTCGACGGTACACCGGGCGCCGTTCCGACCGCCGCGACCTCGGCATCGTCGTGCCCGAGGCGATACCCGCGCACCACGTCCGGCGAGAACGGATCGCGGTACAAGCCCTCCAGCGCCCGCCAGGCCTCCCCGCGCGCAGCGTAGACCTCGCCCTCGGGCAGCGCGGCGGCGGCGGAGAGCACGAGCGGCGCGCCCCGGGCCTCGAAGCCGTACCGTCGGCCGGCAAAGCGGACCTCGTACCGACGCGCCCCTGCGAGCCAGAGTTGCAGGGCAGTGCCGGCAGCCTTGTGGGCCTCGGCGAACCGCAGTCCCCGCTCGTCGACGACCAGCAGGCGACCGGCCTCCGCGGCCTCGATCCGCAGCGGTGTGAGCGAGAGTTCGGCGGGCACGCCGAGGGGGGCCCGTGCATCCTCCGGTGGGGGACGGACGAAGACGTCCGGGCGGAAGGGCCCGGCGGTCACGCCCTCCGTCGCGGCCCCCATGAAGGCCCCCACCTCGTCGTAGGTGACACGCCCGTCGACGTCCGCGTCGGCCGCCCCGAGGAGGGCCGACCGGAGCAGGTGCGAGAAGACCCCGCCTCCGACGGCGCCCCACTCGTGCGCGTCGGCGTCGCTCGACGTGGACAACAGATACCCCACGCCGGGTCGGCGCGCGGGGCCGGCAAACGATGCGGGCGCGGCGCGCCGGGTCGTCGTGCCGGGACCCCGGCCCGCCACCAGGAAGTAGCTCTTGCACGCGTCGACCGCCAGATGGACGCGGTCCGGGCGCTCGGGCGCGTCGAGCAGGTGCGCCGACAGCGTCGGCCGGTCGAGCCGCCCGTCGGCGAGGTGCACGAACCCCCGCCCGTCGTCCACGTCTCCGTGCCCGGCGAAGTAGAAGAAGAGCTCCGTGCGGCGACCCGCGCGACGGGCCGCAGCGGCCTGCGCCGAGACGCGGGCGAGCGTCGCCAGCAGGGCAGTACGGGTCGGGGGCGCGGCCTCGGCCCTCAGATGGGCGAAGACGGGCTGCGACTCGGCGTCGAAGGCGGTGTGCAACACCGCGAGCTGTGCCCCGGGGGCAAGGAGCTCGAACAGGCGAGCGGCATCGTCGTCCGCGTATCGCAGGGGCGTGCGGTCGGCCGCCTCGTTGTAACCCACTGCCACGACGAATCGCGCGACGGGGGACACCTCGGCTGCGCGGGCCGGGGCGACCGCGCCCGTGGTGGCCCCGAGCGCGGCCAACGCGAGCGCGCAGGCGCGGGCGCGACGCGTCACCGTACGGTGACCGAACGACACACGACGCGCTGCGACTCCGACGACGACGGCCATTTCTCTCCGCGTTCGAGCCCGGCGTCGAGCGCCGGGATCGACAACGCCTCCCGCGAGAAGATGGCACAAATCTCCATCGGTCCGGTCGCCGCGCGCAAGGAGACTGCGCTCGGCAGCGGCGCGTCGGCCACGCCGACCTCGACCGGCAGGCTCTTCACGTCCGCCTCGGGCGTGTCCCAGGCCGGCCAGAGCCAATGCACCCGACCGTCGGCATCCCGGGCTGCGACCGCCAGGTAGCGCAGCGGGCTCGCGCGACCGTTGGTATAGGCCAGAAGCAGGTCGTCGTCGGCGCCGAAGATCTCTCCCAGGGGCGCCGGTTCCGACCCGCCTCGTCGGCTGAAGAGGGAGACGAACGCGGCGGCCGAGACCTCGCCGCCCCGGACGCCGACGTACGAACCCCCGGCCCGACCGTCCCCCATTGCGTCCTCCGCGGGCCGCAGGACCCAGACCGCCAGCCCGGCTGCGGCCAACGCCCCGGTCGCACCGAGCAGCACGGTCCTGCGGGGGCCCCGGAAGGCCCGCGCCGGCCGCCAATGGGGCGCCTCCCGAGCGAGACGCTCGGCGGTGGCGTGCGGGCCGAGCAGCGTTTCGGTCTCGGCCGCGGCGTCGTAGAACGCCCGGCAGGGCGGGCAGCCCCGAACGTGCGCCCGGAGCGCCTGCTGTTCGAGGCCGGTCAGGGCCTCACCGGAGAAGTGGCGCGTCGTGAGCGCGCGGGCGGCGTCATGGGTCATCGAGCAGCCCCCTCTCGCGGAAGAACCGCACGGCGGCGGCCCGGATGCGCGTCATCGTCCGGTAGACCTGATCGCGCGAAAGCCCGAGCTGCTCGGCGGCACGGGCCTGGCTCTCGCCCTCTTCGAACGTCAGCGCCAGCACGGCGCGCTCCGGCTCGGCCAATCCGGCCCGAAACGCCCGCACGAGCGCATCCCGCTCGGAGGAGACGGCCGGATCCGGCGACGGGGCGCCGGCCTCGGGTGGCTCGTTCGCGGCGTCGCCGTGCAGGACCTCCCGGTGGGCCCGCCGGGCCCGTCGCAGGGCCAGGTGAGCGGCGATGCGGATGAGATAGGGCCGCACCGGCCGGTCGATCTGAAACGCGCCGCTGCCGATCTGCCGCAGCACGACGGCCATCGCCTCATGGCAGACGTCCTCGGCCTCGAACGCGCTCTCGACCCGGTACACGTGGCGACCTCCATCGGCGGTGCGGTAGCTGACGCCGGCCCGCAGGGCGCGCAACACCGCGACCGCGTGCTCCGGGTAGAGTGCGTCGGCCAGGGCGGCGCGTCGTGCGGCCGTCTCGTCGCGGTTCATAGTCCGCACCCGCACTGGTTGCGCGGGTTCCCCCCGCCTGCTGGCGAGAGAATCACGGCCGGACCGGCACCATCACGAAGTTCGCATACAGGTCGTGCAGATCGGGCTGACAGGCGTTCTCGTCGCGGTAGACGCGGGCCACGTGGACCTGCCAGCGGCCGACCTGCAGGGCGTCGCCCGTCTGCGCCACCGGGGAGCGAGGTCCGTCGACGTCGAAGACCAGCGCCGCCGGGCTCGCTTGCAGGCAGTTGCCGATGAGCGTCGGATCGCAGCCCTGGTACTCGACGTGGAACGGCACGCCCGCGACCTCGGCCGGGTCCGCCCCGCGGCGGTTGATCACCCACAGAGCCGGTCCGTCGGGCCCGGAGAGGCTCGCGCGGGCGTCGAAACCGTCGGCCTGCAGCCCGCTGAACTCGGCCGTCACCCGCGAGCCGAGCGCGAACGGGAGCGTCAAGGGCGCGGGCAGCACGTAGGCGAATGCCTGTCGCATGCCATCGTCGAGTGCGAGCTCGAAGCGCCGCCCCACCCCGCCGGGCAAGCGCTCGTCGAGGACGAGGGTGCCCGTGTAGCTCATCGGCCGCGCGGGCATGAACGGATCCGGCGCCAGATACGCGAAGGTCGCGGTGCTCAGGTTCCGGTCGCAGGCGGGCGCGCAGCGCTGCGCCTCGGGGACGCAGGCGCCACACACGCGATCGTCGGTCAGGCAGAGCTGGCCCGCCGGGCAGTCGGCGTCCGTCGCGCAGCCGCAGGGGCCGGCCGGGGGCGCGTCGAAGCAGCGCCCCGCCGAGCAGTGGCGTCCCGGGTCGCAGTCGGCGTCCGCCGCGCAACAGACCCGGCCGTAGGGATCGGGCGCGGCGCCGGCGTCGGGCGCGAGAATCGGTCCGGCGTCGGGCACGCTCGGGCCGGGGCCGGCATCGGCAGGCGGTGGGGGGAGCGCGCCACCCGCTGCGCCCGCGTCGGCGCGTCCGGGTCCGGGCCCGGCATCCGGCCCCGGCGGGGGGACCGCGCCGCCGAGGGCGCCCGTGTCGGCAGCCCCCGGGTTCGCGTCGAGGCCCGGTCCCTGGCCGCCATCGTCCGCCGAACCACCGGTTGCTCCCGAGCCCCCGACGCCGCCCGCGCCGCCCGAATCGCCGGACTCGGCCGTCGGCGTGGGTGTGCTCACACCGCAGGCGGCGAGCAGGACGAAAAGCGCGGGTACACAGAGGGAGCGCACCGAGGCATTGTAGACACCGCGCCCGCAGCCGCGCAAAGACCTGCCGCCCCGGACCCCTCCGCTCGATGACCCTCCCCCCGACCGAACCCGAAGCGCCTTCGCCCCGCCCCGAATGGGCGCGCCTGCACCACCGCGTCGACCAGGGCCGCAAGGTGATGAAACACGCGTTCTGGTTGTGCGCGCTGTTCGGCGTGATCATGCTGGCCTTCTGGGCGGGCACCGGGCCACCGACATTGCAGAGCCCGGGGCTCGAACCCGAGACGTTCCTCGTCGCGGCGGCCTTCTGGGGGGTGGTCGGGGGGCTCTGGTTCGTCCTCTGGCGCTGGTCGCGCAGCGCGGTGCGGCGGGCGCTCGGTGCAGGCCTCGTGTACGCCGGTGTCTCCCTGGGTCTGATGCTGCTCGCCCGCGCGCCCGTGCCCGTGCTCATCACCGGATTCATGACGGTCAAACTGTGGCTGGCCTGGCGGGCGGCACGGCGTCTCTCCATGCCCGACGCCCGCATCGCCCCCGAGGTCTTCGACTGACGGGACGGCCGTAACACCTCCGGGGGTCGACGCATCGCTCGGGCGACGGCACTTTCGCCCAAACGCACGGAGCCCCCCATGTCCACCGAGCTCATCGTCCGCATCGTCGCGGGCGCCTTCGTTCTGATTTCGCTGACCCTGAGCCACTTCAGCGGCAGCATCGATCTGTCGACGCCGAGTTGGCTGTGGCTGACGGCCTTCGTCGGGCTCAATCTCTTTCAGTCCGGGTTCACGAAGTTCTGCCCGCTCGTGAACATCCTGCACAAGCTCGGCTTCAAGGACTCGGCCGCCTGCGAGGTCCCGTCGCGCTGACCCCGCACCCGCTGCCCGGCGCGCGCGACGCAAAGCGCGACGGCGCGGTCGGAATCTGGTAATCGGCGCGCATGTCCCGCCCCGACCCCGAGACCTCCCTCGAGCGCGTCCTCGCCCGCGTGGCGGCCGGCGATCTCGACCCCGCCACCGCCGCGGAGACCTTGCGCGGGTACGTCGACCTCGGTTTTGCGCACGTCGACACGGACCGCGCCCAGCGCGTCGGTTTCCCCGAGGTCATCTTCGGGCAGGGCAAAGCCCCCGCCCACATCGCCGAGATCGCGCGGGCCCTCTACGTCCGCCACCAGCGAGTGCTCGTGACGCGGGTCGCCCCCGAGGTCGCGCAGGCCGTCATCGCCGCCCTGCCGGCGCTTCCGGTGCGCTACGCCCCCGTCGCCCGCGCGCTCGTCCTCGAGGACCGACCCGCGCCGGTCCGCGGGCAGGGCACGGTGCTCATCGTGGCCGCCGGTACGAGCGACCTCCCCGTCGCCGAGGAGGCCGCCCTCACCGCGACCGTCTACGGCAATCCGGTGGAGCGTCTGACGGACGTGGGTGTCGCCGGGTTGCACCGCCTGCTCGCCCATCGCGAACAACTCCGCGCGGCACGCGTGCTCATCGTCGTCGCCGGCATGGAGGGGGCGCTGCCGAGCGTCGTCGCGGGCCTCGTCTCGCGGCCGGTCATCGCCGTGCCGACGAGCGTGGGGTATGGCGCGAGCTTCGGGGGCCTCAGCGCGCTGCTCGGCATGCTCAACAGTTGCGCCGCCGGGGTGACGGTGGTGAACATCGACAACGGCTTCGGCGCGGCCTACGCGGCGAGCCTCATCAACCTGCCGACCGATGCGGAGCCCCCGGCGTGAGCGAGCGCGTCCTGTACTTCGATTGTTTCAGCGGCCTCGCCGGCGACATGACGCTGGGCGCGCTCGTCGACCTCGGCCTCGACCCCGATGGACTGCGGGCCGCGCTCTCGACGCTGCCCGTCTCGGGCTGGACGCTGAGCGTCGGCGAGCGCCACAAGATGGGCCTGCGCGGCGTGAAGGTCCACATCGAGATCGGCGGCGAAACGGAGGATGCGGCCGTCGAGGCGCCGGAGCATTCGCACGGTCACGATCACGCCCACGGGCACGACCACGATCACGCCCACGGGCACGACCACGATCACGACCACGCTCACGACCACGCTCACGCCCACGCCGCCGCGCACGCCCACTATCACTATGCCGACATCGTCGGGATCATCTCCGGCGGGCAGTTGCCCGTCGAGGTCGTCGAGCGCGCGCTCGCGGCATTCGAGCAAGTGGCCATCGCCGAGGCCCGCGTGCATGGCATCGACAAGGCCGACGTCCACTTCCACGAGGTCGGCGCGGTCGACAGCATCCTGGACATCGTGGGCTCGGCGTGGGGCATCTGGCAGCTCGGCGTGAACACCGTCGAATCGGCGCCGCCCCCCATGGGGCGCGGTTTCATCCGGTGTGCGCACGGCCGCATGCCCTCGCCGGCCCCGGCGACGCTGGAGATTCTGAAGGGCGTGCCCATCGCCCCGTCGGGCCTCGACCGCGAGCTCGTCACACCGACGGGCGCGGCGCTCATCAAGGCCTGGGCGCGCCGCGTCGGCCCGTTCCCCGAGATGACGGTCGAGGGCGTGGGTCTGGGCGCCGGCAACGCCGACTTCCCCGACCGGCCCAACCTGCTGCGGCTGGTGCTCGGCACGCGGGGCGGCGGCGCGACGCTCGCCCCAGACGGCCACGATGCGCTGGTCATCGAGGCCAACATCGACGACACCACGCCCGAGGTGGCCGGGTTCCTGCTCGAGCGCCTCTTCGAGGCCGGGGCGCGCGACGCCTGGTTCGTACCGCTGCACATGAAGAAGTCGCGACCGGCCTTCATGGTCGGCGCGCTGGTGGACCACAGCCGCGCCGCACAGGTGGAGGCCGTGCTGCTCACCGAGTCGTCGAGCATCGGACTTCGCCGGCATCCGGTGACCCGCGCCGTCCTCGACCGCCGCACGGAACGCGTCGACACCCCCTTCGGGCCGGTCACCGTGAAGCTTGCCTACCGGGACGGCGTCCGGGTGAACCTCGCCCCGGAGTACGAAGACTGCGCCCGGCTGGCCCGAGAGAAGAAAGTCGCCCTCAAGGACGTCTACCAGCATGCCATCGCGGCGTATCTGGCCCGTGGCGACGCCGCGCCCCGCGCCGGCGTCTGAACCCGACCGAGGCCCCGCATGACCGCGACCGACGAACGCTCCTCTCGCAACGCCCAGAACGCGGGTCCCGGTCCCGGCGCCACGCACCGCCAACGCGTGCTCGTCTGCGACGACGAGAAGCTCATCCGGGACATGCTTCAGAAGGCCCTCGTCGCGCGCGGCTACGAGGTCCTGACGGCCGCCGACGGTCAGGAAGCCGTCGAGAAGGTCATTGCGGACGAGCCGGCGTTGCTCTTGCTCGACCTGATGATGCCGCGCATGGACGGATTCGACGTGCTGCGGGTGCTGCGCAGCCGGCCGGAGTACCTCGGCCTGCAGATCATCGTCCTGACCGCCCGCGCGAGCCAGGAGGTGCTGCAGGAGGCCCTCGAAGCCGGCGCCGACGACTACGTCAGCAAGCCGTTTCACCTCGGCGAGGTCATGAGCCGCGTCGAGGCGCACCTGCGCATCGCCGCCTACGCCGCCGAGCTCGATCGCAAGCGGCAGGACAGCCACATGCTGGTGGACATCTCCCAGCGGCTGACCGGGCGCCTCGACATGCAGGAGATCCTCAACGAGGTGGCGCAGCGCGTGGCGCACGTCCTCGACTCGGATCGCTGCTCGGTGGTGCTGCTCGAGCCCGAGGGGCGGCAGGGACGCGTGGTGGCCGCCTCCGACTCGCGGGGGCTGATGGACCGCCGCATCAGCCTGGACGGTTACCCGGAGATCGGCCGCGTGCTGGAGACGCGCGAGCCCCTGGTCGTGGCCGACATCGGCGCCGATCCGCTCTTCGATCCCGTGAAAGACCAGCTCGCGCAGCTCGACGTGCGTTCGGTGGCGCTGTTCCCGTTGTTCGCGGGCGCGCAGCTCATCGGCGTGCTCTTTTTGCGCTCCAAGACGCCCCTCGAACACTTCGGGGACCGTGAAGTCGCCTTCGGGCAGATCGTCGCAAACGCCACCGCCGTCGCCGTGGCCAACGCACGCGTCTTCACGGAAATCAAGGAAGAGACCGATCGGCTGTCCCACGCCCGGGACATCGTCGAGCAGCGGCTCCGGGTGGTCGAACGCTATCAGGACTTCTTCGAGAGCTCGGCCGACGCGATGTTCGTCACCGAGGCCTATGGGTCGATTCTCTTCATGAACCGGCAGGCCGAGCAGCTCACCGGCCTCTCGCGCGTGCTCGCCGCGGGCCTGCCGTTTGCCGATCTGGCGTCGGCGGGCGATCGCCTGCGCGCCGCGGCGCTGCTCGAGCGGGCGCGTCAGGGCGAGACGGTCGGGCGCGAGGATTTTCAGCTCAGCGGGCCTCGACCCCTGACGGTCAGCATCAGCGTGGGCCGCCTGCCGGGCGAGGGGCAGACGTTCTGCCTCACGGTCCGGGACGTCACGCAGGAGCGCGCGGTGGCCAAGGAGCTCGCCCGCACCAAGGACTTCCTGCACAACCTCATCGACGCCTCGGGGGATGCCGTCGTCGCCGTCGACCTCGAAGGCCGCGTCGTGCTTTTCAACAAACGCGCCGAGGCGCTGTTCGAACTCACGGCGACCGAAGTCGTCGGTCAGACGCACCTTTCGGCCCTCTTGCCCGAGGGGGGCGCGGCGGCGCTCGGAGCGCTGCTCGCCAGCGACGAAGAGGGCGGCACCGGGCGCATCGTGCCGGCCGTCGAGCGCACCGTGCTCGGGCGCGACGGCACGCCGATTCCCGTGCTGCTCGCCGGCTCGCGCATCGAGATCGAGGGCGAAGACATGGGCCTCGTGCTGCTGTTGCAGGATCAACGCGATCGCATCCGCATGCGCAATCAGTTGCATCAGGCCCAGGAGAAACTCATTCAATCCGAGCGTCAGGCCGTCCTCGCCGAGCTCGCCGGCACCGCCGCACACGAGCTCAATCAGCCCCTGACGAGCGTGATGGGCTACGCGGAGCTTCTGCGCAAACGTCTGCCCGAGGCCGATCCCAACGCCAAGGCCGCCGAGACCATCCACCGCGAGGCCTCGCGCATGGCCGAGATCGTCAAGCGCATCGGCCGCATCACCCGCTACGAGACCAAACAGTACGTCGGCAACGCCCGCATCATCGACCTCGCCGCCGCCGCCCCCGGCGACAGTCAGGAGCGCGGGCCGCAAGGAGACTCGTCGCCATGAGTGCCCCGTCGTCCCCGCGTGCCC
This sequence comes from Myxococcota bacterium, assembly GCA_023150895.1. Lineage (GTDB taxonomy): Bacteria > Myxococcota_A > Bradymonadia > UBA7976 > UBA1532 > CAINDO01. Next base: position 7,597 of record JAKLJY010000054.1, on the reverse strand, counting down.
GGGGCCTCGCCCTGACCGCGGCCCTGACCCTCTTCGCCGTTCTCCCCGCCACCCGCGCCCGCGCGGAGAGCCCCGAGGCCCTCGTCGCCCGCGCGACGCAGCTCAACGGGCTCGGGTTCGACAACGGGCAGGCCCGCGTGCGCATGGTGCTGCAAGACGCCGCCGGCGCCCGCAAGGAGCGGGTCATCATGGCCCGCTCGATGAAGGAGGCCGGGCTGACGCGCACGGTCATTCGATTCCTGTCACCGGCGGAGGTGCAGGGCTCGGCCTTTCTGCTCCTCGAACGCGCCGGGGCCGAAGCGGACGACATGCACCTCTACCTGCCCGCCCTGAAGCGCACCCGCCGCATCGCCCGCAACCAGAAGGACGGCGCGTTCATGGGCAGCGATTTCTCCTATGCCGACATGGAGAACCGGGACATCAAGGCCGCCACCTACGAGGCGAAACCCGACACATCCATCGACGGTGTCGAGTGTCATGTCGTCGTCGCGCGGCCGACGCCGGGGGACGGCGCGCAGCCCTATGGCCGCATCGAACTCGCCATCCGCAAGGACAACGCCCTCATTCAGCAATCGAAGTTCTTCGACAAGGACGACGCGCTCGTCAAAGTCTACAAACTGAACGAATTCAAGACGATCGACGGGCGTCTGTTGACGACCAGGTCGCAGATGTGGACCAAGAAAGAGGGACACACGACGTTCCTCTACATCGACGAGGTCGACACCAAGACCCCGGTGAACCCCGGCGAGTTCACCCCCGACGCGCTGTCGAAGGGATGACCCCGGCGCCGCTCGTCCTCGCCGCTCTGTTCGCGGCGCCCGCGCCCGCGCCGGCCGACGACCCGGACCTGATCGGCATGCCGGGCATGCCCGATGTGCCCGCAGAGACTGCACCCGCGCCCGCACCCGCCGACGAAGCCGCGTCCCCGCCTCCGCCCCCGACCGGCCCGAGCGAGACGCGTTTCGGCGCCACGGTGAGCACCCGCCTCGACGCCGACCTCGCCGACGACGGCGGCGGCGAAGACACCGTCGAGAGTCACCTGCGCTTCGACCTCGAGCTCGCCACGCGCCTGTCGCCCCGCACCACGGCCCTCGTCGCCGGGCGCATCAGCCACGAGGCCCGCACGCCCGACGCGGCCTTCGACGACGGGCGGGCCGCGGCCTTGGCCGAGCTGCGTGAAGCCCGCCTCTCCTGGCAGGGCGACGGGGTCGGCCTCGACGTGGGGCAGCTCTTCCTGCGGTGGGGCGTCGCCGACGCGGTCAGCCCGAACGACGTCCTCAACCCGCAGGACTTCCTCGATCCGGCCCCGGTCTCGTTCGAGACGCCCATGCTGCCGGTGCCCGCCGTGCGCCTGACGGCGAGCCCGGGCGACTTCGCCTTCGAGCTCGCCGTCGTGCCCTTCTTCGTGCCGCACCGCGCGGCCCTCTTCGGCAGCGATTGGGCGCCCGTGGGCGGCGACGCCCCCACCGCGGGCCTCCTCGGCACGTTGGAGCTCCTCATCGGACCCGAGGCGGACGACGACGCCTGGGCGCTCTTCACGGCCCCCCGTCCGCCCGACGAAAGCCCGCGCAATGCCAGTGTGGGCACCCGCGTCGGCTGGCACGGGCCCGGCGTCGACCTGCACCTCAACGCCGCCCACACCTGGGACCGCCTGCCCGCCGTCCGCTTCGACCCCGCCCTGGGGGACTTTCTGGCCGCCGCGCGCGCGAACGACACCGGCACGCTGCTGCGCCTGTACCCCGACGTGCAGACCCGCCTGGCGGGCGGCGCGCCGCTCCTCGACAGCCGGTACCACCGCCTCGACCTCATCGGCCTCGACCTCGCCTGGGCCGTGGGCGACGTGCTCGTCAAGGCCGAGGCCGCCCACAGTTTCCATCGCACGCTCTACCGCCGCGACTTCAGCCCCCTGCGCGTCCCGTCGCTCTCGTACACCGTCGGCGCGGACTGGATGCCCGATCCGGACGTCACCGCGACGCTCGAAGTCTTCGGCCTGCGCCCGTGGGAGGCCGCCGAGGGGGGTTATCTGTACGTCGGCCGCCACCTCGTTCAGGCCACGGGCCATCTGCGCTGGGTGGTCATCGACGCGCGGCTCACCGCCGATGTCATCGGACAGTACGGGCTCACCCAGGAAGACTACACCGTCGCCCCGAGCCTCGCGCTCACCGTCACGGAGGGACACACCGTCGCTGCGGGCGTCTATGTCATGGGCGGCCCCCGCGACACGCTCGGCGGTGTGTTCGACCGCAACGACGCCGGCTGGCTGCGCTGGGTGGGGGCCTTTTAGCCCCGGTCGACGGCCTCGAAACCTGGAAATCTGGCACTCCGGGTGCTAATTTTCCAGGTATGCGTCCCCGCCTCGCCCGTTCACGGCTTCAGCGCCTCGCAGCGCTCTTCCCGGTCGTCGCCGTCACCGGGGCGCGGCAGGTCGGCAAGTCCACGCTCCTCGCCGAGACGGTCGGCTCCGAGGTGCGCACGTTCGTCTTCGACCCGGTAATGGACATCGGCAACGCCCGGCGCGATCCCGAGCTCTTTCTGCGCCTCAACCCGCCGCCGCTCGTCCTCGACGAAGTGCAGTTCGTGCCCGAACTCCTCGGACCGTTGAAGCGGCTCGTCGACGAGCAGCGCGCACGCCCGGGACAGTACTTCCTGACCGGCTCGCAGCAGTTCGGGCTCATGCGCGGCCTGCAGGAGAGCCTCGCCGGGCGTGTCGGCCTGCTCGACCTGCGCCCGATGACACAAGACGAACTGTACGGTGACATCGACGCCGCGCCGACGTTTACCGAGCAGGTGCTCACCGCAACGTCCGCCCGCGGGCTCCTCGTGGCGCTCGGCGGGCGGTCGCGCCTCCGCACGGCCCCCCCGCTGCCGGAGCGCGTCTTCCGCGGTGGGATGCCCGCACTTCTGCGATTCCGGACGAACGAGGTCGCCGAGTTCTTCGCCGCCTACCTGGCGACTTACGTCGAGCGCGACGCCCGGCTCGTTCGGGACTTTCAGGCCCCACACGAGTTTGCGCGCTTCGTGCGCCTCATCGCCGGTCTCACCGCCCAGGAGCTCAACGCGTCCCACCTCGGGCGCGAGATCGGCATCACCCCGCACACCGCCCGGGGCTGGCTCGACGCGCTCCGGCAGGGATTTCAGGTCGACCTGCTCGATGCGTGGTCCACGAACTCGACGAAACGGGTCAGCGGGCGCCCGAAGATGCACCTCGTCGACACGGGCTTCGCCGCCTGGCTGACTGCCATCTCGAGCCCGGTCGCCCTCCAGAGCCATCCGCAGTTCGGCGCCCTCTTCGAGTCCTACGTCGTCGGCGAGGTCATCCGCCAGAGCAGCGCGCACGCGACCCCGCCGCAGCGTTGGCACTGGCGTTCGGCGGGCGGGGCCGAGGTCGACCTCATCCTCGAGCGGGACGGCGTCCACCACCTCATCGAGGTGAAACTGACGGCCCGGCCGAGCCGCCGGGACGCGCGCGGCCTCGCCGCGTTCGCCGAGACCTACCCGGGTCTCAACGTCGGGCGTCGCCTCGTCATCCACGGCGGTCCCGACCTCGAAATGCTCGACGAAGACACGCTCGCCGTCCCGGTGGATGTCATCTGACCTCCGAGACGCGCGCGGTCGAAGGTTCCACTGCGGGGCCGCGGCTGGCGAGCGACCCCGGGCCATGCGAACATGGCGCCCAGAAACTGCGACCCCGCGCCCCGATCGGAGCTCCCCGCGACCGTGAAGACCACGCACCGATCCCGAGCCGCCCACCGCGTCGCCCGCCCGTTCGCGCCCCTCGTCCTGTGGCCATTCGCGCTCGCCGTCACCGCCTCGGCCTGTGACGACGCCGCCGGGGGCAGCGGTGCGTCGGCCGCCGCCCGCGACGCGGGGGCCCGCCTCGACCTCGACGCCGGCAACGGAGCCGGCGGCGCCCCGGAGACGCCGGACGCCCCGCTCATCGACGTGCGCCTCGCCGCCGACGCGGCCGCCGACACCGACCCCGCGCCGGACACCCCGGCAGAGGGCGTCTGCACGCCCGACGACGTCCGCTGCCCCGACGAGTTCACGGTCGAGACGTGCGCGCCGGACGGCCGGGGCTGGGCACAGACCGGCGTCTGTGGCGGCGACGAGCGCTGCCAGCGCGACGCGGGGGGCTGCGCGCCCATCGTCTGCGAGCCGGGCGAGGCCCGCTGCGCCGACGAACAGACGGCCCTGATCTGCCTCAACGACGGGTCCGAGTTCGGGGTCGTGCCCTGCGACGACGAAGAGGTCTGCACCGACGGCCGCTGCCTCGCCCCGCTCTGTTTCCCCGGGGTCATGTTCGCGGTCGACCGCTCGTCGAGCATGGGCCCGCACTGGCAGGACGTCCGCCGCGCGGTGGCCGCCACCATCATGAACAACCCGGCGGTCCGCTTCGGGCTATCGGCCTTTCCGTCGGAGAACGGCGGGTTCGTCGGGTGCGCCTCCGGCGACTGGCCGCACGTGCCCATTCAACCGGACGCGGGCCCGGCCATCGACGCATGGTTCGCCGGCTGGGACGTCGGCGGCGCGACGCCCATCTCGTCGACGATGGAATACATGGCGGCGAACGTCGACGCGCTCTGGGGCGCCGAGCGAGGCGACGGCTACCTCATCGTCCTCTCGGACGGGGCGGACACCTGCAGTTGCAGCCTCTACGACGAGGAGCGACAGGCCGAAGAACGCATCGCCTGCATCGCCGACGAGCTGACGACGGCTACGCAATCCCTCGCCACACAGGGCATTCACACCTACGTCATCGGCTACGCCTACGGGGACGATCCGACGCAGCTCGAGGTCATGGCCGCCAACGGAGACACGGAGACCGGGGAGTACCTCGTCGCCGGCAGCGAGGCCTCGTTGACCCTCGTGTTCGACCAGATTCTGCGGGACGTAAAGTTCTGCCAGTGAGCCCGGCCGCGCCCGCGCGCCGCCCTCACGCGCGCAGGATCTTCTCCAGCGGCTTCCCCCGGGCGAGCTCGTCGACGAGCTTGTCCAGGTACCGGATGTGCTGCATCAACGGGTCCTCGACGTCCTCGACGCGCACGCCGCACACGACGCCTCGGATGAGCGTGCGGTTCGGGTGCAGCGCCGGGGCCTGCGCGAAGAAGCCCTCGAAGTCGACGCCGTCGGCGAGCACCGTCGCGAGCGCTGCGGCGTCGTACCCCGTCAGCCAGGTGATCACGGCGTCCACCTCGGCCTGCGTCCGGCCCTTGCGCTCGGCCTTCTGCACGTAGAGCGGGTAGACCGAGGCGAACTTCATCTTGAAGATGCGGTGCGGAGGGTTCGGCATGGCACCGGGAGGATAACACGCGGGGGTCGTGGCGCCCGCGCAAGTGGCCTACGGCCGATGCTCGTCGAAGAACGAGATGCTCTGGCGCATCGCTTCGGGCACATAGCTGAAGTGGTCGCCGGGCAGGGCGATCGCGCGAACGTCGAGGCCAGCGGCCTTCGCCCGCTCGGCCAGGCGCTCCGTGAGGCGGCCGTAGGGCTGCTCCTGGCTGCCGTAGAACAGGCGGATCGGACACTGGAAGCTCGTCGGGAACGCAGCGGGTGACCGCAAGGCATACTCCTGGCCGTCGTTGAGGTCGAACGGGACGGCCGCCGGGCTCGCCTCGCGCCAGATGCGCTGGTCCGGCGACGCCGAGTACGCCGCCGCTGCGCGGAACCGGCCGGACGCCATCGCCGCCAGCGCCGTGAGCGTCCCGCCGGCGCTGTGCCCGGCCAGGTAGATCCGGTCGGGCAGGACGGCAGGATGGGCCGCGAGGCTCTCGGCCGCGGCGAGGACGTCGTCGACCTCGGCCAGGAACATCGTGAAGTGGCCCGGCATGCCATTCTCGCCGCGCACGAGGGGCACCATGACCACGAACCCGGCGTCGCGGAAGGGCGCAGCCATCTCCCAGTCCTCGACGCCGAACGCGAATCCACCGTGCAGAAAGAGAACGGCGGGCCGCTTCTTCCCCTCCGGGGATACACCCGCGAGCCAGGCTTTCAGCTCGAGCGCACCCGACCGATAGACCACCTCGGTCACCCCCTTTGGCGGGGCGACCGGCTCAAAGGGCTGCGGTGCGGGCCCTTGGCGCTTCAGGCGCGTGGCGAAGGCGGCGCGGGCCTCGGCATACTTCGGCAAGGCCGCGGCGGAGGCTGGAGCCGCCGTGGGCGCCGCCGACGGGGCCACGCTCGACGCCGTCGAAGGCAAAACGGCCGGCATCGAAGCGGGCTCGGGCTCACCCCGACAGGCCGGCCCGATCAGACCGAAACAGAGCGCAAAGAGTTTCGCTTTGCGGCGCATGGCCGAACTCCTTCGATCCGCGGTTTCGGGACGCCCCCGGGCTTACTCGCCCGCGCAGGCCTGCTCTTTGGTGGCTTCGAGTTCGCCGTAGACTTCCTCGAACTCCGCCTCGGTGCCGCCCGGGTGACACTCGCACTCCGACTTGATGCACCACCGCACGGACGTCGGGTTCACACCGGCCTCGACACACGTCACGACGCCGTCGTCGTCCGTGTCGAGATCGTTGTTGCCGGTCGCCGAGCCGCAGTACGTCAGGTTGCCCACGCCGCCGGGCTCGCAGGCCTCGGCGAACGACAGGAACGTGGCGACGACCATGAGATCGTGGTCGGCAGGCTCGCAGTTGCCGCCCACCGTGCCGTGGTGGAGATCCTCGACCTCGGCCGCGTCCGCGCCGTCCTTGCGGCGGCGGTGGACGGTGTGGACCTCGCACTCGGCGTCCCCGCAGATGCCCGCGCCCGTGTGCTCGGGCCCGCAGTGCATGTGTTGATGGCAGGGGATCCACTCGCTGCCGGCCGTGTCGCAGCTCTCCGCGACGTCCGGCGTCAGGCCGCCCTCGCCGAAGCTCGCCGGCGACTGCGTCTCCGGGGTCGCCGCGCAGGCCTCGGGCAGACCGCTCGCCACCTGATTCGGGCAGCCCTGCTCCTTGGTGGACTCGAGCTCGCCGTACTCCTCCTCGAGCGCCGTCTCGTCCTCGCCCGGGCGGCACTCGCACTCGGTCTTGATGCACCACCGCACCGACGTCGGGTTCACCCCGGCCTCGGCGCAGCTCACGGCGCCGTCCATGTCGGCGTCGAGCATGTTGTTGCCCGTCGCGGAGCCGCAGTAGGTCAGGTTGCCGACCCCGCCGGGCTCGCAGGCCTCGGCGAACGACACGAACGTCGCCACCACCATGAGGTCGTGATCGGCGGGCTCGCAGTTGCCGCCCACGGTGCCCTCGTGCAGGTTTTCGATCTCGGCCGCCTCGGCGCCGTCCTTGCGCTTGCGGTGGACCGTGTGCACCTCGCACTCGGCGTCGCCGCAGATGCCCGCGCCCGTGTGCTCGGGCCCGCAGTGGATGTGCTGATGGCAGGGGATCCACTCGCTGCCCTCGGTGTCGCAGCTCACCGCGACCTCGGGCTCGATGCCGGCCTCGCCGAACACCGCCGGCGACTGCATCTCGGGCGAGGCCCCGCAGGCCTCGGGCAGGTCGCTCACGTGCCCGCCGCCGTGACCGCCCTCGCCGCCGTGACCGCCTTCGCCGCCCGCGCCGCCTTCGCCGCCCGCGCCACCGCTCACGCCGCCCGCGCCGCCGCCTTCGCCGCCCGCGCC
>JAKLJY010000053.1 GCA_023150895.1 Myxococcota bacterium | reverse complement strand
GGTGCCGGAGGTGCGGGCATGCCCGAAGCACTCATCCTCGATGCGCTGCGAACGCCCTGGGGCAAGTTCGGCGGCGCGCTTCGCGACTACTCCGCCGCCGGCCTCGCATCCGACGGCCCCGCATCGACGCGCCGGGCGTCCGGCGGGCGTGCGTCGACGCGACCGGGGGCTGCTCCGTCGGCCGCCTCAGCGTCCCCCGGCGGCCGAACGCCGGCATCGAGCCCGGGGCGCGCGCCGCCGGTGCCGCCATCGCCGCACGCGGCGAGCAGCAGCGCGATGCACAAGCGGCCTGGCCCGCGCGTCACGGCGTCACCCCTCCCCCGCGCATCGGCACGGTTTCTCGGCGGCGGTCGTCGGTTTGGACCGGGACGGACGCGGGGGATCGGGGCGAACGGGGCGCCGCTCCTCGACGACGCTGGCCGGTCGAGTGGTGTCCTGCACACGCGCGGCGGGCAGTTCGAAGCGAGGGGTGGTCTTCAAAGCATCGTCCTCCTGCGGCCTTTGGACGCACGGCGCGCGCCCCGTGTCTCAGCAACTTACACCCGCCCGCCCATCACGGCAGAAGACTCCATTGCACGCCCAGGTTCACCGAGATGGGCGCGGTCAGGGTGCCGGGCTCGTCCGTCTCCCCGAGTGCGATGCGTCGATACACCGGCAGGCGAAGCAGAAGGCTGTACTGCGGGCCCCCGAAGCTGACGGCGGTGCCCACGCCCAACAGAAGCTCATCGCGGCCCAGGATGCCGTCCTGACGGATCTGGCCGCCCCAGGTTTCGGGCTCCTCGTGGAACCACTCGGCGCTGCCGTGGACCACCCAGCGCTCGGCCGGCCGGTGCCCGAGCTGCAGGCCCCCGAGCAGTTTCGAGCCCGCGCGGAAGCCCTCGGCGTTCTCATACAGGGCCGCCTGCAAGTGCCCGTAGACGGCGCCCTGCCAGCGGCCGAACCCGCGCGCGAGCTCCAGCCCGAGCACGGGGTCGAAGGTGCCCGTGCCGAACTGAACGTGCTGATGGCGCTCGCCCCGGTCCCCCGCGCGGAAAGGGTCCGGCACCGTCTCGCCGATGGGCAGACTCGTTCCCACCCGCGCGACGAGCCAGAAGGCGTCGAAGAGTGTCGTCGTCAGGCGGGCCGATACGGTGGGGTCGCCCGGACCGACGAGCGTCTCGTCCCGGTGGTGAATGCCCTCGTCGAGCGGCGTGTACGGCGCGCCGTCGGGCGTCTCGTAGTCGATGGTCGTGTAGACCAGCCGCAGGGGCGCGGCGACCTCGAGCCCGAACCACGGCAACAGACCCCAGTCGAGCGTGGCGCGCAGCTCCGCCGGCAGGATGAACTGGTCGTGGATGTGCCGGCGCTGCGGCGGCACGGCGTCACAGGTCGACAGATCGGTCACGTCGACGGGGCAGCCCGCCTCGTGCCGCACCCGGAGGGGCATGGTCGAGGCGACCAGCCCGAGCTTGACCTCGCCCGTCCCCAGGTGAACGCCCCCGGTGCGGACCATCGGCAAGTTCGGGTTCTGACACCCGGGGCACCCGGCCGCGGGCGGCGGCGCGGACACGAACACAGCCAGCCCGGCCAGCGCCGCCGGGAGGGTCGCCCGCAGCGATCCCATCAGCGCCCGACCGGGGCGATCAGTGCGTCGAGGCGCTCGGGGTGATGCCCGTTCAGACGCCCGATCTCGCGTCCGTCGGGACCGAAGACGACGAGCAGCGGCAGATCCGGTGACGCCGCGAGGTACTTCGCCGCCAGGGGGTCGTCCCAGTCGACGATCTCGACCTTGCGCACGGCCAGATCGGGGCGCCGCGCGAGGCGCAGGTTCAGGTCGCCGGCGACCTTGCGGCAGGGCACGCACCACGCGGCCCAGAAGTCGACGACCGTGAACTTGCCCGCCACCGCGACCCCCTCGAGGCCGGCGAGCGCCGCGGCGGGCGGTACGTCCGCGAGATCGGCCTCCGGCGGCGGGGCCGGCAGGGGCTCGAAGCTCAGATCCGGGTGACAGGGATGGCACTGCGACTCGGGCACGTCGTGCTCGCCGCACCAGTCCCGCACGGCCTTGAACCGCGGCACGAGGGCCGGATTGCAGCGGGTGCAGACGTCCCGCGGTACCCGATGCGCGCAGAGATCCGTCGGCGCCGCGCTGTTCGCCGACAGGGCGCTGAAACTGCCGTGCCCGCCCGCGGGGCCGCCGCCGCAGGCGACAGCCGTCAGGGCGGTCGCGGCGGTCAGGGCGTGGAGCGTCGCGCGGAGTGTCGGGGCGTGGGCAGGGCGGCTTCGCATGCCGCGAGCATGTCAGGGCTTCGCGTTCGCGTTCAAGCGCGACCGAGCAAGGCCATCGTTGCCAGGCTCGCCACGAGTGCGACGCCCGCGAGGCGACGGTGCCCGTCGAGCAGAGTCCCGAGCCCCAGCGTGAAGAGTGTGAACTGAAGTGCGAGGGCGCCGACCAGGGCGAAGACCGAGGCCAGCACGGGCGCACCGAATTCGGGCGCCCCCGAGACGACGCCGCCACCGAGAAGGCTCGCCGCAACCATGCCCCGGACACGCCCGTCATTCTCGGACGTCGTGGTCGGCGGCATCAACCGACGCGCCACGAGCGGTGCGGCGACGAGGCCGAGGCCGAGCCCCCCGGCCGCCCCGCTCAGCGACCGCCCCCACGGACCGCTGGTCAGCCCGATGGCGTCCACCGCAGCCACGACGATGAGCGCGAACGCAACGCCCCAGGCGGACCGGGACGCGTGGATGGGGCGGAAAGCGGCGACGGCGCCCGAAAGGAAGCCGATGTGAATCCCTACGCAGCGATGGCAGAACGCGGCCGTAACCCCGTCGACGATCTGGCTGCGCTCAGGCAGTTGATGGCAGTAGGGAGCCGCGAGCGCCGTCAGAAACTCGAGGCAATCGGACGTCATTTCCCCTGGAGCTGGCCGTCGACGACGATGGGCCCGCCCGGCCAGTTGAGCTCCGTGGGGCTGCCCTCCAGCTTCGCGAGCTTGCAATTCGGCGCCGGGACGTTCGGCCACTCGTCGCTCGGGCCCCGATAACAGGCGAAAAGGCCCCAGAACTCGCTCGGCCGACCTTTGTCGTCCGTGACCGTCACGGGCATGATCATCCAGATCGCGTTGGCCTCGCGCTCGCGGTCGAGACCCACCGGGATGGGCTGGCCGCGGGTGATCGTCGACGTCGGTTTGGACGAGCCGGACTTGACGACCTCGTTCTGGCCGCACGCGAGAAGAACCGTGAGACCGGAAACGATGACGAAGAGAGTGCCGGCGGCATCCCGCCGACGTGCCGAACAAGGGGTGGACATGAGGTCTGCCTTTCGAGCCGAGGAACGGAGGCAAAGCGCCGCGTTCGTGTCAGAAGCTCCCGCCGAGGGACAGTGAGAAGTACGCGGGATCCATCGGAATGACGAACCCGCTGATCGCGAATGAAGAGAACTCGCCCGTGCCCGGGTTGAACGACGGAATCTCCAGCCCGGCCTGCGGCACGATCAGGAGTTCGACACCGTCCGTCGCGCCGCCGGAAGCCCAGGCGCCGCCGGCACCGAGGCCCACTTTCAACATGACCCCGCGTTGCGTCTCCGCGCCGGGCGATTGAGAGAAGAAGTTCAGCAGATTCACACCAATCCCCGCCGTGGCGCCCAAGCGCCCGAACTTCTCCGACTCTTCGTCCTCGTCGTCTTCGGAGCCGTATCCGTATCCGGAGTCCGAGACGGTGGGGTACGTGAAGACGCCGGCGAATCCGAGCGCCGTCATCTCGAAGGAAAAGGCCAGGCGGAATCCGCCCGCCGCGTCGGGGAAGTCCCCGGTCGGGTCGAGATACCGGACCCCGAGCGTGAACAGGCCGGTCTTGGTGTTGCCGTCCGTGTCACCGGAATAGCCGACGGAGAACGTCCCCATCAAGGCACTGTCGACGGGCGTCGTCACGCGTTCGATGGTCTCCGACGAGTACCCGAACGCGACGCGATCCGTCGACACACTGTAGCGCTTCGTTTCCGTGGTCACGGAGACGGGCGCAATGGGGCTTCGACCCCCGGTGGGTGGCCCCCGCCGGGCGCTCTCCTGCTCCTCGGTGCCGGCCTCGGGCGCCACACCGGTTTCGACGGCTTCCGCGGCATCCGGTGCCATCGGCGCATCGCGCGCGACCGGGGCCTCCTCGGCCCGGAGCCAGCCCGGGGCCAGCACAAGGAACACACCACAAAGGCATGGGCCCGTGCGAGTCATGGCGTCCCCCCGGTGGCCGCCGCGCGCCGCGCGTCGCGCGCGTCCGCCCGCCGTCGGGTCGACTCGTTCGCCTGCGCCGCGTCGGCGGGGATCGCGTTGACGACCGTCGACTTCGTCCGGCGCACGCAGCGAGCGCCCCGGTCGTCGACCAGGTGAACACACCCGCCCGCTCGTCCGGCGAAGTATCCCTTGGCCACGACGCCCGCCGAGCGGACGACCTCGACGAAGTGTCCCGCAAGCGCGGCGTCGCCGGTCGACGTATCCCCGGGCGGGGCGGTCTGCGCCGCGGCCAGAGGCTCGATGCTCACGATGCGCGCATAGGACGTGCGCCGGGCGTCGTCGGCCTCCCCGACGTAGATCGACGTCTCCGCAATGGCCTGCAGAACGCCCTCGCGAAGACCGTCGGCGGTCCGGACCCGAACGCGGCGGCCGAGCCACGCCGAAAGGGCCGACGGCGCGAGCAGCGTGGCGCGCACCCGGGCGCCGGTCAGCCGACTCGCGGCGACGTTGGCCGCGGGCACCGCCGCCACGGGGGGCGGCGCACTCGAAGGGGGCGCGGGGGCCGGCGATGCGGCAGCGGTCGGCGGGGCGGCGGGCGGTGGCGGGGCGCCGGATGCCGGAACCGGGGCGTCCTCGAGCGGCGCGAGGGTCAGGCGAGCGCCGGCCGCACCGGTCTTCCCGACCTGAAACCGCAGTTCACCCGCCTGGTGGCCGGGCGCGGTGACCGAGAGGCGGTGCGGCCCGGGGAAGAGATAAACGGCGGCCTGCAGGGGGGCGGCGCCGAGACGCACGTCGTCGAGCGTGACGAGGGCGCCTGCAGGCTCGACCTCGACGAGAACGCCGCGGGCCTGCTTCTCCAGAGCGGCGCGCTGTTTCTCGGCCCGAGCGCGCACCGTCGGCGGCGCCGCCTCCAGCGTGGCGAGGTGCGCATACGCCTGATGGGCGAGCGGCGTCTTGCCCGCCTGAAGTGCGGAGACGGCCACGAGTTCGAGCGCGTCGACCGAGCCGCCGGCGCGCCAGGCGGCCTCGGCGTGTTCGAGCGCCACGGCGGGTTTGCGCGCCTTGAAGGCCTCGACTGCGGTCGCGAGAGAGGCCGCTGCGGCCTCCGGGTTCCCGGTCGCGGCGGGCGGGCCCAGGTGGAAGGGCGGGTCGCCGGCCCGCGCGGACGGCATCCCGACGAGCGCGAGCGTCGCGGCGAGCGCGAATGACCTCAGTGCGGAGAACGACGGAAACGGCGCCATGGGGACCCCTTGGGGCCTCCATAGTCGGCGCGCACGCCGACCGCAATCGAAATCTCGGGACCGCGTCCGGCGCGCACGCCTTGCCTCACCCGAGAAACAGCCCGCAGTCGCCGCAGGCGCCGCGGTCGAGCGGCCCGACATGCCCGCAGGCCGGGCAGGCGGGGTGGTCCGAGACGGTCTCCTGCGCGGCTTTCACCTTGGCGAGCAGGTCGGGGTCGCAGTGTTTCTCGCGCTGCAGGTTGCTCTCCCACTCGTCCTGCAGGACGGCCTGCACCTGCGGGATGGCCTCGCGCGGGACCATGATGGCGGCCTTGGGCGCGCAGCCCCCGGAGGAGCAGCACTCCTTGCCGCCGAGGACGACGGGAATGCCCGCGGCCTCGAGCTTCTTCTGCAGGCGCTTGGCCTCGGGGATGGCGGCTTCGACGACGGCCACGAGCTCGGCGGCTGCGGGGCGACGGGCGGGGAGGAATCCGGAGAGGAGGCTCATAGTGCCGCGCAGGGTAACACGGTCGGGGGCGGGTCGGGTCAAGCCCCGGGCGTGATGCGTGACAGGAAAAAAGGACCGTTCGGGCCCCGCGGTATGTCCGGGCACACCCCGACCCCCTCGAGGAGATTCGAAATGCGCAAGCCGATCAGCCCGTTCGCGACCGCCATCGCCGCCTTCGTCACCTTCACCTTCGCCGCCGCGCTCACCGGCTGTGGCGACGCCGACCCGGAAGACCGGTCGCAGAGTGGCACCGGCACCGTCGGCATCGAGCGCCGCCTCGAGGTCGCCGACTGTGCGGGCGACTCGCACGTCGTCGAGCGATACGGCCTCACGCGCCGCGACGGCGCCCTGGTTCACGACCTGCGCGTCGACGGCGAGCCCTATACGCTCGTCACGAGCCGAACGCCGGAGGTCGACCTTATCGAGGTGCAGCGAGAAGACGCCGCTCTCGCGCTGGCCGAAATCGGCGCCGACGACGCCCGCGTCCTGACCCCCGACGGCCGCGTCTTCGCCGCCGAGACCGGCGCGGGGTTCCCAGATGGCCTGCACGACAGCCTCAGCCCGATCGCCGGCGTGCTTCTGCGCGGCGACGTCCTCGACGCGCTCCTCGACGAGGGCGCCGACGGAGGCCCGGGCATCGAGGTCCGCCGCTTCGCGCTCGACAACGACAACCTCGGCACCTGCAACGGCGTCACCTGCGCCAGCAAGGACGGCAACGAGTCCTGCTGCTGCAAGGAGAAGTGCGTGCGCAACGACACGACCTGCTACTGCACCAAGGCCACCCAGGCCATGACGGGCTCGACGGGCGGCATCGCGCCGATCTTCGGGGTCGTGCTGCGCTGATTCGGGCGCGCGGGCTGTGGCAATGCGAAGGGGAGATCGATCAATGGAAACTCCACATCGATCGATGACGCTTCGAGCGCGATCGATGAACTTCCAACCCCAGGCAATGACGTCGCAGACCCGCACAATGGGCCGAGATGCGGAGTTGATGAAGCACGCGGCGCCCCCGATGTCGATGCCGGCGCGAACGACGACGGATGAGGGGGTTCGCGAGCCGCGCCCTACTGCCAGGCCATTGATCGATGTCCGAGCTCGATTTGCTGCGCGAGACGCTGGATTGTCTCGGCTCCAGACGTCGTCGATCGGGTGCTGATCCCCATCGATCCGGGCTCAAAGTGCATTGATCGGGGTCGATCGGGGATTGATCGAGGGCGCCGTCCCGTCGAGCGGGGGTCGATGCGCGTGATTCCGCCGAAGTGCCTGGCACCTCGTCCGGAAGTGCCTGGCACCTCGTCCGGGCACCTCGTCCGCACCGTTCACGCCGTCCCGCGCACGACGTTCTTGCTTGGGGGTCACGTCGTATCGGAGAACTGCGCCATGTCCTCCCGTCGCCCGATTGCTCGAATCTCCGGCGCCTCCGGCTCCCGGTACCGCTGCTTCAGGGATCCCTTCCAGGTGGAACTCGGGAGGCTGACGCTCGTTTACGGAGAGAACAACAGCGGCAAGACGGCCCTCGTTCGGCTTCCGGCACTCATCGCCGAGTCCCGGATGGCCGGCCGGGAGGGCCTTGTAACGGGCAGCTCACCGTTGGCCGGCGCGAGTCCTCGCGCGACACTGTGGCGCGGCGAACTGGATCCCGCCGACGACGCCGATCTCGTCCTCGGCCTCGAACTCTCCTCCGGCACCCGCTGGCGCTGGACGCTCGAACGACGCGGTGACGCGGGAGACCTTCGTGTCGCCCGGATTCAGATCGAGCGGCGTGGCGGCGCTTCGGTCTCCCTCGACCGCGTCGGCGGGGTCGCTGGCCGCGATGGTGAGAACCCTGGAGTCTTCGAACTCAGTGGCGAACGCGTCCCGGTCGCTCTCGATGGTCTCATGCCGAGTGCCGACGGACTCCCCGGTGGCGCGGCTCTTCGAAACGAACTCGTCGCCGCCCTGAACGGCATCCGGTGGCTGGGGGCCGCGAGAGTCGGGCCGCCGCTGCATGCCACGCCCGTCGGGGGGGCCGGCGTGATCCGCGGCGATGGCGGCGAGGCCAAGGACATCTTGTTCTCCAGCCCCAGGTTGCTCGCGGCCGTGTCGGCATTCTACCGGCAGTCCACCGAGAACACGCTCTCGAAGGCGTCCGACTCGAGTGACATGGCCAGACTCGTGCTCAGCCCGGTTCGCTCTCCGGGCATCGCCGTCGCCTTCCCGGAGTCGGGCGCCGGTCTCCAACGCATGTTTCCCGTGATCGTCGGCCTGGAGCAGATCCGCTTGGATGGCGGCCTGCTAATCGTGGAGGAACCGGAGTCGCACCTGCATCCCCGGCTCCAACGGGCACTCGGCCGACACGTCGTCGAGGTGCTCGCCGAGAATGCTCAGGCGTCGGTGCTCATCGAGACGCACTCCGAGATCTTCCTGCTGGCCGCGCTCGAAGCCGCGATCGAGCGGCTCGCCCATGACGTTCGAATTCTGTGGATTGAGCCCATCGAGGGGGGGGCCGCAAAGCCGGTTCCCATTCCCCTCGACCGCGACGGCCGGCCGACTTCGGCCACGCTCGAGCAAGCGTTCGACACGATGGGGGTCATGCGACGCGAACTCCTCGGCTCGAGACGTCGCCGTGGTGGTTGAGCTCGACAGCGCCTTGACGCAGGTGCCGTCGGCGGCGCAGACACTGGAGGTCCTCGGACTGTGCGCGTTCGGCGCCAGCGAGCGCCACCACATCGTGCCCTTGGACCGGCCGACGTGGGAGACATGGGCCAAAACCTGGCCCCGCGAGACAGAGGAGACGCTCCGCGAAATCTGGGACAGCGGCGAACAGGCCGCCGCTCTGGGGGCCCACGATCGGGTTCGCGTCGTGCCCGATCCCGCTGGCGACCCGTCGGCGCGGTCGCCTTCGACGGCACTCACACTGCTCGGTTACCCGTTGCGAGTTCTCGTGGAGAACGGTCGCCACGATCGCGACTTCCTGCTCGCTTTCGCGGACACCGCCACGCGCGCGCAGCTGGAGACCGCAGAGGCACGCGGCTGGCTCGTCTTCGAGTCCGCCGGCGGCATCGGAGAGGTCGAGCCGCGCTTGAAGCGCATTCGGGACCACGCGATCGAGCGGTGCAGGGTGTTCTGCATGGTCGACAGCGACGCGAAGGCCCCCAAGCAACTATCGACGAAAGCAAAGGACGCCCGCCGCCTCATCGGGGCGGTGGCGCGAGCGGCCGGCATGTCTCCGAACAGATGCGGCCATGTGCTCGAGCGCAGAGCGGCCGAGAACTACGTCCCACCGCGCGAGATCCGGAGGTCGGCTGCGGCCGTCCTCGGCCCTCAGACCGCAGACATCAAGCAGGCCTGGGACGCCGCGTACCAGGCAAACGCCGCGACCCTTCGCGGCGGTATCGGTCGGCCGGGCACCCCTCGCCGACGGTTCCTCGCGGCGCTGGCGCTGGAAACGCTCGATGAGCGGGTCATCGCTCATCTGGACTTCGACCAGGGGCACGGCGCCGACGGCACCCGGACGGATCATGTCGTCTGGAATCTGCTCCGTCCGCTCGAAAAGGCTGTGCTCAAAGATGGGATCGGCAAGGACGCGATCCGTGAGGTCTATCGCCGTGGCCGAGGATATCAAGGTGCCACGGATGAACTCCGCGAACTTCTGGGTGTGATCTGGGGGCGTCTCTGATGGCTCAATCGTTTCTCAAGGCACCGACCATCGAGCGCCTGCCGAACCTGCTCGAGCAGTTGCGCAGCGGTGAGATCCGGATCCCGCCGTTTCAGCGCGACTTCGTCTGGAGCGGCGAGCAGCGTCTGGAGCTACTCGATTCGGTGCGCAAGGGACTGCCGAGCGGCTCGCTGATGGTCTGGCGCACGCTGAAGCGACTGAAGACCCCGTCGCCGGTGGGACCGTTCGATCTGCGATTGCCCGAGGTGCCCATGGCCACGACGCAGACATACCTGCTCGACGGCATGCAGCGCATGACGACACTCTTCGCGGCGCTCGGGGCCGGGCTCTACACCCGAGAGGGTCTGAGTCCGCCCCTCTGGACCGGTACGGATGGCCTTCATGCGCCCGACGGCACGCCGTGGGCGGTCGCGTTCGACGTGTCGTCGGCCGAGGGGAGCTTCAGTCACGTAACCGGGGATGACGACAGTGCGGGCAGTACACATTGGCTTCCGCTGGCGATCCTGCTGGACGACGCCCTGTTCGACGAATGGCGCGAACAGGCGAAGGCGAACCGCGAGGTCGCCAACCGAGCGCGCGCGCTCCGTTCGGCGTTCGTAGACTACATGATCCCCGTGGTTCCGCTGGCCACGGACGAGCTCGGCCCGGTCACAATGACGTTCAAGCGCCTGAACCAGGGCGGCACGCGGATGGGCGACTTCCACATGGCGCGGGCGCTGTCTTTCGCCGAGGATTTCGACCTGGAGCAGACCCTGGACGAGGATGTCGTCGGGCGCCTGACCCCCTTGGGATGGGAAAGCGTCGACCGGGACCAGCTCCTGAAAGTGGTCGCCGCGGGCTACGGCCTCGAGCCGGTGGAAGTGGACTCCGAGCGCCTGGCCGCGCTCATTGGGAAGAATCGCGCCACGATGACGGCGGTCGGTGCGGCCGCGGTCTGGGCCGCAACGTTCCTCGAGACACTCGGGTTCGGCGGGCCGGCCGTGCTGCCCTCCGGCTACATGCTCGTCTTTGCTGCCCGGGTCCATCTCGAGTGCCACGGCAGCGTCTCCGAAACGCAGCTGAGCACCCTCCGCAGTTGGATGGCCGATGCTGCCATTTCAGAGCGATTCGCAGGCGGCATCGCGTCGCACATCATCGTCGCCACATGGCGAGAGCTCGCGCGCGGCCTCGGGATTCCCGTGCAGGCGCGCGAGGTCGGGCGCAAGGTGAAACCCGCGAGGGTCATCAGGGCGCCCGGCGGGCGGGTCAACTTTGGTTGGGCGCGGCCAAAGGTCACCGCTGCCGTGCTCGCCCTGCGCTGCCCCCGCCTCGCCGACGGCCAGCCGATGGACGCACCGGTCCGGCAACTCGGAGAGCAGGGCCGGGGGGTCTTTCTGCCCCTTCTGGACGCAGAACAGACCCGGGGCCTGGACCGTGACCTCGCTCTCGGCACGGCGAATCACGTCATCTGCCCCGCCGCATCCATCTCGGCGCTCCGACTTCGGGTGCGCACGGCCGATTGTCCGGCGGAGATCTTCACGAGTCATCTGGTGACCCGCGAAGCGCACGAGGCCCTGGTGAGGGGCGACTTCGCGACCTTCCTGCACTCGAGACTCAGGGCGATCCACACGGCGGAGCAGGCGTGGCTCGCGGCGATGGGCAGCGCGGTCGAGCTGCCTCCGATTCCATTGCGCTGACACGCCCGAAGTGCCTGGCACCTCGTTCCGGGCACCTCGTTCCGGGCACCTCGTTCCGGCCCGTCCTCGAGAACCCACAGGGCCGGGTCTTCGGTATCGAGGTCGAATCGCCGAGGAAGCCGTGACACTCCGTGAAGGCACCGACTCTGCGGGGCCATGCCAAAACGGATGCCCTCGCTGCTCCTCGGCCTCGGCCTTCTCCTGTCCGCCTGCGACGCCGAAACCGACGCCGACACCGACTTCGACGACGCGGACGCCGCCGACGCCGGGCGCGAACCGGCCGGGGCCGTCGGTCGTGCGCTGGACGCGGACACGCTCCTCGCCGGGACACTCTGCCCGGAGCCGCGGGCACCGGGCGTGCAGTCACTGTCTTTCCAACTCCTGAGCCGGCGCAACGGCGCGGGCATCCTGCCCATCCGCGGCCTGGATTTCCCGACATCGGACGCCACACCCTACGCCGAGCAGCTCGGCCCCGATGCACTGACCTTCACCATGCCGGTCGGCGTCGTTGCGCTCGATGCCGACGACGCCGACGACGCCGAAGTCGTTGATGCGAACGCGAACGCGAATGCGATCGTCGAGTCCGGGGCGCCGCAAGGGTTCACCGGGGTGGGGGTCGGGCGGCGTCTCGGGGCCAGGCTCGAGCCCGTCGATCTCCGGTACGTCAGCGCGGGCGGCGACGCGCGCGCGACCGCGCCGCTCCACGTGATTCTCCTGCTCGACCACTCGGGCAGCCTGCGCGGGCAGCGCGATCCGACACTCGCCCCCGACGCAAGCAAGGCGTCGGATCTGCGGTCCGAGCACCTCGAACTCTTCGCGCAGCTCGTCCGCACGCAGCGGCTCGCGGACGACACGGCGTTCTCGCTCGTGTGGTTCCACGATCGCGAAGTCTTCATCACACCCGAGTTCGGGACCGCGTCCACGGATCGCACGCGGCTCGTGTGTCCGGACGGCGCGGCTCCCTGTCTCGCGGACCCGACGAAGGACGGTCTCGCGCGCCTGGCCACGGGACAGGTCGGTGGTACGCCGCTGACGGACGCCCTGGACACGACGTTCGACGATGTGATCGCCCCCGCGCTCGGCGCCGGTCGAAACCCCGTCGTCGTGCTGTTCACCGACGGTGTCGAGAACGGGGACACCTCCGCGGTGCCGGAGCGTTTGCCCCTGGTGGTCGGGCGGTATGTCGAGACCGCCGTGCCGTTGGCCGTCGTGCACCTCGAACCCGCGTCACCGTCCGCCGATCCGCGCGGCCCCGCCGTCGAATTCAACGCGCTCGCCTGCGCCACGGGCGGGCAGTATCTCTACGTTGCGCGGCCCGATGACTTTGCGTCGCAAGACCTGCGCAGCCGTCTGCTGGCAGCACTCTTCGGAGCGTGGAAGACCCGCGTCACACTCGACATGGCAGCGCCGGCGGCGTCCGGGCCGGCCCTGCTCACCACGCACCTGACCGTGGTCACCGGCCCGGCGTTCCTCGATACCACACTCGCCGAGCCGGCCATCCCGGGGGCCCCGGACACCCGGGTGCTGCTGATGTCGTCCGACGTCTGGTGAGAAGACTGCGAACTGCGACGCAAGGGGGCTGGACTGAGAGCATGTGAATGAATCGGCCCGCCCCACGCAAACCGACCATCGACGACGACCTGACCGCCGCGTCGGCCATGCCCTGATCGACCCCGTCGACCGACGCGTGGAGTGGCACACTCGGGGCGAGGGCGGTCGCTGGGCGTATCAGAGCGTCGAATGCGCCCTGACGCTCGCTCCCCCTGAAATCCGCATGTCTCTGCGAGGTCGCCCAGATCGGGGTACGCTGCGGTGAAGTCCGAAGCGAAACTCGACCGCGGCGTCAGGAGATCCGGCTCGACGCTGAGATCGGCCACGAGGTCGCGGCCGGCGCGCAGGATGTCCGGCAAGTGATCGTAGTCGATGGTGTCCGGTGTGTCACAGGGTTGGTGGTAGCAGTCGTCTTCGGCCCAGAAGAACGTGTAGGGGACCCCGTACTCGCAGAACGTCACATGGTCCGAAGACTCGCCACGCTCACCGAGCCCGATCTCCACGTCGCCATAGGCCCCCTCGCGGGCCTCGAGCATCGCCCGCGCGGGGCTGCCTTCGTACGTGCCGAGCGCATACAGTATGCCATGGTCGCTGTAATGGCCAATCATGTCGAAGTTCACATAATACACGATCTGTTCGGCGGCCCCGGGCGCCAACTGCTCGAAGAAGGCCCGGGAGCCCCGCACGTAGAACGGATCCTCCTCGATGCCCCAGGCGACGAACACCACGGTGCGCCGGTCGGCCCTCTCCGGGGGCGACTCGACCAGCGACTTCGCCAGGCTGAGCAGCGCCAGGATGCCCGACGCGTTGTCGTCTGCGCCGAGCACCATGCGATTGCCCTCGGCCCCGAAATGGCCGAGGTGGTCCATGTGCGCGCCCACCACCACCACCTCGTGTGCGAGGTCACCGGTGCCGGGGATGGAGCCGATCAGATTCGTGAAGTCGTGCGCCATACCGCCTTCTGGATCTTCGTCACCGTTGCTCACATGACTCCAGCCCGAGATCTCACAGGCGTCCATGGCATCGCCCCGGGTGGTGAAGGGCTGGTCGAAGGCGTCGGTCGGCGCGCCCGGGAGCGACGCTGCGCCCGGCGTGAGGCCGACACACTCGAATTGCTCGCGGATCCAGTCGCGCGCCGCGCCGAGGCCGGGCGTGCCGAATTTTCGGCCGCCCCAGGCGGACTGCGCGAGGGTGCCGACCACCCCCTGCGCGAAAGTCAGGCTGAACGGATCGTCGGTGCAGTCGAAGGCCGGCGCAGGGAAGTCGGGCACCTCGTCGGCATCGGGCGCGTACTCGCAGACCCCCGAGCCGCCAGCGCCGCCCGCGCCGCGACTGCCCGCGTCGGCGTCGGTCTCGGCTGTGCCGCTGCAAGCCGGTGCGAACACCAGAGCACCGGCGAGAAGTGCGAGACGAAGACCGTTTTCCGAGGTTCGAATCGAACGCATCGCGACTCCCGCGGGTGTGTGTCCTCCGCGTATCGCACGAACGGGCGGCTCGTGTCGATGCACCGAAGGAGCCTCTGAAATGGACCCCCGTTCCATCGACGCGTTCGTTCGTCGACTTCGGAGCGGCACCGTGGTAGTACGCCCGCATCCGAGCGATTCAGGGGTCCGCGATGAGCAAGACGACCATGGACGTATTCTCGCTGCGCGAGTGCGTGATCGACGAGTACCGGCACTTCGCCACGTCGTTCACGGACATCCAGGCCGCCGACATCCGGGCCCAGGTCGACGCCATCTACGCGGACGACCGGTATTGGCCGGAGCCCCTTCTGCAGATCAACCCCCACTTCGAGCCCGGCGTGACGGTGGCGGCGCTGGCAGACACCGGCGAGCTCGATCCGGGCTGCGCGGCCATCTTCCGGACCCGGACGGACGACCCGCTGCTGAGTGCGCCGTTGCGGCTGCACTGGCACCAGCAGGAGGCGGTGGCCTTCGCGCGGCGGGGCGACAGCTACGTGGTCACGACGGGTACGGGGTCCGGCAAGTCGCTGTGCTTCTTCATCCCGGTGGTGAGCGCGATCCTGGCCGAGAAGCGCGCCAATCCGAATGCGGCCGCCCGCACCCGCGCGATCATCGTGTACCCGATGAACGCGTTGGCCAACAGCCAGCTCGAGGAGATCAAGAAGTTCGTCGAGCAGGTACCGGGCCCGGCGCCCGTCACGTACGCGCGATACACGGGCCAGGAAGAGGACGAGCAGCGTCGACACGTCGCGGAGAATCCCCCGGACATTCTCCTGACGAACTTCATGATGCTCGAACTGCTCCTGACGCGGCAGGATGACCTGGATCGGCAGGTGATCGGGCATTGCGAAGGGTTGCGTTTCCTCGTGCTCGACGAGCTGCACACTTACCGGGGTCGGCAAGGCGCCGATGTCGCCGTTCTGGTGCGCCGGGTTCGGGAGCGCCTCGCGCGCGGCGGGCTGCAGTGCATCGGGACCTCGGCGACGATGGCCTCCGAGGGCACGCAGGAAGAGCGCAAGGCGGTCGTGGCGCGCGTGGCGTCCCGGCTCTTCGCCACGACGATTCCTGCGACGAACGTCGTGGTGGAAACGCTCCAGCGCGTGACGGACCGGATTCAGACGGCCGAGTCCGTCGCGCCTCTGCTGGCGTCCGCCCTGGCCGCCGGTGTGCCGGACTCCATCTCGGACGCGGAACTTGCACGGCATCCGCTGGCGATCTGGGTGGAGACGCGTCTGGGCATCGTGAACACACCCGAGGACCCGAAGTGGGTGCGCGCGCGCCCGCTGTCGATGTCCGAGGCGGCAAAAGCACTCTCGCAGGACGCGGGGTGCCCGCTCGAACTCTGCCAGCATGCCCTTCGGCGCTTCCTCCTGACGGCCGCACTGCCGGAGCGCGCGCGGACGGGCCGGCCGGACGCCAGCGACACCGGTTTCTTCGCGTTCAAGTTGCACCAGTTCGTCTCCGGTGCGGGTCACGCCTTCGCGACGCTCGAAATGCCGGGGACGCGCAAGGTCACGGTCGAGGAGCAGCAGTTCCTGCCGAACGAACCGACGAAGCGCCTTTACCCGGTCCACTTCTGTCGGCAATGCGGTCACGAGTACCACCCCGTCCGCCTGCTGAGCGACGGCTCGAGTCCGCGCGAGTTTCTGCCACGCAACATCGACGACGTGCCCGTGACGAGTCCCGAGGACGCCGCCAAGGAGAACGCCGCCGCCGCGGAAGACGACGCCGAGTGCGAGTCCTTCGGCTTCCTGACCGTGCATGCCCCGGACGCCGACTTCGGGTTCACCGGCGATGTGAGCGACTATCCGGACGCCTGGGTCGAAGAGACGAAAAAGGGCGAGCAGCGCCTGAAAGCAACGTACCGTCGGTCACAGGCGGTGGCGTTTCGCGTGCTGCCCAACGGGCAGATCGGGACCGCCGGCGTCAGCGCGTGGTTCCTCCCGGGGAAATTCAAACTGTGCCTGCGCTGCGGACACGCGCAAGCGGGGGCGGGCCGTGACCGGAATCGCCTCGCGTCGCTGTCGGCCGAAGGGCGGAGCTCGGCGACGACCGTGCTCGTGACGAGTGTTCTGCGGTGGATGCACGGCGTCGACGGGAGCGGTCTCGGTCGTTACTCGCGCAAGCTCCTCGGCTTCACGGACAACCGACAGGACGCAGCGCTGCAGGCGGGCCACTTCAATGACTTTCTGTTCGTCTCGCTGATTCGTGCGGGTTTCCTCGCCGCGCTCGACGCCGCGGGGTCGGCGGGCATCAAGAGCGAGGCGGTGGGGTTCGCCCATCAGAAGGCCCTGGGGTTCGACAGCGCCGATCCTGCGGTGCGCGCCGAGTGGTTGCACGAGCCTCACCTGGGCGGGGCGGCCTTGCTGCAGGCCGAGAAGGCGCTGCGCGAGGTGCTCGCCCACCGCGTCTGGTTCGATCAGCGGCGCGGGTGGCGGTACACGAACCCGAACCTGGAGCAACTCGGTCTGCTGCGGGTCGACTACATCGGCCTCGAGGATTTCGCCGCTCATCCGGACCGGTTCGCCCAATCGCCGGCGCTGTTGCGCGACGCGACACCGGCGGTGCGTGTCGCCGTGTACCGCACGCTCTTCGACCACCTGCGACAAGGCATGGCGGTGAGCACGCCCGCGCTGCGACAGACGGACCTCGAACAGTTGATCGCCGCGTGTTCGGACCGCCTTCGAGCACCGTGGGCGCTGCTGGCGGAGGAACGCCCGCGACCGGCGCGTTGGCTTTTCGTGAAGGCGCCCCCCCGGCAGGCGACGACGCTGCGCGATCAGGACCTCATCATTCGCGGCGGCGCCCGGAGCGCGCTCGGCAAGGCGCTGCGCAATCCTGCGCTCTGGGGGGAAGACCCCGCCGTTTCGAAGCTGAAATCGAAGGACCTCGAGGCTCTGATCGACGCGCTCCTGAACGCGGCGGCGGGGTCGGAGGGGTTCGTGCTCTCCGAGCCGACCCCCTTCAAGGACGCCAAGGGGTGGCGCCTCGCCCCGCACACCGTGACGTTCCTTCGCGCCGACCCGGTGTCGGCCGAACGCAAGTCCACGGACAACGAGTTCTTCCGCGAACTTTATTGCACCCTCGCCGACATGCTGCGGACGCCCGGCAACGCGCTTTTCGGATTCGAAGCGCGGGAACACACCGCGCAGGTCGACAAGGACAAGCGCGAGATACGGGAGAAGCGCTTCCGGTATGGCGCAAAAGAACAGAAGGAACTCGACGACCTGCGGGACACGCTGCGGGGCATGCGCGAGTCGCCGCGATTCCTGCCCGTGCTGTTCTGCTCACCGACGATGGAGCTCGGCGTCGACATCTCGGCCCTCAACGTCGTGTACATGAGAAACGTCCCACCCACGCCGGCGAACTACGCGCAGCGAAGCGGCCGCGCGGGCCGCAGCGGCCAGGCGGCGCTGGTCCTGACCTACTGCTCGGCGCAAGGGCCCCACGACCAGTACTTCTTCCGCGATCCGCGGGCGATGGTGCATGGTGAGGTCCGGGCGCCGATGCTCGATCTGGCGAACCGTGAGCTCGTCGAGAGCCATCTGTTCGCAGTCTGGCTCGCGGCCACGATGGTCCCCCTCGGTCCGTCCATTCGGGAGCTGCTCGTGCTCGACGACGAAGGCCGACCCTTGCGCCCCGATCTCGTGGAGCGGATGGGCAGCGCCGAGGTCATGGCCCGCGCGTTGCCGCGCATCGGCTACGTGCTGGACTTGCTCGCCGACGATCTCACGCCGGAGAACGCTTCGTGGTACGTCGGCCGGGACGCCTTTGCCCAGGCGATCGTTCACGAGGCGATGAAGCGCTTCGACGAGGCGTTCGGGCGCTGGCGGGGGTTGCTCGACGCCGCCGAGGACCAGCGAGCGGCGGCGCGCAGAGTCATCGACAGTTACAGTTCACCGCCGGGCGAAAAGCGAGCGGCCGAGGCGCGACAGCGCCAGGCGCAGGAACAGATCAACCTGCTGCAGGCCGGCAAAGACACGACGTCCAGCGACTTCTACACGTACCGGTATCTGGCCACCGAGGGCTTCCTGCCCGGCTACAACTTCCCCCGCCTGCCGTTGATGGCGTTCGTGCCCTCCGCCGTCGACGGCCGAAGCCATCAGACCTATTTGCAGCGGCCGCGCTTCCTGGCCATTGCCGAGTTCGGGCCCCGCAGCCTCGTGTATCACGAAGGGCGCGCGTTCCGGGTCGTGCGGGCGCAACTCTCGGTGGCGAGCCGGCTCTCGGGCAGTGGCGCGCGGAGCGGGCCCGACGCCGAGCTGCCGACGAGCTTGATCCGCATCTGTCGATCGTGCGGCGCCGGCCACCTGGACGCGGCGGTCTCGGTATGTCACGCCTGCGACGCCCCCCTGGGCGGCGCGCAGACGGTCAACGCGGTGTACCGCATCGAGAACGTGGGGACACAGCCCGCCGAGCGCATCACGGCCAACGACGAGGAGCGTCAGCGGCAAGGGTTCGATCTGCAGACGACGTTTCAGTGGGAGAAGCGCGACGGCGTTCTCGACGTGCGCGGCGGTCGGGCGGTGGACGCCGACGGCGAGGTGGCCCGCCTGACGTACGCACAGAGCGCGACGATCTACCGCTTGAACAAGGGTCTTCGTCGTCGGGCCGATCAGACCCGCCTCGGTTTCAAGATTGATCCGAACACCGGTTACTGGGGCAAGGACGACGCCGACGAAGAGGATGCCGTCGACCCGACGGCGGCGCCGAAGCAGTCCATCGTCCCGATGGTCAAAGACCGCAAGAACGCCCTGCTGCTGCGGCCGGAAGGGGGCGGTTACTCGGAGGCGGACCTGGCGACGATTCAGCACGCCCTGACGCGGGGCCTCGAGGTCGTGTTCCAGCTGGAGACGGGCGAACTCCTGGCCGAGCCGATGCCGGACCGGAAAGACCGGCGAAGCTTTCTCTTCTACGAGGCCACCGAGGGGGGCGCCGGCGTTCTCACGCGTCTGGTCGCCGAGGCGGGCGCGCTCTCACGCGTGGCCCGCGTCGCCCTGCAGGTGATGCATCTCGACGTGCCCGAGATCGGCGCGCTGCCGGCGGACCCGACGCTTCTCGCCGATCAGCCGAACACGGACTGCGTGGCGGGCTGCTACCGCTGCCTGCTGTCCTACTACAACCAGACCGACCACCTGCTCATCGACCGCAAGAGCCAGCGCGCGCGGGCGTTCCTGTGGCGCCTGGCCCGGGCCGAGACGACCGGCCTCGCAGCCCCCGCACCGAACCCGACGCCCACCGACGTCGGCGCGGGGTCCGCCGATCCGTGGCGGGTCGCACTCGACGCACGGGGCCTGCCCGCGCCGGATGCAAAGCCGCTGACCATCGCGGGTTTCCCCGTGGCGCGCATCTGGCGTCAGCACCTGGTCGCCGCCTTCGTGGGTCCGCCCCCGCAGGAAGTCGCCGACCGCCTCGCCGAAGTCGAGTATGAAGTGGTCGTCTTCCCGGAGCCGGGGCCCGTCGCGGACGCCAACCCGGCCTGGTCGGACCTCTTCGCCCACCTCGCCTCGCTGCTCGGACACTCTCCTTAGCCGCGGCCACCGTTGAATCGTCGTCGGGGGCGTCGCAAGATGCCTGGCCGTTCACCGCCGATCTGCCGGAGATTGCGAATTGAAGACCCCGCCGCTGCAACTCGCTCACCTCAGCATTGAAAACTGGCGGTCGCTCGACCGCGCAGAGGTCGACTTCATGTCTGCCGGCAGTCCCCGATTGCGCACGGTGCTGCTCGGCGAGAACGGGGCAGGGAAGACCTCGATCCTCCGCGCCATCGCGCTCTCCGTCGCGCCGCTGACCGAGGCGACCGCGCTCGCCGCTGAACTCGTCGGCACGCAGCGGCGGATCAACCGCTCCGGCAATACGGCGGAGGTGGCCCGAATCGTCGCGCGGTTCTACGACCCGACGCGACCCGACGAGACGTTCGAGGTCGTGACGCGGGTTGTCGAGTCCGAGGACGGCCGCGAGGAGCTTCGGCGCGAAACGACGCCGGGGGCATTTCCGTGGGCGCGCATCATCGCAGCGGGGTATGGCGTCGGCCGTGGCGTGCGCGGGAGCGCCGAACTCGGCGCCTACGACCGGCGTCAGGCGCTGCGCTCCCTGTTTCGCGACGACGCCCCGCTCTTCGACGCCGAAAGCGTCCTCAAGTCGGTCGCCCTGGAGCCCGAGCCTGCCGTCGAGGTGACACCACAACGCACCCGCAAGGGGCCACCGTTCCCGACGCTGAACTATTTCCGGTTCGTCATCCGCCGCCTCTTTCGCCTCAACTCGAATCACGCGATCGACGTCGACAGCCGGGGCGTGCGCGTACACGGACCTTGGGGCGCACAGCCCTTTCACGCGCTGGGGGACGGCTATCGGAGCACCGCGGGCTGGGTCCTGGACTTCCTCGGCCGAACGTTCGCTGCTGGCGCCGGGCTGGGTGCCGAGCCTACCGGCCTGGTTCTCGTGGACGAGGTCGACGAGCACCTGCACCCCTCGTGGGCCCGCGAGATTCTCGGCCTTCTGTCCAAGACCTTTCCCGAGGTGCAATTCGTCGCCACGACCCACTCGCCCGTCACGATCGTCGACACTCGGCCGGACGAGGTCGTCCTCGTACGCCAGCACAATACGCTCGTCGAGGTGCTGCAGAACCTTCCGGACACGTCCGCCATGACGATCGACGCACTCCTGCGGGGCCGATGGTTCGGGCTTGATCAGACGATGGACGCCGAGACCGAGGTGCTATTGGCCCGCTACAAGGCGGCGTTGCGCGACGCGACCGGTGCTGAACTCGACGCGGCGCGGCATGCGCTGCTGATGCGCGCGCCCGCCCTCTGCGCGACCCCGATCGAAGAGGTCGCCATTCGCGCGGCCGAGACACTGCGCGTCGAGCGAAAGACACCCGACGGAGGACCCGCGCCGACGCTCGAGGAGGTCGTGGCGGCCTTGCGCGTTCGCCTCGCGTCGAACGAGACGTTGCGGTGATTGCGTACGTTCGGCCCCCCGAGCCGGCTGGATTCGCCACCGACGCAGCGCGTCTGGCGGCTGCAAAAGCCGTACGCGACAAAGTCGCGCCCACCCAGCCGTTGCCGCCAGCGGCCCCGATGCCCGCGCAGTCGGTCGGTTCCGACGACTTCAAAGACGTCTGGGGGATCCACAAGCGCGCGTTCATCGACGCACAGGGTCGGGGGAAATGCGGCTACTGCGAGGTTCGAGTCACTGCGAGTTCGCCCGGTGACGTCGAGCACTACCGTCCGAAGGCGGAGTTGAAGGAAGCGAGCGACCAGGGCACGCGCAAAGCCACGCCCAGACGTCGCGATCGTACGCGGAAGTACCGCCCGCCGCTGAAGCCCGGCTACTGGTGGCTCGCCTACGAATGGGACAACTGGCTCTTCGCATGCACGCACTGCAACTCTGCGTGGAAGGGCAATCAGTTCCCGGTCGCCATGCCTAGAGTGGCTCAGTCGCTCCTCCGTACCCTCGCCGACTTTCCGGCAGCAGTCGCGGAAGGGAGCGCTGCGTTTCAGAAGAGCGTGCTTCGACGCCTCGCCGAGGCGTGCCGGCCGGAGGCGCAATTCGCCGGGATGTGTCGGCGCCTGGTCGACGCCGCACCGGAACTCGGCGGGTTGACCGCGAAAAACATCCTCGACCTCGACGCGCAGGGCAAACTGGCATGATCGAACGCTCGACCTTCTCCCCCGGCACCCTCGTCCGCGCCCGCGGCCGCGAGTGGATTGTGCTGCCCGGCAGCACGGCCGACATCCTCGATCTGCGCCCGGTGTCCGGGTCCGAGGAGGATCGCACCCGCATTTGCACGGCCCTCGAGACCGAGCCCGTCACCTCGGCGAGCTTTCCGCCGCCGGCGGTGCATCAGAAGTCCGATCAGTCCGCGGCGCTGCTCCTGCGCGATGCGTTGCTGCTCTCGCTGCGGCGCGGGGCGGGGCCGTTTCGCTCGTTCGGTCAGATCGCCGTGCGCCCGCGGGGGTATCAGCTCGTGCCCCTGATGATGGCGCTGAAACAGGACACGATCCGGCTCCTCATCGCGGACGACGTGGGCATCGGCAAGACCATCGAGGCGGGGCTGGTGGCGCGCGAGCTGCTCGATCGGGGCGAGATCACGCGCATGGCGGTTTTGTGCCCGCCGCATCTGGTGGATCAGTGGGTCGAGGAGCTCGAAGGCCACTTTCACATTCGTGCGGTGCCCGTCACCGCGGCGAACGCGAGCCGTCTGGAGCGGGGCCTGCCGCCGAGCGAGAGTGTCTTCACGGTGCACCCGCACACGGTGGTGAGCCTGGATTACATCAAGAGCCAGAACCGGCGAGACAAGTTCCTGGCCTCGTGCCCCGAGTTCGTGATCGTGGACGAAGCGCACGCCTGCGCGGCGACGGGGCAGGGGGTCAGTCATCTGCGCTACGACCTGCTGCGCGGTCTCGCCGACGATCCGAAGCGCCACCTCGTGCTCCTCACGGCGACGCCCCACAGCGGCGACGAGGACGCCTTTTTCCGCCTCCTCGCGCTGCTGCATCCCGACTTCAGGGCCCTCGCCTCGGCGGAGGGCCACGAACGCGCGCACCTGCGCGAGCGCCTCGCGAAACACTTCGTGCAGCGCCGTCGGCCGGACATCGAGGCCTGGCGCCTCGCGCGGTCGGGGGACGACGACACGCACTTTCCGGACCGCGAGACGAGTGAGTTCACCTACGCCCTCTCGGGTCCGTGGGCGGCCTTTCTCGAGTCCGTGTTGGCCTACTGCCGCGAGGTCGTGCGCTCGGCCGAAGGCGACGAGCGCCGGCAACGACTGAACTTCTGGGGCACGCTGGCGCTGATGCGTTGCGTGGCCTCGAGCCCCGCGGCGGCGCACAAGGCGTTGCGCAGCCGCGCCGGCTTCGACGACGAGGCCGACCCCGAGGGCACCGCCGAGGCCGACGAGATCTACGAGACGCGCCTGATGGACGGCTCGGCCGACGCGCTGCCCGACGACGATCAGGAGCCCGGCACGCAGCCTGCCGGGGACGCACCGGAGCCCGCGCTCGTCGCCCTCATCGATCGCGCCGCGGCCTTGAAGGACACCCCGGGTGAGGACCCGAAGCTCGAGCAACTGACCCGGATCGTGAAGCAACTCCAGCGCGACGGGTTCGACCCCGTGGTGTTCTGCCGGTACATCGCGACGGCCGAGTACGTCGCGGAGCATCTGCGCGCGCAGCTCCGGGACACGGCGGTGGCGGCGGTCACCGGCGAGCTCACGTCGGACGAGCGCAAGGCGCAGGTGGCGGCCCTCGGTTCCGCTGACCGGCGGGTTCTGGTGGCGACGGATTGCCTCTCCGAAGGCATCAACCTGCAATCGCTTTTCGACGCGGTGGTCCACTACGATCTGTCGTGGAACCCGACGCGTCACGAGCAGCGCGAGGGCCGGGTGGACCGCTTCGGTCAGCCCTCGAAGACCGTCCGCACGAGTCTCATCTACGGTCGCAACAACCCGGTGGACGGCGCCGTGCTCGACGTCATCCTCCGCAAGGCCCAGAAGATCCGCCAGGAACTCGGCGTGCCGGTGCCCCTGCCGACGGCGGGCACGGCGCTGACACAGGCGCTGCTCAAGGCGGTGATGCTGAGCAGCAGCTATGGCATGTCACAGGCGCCCGAGCAGCTCAATCTCTTCAGTGTGTGGGAGAGCGCGGCCGAGAAGGCGAAGCGCAACCGCAGCATCTTCGCGCAGGAGCGCCTGAAGCCCGAGGACGTCTTGCCCGAATACACACGGTCGCTCGCGGCCGTGGGCGGTACGGCCGAGGTGCGTCGTTTCACCGAGCGCGCGCTCGCGCGGCTGGGATCGGGCCTCGAAGTCTGGCGCAAGGCCTACAAGGCGCCGTTGTCGGAGCTCCCGACCGATGTCCGCGAACGCCTGGAGGCCGAGGGGCTTTCGGGCACGGTGACCCTCGACTTCAAGTATCCGGCCGAGTCTCGCGCGCTCCCGGTGTTGCGCAGTCATCCGCTCGTCGCGGTCCTGGCGGAGACGCTCTTGGAGCGTACGCTTTCCGTCACGGCGCTCTCGACGGACGCCGACGCCGCGCTGGACGCCGGTCCCGGTGTGTTGGGCCGTGCCGGGGTCTGGTACTCGACGGGCGTGACGGCGCGCACGACCCTCGTGCTGCTGCGCCTGCGGCATCAACTTCAGCGGCACCGCGCGCAACGGACGACCACGAGCTTCGTGGAGGAGGCGACGGCCCTGGGGTGGGTGGGCACGGCGGCGACGCCCCTGGACGCGGACGCGGCCCTGTCGGCCCTGACGGCGGACGCGACGGCCGGCGCCGGCGGCGAGCTGCCCGAGCACGTGCGCACCCGCACGCTGGGCGCCGCGCTGCAACTGCTCGACGCGCAGCGCCCGATGCTCGAAGCCTTCGCCCACGCGCGGGCACAGGCCCTGCTGGCCGATCACGAGCGCGTCCGGGACGCCGCCGGCGCGCGCGGGGGCACCACGGTGACGGCGCTGCTGCCCGTCGACGTCGTCGGCCTGTACGTGCTGTTGCCGCGGGTGCAGGACGACGCCGGGCCCGCGGCCGGGGAGACTGCCTGAGATGGCTGCCAAGGCGAAGAACACCGGCAAGGCCGCCGCGTCCACCCCGATGGCCCGCCGCCCGCGCCGCCCCCGCGGCGTGACGACGCTGGCCTTCGAAACACTCACCCTCGAGGGCGGCCTTCTCGCGCCGGAGTGGCTGGCCCGCGCGGCGCAGCTCGCGGCCCCGCACCAGACCGAGGCCGACTATGCCATCGAGGACGGTCTGCTGTTGCGCGACGAGATCGGGCGCTACTGGCGAATCGCCCACGCGCGGTGGTCGAAAATGTCGGCGGGCCGCGCCGCAGGCGGTGATGCCGCTGTGTTGGCCCGCGAGTTCGTGGTCGACCTCCTCACCCGCTGTTTCGGTTTCACCGATCTCACGCCGACGGCGCCCGTGGTCGTGGGGGCGCGC
Organism: Myxococcota bacterium; assembly: GCA_023150895.1. Classification (GTDB taxonomy): domain Bacteria; phylum Myxococcota_A; class Bradymonadia; order UBA7976; family UBA1532; genus CAINDO01. The sequence goes on along the minus strand of JAKLJY010000053.1, from coordinate 28,953 downwards.
ACCTACCCCATCGGCCTCGTCGCGCACGGCGGGCGCGTGCCCGTGGTCGTGGCGCCGCTCGGCGCGGGGCTGGACACACCGGCGGCGGCCTTTGGCGAGGCGGGTCGCAAGCGCACGCCGTACGGGCTGTGTCAGGAGTACCTGAACGCCGACGACGCCGCGCTGTGGGGCCTGTGTTGCGATGGTTTCACGCTGCGCATCCTGCGGGACAACGCCAGCCTGACGCGGCCCGCCCACCTGGAAGCGGACCTCGCCCGCATCTTCCGGGAGGACCGCTTTGCGGACTTCTCGGCCCTCTGGCTGGTGGCACACGCCACGCGGTTCGGTCGCCCGGCCGCCACCGCCGCTCCCGTTCTCGAAATCGCGGACGCCGCCGCGGCCGACGGACCCGACGACGCAGACGACACCGATGACGCAGTCGCCGCAGCCGCGCCCGCGGTCGCCGCGAGCACCCCGGCGGACTGCCCCCTGGAGATCTGGCGCACCCTGGGCCGCGAAGAGGGCACGCGCGCCCGCGAGCACCTGCGCCGCGGGGTCGAGGACGCCCTGCTTGCGTTGGGGCAGGGGTTCGTGTCGCACCCGGAGAACACGGCCCTGCGCGCGGCCCTCGCGGCGCCGCCCGAGGCCGGCGGCCTCACCCCGCTGGCGTTCTATCAGGAACTCCTGCGGCTCGTGTATCGCCTGATCTTCCTGCTCACGGTCGAGGAGCGCGAGCTGCTGCACCCGGACACGGCCAGCGCCGGGGCGAAGCAGCTCTACGCCGAGGGCTACGGCCTGAAGCGCCTGCGGGAGCGGTCCGTGCGCCGCAGCGCGCACGACCGTTTTGCCGATCTGTTCGAGGGGCTGAAGATCGTTTTCCGCGGTCTCGGCGCGGGGGAGCCGCGGCTCGGCCTGCCCGCCCTCGCAGGTCTCTTCGCGGCGACGGAGTGTCCGACGCTGGACGCGGCCCGCCTGGAGAACCGCGCCCTGCTGCTGGCGATGTTCCGGCTCTCGTGGCTTCGCGAGTCGCAGGGCATGAACACGGGCGGCCTCTCTCGGGTGAACTGGCGCGACATGGGCCCCGAGGAGCTCGGCAGCGTGTACGAGAGCCTGCTGGAGCTCGTGCCGCAGATCACGCAGGGCGGGCGCGCGTTCGCCTTCGCGACGGGGGGCGAGACGAAGGGCAACGCCCGCAAGACCTCGGGCAGCTACTACACGCCGGACAGCCTGGTGCAGGTGCTGCTCGACAGCGCGCTGGAGCCCGTGGTGGCGCAGGCGCTTGCGCCCCTGCCCGAGGCGGACGCCGCCGGGCGCGCCGCCGCGCTGCTCGGGCTCTCCGTGGTCGATCCGGCCTGCGGCTCCGGGCACTTTCTGCTGGCCGCCGCGCGCCGCATCGCCGTGCACCTGGCGCGCTTGCGCTCGGCGGGCGGCACGCCGACCTCGGCCGAGTATCGCCACGCCCTGCGCGAGGTCGTGGGCAAGTGCATCTACGGCGTGGATCTCAACCCCATGGCTGTGGAGTTGTGTCGCGTGAGCCTGTGGATGGAGGCCGTGGAGCCGGGCCTGCCCCTCACGTTCCTCGATGCGCACATCCGCCACGGCAACGCGCTCCTCGGCACCACACCCGCGCTCATGGAGAAGGGCATCCCCGACGCCGCCTGGGACCCCATCGAGGGCGACGACAAGAAGGTCGCGAGCGCACTCAAGAAGCTGAACAAGACGAGCGCGCACACCGATCAGCTCACCCTCGGGCTCGTCGGGGCGGCCCCGAGCACATCGGTGCACCTGCGCCGCGAGGTCGACGCGCTCGAGGCGTCCTCGGACGCCGATCCGGCGGCGCTGCGGGCGAAGCAGCAGCGGTGGGCGGCCATCCTGGCCTCGGACGCGTACCGCCACGAGAAGCTCGTCGCGGACGCGTGGTGCGCCGCGTTCGTGTGGCCGAAGATCGCCGGCCCGATGCAGGACGCCGCCCCGACGAACGGCCTGTGGCGCCGCCTGCGCGACCGCGCGGGGCCCGTGCCGGCGGCAACGCTGGAGACGGTGGATGCCCTCGCCGAGCAGTACCGGTTCTTCCACTGGCACCTGGCGTTCCCGAAGGTGTTTGCGAAGGGCGGGTTCGACGTGGTGTTGGGGAATCCGCCGTGGGAGCGCGTGAAGCTGCAAGAGCAGGAGTTCTTCGCCTCGCTGAGCGATGAGATCGCCGGTGCGGTCAACGCGGCTGCCCGCAAGAAGCTGATCGCCGCCCTGCCGACGCAGGACCCCGCGCTCTGGCGCGCCTGGTGTGAAGCGAGCCGCGAGGCCGAGGGGCAGAGTCACGCCGCCCGGAACAGCGGCCGATACCCGCTCTGCGGCAAGGGCGACGTGAACACGTACGCGCTGTTCGCCGAGCACAACCGGAGCGTGCTCGGGCCGAAGGGCCGGGCGGGGTTCATCGTGCCACCCGGATTGGCCACGGACGACACGACAAAGGCGTTCTTCCAGCGCCTCACCGCCGACGCTGCGCTCGTTTCGCTGTACGAGTTCGAGAACGAAGAGTTCCTCTTTCCGGGAATTGACCACCGAGTACGGTTCATCGCTCTCACCGTCGCTGCGGGGAAGTCGATTGGCCGTGCTGCGGATCTGAGCTTTGGTCTCCGATCCGTGGTGGCCCTCAGTGACAAGGGCCGCCACTTCAGCCTGACGCCCGAACAGTTCGCCGCGCTCAACCCGAACACCCGCACCTGTCCGACGTTCCGGTCCAACCGCGACGCGACGCTGAACCTGGCCATGTACGCTCGCGCCGGCGTGCTCTGGCGTGAGGACGCGGGGGACGGCAACGCGTGGGGGCTGAAGTTCCTGGCGATGCTGCACATGGCGAACGACTCCGGCCTCTTCCGAACGCGAGCAAGCCTCGAGAGCGACGGCGCCGTGCGCGAGCGCAACACCTACGTCCTCGACGGCGCCCGTTTCGTCCCGCTCTTCGAAGCGAAGATGGTGCATCTGTTCGACCACCGCTTCGGCACCTACGAGGGGCAGACCGCCGCGCAAGAGAATCAGGGCAAGCTGCCCGAGTTCGACGATGCCGCCCACGGCGACCCGCGCCGACTCACCCTGCCGTACTACTGGCTGCCCGAGTCGGACGTCGAGGACCGCCTCGCCGAGCGCTGGTCGCGGGGCTGGCTGCTCGGGTGGCGGGACATCTGTCGGAGCACCGACCAACGCACCGTCATCGCATCGCTCATCCCGCGCGTCGCGGTCGGACACACGACCCCGCTGATGCTCCCGGACGCGCCACCGACGGCCATCGCCGCGCTCTACGCCAACCTGTGCAGCTTCGCCCTCGACTACGCCGCCCGGCAGAAGGTCGGCGGCACGCACCTCACGTACGCATACCTCAAGCAACTCCCCGTCCTCCCCCCCGACACCTACGCCGCCCCGGCCCCGTGGGCGCCGAAGGAGACGCTCGGCGACTTCATCCTCCCGCGCGTCCTCGAGCTCACCTACACTGCCTGGGACCTCGAGCCCTTCGCCCGCGACGTCGGGTACGACGGCCCGCCGTTCCGCTGGGACCCCGAGCGCCGGGCGCTCCTGCGCGCCGAGCTCGACGCCGCGTTTTTCCACCATTACGGCCTCTCGCGGGAGGACACCGACTACGTCCTCGAGACCTTCCCCATCGTCCGCAAGAACGACGTGAAGGCCCACGGCGAGTACCGCACCAAACGCCTCATCCTCGACGCCTACGACCACATGGCCCTCACCGCCCGGTCGGGTCGCGCCTACCAGACCCCACTCGACCCCCCGCCCGCCGACCCGCGGGTGGCGCATCCATCCGACAGCCGGCCGGAGTCTCCTTGATGGCACGCCGCCCCCACAAACACAGCCTGGATCCGCGGCAATTGGACTTGTTCCAACCGCAGGCCGACGCGCCGCCCGCGACGATGACGACTGCCATGTCCGACCCGCCGCCCGAGTGGGACGACCCCAACATCGCCTGGCCGCACGCGGACTTCCTCCAGGACGAAGTCGCTGTGCTCGTCTTCCTCTACCGCTGGAACGATCTCGAAGACGCCTACGCCGCCGATGGTCTCGACCCGTTCGAACAAGTGAAGACCGGCCTGCTCCGGGGGCTGAAGGCGATGACCGAGGCTGGCAAGAGCATCCGGAACCGGGCCTTCACTGTGTTCATCGGCGACACCGGCCCGGGCTTCTCGATTCTCGCTGTGGCGCTCGGCACGATGGACGGCAAGGTCGCCGAGTTCCTCGGTCCGTATCTGGAGGTCCCAGGCTACTGGACCACGGAGACCGGGGTGAACGGCGCCGGCAACCTTCAGCTCTCGCCGAGATTCCGGTTCGACCACGGCCACGTCATCGAGTATGGCGACCAGGGGGAAGAAGGCGGCACCCGCATTGACGACTCCAACCGCTGTGGCACGGGGCTGACGCTGTACCGGCGCCTCGCCCTGCCCGCCGAAATGATGGGCTCGCGGAAGAGCGTTTATGGGCGGCTGAGGAACGCGGACGGTGAGGCCGGCGCGAAAGCCGCCCCAAAGCGCACACGGGATACGCGAGAATGACCGCATCGGAATCACCTCGGCTTCACGTGCATCAGGACGCCCCCGGGGCCCGGAGCAGATGGACGACATGAGTACGACCCAGACCGGCATCATCGTCAAGGCCGACGAGGCCGTTCGCCAGATTCGAGAGCTGTTGGAGCACGGCTACACCGCCGACTCTTTCGTTCGGGAGATGATGCAGAACGCGGACGATGCCCAGGCGCGGCGGCTCGTCCTTGCGTTCGAACCAGATGGTCTCGGAGGCAAGGCGACGAACCCCCTTTTGAGCGGGCCACTGATCCTGATCGCCAACGACGGTAGGGCGCCGGTGGGTGACATCGAGGCCCTGCACAGGGCGTCGGGCGGCAACAAGGAAACGGACGCGTCCAAGGTGGGCCGATTCGGCCTCGGGCTGAAGAGCATCTTCCACTGGTGCGAGACGTTTCTCTACTGCGGTCTTGCGGACGGTGACGTGCAGTCCGGGGTCGTCGATCCCTATGTCCGCCAGGACGGCAAGGACCCGGTCAATCCGGCTTGGCAGGTCCTGTCCGAAGGCGACCAGGGTGAACTGCTGAATGCACTTCGCCGCTGCCTCGGTGGCGGCGAGGCGCAATCCGATGGGTTGTTGCTCGTGGCGCCGCTCCGCCTGTCGGAGCACCTGAACCGCGGCGACATGCGCCTTGCCGGCTTCCAATGGATGCGTGGCAGGACCGAGCGACCGGAGCTCTTCGAAACTGAACTCGCCACCGGCATGGGCGGCACGCCGCGACACCTTCTGGCCGAGCACGTGCTGGTACTCGCGCAATGTGCGCACTTGGAGACTGTGCAGGCCAACTGGACTGGTGGCAGCTACGAAGTTGCAGTCCGACAGCAACCCGAGTCGGGTGACCGTCCGTCGCGTATGGGTCGATACCGTGACCCGCCCGGCATAACACCACCCCGATTCGAAAGAGATTTCGGATGCGTGATTGGCGTACGCGAACCCAGCGCATGTGAATGGGATGTCGAGGTCATCGGCGCGGAGGCAAGGGCCCCGGTTGCCCTCGAACTCAGGCAATCGCCGGATTGGCCGATGAACATGGAGGAGGTCGAGGGCCAGCCGGGCGTCTATCAGAAGAGGCCACGCAAGGCCGTGGGACACGGCGCGGTGACCTTGCTCCGATGGAGGAGTCACCTCGCATCGCGGGTCGTGGCTAGATGGGCGGCGTTCCTTCCGCTCGACGTGCACTACAATCCGCACGGCGAAAGCCCCGTCGCCAAGAATGTTCAAAGTTTGGGCGCCTGCGACGTCGTGTTTCACGGCTACGTCTTTGTGACGCCGGATCGCAAAGCCGTGTACGGCTGGACGACGGGTGGCGACGAGAACCGCACGGACTCGGCCTGGAATCAAGCCGTCCTGAAAGAGACCTGCCTACCGCTTCTTCCGAAGGTCCTCGCCCGGGCGTTCGCGACCGCCAATGACCGCACCTGCGGCCACTTGAAGGCCGTCTGGGATGCGGCGAAACAACTTCACGTGGAGCGTTCGCACGTCACCGCGCGAGACGTCCTGTTGCCGGAACTTGGCGACGAGAACCGCTACGTGCGGGTGCCGGCAGCGGAACTCTCCCGGACTCGAGTCGTCCACGGCTGGCCCACATGGCAGTCGTACCGCGAGTTGCGACGCGCGATTCAGGCCGGGGCCGATGACCTTGGGCTGCGGGTTGCGCCTCACGAGTTGCTCGTTCCCCCGTTCGACAGTGGGTTCGGCCCCTGGTCGCCGGTGGAGCTCGCGGCGATTCTGGAGGGACTGCCTGAGGTCAAGGGCCCCGACGCGAAGGCGGTCGTCTCCACCATCAGTTTCGTGACCGCCACGTTTCGACCGTACGCGAGCCCGCACGAGCAGGAGACCGGGTCCAAGGCCGCGCGAGCGTGGGCGCTCAAGACTCAAGCTTCCGGTTTCGGGCCTTCGGGACGTCTATGGACGGAAACTACACGCGAGACCGAACGGAAGCTCATCAAGTGGGTTGTCGAGTTCGGCGTTCGGATGCTTCCGGTGTCCCGCGGGGCACGTCCGGCTGTGGAACGCCTGGCGAACGACAGCCCACCTCTGCTGCTCGTCCCGAGCGGAGACCGGCTTGACAAACCCTCGGACGAGACTCGTCGTGCGTGCGTTAACCTGGTCCAGCGGGTTGTCGAGCGCATGATGGCCGCGCAGACAGAGCCCGCATCGAGCGACGTCGGCCCCAAGAGTTGGCGTCTGCTCGCTCGGGACCTGATCGGCGTCATCGGCTTGAAGGCGGTCATGGAGTCGGCGGAGCTTCGGCACCTACCGTTGATCCCAGGGTGGTCGCCCGGAGGGCAACCCGAGTTCCTCCTCACCGCCGCTGAACTCCAGCGCCGAGCCCAGACACGTCTCGTGTTCTACTTCGAGATGGAGGATGGGGAGGACGAGGCGGCCGCCCCGCGCGGTCGAGCGGCGGAGGTCCGAAAGGCACGCGAGTGGATCAAGGCTCTTGCCGACGCTTTCCCCGACGCCGAATCGCCCTGCATCGTCGACCTCCTTGACGGCATCGAGGGGATCGCTTGCGTGTCACCGGAAACCGTCGCGCAGGCCGCGGTCGCGCAGGCCGAGCATGTCGCGACGGACCCTACCGCTCGGCACGCCCTGCTCGCCCGCTTTGCGGACGCCCATCAACTCGAATCATCAGACTTGCGGAAGGCGCTGCGCCTGCTCGTCCACGGCAACGCTGCGAAAGTCGACGACGTGACGACGACCCTGCGGGTGGAGCCACGCGACGCGACTCTTCGCTTGGCGATCCAGGCGGTGATGCGGCAACGAGGCGAGCTCTGGACAGTTGTCGCGAGCGATGGGCTCAAGAAGTTCACCGGTGAGCAGTGGCAGACGCTCTCAATCGCGGAGCCGACGGACCGCGATCTGATCGACATGCTGGTCGCTCGGAAACACGAGTTGAACGCCGAGTCGCTGCCAGACGAGGAACGACTCGCGATCCTGAGCATCGCCACTCTGGACAAAGCCCTGTTCGACGGGTTGCCGCTGCACGCAGCCCAGCCGAGTTCGACTCACGGCCGCACATTTGTGCCGCTACAACCAGGCCGGACCTTTCGAGCGGGCCTGCCCGTGCCCACGGACATCGACGCGGGCGTATTCATCATCGAGCCGGTGCCCGAGGAGCGGGTCCAGCGCCTGTACAACGAGGTCCTGAGCGAGTTTGGCGCCGCGGCACTGGTGGCCGTTGCGCTGCGGCAAGATGCCTCCCATCGCCTCTCGAGTCTCGTTCTGGGAGCTCTCAGGCAACCCACAGGCAGCGCTGTGCCCTTGCCCCGCGAGTTCTCCGATCTCCGGGAGCAACTTCTCAGTTGCCCATGGATCCCGGCTGGTCATGAACGAGAGAACCTGCCGGGCGTTGCGCCACGCAACGTCATCGACGACCTGGCATGCGACCCGTCCCTTCAAGGGGCGGTGCGCGCTCTGGTGACCAGCCTGCGGACGCCCGAGATTGCCCTCGCGTCGACGATCACGGGATCGAACGCCGACGACCTGCGAGTCCTCTGCGATCACCTGAACGACGGCCGCAACATTGCCCAACGATTGCAGGCCGTGCTTCATGATCGGCAGGTGCCGTCCGCTTGGGTGACTGCACCGACGGGGGCGGATTTCGCGTCGGATATCTGGCACTCGCTCCTGGAAGCGGACGCGCTCGGCAAGGCCCGCCGAGGCTGGTCGCTCGTTCAGGAGGCCACGAGAATCGGCATCGATGAGACCGACTCGATCGGCTTGGCGAAGGCTCTCACCGGCGACCTCAACGAGTCCGACTGGGTGGAGACTCTGAACGCGCTCGTGCCTCGGGAAAACGCCGACGACGCGACGGACCTCACCGATGCCTGGTTCGCCCTGGCCGGCCACCTGAAGCCGGACGTTGCCCGGAACCTTTTGACCCGCTTGAACGTCCTCGCCGCGAACAATCGATGGCGGCCTGCCCGCGAACTGACGGCGGCGAAGCTCAACGTTCCGCCCTCGTACCAACCCCACTCGAAGACCCGTGAGTGGTTGGGGGTCGATGAGTTCGACGGCCCCGCGGCCGGAGATGGGCCGCACCCGACGGGTGGCCCGCGACTAATGGACGCGCAAGACGTCATCAAGCACCTCGAGCGGTACCGCGGTCCGGTGCAATGGCCCGTCTTGGCCGCCGTCTTCAGCCTGTGCGGCACCACGGACGGCGAACTGAACGCCGCCTTCCAAGGCTGGCTCGGTCATCAGAAGATCGAGGACCTCCGTCACGAACTCGAGATCAGTGTCGGGTTGCCCATATTCCGTACCCAGCGAACGGTTCGGTTCTTTCTCTCTGACACCAAGCCGCGCGAGATTCGAGCGACGAGCCTGGTGGGCGCGCAGCTCTCCATCAAACTCAGCGGCGATGTCACGCAACTCGTCGAGCGTGTAGGAAAGGAGCAATGGGCACTCGACATTGTCCTCCGTCGTTACAGTCTCGCGAATCTCGGCGCTTTGGACCGAATGGCGGTCTTGAAAGAAACCGGCTCGACGTTTGCGCGGGCGATCCTCGGGCCGCACTTCGTGTCGGCACGATTCGACGGGTGGTGGTCGAAGGTCGTCAGTGGAGCGCAGGCAAGCATCGAGCCGGCACGGCAACTCCTGCTCGAGGAACTTCCGGTCAAGCTGGCGGAATTCCGCTTGGGGGAATCGACGAGACTCGGCGGCGTGGAGCAATGCCTACGGGACCTGACCCGGAGCAAGCTCGGCTCGGCAAGTGCGAATGACAGCGAGCAGCGGGTGAAACACGATCAGGAAATTCGCAAGGCCCGCAAGCGCCTGACGGAACTTCTGCGGGACCCTCGGGTGGCCGGGGCTCTGCGAGATCGCGTTCGTGCCATGCTCGAGGACTACGCGTACTCACGCGCATCGGTCCTGCTGGAGTTGCTGCAGAATGCGGACGACGCGCTCGAACAACGACGCGAGATGCTCAGGCTCGAGCGCCTGCCGGACGAAGCCCGGACTGTGAACATCGAGATCATGGCTGTGCCGGGGGCCGCGAGTCCCACTGTGCGCGTGTCACACTGGGGCCGTCTGATCAACGACCATGGCGGCTCCGACTTCCCCCTCGGCAAGGAGCTTCGCTGGGACCAAGACCTGTACCTGATGGCACGGTTTCAGGTCAGCGCAAAGCGGGACAACGAGCACGCGACGAGCAGTGTTCAGAGCACCGGTCGGTTTGGCCTCGGATTCAAGTCGGTCCACTTCGTCAGTGACGACCCGGTGGTCCGCTCGGGCTCACTGGCGTTTCGATTCGACGCTGCCCTCATTCCCGCGGAGGTCACGGGCGAAGCACTGAGCCCGGTGCAAGAGGTCGAGGGTCACCCCGCCACGACGATCGAGCTGCCGCTCTGCACGCAGCACGAGCATGAGCATGAGCCACTTCTTGACGAAATGTTCGAGCGCTTGGCGCCCGTGCGGGCCGTGTTCACGGCCATGGCGCGTCAGGTCTCGGCCATCAGTCTGCCGCCCCAATACGGTGGCCGAGTCGTCTTCGACCCGATCGACCTGCCCGGCGCCCAAGGGTGGAACGTAACGCGGACGCCCGCGCCCATCGGCAGATGCTCAGTGGCCAGGCGGCTCCTGCGCTATCGCTCGACGACGCGCGCGAACAGCACTCGAACGCTCCTCCTCGCGCTGGACGACAACGGCGTGCCGGTGGCCATGCCGCCCGAGGTTCCGACCTTCTGGGTGGTCGCCCCGACGGAGGAGTGCTGGGAACTGGGCTACTGCATCAACGGTGAGTTCAAGCTCGATACGGGGCGGGTGCGGGTCGACTTCAAGGCCGACAAGTCGACGAAAACGCTCGATGCATTGGGAGATGAGCTGGGGCGAGCGCTGGTCGAACTCGCCGACGCGGTCGCGAAGTCGGACGTCCGCGACCTCATCGGGCTTCGACGGGGGAACGAGTCGTTCATCAGTGGACTCTGGAACGTCCTCGCTCGCGGTCTCGGCGGCGGACAACCTGAGCAGGCCAAGCTCTTGGTTCAGACGCGACTGCACGGACGTGACTGTGGGCTGGGGCGGCTGATAAGCGAACGCGCGGCCGTGCCCTCGGGGTTGGGTGCGCCGTGGCCGGCGATGGTGGGTCCTATCACCGACGAATGTTCCATCTACTCGGCATCGGATGCCGCCGCTGATGAGCGGGTCGCGCCTTTGCTCTCGGCCATCCCGGAACTAATGGCGTGCGCCGGCCCGGTGGTGAAGCACAACGTGTCAGTCATCGTTGGGCGACTGCTCAAGGTCAGGCAAGTCGACTTCGAACTCGTGCCGCAGCTGCGCGCATGGACGGACCGCTCGCATCACCACATCTCGTTCAACGACCTCGATCGACTGGCAGCGCTCGCAGAATCGGAGTGCTGGCAAACGCTGGAGTCAGAAGGCGGGCCACGGCCGTCAGGGAAGTTGAGCGCGCTGGCCGAGTGGGCCCGAGAACTGCGCCTGCCAGGACGTGATGGTGGTATGGCCCGTATTTCGGAGTTGCTCCTGCCGCCGGCGGCCAATGACCTTAGTAGCGAGCTCTCCACCCGGCGCAGTTCGTTTGAGGACGAACTCATGCGGAGCGCGTTCGCGCCAGATGACCGCGTTGCGGGCTCGGGTCTGGTTGAACGCCCCACCCGGCTCGACGTGTTCCTTCGGCTTCGCGGTGAACTGAGCGCCGACGCCTCGACGCTGGCAGGATGGGCACGGACTGCATCGACTTCGCCGCGCCGCATGGCGGCTTCGAAGTACTTGGCACGTGGCAGCCTTCGTCCCCAACTCGCGCAGGAGGTCAGGCGTCTCGGAGGCTTGCCGTGGGCGAACACGCGCGAGAATTGGCAGCAGGCGGCGAAGGCAGCCGAACTCTCGAAAGAAGAGTCTCAATCCGTCGAAATCGCGCTCTTCGGCGCGCTTCCAGATCGGTCGGGCACCGAGCAGGAGGAATCCAAGGCCGCAGCGCAGGAAAGACCGCCCTTGTCCGAGGAGGCGGCCAAACGGTGGCTCGACGCTCTCTGGAAGACGTGGGCGGACCCCGACTATCGCATGAAACGCTTGGCTGAATTGCGAGATGAACTCTGGCCGAGAGAATGGACGCCCGAGACCCCTGCCCGCATCGGCGCGTGGCTCAAGGGCGATCTATCCCACCCGGACACGAAGCGCGCCTGGCTGGTTCTCTTCCTGCTCGCCCATGTGCAGGGGCTCGGCCTGAAGGCGGCCCAACATCGGGGGTTCGTGGAGTTGCTGCTGAAGAGGCATTCGTCCCGCCATCGCCACGAGACGTGGTTCGACCGCCTCTTTGGGGACGCGGCGCCCGACGGGACGTGGACCGATTTTCTGGACGAGTGGAGTCGGGACCGGATGCCTCGCTACCGCCCGTACGGCTTCTGGATGCGTGTTCTGCCGGACATGTACGCCGCAACGAAATGGTGGCGAACCTATGCCGAGTCCCTGCGCTGGGAACGGGCGACCCCGGGCTCCCATGCCGTCCTCGCGCCAGCGACCGACCCGGACTTGGCGGGAGACCCCGATTCCGCAGACGTCCCTGCGATGGCGGGCGCGATGAACCGACTTCAGTGGATTCAAAGCGAACTTCGGTACTTCGGCGTCATTGGAAGCACCGACCTGACGGCGATGCCACTGGTCGGGGGCTACGAACCCAGCGAGACGTTGACGCAGGTCCTGCGTCGGCTTGGCTTCTTTTCGAATCGCGTGGGCGAGTCGTATGCCAGCAAGGACGTGCTGGAGTGGCTGGGCACAATGATCGGCCCCCACCGTGCGGACTTCCACGGCCTGGGCAAGACGCCCCTCGAACTCGATGCCGACGACCTGATCGGTTAGGTTTTCCCGTCATGCCGACTCGCGTGCAGCACCCCACTCACGGCCAGGGAACAATCATCTCCCAATCGGGCGACGTTCTCGTCGTCGAGTTCGACAGCGGTTCAATCCTCAAGGTCCTCGCTCACGAAACGCAGTCCATTGCTGCACCCGAGGAGGCCCTGGCCGCCGCGATGTGGGGCACACCACTCGTCGTCGGGTCGAAACTCCTCGCCCACGCCATCTGCTCGACCAGCGACAGGTGGGGGGTGTTCTCCCGGTCCCGCGTGAAGCTCCTTCCGCACCAGTTGTGGGTCGCCCACCGCGTCTTGGAGCGCTGGCCGTCGCGATGGCTGATCGCGGACGACGTCGGACTCGGAAAGACGATCGAGGCCGGTCTGATTCTTTCCCCGTTGCTCGGCCGAAAGGTCGTGCAGCGGCTGCTTGTGCTCGCGCCTGCCGCGCTCGTCGAACAGTGGCAGACCCGCCTGCGTGAGATGTTCGATATCCGGAGCAGCGTCTACAATCCCGACGTCGATCGCCCGTCGGCCGACTACTGGAACGTTCACCGCGTGGTCGTCGCTTCGATGCATACACTCCGCATGGACCACAAGATGCGCTGGGACCGCATCCTGGCGGCTGAACCGTGGGATCTCGTCGTGGTCGACGAAGCGCACCATCTGAACGCCGACGAACGTGGCGGGCAGACGCTTGCGCTGGAACTTCTGCGGAAGATGGACGAGCAACGCCTGATCGGTGGCCTGCTGCTGTTCACTGGCACGCCCCATCGAGGTAAGGACTTCGGTTTCCTGAGCCTACTCTCGCTGCTCGAGCGCGATCGGTTCGATCCAAGGCTCGGCTTGAAAGCCGCGCTGCCCAACCTCGCCTCGGTCGTGATTCGCAACAACAAGGGCAACGTCACGGACATGCGCGGAGAACGGCTCTTCAAGCCGAGCGTCGTGCATGACCGAACGTACGGTTACTCCGCGGAGGAGCAGGCGTTCTACGACAAGCTCACAACGTTCATCGCGAGCGGCAAGGTGTTTGCCAGGCGCATGCTGCTCGGCAGCCAGCGCACGGTCATGCTTGTCCTCATTACATTGCAGAAGCTGGCCGCGAGTTCTGTGGCCGCCGTTGCGAGCGCCCTTCGCAAGCGACTGGAGAAGCTGAATGGGACCGCTGGTCCCCAGACGCGCCAGACCGAACTCGACGCTGCGTGGGCTCGCCTTCGCGCGCTCGATGACGATACCTCAGAGGCAGCCGGGCTCGAACGCGAACGGTTGGAGGCCCAGATCGACGAGTGGATGGACTGCCTTCAAATCAGCGAGGAGGAGGTGCCATCGCTCCGAGAACTGGTGGATGCTGCGGCGGCCGTCGAACGCGAGTCCCGTCTCGACGTCCTTCAGGCGCTGATCGCCGAGCGACCGGCTGGTACGACCCTCCTCGTCTTCACCGAGTACAAAGTCACACAAGCGCTCATTGTCTCGGACCTCAGAAGCCGATTCGGCCCCGAGTCGGTGGGCTTCATCAACGGCGACGGCTACCTCGAACTGAGAGACCGCTCGGGTCACGTTCAGTCGCGGCCGACCAGCAACCGGTTGGAAACTGCGGCCGCTTTCCGCGAAGGTCGTCTTCGCTTTCTGGTGTCCACGGAGGCAGCCGGAGAGGGGATCGACCTGCAGGACAACTGCCATACGCTGGTCCATTATGATCTGCCATGGAACCCGATGCGAATGCACCAGCGGGTGGGGCGCCTGAATCGCTTCGGGCAGAAGCACCCCGTGGAAGTGTACATGATGCGCAATCCGGCAACCGTCGAGGGGCGCATCTGGGCGAAGCTCCTGGAGAAACTGGACCGCATCGCGGTGACGTTTCGGAGCGTTCAGACGTCGCCCGAGGATATCCACGGGCTCGTGCTCGGTGCAGCGCCGCCCTCGGCCCTGTCCGAGTTGATGTCCGCAGCAGCCGAGGTCCCGATCGCCGACCTGGATTCATGGTTCGACGCGCGCGCCGCGACGCTCGGTGGGGAGGAAGTCGTTTCCGCAGTGCAGGCGCTGGTTGGCCACACGGCCGGTTTCGAATTTGGGGTCGACGCCCCGACGGTGCCGAAACTCGACCTGCCGGACCTGCTTCCGTTCCTTCGCGCGGCCCTTCGCGCGAACGGGAAGCGCCTGCTCGAGTCCGATGAGGGGTTGCTGTCGTTCGAGACGCCAGCCAAGTGGCGGACGCCACGGTTCTTCATCCGAGATCGGTACGAACGGCTGCATCTGCAGCGCCACCGCGTCGGCGACGACGCCCATCGACTCCTGGGCACAGGGGTTCAGGTAGTCGAGGCCGCGCTTGCAGCAGCTCGGGATGAGGTCAGCACCGTCGCTGCGACCAGCGTCGCGCCGGAATCACTCTTCGTCTTCTCCGTGAGCGACGGGGTTCACACCGAGGGCATCGCGGTGCGGTCCGTCGTGCTGGGCGTCCTCGAGCGACCCTCAGGAATCGAAGTCGTGCCGGACTGGCGCGTCGTGCTTTGGCTGAACGAACTCCTTGGGAGGCCTGAGAGGCCCGCACTTTCGAGACCGAACGGCACGGCGAGCAGCGGCGATACGCCAAGAGCAATCGAGCGCGCTCAGCGAGCTGCGGAGGACGCCGTTCCGGCGCTTTCGCTGCCGTTTCGACGACCGGTGACGAGGCTAGTCGGGGCGATCATTCCGTGAACATCGATGCATCTACCTCACCGACCGTGGTCCACTTGGTACCCTGCCCGCCGTTCCGCTGGGACCCCGAGCGCCGGGCGCTCCTGCGCGCCGAACTCGACGCCGCGTTCTTCCACCTGTACGGCCTCACGCGCGAAGACACCGACTACGTCCTCGAGACCTTCCCCATCGTCAGCAAGAACGACGTGAAGGCCCACGGCGAATACCGCACCAAGCGCCTCATCCTCGACGCCTACGACCACATGGCCCTCGCCGCCCGGTCGGGTCGCGCCTACCAGACCCCACTCGACCCCCCGCCCGCCGATCCGCGGGTCGCGCATCCCGCCGACACCCGGCCGGGTGAAACAACCTGAAAGGACAGACCTTGGCAACCAGAACGAGAAGTACTCCGATATCGCAGTCGTTTCCCATCGGCTTCGGCGCATACAGGGTGGTCGACCGGGACGGTGAGTCGACGGATCCCCTTGGCCTGCGCGCCGCGGAAACCGTCGTCGCCGACCTCCTTTTTCCCGGATTCACCGGAGCGCAACGGCGGGCGAAGTCTCTGGCGCTCTACGTCCTCGGGGTCGCACTTTCGGAGGAATGCGAAGACCTCGAGCCCCGGGACGCTTTCCGTCGATTCGAGCACATCTGCATCTGGTCCGTCGCTCTCGGTATCGACGGTCGACCCGACAACCTCGCCTTGGGGGGCCTCCGATCCGCCCGTCACAACGCCCCTAGGGACCAGCGCGGGTCGATTGAAGACCTCGACAAACGCATCGGGCTCAACGGTACGGCCGTGCTCTGGGGTCATCGGCGCCTCGCCGAGCAGCTCGGTCTCGTGAGCTGGGAGAACGAGTTGTCGCCCGAACTGACGGACGA
This sequence comes from Myxococcota bacterium, assembly GCA_023150895.1. Lineage (GTDB taxonomy): Bacteria > Myxococcota_A > Bradymonadia > UBA7976 > UBA1532 > CAINDO01. Next base: position 13,030 of record JAKLJY010000053.1, on the reverse strand, counting down.
GGGCGAACGGCTCGTCTCCAACCTCCGCGACACGGACGAGTGCAAGGCCGTACTCGGCCTGCTGAAGGCGCCCGCGGGGCGAGCCAGAATTCGCGACCTGAAGCGCCTGAGGCGGTGGTTCGACAAGACGCTCCACCCCACTCGAAAGGAGTGGCTTCGAGAAGACCTCTATGGGATTCGGCATCTCGATACCGACGCCTACTACCGAACGCTGAGGGCAGCACTGCGGCTCGATGAAGAGGGATTCGATGCACGAAAGCTGCCCTCAGCCGTGAAGGTGCCTTGGGCGGCCGCCGTCCAACTGGGGCGCATCGTCGCTCAGCTCGAGGACGTCTTCCGCGGCTACTTCGGAGTGCCTGAGCGGTTTTCGGAGCACGTCGGGCAGCCGGCGACCGTTGTGGAGGATCTCGCGTCCGTCGCGGGCTTCCTCTCGAGTGCGGGCCCGGAGGCCCGCGCGGCGCTGGCTCAGGTCGAGGCGCTCGAGCAACTCGTGCGAGCGCGGGGGAACAGCCTGACCGGCCAGGATCTCTTCACACTCCATCAGCGCGTCCTCGGCGCTCGCGGCCGTTCGCCGTGGTCGATGGAGATCAAGCGGACGAACCGCATCGAGATCGAGGACTCGGATGAGGAGGCGCAAGTGACCGGGAAGGGGGACGCAGGCGATGACTCGGACGCCGAGTCCGTGGACGCTCGCGGCGCCATGCTGAGCCCGATCCCGAGGGCGCGCCTCAAGGCGTTCATTGCGTTCGCAAGTGACATCGCGAAGAAGGGAGAGGCGTGATGACCCCGAAAGACCAGCCCTGCACGCTCGACCTCATGGTCGGTGACATCCCGAAGGGGGCTCGCCTCCTCCGAGGAGTTTGCGTCACGCACGACTGCGACGACTTCGCGGTCTGTGACCATCTGCTCCCCGCCTTGATGCCGAAAGTCGGCGCGAAGCCAGAGGGTCGGGGCGAGCGGCGCAAGGCGTTGATCGCCTCGACGATGCATCCGGCGACCTTCACGGTCATCTCGGCGAGACTCCCAAACAACACCGTCGGCCCCGTCATGCCCGACTGGCTGCAACGCCTCTCGGTGGGCGGGCGGCGCCTGCACGCGAAATTCGGCATCTTCGAGTTCGAGACCGCCGACAAGGACCGGCACATTCGGGCCTACGTGACGTCAGCGAACCTGACGATGGGGGGTCTGTTTCGCAATCGGGAGCTGGTGTACGCTCAGACAGGCACCAGTAAAGCGCCGCCCGGACTCGCGATCACGCTTCTGGCCGCGCTCGGGGCACTGGGGGAGAGCATCAAGTCCGATCCGGCCGAGGAGGGCGCCGTCACGCGATCGATGCGCGCGATCGAGAGTATGACCCCAGTCGACTGGGCGAAGTGGGCCCGGCCTGACGGCGAAGGAGACGTAAACCTGGTCCATTCGCTCGATGCGTCGCGTGACCTCATCAAGGAGGCGATGGGCGGCATCGGACGCAAGCGCGCCACCCACGTGACCGTCATCTCGCCGCCCTTCGGTGCGAGCGGGAACCAGGCCGCAGCGGAATCGGTTCTCCGCTTCGCTGCCACGAAGGCGACGGTCGAGGTGATCTCGTCTCGCGCAGAGTCGGGTGCGGTCGTCTTCCCCGTTGGGGTCTTCGCCAACGCGACTCAGAGCGTGGCTTTCGGCTCGACGGCGCCGGAGGAGATCGTGACGCGAAGCGGTCGGTCGGAGGGGCGAAGTCGCATGCTTCATGCGAAGCTGTATGCGTTCCGCTGGAACGATGGCAGTTCCGATATTCTGATCGGGTCGGCGAACTTCACGCAGAGCGCGCTCGGTGGCGGTGAACAGCGCGGCCGCCGTGAGTCCAACCGCGAAATGCTCGTGCGGCTCACGATGCCGACGGAAGAGGAGAGGGCTTTCCTGGACGCCTGGAAGTCTGCCAACGGCTTCGAGTCGTCGGCGCGCCTCGTCGCCCCCCCGGCGAGCGCCGAGTTCGAGGGGATCCTGCCTGCGCCCAACGTGTTCGCGGCCTTCCATCCGCAGTCGGGAGCGTATGGCACGTCCGACGCGTTCACGGGGGACCTCGAACTCGAGTACGACGAGCCGCCGACTGCGATCGAGTATCAGGGGCGCACGGTCGAAGGCGTCCAGAACGTTTACCATGGGTTCACGCTCCTCGCCGCGGACTGTGAACTGTTCGTCACCCATCCCGAAACGGGACGTCGGGCGATCAAGATCGACTTTCACCCACCGGCCGGCGATACGGAGTTCTTCACACGCCGCGCCACGCGGCCGGATCCGGAAGCGAATGCCCTTCTCGACTGGCTGCGGCGGCGAAAGCGCACGGCGACGGGCGAAGAGGGGCCGAGTCCGCAGAAGGGGAAAGGCAGCCGAACCGAGAAGACCGACAGGTTGGTTTTCCCGCAGGCAGATGGGCTTCCCGCTCTGGCGCGGCTCCTCCGCGATCGGCTGATTGGCCCGGATGACCTGGACGAGGAGACCGTGAGCATGCTGAAGTCGGAGACGCTGAAGCGCACTCGCAAGGAAGAGGAGAAGGCCGTTCAGGCTGTGTTCGACACGTTCGTGGCGTCACTTCGACCGGGCAAGATGCGGAGAAAGAGCGGTCAGCACGACCTGCTTTCGCACTTCTCGTCCCTGGTTGGGGCGCTCGCCGCGCGGGAGGAAGAAGCATGAAACCCGCCTACCGATCCGCAGACCTCGAACTCGTTGCGAGTTGGCTCGAGGCCTATCGCAACAACCGAACCGACCGTCAAGGAAAGGAACCCCCTCGAGGAGACTCGAATTCTCTCCGCCAGGCAGAGCATGCACTCGACCTGGCCCGGCGCCTCGTTCAGCCAGGGTCGGTCGCACTGCTCCGCGACCGTCCTGGCGCCGGCAAGACCATCGTCAGCTTGCTCGCAGCGCGCTACCTCGCCGAGGTGCATGGTGATGCGCGCGGGCGGATCCAAAAGGTCACGGTCATCTGCCCGAATGACACAATGCGAAAGAAGTGGGAGGGTGAGGAAGCGGAGTGGCTCTTCGGCTCAACCCTGCCGCAGTGGCTGACGGTCACCACCCGGAGTGAGGAAGCCCTGCGAATGGGCGGGCCAGGGGAGGGCGGACTCGTTGTGCTCGACGAGGCACACCATGCAACGCACGGCAACGGGAAAGTCTCTGCGCGGCTGCGAGCGTATTGTGGTTCATCACGACTCTTGCTGGTGACCGCGACGCCCTTCCAGCTGAGCACTCACGGCATGGTGAACATGTTCGAGCTCAATCGGCCCGAGAGTCCGACTCGCAAAGCCGGTCGCTTCGAACCGCTCAAGGCATACGGTCATGCGGTCAGCCATGTCGTGAGACTCTGGCGCGAGGGGTCGTTGAACCTCTCCGTCTCGGAGGAGGCGGCCAAGGCGGCCGAGAACTTCAGGCGGACGATCAAGGACGCGCACGCTTGTCTGACTGAACTGGGCCCGGACGACATTCAACGTGACATCGCCGCGGTCCCGTTTCCCTACCCCCCCCACGTCGTTCCGGTCTCTGAATCGTGGGGTGTCGCCTACCAGATCGCCAAGCTGCTCCCCAACATCGTCGAGGGCACAAAGAGCAACGACACCCTTCAGCGGATGCTGACGTCGAGCACCGACGCATTCAAGGAGAGTCAGTTCTGGAAGGATGAACGGGCCGGTCTGGGCGGGCTCTCGCGCGCGCTCGAGGATGGGCTCAACAACGGCGGCCTCCACCCGAAAGTGCAGGCCACGTGTGAACTCGTCGAGAAGTTCGTCAACCACGGACACCATGTTCTCGTGTTCTGCTACTTCGTGAAAACCCAGGACGCGCTCCTGGCTGCGCTGTCGGCGCGGCTCCAGCGGCGCGCCGAGGTCGTCGCACCACAGGGACTCGCCGACCTCAAACGGGCCAGCAGCGACGGGCATTCCTACATCGAGCGGTTCACCCGCCTCGCGGGCCGCCAGAAGCCCGTCGTCATCGTCGCGCGGGACAACCTGTCCGAGGGCATCGACCTCGACGGGGGACAGCCCGCCGTCGTGCACCATGATCTGCCCTGGAATCCGGCGCGCATGACCCAACGGGTCGGTCGTGTCACACGGCGGCGCACCGGCATGGTTCCGCCGGTCGAGCATGTCGCGTGCGTCCTGGGGGTCGATGTCGACCTGCGTTTGTACGAAACCCTGAAGAGTCGTCGTCATCAGGTCGCGTGCATGATTCCGACCGCCTCCGGGACACCGGGTCGGGACAAAGACGACATCCCCTGGGCTGAGCTTCTCCCGTCGGGTGATTCCGAAATCGCAGGCAGCACCAGCAAGAGCCGACGATGACCCCGACAACGGATCAGCAATGCCCAGCAGCTTCTTTGCTGCCGGCACCCGGCTTCGTATCGTAGCTGCGTCTCGAACACGGACGATACGACCCCCCCTCGCCACCACCGCCGATCTTCTGGACCGGCGATGAGCACGTGAGCTCGGATTCTGAGGACACTCCATGAAGAAACGGACACGGTGGCCCCGCGCATCATCGGACGCTGACGCAGCACGTGCTGAGAGCCGCCGGTTCGTCACGCCCGAGCCCGACGACACGGGCGAGCCGACCGCGGTCGCCGGCGACCTCTTCGAGCGGATCGCCCACCGACTGAACGAAGCCCGTGCCCGCGTCGTTCGTGCAGTCAACAACGAGATGGTGCTCACGTATTGGCACATCGGCCGCGAGCTCGTAGAGCACGTGCAAGGCGGTGATGAACGGGCCAGTTACGGCGATGAGGTAATCGAGTCGCTGTCGGCACGGCTCACTGAGGCCTTTGGTCGGGGCTTCTCGACCACCAACCTGCGGTACTTCCGAAGCCTCTTCACGGCCTACCGCGACCGGGTTCCAGAGATTCGCCACATCGCAAGTGGCGAATTGGCGACCGTGGAGGCGGCGGGGTCCGGGTCCGTGCTCGCCGATCTCGAGCGAGCGGTCCAAGTCGCCGGGACATCACGGGGCTTCTCGCCTCTTCTCGGCTGGTCGCACTATCGCGCGCTCATGACCGTCGAGTCCGAGCCCGAGCGCCTGTTCTACGAGATCGAAGCCGAGCGAGAGCGATGGTCCGTTCCGCACCTGCGGCGGCAGATCGAAACGCACCTCTTCCTGCGTCTGCTCAAAAGCCGAGACAAAGCCGGCGTCATGGCGCTCGCGACGCAGGGTCAGATCGTCGAGCGGCCCGTCGACGTGCTGCGAGACCCCTACGTGCTCGACTTCCTGTCGCTTCCCGAGGCGCACGGCCTGCACGAGAGCGACCTCGAAGGCGCGCTGATCGAGAACCTGCAGCACTTTCTGCTCGAACTCGGCACCGGGTTCGCGTTCATCGGGCGTCAGAAGCGCATCAGCTTCGAAGATCAGAACTACTACGTCGACCTCGTCTTCTACCATGTCATCCTCAAGTGTTACGTGCTCATCGACCTCAAGCTCGGGAGCCTGACGCACCAGGACGTGGGGCAGATGGACGGTTACGTGCGCTTGTACGACGACCTTTGCCGGCACGAAGGCGACGGTCCCACGGTCGGCCTCATCCTGTGCGCCGAAAAGAACGACGCCGTGGCGCGTTACTCGAGCCTGCACGACAGCGAGCAGCTCTTCGCCGCGCGATACGTGACCTACCTGCCCTCCGTCGAGGCGCTCCAGGCCGAATTGCGTCGAGAGCGCGCCCGGGCCGAAGCGATGCTCGCGAAGGATCGGGCGGGCCCGCGCCGGGCGGGGCGGCGCGCCGGCACTCGGGAGGACCCATGACCGCCCACCCGCTGAGCATCACCGAGCGCACGTTGCTGCAGAAGATTGCCAGTGACACCGGCTTCGACGTCGAGCGGCCGGCCGAGGGTCCGTGGCTCGCCTTCGACAGCTCGCGCACGTCGATGCGCCTGTGGCTCAGCAATGTCGGGACGACGCTGATCGTCGTCGCCTTTTCGCAACACAAGGTGGTGGACGCCCTGAAGGGCGGGGCCTCCCCCGTGACGAACCCGCTGCCCTCCGGCGCCGTGGGCGCGTTCGGGGCGACCTCGCTGAGCGCCGCACAGGTCCTCATTCAGCGCGCGTATGTGTTCTCGAGGACGTTGCCCGACGAGCTGCTTCACCGGTTTCAGCGGCGGGCGGGCGGGATGCCGGAAACGACCGAGGCCGAGCGCCTCGCGCGCCAGCGGATTGGTCAGGACGTGTTTCGCGAAGGGCTGCTGGAGCTCGCCGCCGGCCAGTGCATGATCACCGGCATCACGGTGCCCGAGGTCCTGCGCGCAAGCCACATCAAGCCGTGGGCCGAATGCGAGACGGATGCCGAACGCCTGGACGTTCACAACGGGCTGCTGCTCGCGGCCCACCTCGATGCCCTCTTCGACAAGCATCTGATCAGCGTCGCCGACGACGGCACCGTGCTGGTCTCCGCGCGCATCACGCCCGCGGATCGGAGCCGTCTCGGTCTGGAGTCCACGTCGCGGGTGCGGGGTCTGACGCCGGGCCATCGGGTGTTCCTGGCGGGTCATCGGGCGAAGCTGGTACCGGGCGTCTGAGGTCGTCAGCGACGGCGTTGCCGGTGCCCGCGGCGCCGACTCGGCCCTCAGCCACCAACAACACAAACGAATTTTTTCAAAAAGGCCTGGTTTCGCGGATAATCGAAACAATGTTTTCGATCATGACCCCGGACGACTACGCCGCCGCGCTGGGTACGCGCCTGCGGGCCCTGCGTCTGCAGCGCAACGAGGCACAGGCCGCCCTGGCCGCGCGGGCGGGTGTGTCGACGCCGACGCTGGCGGCGCTGGAGGCCGGCCGGGGCACCCTGCAGACGCTGGCGCGGGTGATGTACGCCCTCGGGCGCGAGGGTGAGCTCGACGGCCTGCTGCCGCCGGATCCACCGTCGACGCTCGAGGAGGTCATCGCGCCGCCCGTGCGGCGGCGGGCGCGTCGGGGGCGGTCGTGACGACCGGGCGCCGGGCCGCGGTGACGCTCGACGGCCTGCCGCTCTGCGGACTCGCGCCCGCGGATGGGGGCACGACGGCCCTCGAATGGACCCCGGAGGCGCTTCGAACCGGTGAGGACGCCGGGGCCAACCTCGTCGTTCGGCAGGCGCCGGCGGTGGCGGGCGTTCATCGGGTCGGTGCCCGTCGGCGGTTCGGGTTGCCGGGCTTTTTGGCCGACAGCCTGCCCGATGCGTGGGGGCGTCTGCTCGTCGACCGTGCCGCCCGGCGAGCCGGCCTCGATCCGGCCCGCCTCGAGGGCTTGGATCGTCTGTTGATCGTGGGCGACGGGGGGCCGGGCGCGCTCGCGTTTGCGCCTGCGACGGTCTTTTCCGGTGAGGTCGGGGGCTTCGACGCCGCCCTCGACGGGGGACTCGACGCCATCGCGGCGGCGACGCGGCGCGTGCTCGAAGGGCACGACGCCGACCTGCTCGATGCGCTGGCCCGGCACGGCGGCAGTGCGGGGGGGACGCGCCCGAAGGTCTGGCTCGCCGTGGGCCCGGACGGTTCGCTCCGGGGCGGCGCCGGGCCCCTCGCCGCCGACGAGACGGGGTATCTCGTCAAGTTCCGCGCGCCGGCGTTCGATCCACCCGACATCGCCGTCATCGAACTCGCCTACGCCCGCATGGCCGAGGCGGCCGGCCTCGTCGTCGCGGAACCCCGCCTCTTCACGGGCCGCCGGGGGCGCTACTTCGGGTCGCGTCGTTTCGACCGGGCGGGCACGCGGCGGATACACGTCCTCTCGGCCGCCGCGGTGCTCGACGTCGAGGCTGAGGCGAGCCATGGTTTCGACGCCGTCGACCTCCTCAGACTCACCCGCCACGCCACCCGCGACGAGCGCGCGGTGACGGAGGCTTACCGCCACGTCGTCTTCAATGTGTTGTCGCACAACCGGGACGACCACCTGCGTCAGTTCGCGTTCCAGCGGGCGGCGCCGTTGGGCGCATCGCCGGCACCGGGCGGCGGCTGGCAGCGCACCCCCGCCTACGACCTCACGTTTTCGGAGGGGCCCGGTGGCGAACACACCTTGCTCGTCGCCGGTGAGGGGCGGGCCCCCGGTCGCGCCGCCCTGCGCCGGCTGGCCGAAGCGGCGGGGGTCCCGGTCGAGAACGCAATGGGCATTCAGGCGGCCGTGGCCGACGCCGTCTCCGGCTGGGCCGGGTTCGCCCGCGCGGCCGGGGTCGGTGCGGCCAGTCGCCGGCGCATCGAGGCTGCCGTCACGCGCTGTCTGCGCGCCCCCTGACCCCCGGCCCGGGGCGACAATGCGTCCGATCCCCCGCGCCGACGCCTACTCGGCGAATCGACGGCCCTTGCCGCCTTGACTGGGGCGGGGCGCCCGGTCACCATCGACCCATGGAGTTTCGACACCCCACACCGGAAGAGCAGGCCGAGTTCACGGAGCGCATACTCGCGGAATTCGCGCGCATCGCGCCGCACCTGCCCGATGTCGATCCGGGGAATCTCCTTCTGATTCTCCGGAGCCTCATGTGGCCTCGCGATTGGGAGCGCCGCTTCTTCCTGCGGCCCGTCTCCGGATCGGGTCATGCACTCTGACGACGCATTCCTCGCGCAGGTTCTGCGTGCCCTGCGGCTCTCACACCTCGAAGCGCTCATCGTCGGAAACGCCGGTGCCGTGCTTCACGGGGCGCCGGTCACGACGATGGATCTCGACCTGCTCATTCGTGAAACACCGCGGAATCGGCAGAAGCTCGTTCGCTTCTGTGAGGTTCTCGGTGCGCCGCTCCCCCGCCGATTCAGCGATCTCAGTCCGGCCGAGTCGATCGTATCGACCGCCGTGCCGATCGATTTTCTCTTCGACCAGGTGCCGCCGGGCCTGACGTTCGAATCGCTGCGCTCCAGACGTCATTGGGTGCCCGTGGGGGACGAAAGCGCCGCGGTGGCCTCACTGGAAGACATCATCGCCTCGAAGCAGGCGACCGGCCGGCCGAAGGACCTCGCGGTGCTTCCGCTTCTCCGGGAGACGCTTGCAGTGATCCAGCTTCGTGGAGCGTCGGCCGTGCATGAGGGCGAACCGGGCGCGTCGAGCCCCGAGCCGAAACGCGCCCCCTGACCCGCGGCCCGCGCTCAGGGCGGGCCGGGCTCACCCCGCGTGGCCACGACGCCGTCGGGGATGCAGCCGCAGCCGCAGAGGGGGTGAATGAACGGGTACTCGCCTTCGGGGCACGTCACGCCGCGCGTACGGCAGGTGTCCCAGTCTTCGCTGATGATGCGGGCGGCGACGTCGTGTTCGGGGCACTCGCCGGTGTGATAGGTGCAGCCGCCGTTGAACGGGTTGGCGAAGGGCTCCGCGTTGAACGGGCAGTCGACGGCCTCGGCGCGGTAGCCGCCGTTGGCGACCATGATGTAGGTGGGGTCGAGGGGATTGGCCAGGGTGATGGCGGCGGCGTCGCCGGCGTAACAGCCGCACCCGCAGTTCTCATACAGGAAGAACGTCTCGTTCGGCCCGCAGACGGGCCAATTGGCCGGGTCCGCGCAGGCCGCCGCGTCGCCGGTGTAACGGAAAGGGATGCCCGGATCGGGGACGCCCCGGCTGCCCGTGTCCGGATCGGCGCAGAGCGGTTCGAGCGGGCCGGCGCAGCCGCAGCCGCAGTAGGGCTTGAAGAACTTCGTCTGCCCCTCCGGGCACTCGAAGTTCAGGCGGGTGCATTCGTCGACGTCGTGGCTGCGATAGGTGACGTCCGCATCGTCCTGGTCGGGGCAGCCGTCGCCCACGTTGGTGCACCCGCAACTGCACCCTTCGATGTGATAGAAGGCCATGTCGCGGTTGCCCCAGAACTCCGCGTTCCCGCAGTCGAGCGCCGCCGCGTCGTCCGCGTCACAGACGACCCGCGGCGCGTAGGCGATGCCGCTCTCTTCGTTGGTCGGGCAGTGTCGCGTGTTGGTGTAGGCGGCGTGGTCCCGGGCGCAGCGCGCGGGGCCCCGGCTGCCCGACCCGGTGAAGAAGGTGCACCATGACGTGCAGGCCGCCTCCGCCGGGGCGTCGGGGGCGCCGCCGGCACTGTCGCAGAGTGCGTTCTGCGCCGGGATCGCCGGGCTCTCGCCGATGAAGCAGTCGCAGACGAGCAGGGCCGTGCCTGCGACCGGCTCGGGGGTGTCACAGACCGCCACGCCGCCGAAGCAGGCGGTGACGGCCGCACCGGGGTCCTGCCCGCCACAGATGTACGCCTCGCAGTCGCTCGCGTCCTCGCAGGGGGTGTCCGAGCAGAGGCGGGCTTCGGTTCCGTTCGAGCACCGGCAGGTCTTCATGTATGGACCCTCGACCGGGCCCGCCACGAAGTCGCCGCCGATTTCCAGGGTGTACGGGCCGCGCCAGGCGCCGGTGTCCTCGTCGAGATAGCCATCGACGAAGACGAACACTTCCTGACCCTCGCTCAGCTCGACGGAGACCTCGGGTTGCAATGAAGCGTCGAGTCCGTCGTCGGCGCACGCGAGCTCGCTGCCCCCCGGTCCGCAGGCCGTCCTGACGTACAGCACGGGGTCCGTGTCGTCCGCGGGCAGGCCGCGCGGGCGCACGCGGAAGGTCGCTTCGCCGTCCGACGGCGCGACGAAACGATGCACCACGTCGCCGGCGCCCCCACCGCACGTGCCCTCGGCGTGACTGTCCTGCGCTTCGGTGGTGCCTTCGTAGCGCCACCCGTCCGCGGCGGGGAAGTCATTGAGCAGCACGGCGTCGGCCGGGCAGGCCACGGTATCGGGGGGCTCCTGCTCGTACCCCGTGCCGGGCTCGGCGGCGAGGGCCGGGGTCGCCGTCGACGCGAGCGCGAGCACGGCGGTGATGAAGCGCGCGCGGACACTCATTGGGGGACTCCGGCGCGCAGCTGGGTCGAGTCGCCACACGCGAACGTGGCCACGTAGTCGAAGCGGATCCGGCGGAACGAGCGCGCCGCACGGTCGAACTCCGGATCGGGTGGCGTGCGGATCTCGAAGCGCGGGTCGAGGCGACGTTGCTCGCCCGGGGTCAGGAAGGTCGAGGCGTGCAGCCCGCCGTCGAACGTACCCGTCGCCGTGGCGGAGCCGCGAGACCGAAGCGTGAACTCGAACGAGATCCCGTTGAACGTGTAGTGCCGGTAGCGAACGCTCCAGGGCCCCAGGCGGTCGAAAGCCTCCTCGCCCGCGGGGAAGTCACCCGGCGACAACACACCGCTCGCGGGCGTGACCTGCAGCCCCGTCAGGAGGGACTCTTGTCCATCCGGGCACTGCACGGGGTTCCGGTTCAGATACCCGAGCGCGTACCCCCCGAACCACCGATTCGTGACCACGTCGAGGTGGCCGACCTCGGTCCACCAGGTCGTCTTCTTGACCGTCGGCCCGGCGAGGGCGTCGTTCGATGCGAGCAGCGCGACCGTGGCGAGCGCGAGTGATGCGAGCGAAAGCACGGGGCGATTCATGGCATTTCTCCGTCGAAACAGGCTTGGGCGGCCGCGCAGTCCGCGTCGTTGTTGGAGACACAGGTGCGTTGCGCCGGCGTCGAGTCGGCGGTGCAACCCGCGACGCAGGCGTCGACGATTTCGGGTGGCGCCGCATCGTCCCCGAGCCCCGCGCCTCCGCAGGCGACGAGCACGCCGCACGCGCGCTCGCACTCGAGCGTCAGTGCGGGATCGGGGGCGGGCCCTGCGTCGGCGAAGCATGCGGAGAGGCGCTCACAGTCGCCCACCGCGCCGGCGACACAGGCGCGTTGGGCGGGCGTCGAGGTCGTGACACACCCGTCGACACATGCTGCGCGCACGTCGTCGGGCACGGGGGCGCCGGGCTCCCCCCCGGCGCAGGCGAGGGCCGCGTCGCAGCCGGTCTCGCAGGCGGCCGAGAGGGCGGGGTCGACCGGGGGCGCCTCGCCGGCGAAGCAGTCCGAAACGGCCTCGCATCCGGCGGCGCCGGCGACGCAGTCGAGTTGTGCCGGGGTACCGGTGTCGAGGCAGCCGGCGACGCAGGCGTCCTCGAGGTCCGCCGGGGCGTCGGCGCCCTGGCATGCGACGACGGTGGCGCACGCGGCCGTGCAGGCGGCGAGCTGTGCCGGATCGGGGCCCGGCTGCCCGGCGGTGAAGCAGCCGGCGACGGCCTCGCAGTCGCCCGCGGCGTCGAGCACGCAGGCGCGCTGCGCTTCGTCGGACTCGGAAAGACACCCGGCCCGGCACGCGTCGGTCAGGTCGGCGGGGGGCGCCTCGGGGTCGACTCCGTTACAGGCGAGCGCCACGGCGCAGGCCCGGTCGCAGGCGTCGACGACCTCGGGCGGGGGCGGCGGGGGGGCATCCGGCGCGAGGCAGGCGGCTCGGCCGTCGCAGTCGGCCGCCGGCAGGGCCCGCACGCAGGCGCGCTGCGCGGGGGTGGACTCGGTCAGGCAGCCCTCGATACAGGCCGCGACCACGTCCGGCGGCGGCTCGAAGTCGGCGGGGGCGCCACAGGCGACGAACGCGGGGCAGGCGTCGGTACAAAAGGCCGCGACGTCGTCCGGGGGCGGCTCGGCGCCGCCGACGGGCACGCCCTGGTCCGGCGCGGGCTCGACGCCGCCGCTGCCGCCGGTCGGGGCCGCGTCCGGAGGAGCCACCCCGCCGCCGCTGCCCCCGGTCGGGGCCGCGTCCGGAGGACCCACCGCGCCGCCGCTGCCCCCGGTCGGGCCCGCGTCGGGTGGAGTCACCGTTCCGCCGCTGCCCCCGGTCGGGCCCGCGTCGGGTCGAACGACGGTGCCGCCGCTGCCCCCGGTCGGGCCCGCGTCGGGACGAACGACCGCCCCGCCACTCGCGGCATCGGGCCGGAGCTGGCCGCCCGTGCCCCCCCCGCCGTCGCGATCGGGGCCGGTGCCACCGGCGCCTCCGCCGTCTCCGCCGCCACCGCAGCCGTGGGCAAAGGCGACCGCCGCCGCGAGACAGGCGAGCACGACGGGGGTCGGGACGTGAGGTCGACGTCTGCGCATGGGCTCTCCGGGCACGGTGTTCACGGGGCCTTAGCCGCGAGGCCGCCCGGTTGCGCGGGGTGCGGCTCCAATTCGTAGACCCCCTATTGTTCATCCGACGAGCCGCAGTGCCGTGGCTGCGCGAGGTGCGGAG